>JAWKON010000003.1:0-259021 GCA_041391125.1 Caldilineaceae bacterium
AGGTGTACGTGCTGAAGAAGGAGGAAGGTGGTCGCCACACGCCCTTCTTCCAGGGCTATCGTCCGCAGTTCTACATCCGCACGCTGGACATCACCGGCGCCATCACGCTGCCCGAAGGGGTGGAGATGGTGATGCCGGGCGACAATGTCAACATGAAGGTGGTGTTGATTGCGCCGGTGGCGTTGGAGAACGGTAGCCGCTTCGCCATCCGCGAAGGGGGCCGCACCGTTGGCGCTGGCGTCATCACCGATATCTTGAAGTAGGTTTAGGTGGAGGGGGGAACCCGTTTTCCCCTCCATTTTCTTGTCTGAGAAGAGTTATCATCGTAAAGGCCCATGAGGGCGAATCGTAAAAGGCGGTTCAGATGGCGAAGCAACGCATACGAATTAAGCTCAAGGCATATGACCACCGCGTGTTGGATGCCTCGGTTCAGCAGATTGTTGATGCTGCAGAACGTACTGGCGCTCAGGTGGTTGGCCCTGTCCCTCTGCCAACCCGCATTGAGAAATTTACGGTCATGCGCTCCACCTACATTGACAAGGATAGCCGCGAACAGTTTGAGATTCGCACACACAAGCGCCTGATCGATGTGGTGGATCCCGGTAGTAAAACGATTGAAAATTTAACGCGACTCAATTTGCCAGCGGGTGTTGATATTGAAATCAAGCTCTAGCTAATCCAGAATACTGCAAATCTCTGCGCTTTGATAAAGAAGATTTGAGCGCCACTTTGTGGCCCAACGAGCGCAGCAGGATGATGTAGATTGATCGGCTTGCTAAGTCAAGTTCAATCAACTGGCAGTCCTGGGAGGACAACATGCGAGGAATATTAGGTAAGAAGGTGGGCATGACCCAGCTCTTTGATGAGAGCGGCGCGGTTGTGCCGGTTACGGTTATTGAAGCCGGTCCCTGCTATGTAACGCAGGTGAAAACTGATGAAACAGATGGCTATTGCGCCGTCCAAATTGGTTATGAAGAAGTTCCAGAACGCAAGCTAACCAAGGGCGAACGCGGCCATTTGAGCAAGGCGCAAACACCCAATGTCCGCCGTTTGCGCGAGTTGCGTTTTGAAGAAGCTCCGCAATTTACGCTGGGAGACGAAATCAAGGCCGATGTTTTTCAAGAAGGTGATTTTGTTGATGTGGTCGGCGTCTCCAAGGGTAAAGGATTTGCCGGGGCGGTAAAGCGTCACAACTTCCGCGGCGGTCCCAAAACACATGGCCAATCTGATCGGCATCGCGCAACCGGTTCGCGCGGCGCTGGTACAACCCCCGGCCATACCTTCCCTGGCTCGAAAGCTCCGGGCCAAATGGGAAATGCCCGTGTCACAGTTCAAAATTTGAAAGTGGCCCTGGTGGATGCTGAACGCAATCTGCTGGTGGTGCGCGGCGCTATTCCCGGTCCCAAGGGTGGGCTGGTCTTTGTGCGCGAGGCCGTAAAGAAGAAGTCCAAGTCCTAGAATTCTCATCTATATCATCATCACCGTCGTGATGTATTGAGTAGAAATGTGGAGTAAAGAATTATGATTATCCCTATAAAAGATATGGCTGGGAAGCAAGTGGGGGAACTTGAACTGAATGCAAGTGTTTTTGCCGCCCCTGTGAATAAGCCGCTGATGCATCAGGCATTGATTCGCCAACTGGCAAACGCACGCCTCGGTACGCATAAAACCAAGGGGCGCAGCGAGGTAAGCGGTGGTGGCCGCAAGCCGTGGCGTCAAAAAGGCACGGGGCGTGCGCGTCAGGGTTCCACCCGCGCCCCCAACTGGGTAGGCGGCGGTATTGTTTTTGGCCCTCAGCCGCGTAAATACACCAAGGCCTTACCTAAGAAAATGAACCAAGCCGCTTTGCGGAGCGCCTTGAGCGTGAAGGCCGATGCTGGCCAGATTGTTGTATTGGATAAGTTGCAAATGGATGCGCCGAAGACAAAGGCCATGGCGGAAGCACTTTCTGCTCTGGGCGTGGCTGGCTCTTCTGTGTTGATGGTTTTGCCTGAGAAGAATGTGGCGGTTCAGCGCAGCGCCAATAATTTGTCCAATGTAAAAACGTTGCTGGCAGGTTATTTGAACATCCGCGACCTGTTGGGTTATGACACGGTTTTGTTGGATAAGGCTGCTGTCGATCACATTGAGGGTTGGTTGGCTACAGGCAGCGCTTATGTATCCGACGATGCGGCGGCAGACGACGAGAGCGCCGGTGCGGAGCAGGCCGAAGAGGGCGAGGAGTAGACCATGCATATTTATGAAGTTCTCAAGCGACCGGTTGTAACGGAAAAATCTGTGGGCGCGGCGTCGGCAGATAATCAATATACGTTTGAAGTTGATATGCGCGCCAATAAGATGTTGGTGGCCGATGCAGTGGCGACGGCATTTAATGTGGCTGTGGATGCTGTCCACATTTCTGTAATGCCGGCCAAGACGCGCCGCACGCGCAAGGGTGTCGCCGTGCGCAAGCCTAAGTGGAAGAAGGCTATCGTGCAATTGGCGCCTGGCAACACGATCCAATTGTTTGAGGGTGTTGTTTAAAATTTCGGTGCGCTAAGCTATAAATCTGGTAGGGAGAAATTTAAATGGCCATTAAAGTATATCGCCCAACATCACCTGGGCGTAGAAATATGAGTGTATCATCTTTTGATGATATTACGCGCACCAAGCCGGAACGCTCGCTGCTGGCTCCATTAAAGAGCAAATCTGGCCGCAACAATCGCGGCGTGGTGACTGTGCGCCATCGGGGCGGCGGCCACAAGCGACGCTACCGGATTATCGATTTCCGGCGCGACAATTGGGGTGTGGCGGGCAAAATTGACTCCATTGAGTATGATCCAAATCGCAGCGCGCGCATTGCGCTCGTTTTGTATGAAAATGGCGACCGCCGCTATATATTGGCGCCGGCTGGCATTCAGGTGGGCGACACGGTTACTTCGGGGCCGGATGCGGATATTCGACCTGGTAATGCGCTGCCGATTCGTTACATTCCGTTGGGTACTCTGATCCACAATATTGAGCTGTATCCAGGCCGCGGTGGACAATTGGTGCGCAGCGCTGGCAATGCCGCGCAGCTCGTGGCCAAAGAAGGCGCGATGTCGCAAGTGCGTTTGCCCAGCGGCGAGGTGCGCTATATTGATATTAATTGTCTGGCTACGATTGGTCAGGTTTCCAATGCGGATCATGCGAATATTTCGCTGGGCAAGGCCGGGCGCAAGCGCTGGATGGGCATCCGTCCATCGGTGCGCGGTGTGGCCATGGATCCGGCTTCGCATCCGCACGGTGGTGGTGAAGGCCGCTCACCCATTGGTATGCCTGGGCCGAAGACGCCGTGGGGCAAGCCGGCTTTGGGTAAAAAGACGCGGCGCAATAAGTGGACGAATAAGAATATTGTGCGGCGTAGTAAATAAGCCAGAACGTTTATATACTTGGCTCTGTCATTAAGTAACATTTTTACTCGGGTAGAAAATGTTACTTAATGACAACCGCTAGTATACGTTTGTTTAAGGTGAGGAGAGAGCAATGTCTCGTTCGATGAAAAAAGGGCCATATGTGCAGCCCAAGCTTCTGCGCAGAGTTGAAGAGATGAACCGCAGCGGTGAACGCAAGGTGATTCGGACTTGGTCGCGTGCGTCAACCATTTTTCCGCAGTTTGTGGGCCATACTATGGCGATTCACGACGGGCGACGGCATGTGCCGATCTATATTACCGAAAATATGGTGGGCCATAAGTTAGGTGAATTTGCCCCCACGCGCTTCTTCCGCGGCCATATAAAATCGGAAAAAAGCACGCGCGCCCGCTAGACATCTAGACACAGGGTTCACTAGGCGCAGATGACTGAAAAAACGAGGGCTGAAAAATGGAAGTTCGAGCAGTTACCAAATTTACCGGAGTGAGCGCCCAAAAGGCGCGGCTGGTAGTGGATGAAATGCGTGGGCGACAGGCCAAAGAGGCGTTGGATATTTTGCAATTTATGCCTCAATCCGCAGCGCAGGTGGTGGCCAAAACCATCAAGAGTGCATTGGCGAATGCCACGGAAAATTTTGGTCTGGATGAAGATGACATGTACATCACGACCATTATGGCGGACGATGCCCCCACGCGCCGCTGGCGTCGCTTTGGAGCGCGCGGCCGCTTTAAACCGTGGATTCGCCGCTCATCGCACATTACGGTGATTTTAGAGGAAAAATACTAAATCAGTAGATCGCAATGGTAAGTGACATGGCCGGATTCAGCAATCGAGACCGACGGCTGTATCGCCAACACCGTTGCGGTGCACTGTAAATTGATGTAAACGCTGATTAGTTTGTTTCAAGCAACTGTAGTTTGTAAGGGGAGGATCACTTGGGTCGAAAAGTACATCCGACGGGCTTTCGTCTGGGCATTATCAAAGAACATAAGAGTCGCTGGTTTGCCACTGGTAAAACCTATGTAGAACAGCTGAGTGAAGATCGTCAGATTCGCACTATGGTGCATCAGGATCTGCCGAAAGCTGGAATTAGCAACGTTGAGATCGAACGTCAACCAAATCAGGTGCATGTTGTGATTGATACGGCCAGGCCAGGCGTTATTATTGGGCGTAAAGGCGCCAGCGTCAATGCATTGCGTACGCGTCTGCAAGAATTGACCCAGAAAAAGGTCAAGATAGATGTGCGCGAAATTACCAAGCCTGAGTTGGATCCGCGCCTGGTGGCCGAAAGCATTGCGGAGCAGTTGGAGCGCCGCATTAGCTGGAAGCGCGCTATGAAACAGGCGGTGCAAAAGACGATGCGGGCTGGCGCCAAAGGGATTATGGTTTCAGTTTCGGGCCGGTTGGGCGGCAGCGATATGGGCCGCGTCGATAAAGTGATCGATGGGCAGATTCCGCGCCATACTTTGCGCGCTGATATTGAATATAATACGGCCGAGGCGAATACTACCTTTGGCGTTATTGGTATCAAGGTGTGGATTTATCATGGCGAAGTTATGCCGGGCGCTGAATTTCAGTCTCGCCTGGCCACCGAAGTGAAAAACTAAACTTTGGTTGCGTGGCCAATATGGCTTTGCGGTGCTCATATCATATTGGCGAAAAGAATTTAGGATAGGAGAGACCGATTATGTTAATGCCGAAGCGCGTCAAATATCGCAAGAAGCAGCGTGGGCGGTTGCGTGGCATGGCCCAACGCGGCAATGATATTTCGTTTGGGACATATGGTTTGCAGGCTGTGGAGTCCCACTACCTAACCAGCCGTCAGATTGAGGCGGCTCGTCGCGCCATTATGCGCTACATTCGCCGTGGTGGTAAGGTGTGGATTCGCGTATTCCCAGATAAACCGTTTACAAAACGGGCTGCGGAGACCCGCATGGGTTCCGGTAAAGGCAATGTAGAACACTGGATCGCGGCGGTGCGACCTGGCAAAGTCCTGTTTGAGATTGCCGGCGTTCGGGAAGATCTGGCGCGCGAGGCAATGCGTTTGGCCGCCCACAAACTGCCTATGCGCACTCAATTTGTGGCGCGTGAAGATCACGCCGCATAAGGCTGCGAGCTGGTGCAGAGGCCGCGAGGAGATAAGGATTATGAAGGCTAGCGAAATTCGATCTATGACCAATGCCGAGTTGGCAAACCGGTTAGATGATTCGTATCAAGAGATTTTTAATTTGCGCTTCCAGAGAGCTTCTGGAAAGCTGACAAATACGGCGCGGATGGGATTGGTGCGTAGAGATATTGCGCGCATCAAGACCGTTTTGCGTGAGCGCGAGCTCGCCGAACAGGACAATTAAGGAGAAATTATGCGCGAGCAACGTAGAATGTTGGTTGGCACTGTCATCAGCGACAAAATGGATAAGACGGTGGTCGTTTCCGTGCAGCGCGTTACGCAACATCCATTGTACGGCAAAGTGATTCGCTTGAATCGTAAATATAAGGCGCACAATGAAAATAATGCTGCCAAGATGGGCGATGTGGTGCGTATTCGCGAGTGCCGTCCAATGAGTAAAGATAAGAAATTTTTTGTGGAAGAAATTTTAGAACAATCTGAAATTGTTTAAATTATTGGCCTCGCTGTGAGAAAGTGAACACAATTATAATTTTTTAATCGTTCAATGTTTTGAGTAGTGTGTTCTTTTGTCGGGTGAGGACAATTTTATATGTCGCCCAGGAGTAGACCATGATTCAGCAAGAGAGCAGGCTGAAAGTTGCAGATAATACCGGAGCCAAAGAGTTATTGACTATCCGGGTTAAGGGGGGAAGCACCCGTCGCTATGCGGCGGTGGGTGATGAAATTGTTGCGACCGTAAAGAGCGCGGCGCCAAACGGAACGGTGAAAAAAGGTGATGTGGTGCGCGCTGTAATTGTGCGCACGCGCCGCGTGATTCGCCGGCCGGATGGTAGTTATATTCGCTTTGATGAAAATGCGGCTGTCATTATTGATGATAACAAGAATCCCCGCGGGACGCGTATTTTTGGGCCTGTGGCGCGCGAATTGCGCGAGGGTGGGTTCATGCGTATTGTCTCTCTTGCGCCAGAAGTGTTGTAATTCCGGGTCTTAACAGGAGTAATCTGCCATGAAAGTGAAAATTCGTAAGGGCGATACCGTAGAGGTGATTGCCGGTAACGATAAGGGGCATCAGGGCGAAGTGCAGCGGGTGATCCGCAAAAAAAACAAGGATGGGTCGTACGATCCAAATCGAGTTTATGTGATCGTCTCGGGGGCCAATCTGATTATTAAACACCAGAGAGCTACCGGTCGCGTCAATACCCAAACTGGCCGCATTGAGCGCGAGGCGCCTTTGCACATTAGCAACGTGATGTTGGTTGGCACTGACGGTGAACCAACGCGCGCGGGCTATGAAGTCGCCACCAATGGCGACAAATCGCGCATCGACCGTCGCACAAAACAGCCGTTGTAGCCAATTAAGTATCTATTAGTAAGTATAACCTGTTGCCTGACCTGATGCCGGACGCGTCGGCGTTTGCGGGCAAGGAGAGAAAAATGAGTGAGAATGGAAAGGGGCCTGTTCCCCGGTTAAAGAGCCAATATCAGGAAGAACTGCTGCCTGCCTTGGTGAAGGAATTTGGGTATACAAATGTTATGCAGGCGCCAAGAATTACCAAGATCTCGGTCAATATTGGCCTGGGAGAGGCGCTGCAGAATAGCAAAGCTATTGAGTCTGCTTCGCAGGATTTGGCCATCATTACTGGGCAGAAACCGGTGGTGACGAAAGCCCGTAAGTCGATTGCAACCTATAAGTTGCGCGAAGGCATGCCCATTGGCGTGATGGTGACGCTGCGTGGTCGCCGCATGTGGGATTTTTTGGATCGGCTGATCAACGTGGTTTTGCCCCGTCAGCGAGACTTTCAGGGCATCTCCCCCGATTCGTTTGACGGCCGCGGCAATTATAGCATTGGCCTCAGAGAACAGCTTGTGTTCCCCGAGATTGATTATGATAATGTGGACAAGATCCGCGGGCTTGAAGTGACTATTGTGACCACAGCGCAAACAGACGAAGAGGCGCGTCGCTTGTTGTCGCTGATGCGTATGCCGTTTAGGCGCTAAGCTATCTGGATCAAAAATATAATTCTGGTTTGTAGACAGATGGTTAGTTAGAGCGTGAAGTATAGAGGGGATAAAACGTGGCAAAGACATCAATCGTTATACGTGAATCGCGGCGAAAATACCCGGTGCAGGTGCGTAATCGGTGCAGTAAATGTGGCCGCCCGCGTGGATACATGCGCCGTTTTGGGTTGTGCCGCATCTGCTTCCGCCAGGAAGCATTGCGTGGCAATTTGCCCGGTGTGGTTAAGTCTAGCTGGTAGTTTTAGTTGATATGTTGCGGTTGGCATAGATGAATAGGGTTACGTCTAAATTTTAGTCGAGTAGTCGATTTTCATCTATGACAGAGCCAAGTATAGTTGCGGTGAAATATTTGTCGATTAGGCTAACGCGACATGTGTTCACGCAACTGCCAATTTGGTTTTGCCATTGATATGGCTGGTTGCTAACTACAATTGCGCCATGCATTGCGTATGCGTTTTGCGCAAATTGCAAGAGTAGCCTGACTCATGGTCGTACTGCAAAATAGGTTTGCGGATCGATCCAAATAAGGAGAAAGTTATGGTCAGTGATCCAATTGCCGATATGCTTACGCGCATTCGCAATGCCAGTATGGTGCACCATCGGCAAGTAATTATTCCAAGTTCTAAGATTAAAGTGGCGATTGCCAAGATTTTGCGTGAAGAAGGCTTCATTGCCAATTATGCGGTGACCGACGAAAAACCGCAGCCTAAGCTGGTGATTGCGCTGAAGTATACGGGCAAAGGCAAGTCAGTTATTACGGGGTTGGAAAGGGTCAGCAAGCCCGGGCTGCGCAGCTATGTGAGCTACCGTGATATTCCCTGGGTGCGTAGTGGTCTTGGGATCAACATTTTGTCGACCCCGCGTGGATTAATGACAGGACACAGAGCGCGTCGTGCTAAAGTCGGTGGAGAGGTCATCTGCAACGTTTGGTAGACGGGGCGGTGCTTATCGTTAACCATGGAGGGAGTGGAAAGATGTCACGTGTTGGACGACAACCAATTGTGATTGGTTCGAATGTGAAAATTGATGTGGATAAGGGCAATAAGGTGACGGTGACTGGCCCTAAAGGTACGCTGAGTGAGCAGATTAGCCCGGATTTGACCGTCGAGCAGGAAAATGGGCATTTGATTGTTAAGCGTCCTACCGATTCGCGGCATCACCGTTCGCAGCACGGATTGGCGCGTGCATTGATCAACAATATGGTGGTGGGTGTTACCCAAGGTTTTTCGCGGCGGCTTGAAGTGCGCGGTACGGGCTATCGCGCTGAGCAGCAGGGCAATAAACTGGTATTGCAGGTGGGCAAAAGCCACCCTGTTGAATTTACCCCACCCAGTAAGGATATTAGCTTTGAAGTGGCGAAAGATGGTCGCTCTTTTGAAATTCGCGGCATTGATAAATGCGAAGTGGGTGAACTGGCGGCTGTGATTCGCAAGACGCGCCCGCCGGAACCCTATAAGGGCAAAGGTATTCGCTATGATGGCGAATATGTACGCAGTAAAGCTGGTAAGGCTGGCAAGGCATAACTATACTTGGCTCTGTCATAGATGAAAATCGAGCACCCGGCTAAAATTAGGTGTAATCCTTTTCATCTGTGCCAACCGCGAGTATATTTTGAAATTAGTCGCTTGTAATGGTGGGTGATAAAGGCGGTTCTATATGCTACGCCGTTGTTGAAATCGCCAACATCGTTAAAGTGTGTTGAAAATGTGAGGACGTGGACAAATGGCTAAGGAAAGTCGCTCTGTTGGGCGAAAACGCAGACACGATCGCGTGCGCAAGAAGATAACCGGCACCAATGCACGGCCGCGACTCAACGTGTTTCGCAGCCTGGAGCATATTTACGCACAGATCATTGATGATGAGGCTGGCCGCACGTTGGCATCTGCTTCGACCATTGACAAATCCCTGAAGGCTGAACTGGTGGATAAAAGTCCGCAGGAGCAGGCCAAGCTGGTGGGTATTGCCATTGCAGAGCGGGCCAAGGCCAATGGGATAGAGACAGTCGTCTTTGATCGCGGTGGGTATCCATACCACGGCCGCGTGAAGGCGCTGGCCGAGGGCAGCCGCGAAGGTGGTTTGGCATTTTAGGATTTGCCGCGCAATGTTGAAAACCATGTGTGCTTGAGCACATAGTCAATCTTAGACAGGGCCTAGCCTGGTAGTTGGAGAACAATAATGGCACGACGGGAAAGACGACGAGAGAAAGAAAAAGAAGAACGAGAAGAGCTTGATGAGCGTGTAGTGCATATTGCGCGCACAGCCAAGGTTGTAAAGGGTGGACGCCGCTTTGCATTTCGCGCCGTTGTGGTGGTCGGTGATCAAAAAGGCTCTGTCGGTATTGGTGTGGGGAAGGCGCGCGAGGTGCCCGATGCAATTCGCAAAGCTTCGGAACAGGCGCGTAAGACGATGATCTCCATCCCGCTTTTGGGGACGACCATCCCCCACCCGATTGAAGCGAAGTTTGGCGCGGGCAAAGTTTTGCTCAAGCCGGCGAGCCCCGGAACGGGTGTTATTGCGGGCGGCGGTGTACGCGCTGTGGTGGAAGCGTGCGGCGTCAAGGATATTTTGAGCAAGTCGTTAGGCAGCGACAATATCCTCAATGTGGTTCAAGCTACATTTGCCGGTCTGCAAGAGCTGCAAGATTTTCAGCAGGAAGCAAAGCGACGCGGCGTGGATCCAAAGCGCATTGCGCCGTTCTGGCACAAGGGGGAAGTATATGGCTGAGAAAAAGCTGCTGGTAACGTTGGTGAACAGCCCGATTGGCTATCATCAATCCCAGAAAGATACAGTGCGGGCGCTTGGGCTGCGCAAAATTCGGCAGACTGTTGAGAAAGAAGATACGCCGGTGATACGCGGCATGATTAATAAAGTTTCACATTTGGTTGAAGTTGAAGAAGGAAATTAACGATGAAATTGCATGACCTGCGTCCCTCAGAAGGGTCCACAAAGAAGCGCAAGCGAGTAGGTCGTGGTACTGGTTCTGGCAAGGGCAAAACCAGTACGCGCGGCACAAAGGGGCAAAAGTCACGCACGGGCGGTAGCTTACGCGTGGTTTTTGAGGGTGGTCAGCTTCCATTGGTGAAGCGGTTGCCCAAATTGCGTGGTTTTAATAATCGGTTCAAGGTACACTATTCCGCCGTGAATGTGGATGTATTGGCGGAGCGCTTTGAGTCCGGGGCAGACGTATCGCCGGAAGCGCTGCATGGTGTGGGCCTGTTAGGCCGGCCGGTTGATCCGTTGGTTGTCTTGGGACGGGGCGATATTGATAAGCCTTTGCACGTGAAGACGCATCGGATTAGCGCTGGCGCCCAGCAGAAGATTGAAGCTGCTGGCGGCACGGTTGAGATTTTGCCCTACGAGGTTAATAAACGATTGCCTCGTTCATAAGGTTATTTTGTGCGAATTTGCTATTTAGGTGCGATTGTTCTTACGGCCCTCGTGAGATAAGACGCCCCTTATGTGCTGTTCGTTTATTTCATAGGGGATATTCTCCATGATTGAAGCTGTACGAAATGCATTCCGTCTGCCCGACCTGCGCCAAAAATTGTTGATCACGTTTGGCATTTTGATCCTTTATCGATTTGCCGCTAATATTCCGCTGCCTGGTGTGGATAGGGCTGCGCTGGCCAACATTTTTAATTCTAATGATGAAAATGTTTTTCTAAGTTTTCTTAACTTTTTCAGCGGTGGTGGGCTGGCGCAGATGGGCGTAATGGCTTTGGGTGTATATCCATATATTACATCCTCCATTATTATGCAGCTTTTGACGCCGATTGTGCCTGCTTTGGAGGAGTTGAGCAAAGAAGGTGAGCAAGGCCGGCAGAAGATTAATCAGTATACTTATTGGTTAACGATTCCATTGGCGGCGCTACAGGCAATAACGCAGGCTACGTTGTTAAATCGCCAGTTTGGTATTTTGACTGAGTGGGGCTTTACGGGCAGCGCATTATTAACCTCGCTCACGTTAATCATTGGGATGACGGCGGGCACCATGTTTGCGGTTTGGCTGGGTCAGTTGCTGACCGAACAGGGCATTGGCAACGGTGTATCGTTGATCATTTTTGCCGGTATTTTGGCTTCGGTGCCAGGGCAGATTCAGCGTTTGTCGCAAAATCTGGTAATGCTTGGCCTATTTGCTTTGATTACCATTTTAACCATTGCGCTGATCGTTTGGGTGCATGAGGGGCAGCGGCGCATTCCCGTCCAATATGGGAAGCGCGTACGCACTATGCGCGGCAACCGGTTGATGATGGTGGGTGGACAAAGTACATATGTGCCAATGCGCGTGAATACCGCGGGCATGATCCCTTTGATTTTTGCCAATAGTTTGCTGATTTTGCCGAGTACATTAGCTACCTATTTTGTGACGAATCCCGGTTGGATTGGTTCGGTGGCGTCCACAATTGTTAACTTGATGAGCCCAACCAATCCTGTGTATTGGATTCTCTATTTCTTGTTGACAGTAGCCTTTACCTATTTTTATACGGATGTGATGTTTCGGCAGCAAAATTTGCCGGAAACTTTGCAGAAGCAGGGTGGGTTTATTCCCGGTATTCGCCCAGGGCCACGTACAGAATCCTATTTGAATGGTGTGCTCTCGCGTATTACGCTTGTAGGCGCCCTATTTTTGGGACTTGTGGCTGTCTTGCCTTATATCGTGGGCGTCATAGCGGATGGTTTGTTTGGCGGTGCTGGGATTGCCTCTAACTATCGAACATTGATCATCAGCAGCACGGGTCTTCTGATTGTGGTGGGTGTGGTGCTTGACACAATGAAGCAAATTGAAGCGCAGTTGCTCATGCGCAATTATGAAGGTTTCATACGGTAAGGATTCACACGGTAATGAGTGTAAATAGCCGTACGTATATTGTGCTGCTCGGTGTACCTGGTGCAGGCAAAGGAACCCAAGCACAACTGCTGCAAGAAAAATTGGGGTTGCCTCAAATCTCGACGGGCGACATTTTTCGATATAATTTGAAAAATGAGACTGAGTTGGGGCTGTTGGCCAAGAGCTTTATGGATAAAGGTGACCTTGTTCCTGATGAGGTGACCATCCGTATGGTGGAGGATCGTCTCCAACAGGAGGATTGTAATGGTGGCGCCATTATGGATGGTTTCCCACGTAATCTTGTGCAGGCTGAAGCTTTTGCGAAGATGACGGCCCCCTATGGCGGGGTGAGCGTGGCGCCGCTGGTCTCCATTGAAGATGATGATGCGATTGAGCGTATTACGGGCCGGCGTAGTTGCCGGACGTGTGGCGCCGTATACCATGTAAAATTCAATCCGCCCAAGCAAGCCGATATTTGTGATAATGATGGCGGGCCGCTGTATCAGCGTGATGACGACAAGGCGGAAACGGTACGCAATCGGCTATATGTTTACTACAAACAAACCGCACCCTTAGTCGGCTACTATTTTGCCAAAAAATTATTGGTCGAATTGGATGGGGCTCGTCCAATAGCCGCAGTGCATGAGGAATTGTTGTCTCTCGTCAGATCATAATTTTATCAATACGACACTAAATCATGTTTAAACGCAGTGGACGAAAGTTGTTGAGGCGCACGCGGGCAAATCGAACGCAGCCGCAGTCTGTCCCGATTTTGAAGAGCCCGCAAGAGATCCAGATCATGCGTGAGGCTGGGCGTATTGTGGCGCGTGTGCATCAGGCACTCAAGGAGGCTGTGCAGCCCGGCGTCAGCACCTGGGAGTTGGATCAGGTCGCATTGGGCGTGATGCAGAAGTATAATGCGACCTCGAGCTTTTTAGGCTATAAGGGTTATCCTGCCAATATTTGTGCCAGCATAAATGAAGAGCTTGTGCATGGCATTCCAAACAAAAAGCGGCGCCTACGAGATGGTGATATTATTAGCATCGATATTGGCGTGTTTCATCGAGGTTTTGTGGGTGACAGCGCATGGAGCTATGCAGTTGGCCAGATCCATGATAACGCGCAAAAGTTGATGAAGGTAACCGAAGAGAGCCTGTATGCAGGCATTCAATTTGCGACTGTTGGCAACCAGGTCAAAGATATAAGCCGAGCCATCCAGAATCATGTTGAGGGCAATGGACTCTACATCGTACGCGAATACACCGGACACGGGGTGGGCCGGGAGATGCATGAGCCGCCACAAGTGCTCAACTATGTGGGGGGAGATGCTGATGGCAATTTGCTTTTGCAACCTGGCATGGTAATAGCCATTGAGCCCATGGTGCAGTTGTCGACCTGGGAGACCGAGACATTGCGTGATAAGTGGACTGTGATCAGCAAGGATCACAATCTGGCTTGCCATTTTGAACACACCGTTGCTATCACGAACTCTGGTCCCAAGATTTTGACTTTGCCCTGATGATGTGCTATTCTTGTTTAGTTGCGCCAAAAGAGGATAGCCTTTTCGATGGTGAGTAATATTTTACGGTGGCTGAGCTGAAAATCGGCCATTAATGAGCGAATTCAGTCGGGCCGTAAGTGCCGGTTATGAAGTGCCGGTTATGACATAGCGCAAAGCATATAGAGCAGAATTTACGAGGTGGATATGAAAGTTCGACCGTCTGTCAAGAAAATGTGCGAAAATTGCAAAGTAATTAAGCGGCGTGGCGTGGTGCGCGTAATTTGTACAAACCCAAAGCATAAGCAACGCCAGGGTTGATTTAGAGATTGATTTGCTGATTGAACCAGTGACGGGTAAGAAGTAATATCCGATAGCAGGAAGAGGGGCGAACATGGCACGTATAGCTGGTGTGGATATTCCACGTGAAAAGCGCGTTGAAATTTCTTTGACATACATTTACGGTATTGGGCGAAAAACCAGCCAAGATATTTTGGCCAATACGCAGATCGATCCTAATACACGGGTCAAAGATCTAGATGAGAATCAATTAACGCGGCTGCGTGAGTATATTGATCGCAACCATAAAGTGGAAGGCGATTTGCGCCGCGAAGTGAGCATGAACATCAAGCGGCTCATTGAAATTGGCACTTATCGCGGCTTGCGTCACCGTCGCAATTTGCCTTCGCGCGGTCAGCGCACGCGTACAAATGCGCGTACCTTGCGTGGCTCTAAGAAAACGGTAGCCGGTAAAAAGCGTGCTGCTCGCAAGTAATCCTAATTTGTCGGTTTTATTCAATTGCAGGTGAGGGAAAATCATGGCTCGACCGCAGCGACGACGAGATCGAAAACAGACCAGGCGCGAGAAGAAGAACGTGCCGCGTGGGCAAGTTCATATTCATGCTTCTTTTAATAACACAATTATTACCATTACCGATTTGGATGGCAATACGCTCTCTTGGGCAAGCAGCGGCACAGCCGGTTTTAAGGGGAGCCGCAAGTCTACCCCATTTGCGGCCCAACTCGCAGCGCAGAACGCTGCTTCGGCCGCCCGGAGCGATTTTAACATGCGCGAAGTGCATGTCTTTGTCAAAGGCCCTGGCCCCGGCCGCGAGAGTTCTGTGCGATCGGTCCAGGCGGCTGGTCTCACCGTTTTGTCGATTACAGACATTACCCCATTGCCGCATAATGGGTGTCGGCCGCCGAAGCGCCGCCGCGTATAGGCGCATAGTATGCCTGCCTAACCGTGGCGCTGGTTTGGCGCAAGTGCTGAATAAATTGAACAATGTGCATTACATTGATCACTGGCCGCGAGGTCGTAGGTGTTAATGCGCTTAGAGTAATTAATTGAACTTTTTGATGAGTTGGGGGGACAATGGCCAGATATACAGACCCTGTATGTAAGCTGTGCCGCCGAGAAGGGCAAAAGCTGTTTCTAAAGGGAGAGCGATGCTTGGGGCCGAAATGCGCGCTTGAAAGACGCTCATTTCCACCGGGTGATCATGGGCGCAAAGCTGCATTTCGCCGCAAGATGTCTGATTTTGGTACGCAGCTGCGTGAGAAGCAGAAGGCGCGCCGCATTTATGGCGTTATGGAACGACAGTTTCGCCGTTATTTTAGAGAGGCAAGCCGTCGCAAAGGTTTGACCGGTAGCACGCTGCTTTCTATTTTGGAAAGTCGTTTGGATAACGTCGTGTACCGCTTGGGCTTTGCCGATAGCCGAGCGCAGGCTCGTCAATTGGTCCGTCATGGGCATTTTGAAGTAAATGGCCGCAAGACAGACATTCCCTCCTATATTGTAAATGTAGGGGATGTAATTGCGGTGCGCACAAATAGTAATAAGACAGAGTATTTCAAAGATCGCGCCCAGCTTATGCAGGGTGGCACAAGATCGCCTCAATGGCTGAATGTGAACTTTGCCGATATGCGCGGCTCTGTGCTTGCTGTACCTAGCCGTGAGGATATTGATATCCAGCTCAATGAACAGCTTATTGTAGAGTACTACAACAGCCGCTGATCTTGTTTGATGTTTTGGCCTTTAAGGCTTATTGTGGATTTTGCTGAGTCCGCAATTATCAAGCTTGGCGACTACTTCAAATTGACGTGATTGTGGTGTGTTCAATCTTGATAATACTCTGCTAGTTTCCCAATGAGTTGCATATCGGTTGACATGCAGTTCTTATAATAGGGAGGGATTGCCGTTGTTAAACATGGTTTTGCCAAAAATTGAAATCGAGGCAAGTTCACGAAACTACGGCCATTTTGTGGTAAGTCCGCTGGAAAGCGGCTATGGCATTACGCTCGGCAACTCATTGCGCCGGGTTTTATTGTCCAGTCTGATGGGAGCCGCCGTTTCTTCTCTGCGCATTAGCGGGATTCACCATGAATTTTCACCGATTCCTCACGTTCGTGAAGACACAACGCAGCTCATTTTGAACGTGAAACAAATTCGGTTTAAGTGCGCCAGCGAAGAGCCGGTGCGTATTCATGTGGAAGTCACTCAGGAGGGACCGGTCACGGCGGGTGATCTGGTTTGCCCCCCCGAAGTTGAAGTGGTTAACCCTGATCAATATCTGTTGACGGCTGATTCTAACGAGGTGGACCTGGATATTGAGATGGTTGTGGAAGTCGGTCGGGGTTATAGCCCTGCTGAGGAACGCTCAAAGCTGCCACTGGGTGAAATTCCGGTGGATGCGATTTTCAGCCCGGTGAAAAAAGCTGCCTACCGCGTGGAACGCACCCGCATTGGGCAACAGACCGATTATGACAAGTTGAACTTGGAAGTGTGGACGGACGGCACTATTGCGCCCGAGGATTCTGTACGCAAATCTGCTAATATCCTTGTGCAATATTTGACGTTGCTAGCGGGCGCCGAAACCGTCGAAGTCGAACAGCCGGAAGTGAAGGAAGAGGGAATTCCCAGCCGAGTTTATGACGCACCGATTGAGGAGTTGGAACTGACTGTACGCGCGTATAATTGTCTCAAACGGGCTGGCATAACAAAAGTGGGCGAGATTTTGCGCCGCATGGAAAAAGGCGAAGAAGAGATGCTTGCAATTCGCAATTTTGGCAAGAAGTCTTTGGATGAACTTGTCGAGCGCCTGCAGGCGAAGAATTATCTCAACGTTCCCGGTGTTGATTTGAGCGCATTCTTAGATTCTTTGTCGAATCCCAGCCGCGATGGCGAGGAAGATGATGAAGAGTTGGAAGAAGTAGACGCTTAATGTACTTTATGGCATACCCAACATAATTTAAGTTTGCGAGAAATAAAAAATGCGACATCAAATTGCCGGCCGCGTGTTAGGCCGAGATACCGATCATCGCCGGGCATTGTTTCGAAATTTGATTAAAGAGCTGTTTGTGCATGAGCGTATTACGACCACTGAGGCCAAAGCGCGCGCCATACGCTCTGATGCCGAAAAGTTGATTACTAAGGCAAAGCGCGGTATTGCTGGCAACATTAGCCAACTGCACGCGCATCGTCAGTTGCTTTCTTATCTAAATGATAAAGATGTAGCGCAAAAAGTGATTGACGATCTGGCGCCGCGCTATGCTGATCGTAAGGGTGGTTATACCCGTATGATCAAGATTGGCAAGCGGAAGGGTGATGCCGCGGATATGGCTGTATTGGAGCTTGTAGATTCTGAGTAATCTACATGGTTGCAGCGGGTCCGGTCTGCTCTATTTGCGCTCTAATTGCCTATGATGGTGCGGACTTTCACGGCTTTCAGTATCAAGTGGGCGTCCCCACCATTCAGGGTGTATTAGAAGACGCATTACTGGCTTTTACAAATGCCAATGTGCGGGTGGTGGGCTCTGGGCGGACGGACGCTGGCGTTCATGCCAGCGGCCAAGTCGTCGCCGCGCAAGTGCCTTGGCGGCACAGTATAAACGATTTGCAGCGAGCCTGGAACGCGCATTTGCCGCCAACCATTGTGATTTTGAAGGCTAATCGAGCGCCCCTCCAGTTTCATCCGCGCTTTAGTGCTAGTAGTCGTACGTATCGCTACACAGTGTATGCACCGAGCGCGGTCAGCACTAGGCAAGCGATTAGGCGGATGCCGCTGTTGGAGCGATTTGCGCATTATGAGAATTATCCGCTGGACACAGGCGCAATGCAGCGAGCGGCTCATTATCTCATAGGCCAGCACGACTTTCAGACGTTTGGACAACCGCCGCAAGGTGACAATACAAGACGTACTGTGTTGCAGGCCCAGTGGCAGGAAGTGACAAGCGATTTGTTGTCTGTGGCAATGGGCTCATCTTTGTCGCACTTGGCTTTTACGGTGACAGCCAATGCGTTTTTGCGCAATATGGTGCGCAACTTGGTTGGTGCTTTACTCAAGGTTGGACGTGGCGAGTGGATGCCCGAAGAGGTGCAGTACGCATTGCAAGCTTGTGATCGCAGCCGCTCGGCGCCGCCGGCGCCGCCCAATGGTCTGGTCTTAGAAGCGGTGAATTATCCGCAATATCCTGAACTTTTCTGAAAAGATTATCCTGTAATGCGCATCTAAGAAAATTGTGCAAACCAATGATTTGCACAGAGGGAAATGATTGCGTTTGCACAATTTCGTCTGATGTGCGATTCTGTAATGAGGAGTGAGTAGCGTGAAAACGTTTAGCCCAACCGCTGAAGAAGCAAAAGCCGCACGTGATTGGTGGGTTGTAGACGCCACGGGCAAAACGCTGGGTCGGCTGGCTTCTGAAATTGCCAAGGTGTTGCGCGGCAAACACAAGCCGACCTTTAGCCCACATGTGGATGGCGGTGATTTTGTCATTGTGACCAACTGTGAACGCATTGTGGTGACTGGCAATAAAATGGATGATGTTTATTATCATCACCATTCGCGCCATCCCGGCGGCCTGAGTAGTCGTTCCATGCGCGAGCAGATGCAGCGTTTTCCAGACCGCGTAATTTTTGAGGCAGTCAAGGGGATGATGCCCAAAACAAAGCTTGGTCGCGCGCAGATGAAGAAGCTGCGGATTTATGCCGGCTCGGAACATCCGCATGTGGCGCAGCAGCCCCAAGCGTTAGAACTGTAATTGCCATAGACAAGCACAATAGGGAGCGAAAGAATGGCCCAGTATGTTGAAACCGTCGGGCGGCGCAAGACTGCCTCTGCCCGTGTTCGTCTGTATCCTGGTGAAGGTGAAATTGTGGTTAATGATCTGCCTATGGAAGAATATTTTGGCCGCGCGCTGGATCGCATGATTTTGAAGCAACCGCTGGTGATAACGGGAACGGAAAACAGTTATAACGTTAGCATCCACGTGCGCGGTGGTGGCGATGGCGGACAGGCAGGCGCTGTGCGACACGGTATTTCGCGTGCGCTTTGCGAAACTGATGAGAATCTGCGCCCCGTATTGAAGGCGGCGGGGTTCCTGACCCGAGACGCGCGTGCAAAGGAGCGCAAAAAGCCAGGCCTGAAGCGCGCCCGTAAGGCCAAGCAGTACACGAAGCGCTAAGTCTAATTGCGCAAAATGGTATTTATTCAAAAACCGCTCTGTTCCAGTTGTAGAATTGCTGGAGCGGAGCGGTTTTATATTATTTGCAGTTTACAGTTGCACGGTGAAGGGCTGTCTAAATTGCCAGTACCATTGTTACCTACTCAGCCGCTCGGGGCTAGCGCTTGTCGAAGGCCGGATCCCCTTCAACAAGCTCAGGAGACGGCTGAATAGTTCCCCTGCCTCGTATGCTGGAGACCAAGTGTCCAATGATCATCCGGGCTGCCATCCTATCCATTCCACAATATGATGACCAGGCCATTTCGGCGGTGCGCGACCTTTTGCAGGCGACAAGCTCGGAATTGCATGTTGTGCGCACGGAAAGTGCGGGTAATCAACGATATTGGTTGGAAGAAGTGTTGCGCCGCTGGTGCGATGAGGAGGAACTTGATCTAATTTTGACCATTGGGGGGACCATGCCGGCCGCGGGATCGGCAGCGGCAGAAATTACACCAGAGGCCACGGGCGCCGTGATTGAGCGTCAATTACCCGGTTTTTCCGAAGCCATGCGCCAATTCGCCAGCCAGGAGACGCTGCTAGCTTATTTAGATCGAGGCATCGCCGGCATTCGCGGCCGCACGCTCATTGTCAACTTGCCGGCCGGGGCCGCGCCGGCGCACCTTTTTTTAGAAGCCGTGGCGGAATTGCTGGAGCCGACCGTTCAGCACGTGGCAAATCGTTCTGCCCCTAATCTGGCGGAGCTATTGCGTTTCGATGAGAGCGCTACCGATTTGGCGATCGAACAGCCGCTTGACACATCACCCCAGCACCCGCCGGGTGGGGCCCCGCCAGCGCACAGCGCCAAGAAGGCGCTAAATCCGGCCGAATTTGCCGAATTTTTGCGCCGAAACAGTCACTCCCCCTCGAAGTGAGAATGAACTGACTGCCCAACAATGATTTTACCCTTCTTGTGAATCCTGTGTGGGTTCATTAGGATTTCAGGTGGTGGAGTAAAAACAAATCCGGAATCTCCAAAGGATTCCGGGTTTGTTTTTGCGGACGTAAAGTAGAAATTAATCTGCGGGCATCAATTCTGCTCGTTGAGTCTCAATGGCGCTCAGGAGCTGGTGGTATGAATCGGCGAATTTCTGCACGCCTTCGCGTTCCAATTCTTCGGTTACTTGGGCCATGTTAATGCCCACCTGCGCCAGTTGCGCCATTTCGGTTTCCGCCTGCGACACATTCTGGTCCACCGTACGCGCGATGGTCCCATGATCTTTGAAGGCTTCCACCGTGGCGGGCGGCATGGTGTTGACGGTATGGGGACCGATCAGCGTATCCACATAGAGCACGTCGGGATAGGCCGGATTCTTGGTGCTGGTGCTGGCCCACAGCGGACGCTGCACTTGTGCGCCGGCGTCGGCTAGCTTTTGCCAACGTTCGCTTGGCTCGGTGATGCCGAATTTGGCCTGGAACTGGGCATAAGCCAATTTGGCATTGGCAATGGCAGCTTTGCCTAACAGCGCCTTGGCTTGCGTGGCCGAGGCCGCATTGTTGGCCGCAATCTTTTCCAACAGAGCGTCAATTTTGGCGTCGACACGGCTTACGAAGAAGCTGGCCACCGATGCTGCCTGCGCAATCGCTTCGCCTGCGGCCAGCCGCTTTTCCAACCCGCGCATATATGCCTCTTTGACAGCCGCGTAGCGTTCCAGGCTGAAAATAAGCGTGACATTGACGTTGATGCCTTCGCTGATGAGCTGTTCGATAGCGCCCAGTCCGGCTTTTGTGGCCGGTACCTTAATCATCAAATTGGGACGATTGACCGCGTGCCACAGACGACGCCCTTCGGCAATGGTGGCTTGCGTGTCGTCCGCCAAGTCGGGCGCCACTTCAATGCTAACAAAACCATCTGTGCTTTGAGTCTGCACATATACGGGGTGCAGCACGTCGGCAGCGGCCTGAATATCGGCTACGGCCAACGTTTCAAAAATGGCTTTGGCGTCTTTCTCCATCGCGGCCAGGCGTTGCACATCCGCGGTGTAAGCGTCGCTTCCCGTGATGGCCTGCTGGAAAATTGTTGGGTTCGACGTGACACCCGTTACGCCATCGGCCATGAGCTGTGCCAGCTCGCCCGACTGCACCATGCTGCGTTCAATATAGTCGAACCAGATGCTTTGGCCAGCTTGGTTGAGCTGCTGTAATCGATTAAGTGAATTGTTCACAATTTGCTCCTTTATGTACAATTGCGCCTTTGCAATAAAGTAACCATTCAGGCTTTCGATGGCTGAGCTTGTCCAAGCCCACCCCGCCCTCGATATGCTCAAACTACGGCTGAATAGTTACACAATAAATACCAAGGCCGTTGAAGTTATGCTTACGCACTCTCAGAGCCACAAAAGAAGCGAAAGTGTGAGCATAATGTTCCTAGCGGCTTTGAGGCGCTGCGTAAGTTTTCTAAGAATGTATTATAGTACTATCCAAAATAATTCTCAAGCGGATCGCTGGCTCAATATAAGGCGTGTCGGGGATAAGTGTACTACATTTTTTGTAGTGCAGATTACGGCGGAAAATTTGTGTTCAGGGGTAAACTGAGCACGTGTTGATGGCTAGCATACAAAATCTCACGGGAGAAACAGTGTGTTTTCAATTACAGTGTATATTGAGTATAATAGATAGAGCTTTTTCGCCTGAGAAAAGTATGACTTATGCCAAACAGCCGCCACAATTCTACGTAGCCCTGAATGAAAAACAGCGGTTTACATTAGGGCCAAGTCACGTTCAAAAATCTAGTTTACAGCTTAAACGCAGTATCGACGATTCAAATTGATTTGATAAAATATTAAGGAGAGTACACAATAATGGGTAATGCAATCACAATTACGGATGCCACCTTCGAAGAACAGGTGATCAACTCGGAGACGCCTGTGCTGGTCGATTTTTGGGCGGAATGGTGCGGACCTTGTAAAATGATCGCCCCCGTGCTGGATGAGATTGCCACTGAGTTGAATGGGAAGTTGACCATCGGCAAAATCAACGTCGACGAAGAGCAGAGCACCATGATGGCCTATGGAATTATGGGCATTCCCGCTCTCCTTCTGTTCAAAGATGGCGAATTGGTGACCCGAATTACGGGCTTCCGCCCCAAGCCACAGCTTATGGCTGAACTAAAATCGCATATTAACTAAATCCGTTATAAATTCGTAACTATTTGGCCGTCTCTTCGATAGGCTCAGGGGACGGCTGAATAGTTACACAAATTCATAACCAGATCAAAAAGACCGACGTACTGCTGCGTCGGTCTTTTTGATCTGCCCATGCCGAGAACATTGACACAGAGGGTGCTGTGACAATACAAAATATTGAGATACTTTTATGCTCTCCAGTAGAGAGAAGCCATCGACCTATTTAGCCGTTCCCTGAGCCTGTCGAAGGGAATGGCGGCCTTCGACAAGTTAAGGCCTTGAGGGGCTGCATAGTTACAAGCCATCAACAAAACAGGTCTGGTACAGATTCGATCATTTACCTAACCTGAAGCCAGACCTGTTTTTGAATTGGCGCAATGCAGAAAATCTATGCATTCGACCTACGTTTAATTTAGTTGCGCCATAGGCTTAACATCTGGCGAGGCATCTCACTTGGCGACAACACAAGCGAATTCTTTAGCTGCGGAGTTGAATACGTGGGCGCCGTCGCGGGAGTTCCGCTTGGCAGGTGAGAAGCGCTAAACATCATAGATACGGCGTAGTCGATCTCGCTGGCATGGTCATTCATAGCGTGATCGGTAAAGCGTGAACTGAAATTCATCATCGAATCTCCTTCTTCATTGAAGTAACTATTGAACGACAGCCCCGTTGCTGCCGCTATCAACTCTGGCATTATATCATATATTTGCCAAAATAGATCTGTCAGTTTGCTGACGTTCAAAAATTCCTATGTGGGTAATTCAGAAAGGCGTACATTTCGCCCCTAATGCGAAAGACACCCAAACATTGACGTTACTCTCGATCATGCGCATAATATAGAGACGACAAACATGGTGGGTAGTGGGGGAGCCACAGATGAAACCAACCGATGAACAACTGCAACAGTGTGACCATATTCTGCTTAACGCCTTTACTTTGAATGAGCTGGCAAGGCTCGTGCGCGCCGATCTGGATCTGGCGCTGACGGCAATAACGTCGAGCGATAGCCCGGTTGCTTTGAATCGGGTGATAGATCAACTGGTGCGTTATTATGCCGCACAAGAAAATGGTTTGCTGCGTTTATTGACCGCCGCGCTGCGTCAAAATCCCGGCAACCATCTTCTACGCAATCTGCTTGAACGCTGGCAGGGACTTTATTTTGACCCGCTGCCCTTGCCCCCTGACCATCCCTGTGCCGAGAGCAGCACACGCGGTGCAGGCCATAGCAAGGGCGTCAGCTTTGGCTTTGATCCTGCCGATGCCCGTGAATATCTCGAATCGACTTCCCCAAACGAACCGACCGATATGAGTTTTTCTTTGGATCTAGGTGGATTCATCGGGGGCAACGTGACCAATACCGGCGGCGGAGCCAGCGTCGGTGGCGATGCCCACGTGGGCCGGTTGAAGTAGGCCGCGACCAGTACAAGGTCGGTGAAGGCGGCCAGGTAATCATCATTCAGGGCGATGTGCTTGGCGACCCGGCCCTGACCACGCGCGGTCTACTTGCCCATAAACCGAAGCCGCTGATTGAGGAAAGAATTCGTTTGGATGTGGCCACACCGCCCGCCGCCTTTGTGGATGACCCGTTTGAAATTGCGGTTTCAATCCGCCAGCCCGATGCACCCAAGCTGGCCGTGGAGGAACTGACTGAAGTGACTTCGGAGGAGGGCTCGATTTTCCGAGCCGACGAGGATGAGTTGGTCGCCTATCGGGTGGAAATTACGGCGCTGGGTTGCGATGTCACACCGCCGCACTATATCATTAAGCTGCGGCCCGGTACAGATTCGCGCATCTACTTTTATCAGGTTACCCCGCGTCGCGCTGGCAACATGACCATTCTGGTCAATGCGTACCAGGTCGGTGATGATGCGCTGGCCGCCCAAACGCGGCTGCGCCTGGCGGTGAGCTTGCCCGTTGGGCCGCAATCGTAGAATATTCGGCGGTGATTTATGAGCCGCGCATTTGTGCCGAAGCAAAGATTTCGCTGAGGATAAACAAAATCAGCAGCACAATCAGATCCAGCAGGATAATAAAGAGAAACGCGCTGCTGACGCCTTGCACAAAGGGCGTTAGCCACAGCACAAAAGATTGCAGCGGCCCCACCGGCAGACCGATGAGCAGATAAGCCAATGCGGCCAGTAAAGCATATTGCGCCACGGGCGTCACCGGCTCGCGGTCGCTGGGACTGGGCATCATGGCGTTGCTAATGGTGAAGAGCAGATACGCCCACAGCGGGCCGTCCGGCTGGCGAAAGGCGCCGAGAAATGCCTCCAGCCCACCGCGCCATTGTCCCTGCATGAGGGCGCTGGCCATTATTTGCGCATTAAAAACGCGATGCGAAATCCCCGCCACCAAAATTGAACCCACAATCAGCGGCGCCAGCCCCACCAGACTATCCTTCAGCAGTCCGCCGCTGCGAATGCTGATGCTGCCCAACCCCAAAAACTTCCCTTGCTTCTTGGGCCACACGCGAAATTTGCTCGGTTTGAGGCCCAGCAGATAGGCGGTAATCCAGTGCGCACCCTCATGTATAATGACCCCCGGCAGTAAAACCAGAAAGATCGCCACCGTCGCCGCGTTGGTGGAACCGGTGATATTGACCGCCAGCAGTTGAATGTGCTCACTGATTTGGCGGCTGCACCACGATAGGGCAACCAGCGTGAGGATAAATGCGAGGAAAACAGGCAGCGCGGAAATCAGTTCAGGCATAGGGGTGTGATGACGCTATTGACCTTCCAAATTATAGGTCAGGCTTGAAATCAACCAGCAGCCATCTTGGTCCACCAACTGCCAACGATCACCGCCGGGTGAAATCTCGCTGCCGATTTGCGTCGTGGCCGTAACCACTGCCGTGCTGCCATCCATCACAATATCCAGATCGGCGGGCTGCACGGCTGCCGGCGCACCTGGAAATACGACGCGCACATAGCGGTTGCGAATGGCATCGCGTCCATTCCATGTCTGATCGTCGTTGGCGTCATCAGGCGTATTCTTCGCATCAATAATTTGGCCATCCGCATCCCAAAGGGCCATCAGCGCGTCAATATTCTGTTGCACTACAAATTCACCTTCAGCCGCCAGCGTGGCGCCAATGGCTTCGGCAGGTGCGGCGTTGGCGGCTAGCGCCAGCCCACACGAGCCGGGGTCTATGGATGCCGCCGCAGTTGGGACGGGGACCGCTGCTTGTTCGGCAGCAGGAGTGGGCGCAGAGCCACAGCCGCCTAGGAGCGCAATGCAGAGCAATGAGTAGAGTATTCTGGTAAGCATGGCAGAAATTTAGCAGACTATTTGAACTTATGCAAACCGGAATAGCCTCTATGCCGTGAGGGGATGCCAATCTTATGTGCCGGCGAAAAAGTAGGTGATAAAATCTTGATGGACTTGCAAGCTCTCTTCGGGCGTGCCAAAGCGCCCCGAAGTTAATTTGAACAGTACAATGCCGTCGGATAATACGCGCTCACGATTGGGGAAAATATAAAAATAGGAGACCACATGCTCATCGAATCCGCTTTGGTTAAGCGAGGGTTTGCGCGCATCCAGCCACAGCGCATAGAGTTCGCCCTGGTTGGGCAGGTGAAAGACGGTGGAGCCAAAATTGGACTGCCAACCGTCAGCATCGTAACAAATATCGGGTGGATGGAAAGGCTGCGAACTGCGCCCACCAATGAGGGTGAGCCAAATATATTGGCCGGCTTGGTTGTGATACAGGCGGCGCACGTACTGCTCCGGTTCCAGCAAAATCTGCACTTCCTGATTGGTCTCGGGCACCTCTTCACCAATCCAGGGGCCAACCGCCAATGGGATCTGGTTCAAGTCGTCATCTAACGCAAAATTGGCCGTGGCGGCCACGGTGCGCTCGCGGTCCGTGCGCCGCCAAAAATCGAGATCGGCCACATAGGTGTTATGAGCCTCGTTTATGGTTCTGCCCTGGGCATTGGCCAGCATAGGCAAGCGCGGCATATAAACTCCCGCCACGCCTAGCAACAGCACCACAATCGCCGCTAGATTATACAATTGACTTTGTCGGGGCAAATGTAAACTTGATTTCGCTTCCATTACGGCATACTTTATCTCAAATCACGTCAACACGCAACGTCGTGCAGCGCAAAAGTAGCGCAAGCAGATACAGCAGCAGGAGCGCGGCCGCAAAAAAGAGGGGCCCTGAATAGTCATGGTAAAAGATAAACGCACTTTCCGCGCCAAACGAACGCGCCACAAAAAGCAGCGACGAGACGCGCAAAATATTGCTCAACAACGCCAGCGGCACGGCGGAAAGGATGAGCAGCGCTCTACGCCAAAAAGGGCCTTTCACCAAATAGGCGGCCAATGTTGTCAGCGCCGTCAATGCAATCAGCGAGTTGATGCCGCTGCACTGGGCGCCGATCACCAGATCGGCGTTGGGCAGCGTGACCGCATTCCCCACAATCTGCACCTGCAAGCCCAGCAGTTGCACCAGTCCGGTCGAGCAGACGCCGGTAAACATGGCCAGGGGCAGCGTACTTTTTTCAACAAAAGGCAATGGCGCCATAAATCCAAGATATAAAACGGGAAATGCCAGTTTGCGCAGCGCCACCCGTCCGCCCAAAATCCAAATGAGACTGGCCAATATAGCCAACATGGCAAAAGCCGATAAATAGTAGGCTTTGGTGCTGAGCGTGTATACAAAAGCCAACATGCTGATCACCAAAAGCGCCAGGCTCAGCGGCTCATTCTGGCCATTTTGCCAAACAAAAGTCGAATCGTTGCGCACGCGCTGGATAATCAAAAACAGGCTGACCACTGGAATTAGCAGGCCGTGGCTGTAATATTGATTGCCCAGCCACTCCTGCCAAAGCCAGCGCCACACCGGCCATGTCAGCACTATAAACAGCAGGCCGATAAGCGCAATCAGCGAAGATGAATTTGTCTTCAAGCGCGCGGTCGAATATCGCATTGCATACTTTGCATGAACGTAACTACTAATCCCTCCCTAGCCCTCCCCTTGAGGGGACTGTAGCTCCTCCCCCTCAAGGGGGAGGCTGGGAGGGGGTCTCATGCCTTTCGTTACGTATAAACTACCAATCTCATCAATGAAAGAGCACGCCGCCCACCGTCACCACCGATGTGTTCTGCGCATCGGCAGGGCAAGTGGCGTAGGCGACTTGGGCGCCGCGCACAGAACCGTTGAGCGCCTCCAAAAGTCGCATGGTCAAATAAATGGGGGAGACGCCGCACACATTGTTGCCATCCTTGACGCGCCGGATTTCCTCGAAGAAGCCATTGGCGTCGCCTTGTTGCATCTGTGCCAGCAATTTTTCATCATCATGTTGCAGGCGTTCGCGCGACACCGCATTGAGCGCCCGCCCGCCAAACGCCGGCCCCACGTGCGCCAGATCGCCCGACGCCACAATCAACACGTTGCGCTGTTGGCAATGCGCGGCGAGCGTTTTGAGTACATCTTGAATCAGCGTGTCGTGAATGGGCTGCGCACCATTGTAAATAAAATGATGGAAACCGCCCGTCAAGATGGGGACAACCGCACAAGGCTGGCCGTTGCGCATGTGGTGCAGCCATATCGCCACCAATTCCAGCGAATGCTCATTGCGGTGGCGCAATTCGCCGGCGTAAGCCGCTTCGGCGCCGATGGTTTCGGCCAGCGCATCCACCACGGGCAGCGCCGTGGGCAACACGCCATAGGGCGTGGCGTAGTGTTGGCGCGTCAGCGTAAACGGGTCGTTGCCATAGTGATCCGTGCCAAAGATGATCACGAGATCGGCTGCTTGGGCGGCCAGTGCGGCCTCTTGCCACACATCAGCATAGACCGCGCCGCCACGCGCATAATCGATATGCGGGCTGAGCAGACCGCGATAGGTTGTCGGCGTTCCATCCGATGCGGCGGCGGGCAGTTCCTTGGCCGCGGCTAAATAATTGTCCAGCATCCGGCGCAACGATTCAGGCTCGGCCGGGTAGGCGCCGCCGGCCAGCGCCGGTGGCCGAAAAGGCAGGTTGCGAAACGCGGCGGCCGCCTGTCGCCGCGCCGCCAACGAACGATCATTTTCGAGCATACACGCCTGGTCCAGGGCATTGATCACTTCCTGCGTTTGCGCCACGCTCATCGTGACGCCATATTGTGCGCGCAGCAGGCGGTTGATAGTTTGTACATCGTGTTTGCCATTGCAAAAAGAGAGCAGCGCGCCCCAATGTTCCGGCAGGAGCAGCGCATGTTCGCTCAACCGCAGCGGGTCGCTGAGATGCCAATAGGCGCGCCCCTGCTCGTGAAAGGGTTTAATATCCAACGTGCGTAAGAGGGGTTTGTACGCAGGAAGTAGGCTGGTGAACATAATCTTAGTTTACAATACGCTTGCCCGAAACCACAAGGCAACTTTGCCATAAATGTAGATATACAATTGGGGGTTGGCTCTATTTGACAGGGTCTTTTTTCGATGCTACACTGAAAGTGCTTTCATGTAAGAAGAGCTCCTGACTATATCGAAAGCAACTCCAACCCCTGAATTTCAAATGTATACGCTTTTCATCAAACATGCCGTAGAAAATATTCCAGTGACATGTCGAATGCCACGATTTATGATGTTGCAACCCAGGCTGGTGTGAGCATTGCCACAGTATCGCGCGTGCTCAACACGCCGCATCGGGTCAACAAAAATACGCGGCGCCGCGTGATGGAAGCAATTGATGAACTTCAATTTGTACCCAGAGCCGACGCAACCGCACGCGCGCGCCAGGGCAACCGCCGCATCGGCGTGCTGGCGCCATTTTTCACCTATCCATCTTTCATGCAACGTCTGCGCGGCGTTTCCGGCGCTTTAAATGGCTCGGAGTATGAACTGGTGGTTTACAGCATTGACTCAGCCGAGCATTATTATCATCAATTAGAGACATTGCCCATTACCCGGCGCATTGATGGGTTGATCATCATGTCGCTTCATCTGAATGATGCGGAAGCCGAGCGGATTTTGCGCCACGATCTGCACACAGTGCTCATCGAGTCGAGCCATGCTGCATTTAGCGGCATCGAAATCGACAACATTGGCGGCGGTCGCATGGCGGCCGAGTATTTGATTGAGCAAGGACACAAGCAAATTGGGTTTATTGGGATTGATAGCGAGATCCCCGGCTGCACATTGCCCACCAGCGCCTTGCGCTTGCAGGGCTTTCGAGCCACCCTTTTAGAGGCTGGTCTGCCGCTGCACGATATTTACATTTGCAACGTACCTAATGATGCAAACGCAGCCTGTGAGCAGGCCATGAAGCTTTTGGCGCTGCCCGACCGTCCCACAGCCATTTTTGCCACGAGCGATCTGTTGGCTGTCGGCGTTTTGCGAGCGGTGCGCGAAGCGGGCTTGATCAATCCGCATGATGTGGCGGTTCTTGGTTTCGACGATCTGGATATGGCTGAGTATTTGGGGCTGACCACGATTCGCCAATCGCTGGACGAATCGGGACGAGTGGCGGTGGAGCTGCTGCTCAACCGGTTGGCTGAACCGACGCGCCCCATCCAGCACGTGCGGTTTCCGCTTACGGTTTTAAAGCGGCAGACGGCATGATGGGGTCATGGTTGGATCTTGTTTTTTGGGTTAAATTCTATCGATTTTGGGATGCCGCAAAGTCGTTGTGCCATCGCCGTGATGACAGAATATGTGGCAAAACAAGATTGTTATAGAATTAACATAAAGTTATCTAACTGTTTTCCATAGTTAACATTACAGGAGAAACTCTATGAATCGAAGAATTCTCGTATTGCTTAGCGCGCTCATGGTGGCTATGCTGGCGTTGACCGCCTGCCCTGGCCCCAGCGGTGCGCCGGCGGATTCTGGTGGTGGGGAAGCCGCGAGTGGTGGTGAGGCGGCCAGCACGGAAGGTGTGAAGATCACAGCCGTCATGGGTGGTATTATCCGTGAAGGCGAGCAGGCTGCCATTGATTATTGCGTTGAGCAGACTGGTTTGGAAGTGGAAGTGGTGAACGGTCCAGATAGCGCCACCGATCGCATTGCTCAATATCTGCAATTCTTTGGCGCCCAATCCAGCGATGTGGATGTGCTGATGATCGATGTGATTTGGCCTGGCATCCTGGCTGAGCACCTGATCGATCTCTCGCCGTATGTAGAAAACCCGGATGATTACTTCCAGCGCATTATCCAAAATAATACGGTTGATGGCGCGCTGGTGGGCATTCCCTGGTTTACCGATGCTGGCCTGCTCTACTATCGCACGGACCTGCTGGAGAAGTACGGCTATGATGCTCCGCCCGCAACGTGGGCTGAATTAGAAGAAATGGCCACAACCATTCAAGAAGGCGAGCGCGCCGACAATCCCGATTTCTGGGGCTTTGTGTGGCAAGGCAATGCCTACGAAGGCTTGACCTGTGACGCGCTGGAGTGGCAGGTGAGCAACGGTGGCGGTGAAATCGTTGAGGCCGACGGCACCATTAGCATCAACAATGAGTTTGCCGCCGCCGCTTTTGATCGAGCTGCTGGCTGGGTGGATACCATTAGCCCTCCCGGCGTAGTGAGCTATCAGGAAGAGGACGCACGTGGTGTGTGGCAGGCCGGCAATGCGGCCTTCATGCGCAACTGGCCCTATGCCTACAGCCTTGGCAACGCCGATGATAGCGCTATCAAAGGCAACTTGGCGGTTGTGCCGCTGCCCAAGGGTGATGGTCCCGATGCCCGTAATGCCGATACGCTGGGTGGTTGGCAAATGGCCGTGAGCAAATATAGCGAAAACCCCGAAGCGGCGGCGCAGTTCGCCGCCTGTATTGCCGGCAAGGATGCCCAGAAATTGTTGGCGATTGGGGATAGCAAGCTGCCAACCATTTCCTCACTGTATGAAGATGAAGAAGTTCTCGCCAAGAATCCATTCTTTGCACAACTCTTCGACGTCTTCGCCGGTGGCGCCGTGGCCCGCCCCAGCACCGTCACCAGCGATAAGTATAATGAAGTTTCCACCATTTACTTCACAGAGGTAAACAAGGTGCTGACCGGCGCCCAGACCGGCCAGGAAGCGGTGGAAGCAATTGAATCTCAGTTAAGCGACCTTTTGCAGTAAGCTGGCATGTAGAGTGAGCATGTCAGAGTAGTTCTATTCAGGCTCGTCAGGGCTTACTCCCTGGCGAGCCTGGGCCGTATTCCCCCTCTTGTTCGCATCGGAAAATAATGAGGGTACTGCTTCAGACGAGTATCCTTTGGCAATTGCCGCGGAGTACAAAAGGAGAACAACTTTGGCTACCCAGTCAATTCAAGCGAGCCAAGCTATAGTGAAAAAAGGCGGGCTTAGCGAAGCGGCCAGACGCACTGAACGTCTAGCCTGGCTTTTCCTGGCCCCCACCCTTTTGGTGGTGCTACTTGTCGCAGCTTATCCCCTGATTAGCACAATTTATGTTACATTTTTTGAAGCCAAACTCGGCAGCTCAAAAGAATGGGAATATGTGGGCATTACCAATTACACGCGGCTGTTGAGCAATTCTGGTTGGTGGGAGGCCGTCTGGAATACCATCCGCTTTACGGTTGGTTCCGTCTTCTTTGAGCTTGTGTTGGGGCTGGGCATTGCCGTGGTTGTGAATAGCAAATTTCCCGGACGCGGCCTCATGCGCACCTCCATGCTGGTGCCCTGGGCTATTCCCACCGCCGTCTCATCTCAAATGTGGAAGTGGATGTATCACGATGTCTTTGGTGTGGTGAATGACTTTTTTACGCGTATTGTGCCGATTCTGCCGTCGAAAATTGCTTGGGTAGCGAGCGATGCAACCGCTTTGCCGGCGCTTATTGCCGTAGATGTATGGAAGACCACACCCTTTATGGCGCTGCTGCTGCTGGCCGGACTTCAGCTAATTCCAGCCGACGTATATGAAGCAGCATCAGTTGATGGCGCCACCGGTTGGCGCCAATTTGTGACGATTACACTGCCATTGTTGCGCCCCGCCGTTGTGGTGGCGCTCATTTTCCGCACGCTCGATTCGCTGCGCGTCTTCGACGTGATCTGGATCATGACCAGCGGCGCCTTCCGCACCGAATCGATGGCCACCTTTAATCAGCGGCAGCTAATTCAATTTCAAAAGCTGGGCTATGGCTCCACAGTCAGTGTGGCAATTTTTGTGGTCATTGGCATCTTTGTCGTTATCTATATGACGACCATTTTTAAGGAAGAGGTGTAGACCATGGTTGGCGGCAGACGCAGTACGCTGATGAATGTGCTATTTTGGGCAGTCATATTGTTTATTATTTTATATACAATCTTCCCCTTTTACTGGGCTATTGTCTCATCATTGACGCCGCCCAGCGATCTCTTTAATACGCCGGTGCGCTATTTTCCCGATAGCCCCACATTAAATGCCTATGGGACCGTTTTTCGCAATGAAACGTTTCGCCGGGCGCTGATTAATTCGGCATTCGTTTCGATAACGACGGTGGTCATCTCGCTGTTGATCGGCTCGTTTGGCGCCTACGCATTGGGACGTTTGAAGTTCCGCGGGCGCACGCTGGTGCTCTATACCGTGCTGGCCATGACTATGTTTCCCGCCATCGCCATTTTGGGGTCGCTGTTTACAATGGTGCGCACGCTGGGCATCTACAATACGCCCTGGGCGCTGATTTTGACCTATCTGACCTTTACTTTGCCCTTTACAGTGTGGGTGCTCACCAACTTTTTCCAAAGTTTGCCGCTGGAACTGGAACAGGCCGCCTATGTCGATGGCGCCACCACGTTCCAAACGTTTTACCTGATCCTGCTGCCGCTGACTGCTCCCGGTCTGGTCACGACGGGCTTGCTGGCTTTTATCAACGCCTGGAATGAATTTCTGTACGCACTGACTTTTACCATCAATGACAGCGCCCGTACTGCGCCCGTGGCGCTGGCGCTCTTCTCTGGCGAACAGCAATTTGAAATTCCGTGGGCAGACATTATGGCCGCCGCCGTCGTGGTGACGGTGCCGCTGGTGATTTTGGTGCTTTTCTTCCAGCGCCGTTTGGTGGAAGGGTTGACGGCCGGCGCGGTGAAGGGGTGAGTCTAAACTATGATTTGGGTGATTCAATGATGGGCTATGATTGGATGCACTGAAAATATTAAGCGTCCCTTTCCTTGCGGCAGAGCATAGCATAGCGAGAAATCATAGGGCATCAAACAATCACAAAAATCAGAGTACAGACAAAGACACAGCGCAGAGAAGAGTCTATGTTGAACGGACTTCTGCTTTGAGCCGCTGCCACAAAACCAGCAGCGCAAAATGCGGCAACACCATCATGCGTCGCCAGCGCCACGGTTCCAGCCACAATCGATAAAGCCACTCAATGCCCAGGCGCCGCATCCAGTGCGGCGCCCTTTTTTTGTGGCCGGCGGCAAAGTCAAAGGCCCCGCCCACGCCTATGGCCACTTTCACCGGCAGCGCGGCGCGGTGTTCATCGATCCACAAATCCTGTCGCGGATGGCCATAGGCCACAAAGAGAATATCGGGTTGCGCCGCTAATAGCCGCTGCTGAATCTGCGGCCACTCGGCGGCGGTGGGGTTGCCGCCATCGCCGCCCGCTACAGCCAAACCGGGATAGCGCGCCTGCAATTGGGCCGCCGCCCGTTGCGCCACCCCCGGCGCCGCCCCCAGCAAATAGACGCGCCAGCCGCGTTCCGCCGCCCGTTCGCAAATGCGATAAATACCGTCCGAACCCGTAACGCGTTCGCCGATTGGCGCACCCAGCAGGGCCGCCGCCCACAAAATGCCCACCCCGTCGGGCGCTCGCAGATCGGCGCGCGTCAGCGCCCGCGCAAACGCCGGATCCCGCCGCGCTGCCATGACAAATTCGGGATTTACTGTGCAGATCTGGCGCGCTCCCGTCATAGGGGCGCGCGGTTGCTCGACCCATTGCCCAATGAGCCCCAATGTCTGCGCAAAATCGACGCGATCCACATCGACATTTAAGATGCGGACGGATGATGGTTTCTGCATACCTCAATATCGTAGGAATATAGACGAAGCCACTCCTCTACTCCCCTACTCCCCTACTCCTCTACTCCTCTACTCCTCTACTCCCTACTCCCTCCAACACCGCCAACGTCTGCGCCGCCGCCTGCTCCCACGAAAAGCGCTTCACATTTTCATAGCCGGCGCGGATCAAGCGCTGACGCAGCTCCTCGTCCTGGCTCAAACGTAACATGGCGTCCGCAATGGCGTCCACATCGGTGGGGTCCACCAGTAGGGCGGCCTCGCCGGCCACTTCGGGTAAAGATGAATTATTGGCGGTCATTACGGGAACTCCATAACTTTGGGCCTCCAGAACGGGCAGGCCAAATCCTTCAAATAGTGAGGGAAAACAGAAAAACGTGGCGGTGGCAAAGAGCGCCGGCATCATCCCATCTTCCACATAGGACAGAAAATGGACGTGGTCGACCAGCCCCAATGCGGCCGTCAATTCGTACAATGACTGGCTGGCCAGGCCGGCTTGACCCACCAGCAGCAGGTCCCACGCCACAGGTTGGCGGGCGCGCAGAAAGGCGTAGGCCTGAATTAACCGGCTCAAGTTTTTGCGCGGTTGGAGCGTGCCCACAAAAAGCGCAAATGGTCGCTTTACCCCGTGCTTATGCAGTATCTGCACACGTTGTTCAGCGGAAACTGTGTGCATTTGGTGGCCGGCTGCTTCGTGAATGACGCTGATTTTGGCGGACGAGCTTGGATAAAAGCGACGTATGTCATCTGCCGTGGCCTGGCTCACGGCAATGATCTTGCGCGCCGCCGTTACGCTCCAGCGGGTGCTCCAATCTAAGTAGAGCCGCTGGGGGAGTCGATGCGCCTGCGGGAAATAGCGATAGCCCATGTCGTGAATGGTGACCACGGTGGGTGGTAAGCGACGCGGCGGCAGCACAAAAGGCACCACGTGGGCTGGAATAAAGAGTGCGTCCGGCGGGCGCTGCCCAATTTCGCGGGCCAGGGCGCGGTGCGTCCACAACCGGTGGGCGGGCAGTGCGCAAATTTCCACGTGGGCGGGGATCGTGTTAGCGGCTGTTTTCTCGGCTGGAGCGTCAAAAAGGAGCCGTTGAATCAGTGGAATGGATTCCGGCTCGGAACGGTCTGTATAAAGTCGCCAATGGTGGTGAGCCGCGTTGGGCAAAGCCAGCAGATGCTGCGTGATGGCCAGCGAATATTTTTCGGTGCCGGTTTGGGTAGGGCGCAGCGTGCGTGACGCATCAATGCCGATGATCATAAGGTGTGGATTGTGCTATTTGGTGCGTCAGAGAAGTTTTCAAGAAAAGTCTGCAAAGTGTATAATGCACTGTAAAGTTGTAGCCAGATCGCACCAACGGCTGCCTACATTGATAGACTATGCTCCACTTTCAGCCTTGGGTTTTTGAGAGTCCAATGGCATGGAACTCCCTCACCAGGTATCTCGTCGTTAATATACTTGAATTTGGCACGGATGGAAATATGCCGCTCGGCTGAAAATACGCCCGATTTTCATCTGCGCCCAACTGTAGTATAGAGAATTGGGATGCTGATTGCACTGTGCATAAATGCGACTTGGGTCCTCGGCCTGAGTGGGTTATTGGCCACCTTAAGCTTTGCCCATTGGCAGAAAGCGGTCGCGAAAACCACCTGGCGTACGACGCTGGAAAAATTGGCGCTGCAGCGGGCATTGGCCGGCAGTTTGCTGCTCTTTTGTTTGGGACAACTATTGGCGGCATCTGTTTTGGATGCACGCACGGCATGGATACGGGTGGCAATTTGGGCTATTTTTGTGTTGATTTTTGCTGGCCAACTGGTCCTTGCCAAACAGCCGATGCATGCACAATAACATACAAATGGTGTGCGCATCAAGAAAGACTTTATGCAGCGCATATGGTATGATAAACTATATGAAACCCATCAACTAACTCGGATTCCGCTGGAAATGGATGCTGGATTACGGGCAAACCAACCCAATGGAAACTGAAGTAAAAAGAGCACCTGGGCAGTGACGGGCGCGCCACCTTCGTGGGGAGGAGCAGAATGGCACAAGAGCGCAGAGTAGCGAAAAATCTGGAGTTACAAAATGAACCGGGGGCATCCGCTCCCTATATGCAGTTGCAGGACACCGGGCGCGGTGTGGCCGAACAGTGGCAACTGCGGGACGATGCGGATGTTTCCAATTGGCAGCCCATTGAATATGAACGCCCGGCGCCGCCCAGAGCCAACTGGATTCTGCCCTCGCTGGTGGGGATTATGCTGGTGGCTGTGCTCGGCTATGTGGGTTGGGTGGGCTATACGCGATTTGGCGCGGATACGGCTGCGGTTCCGGCGTTGGCCACGGCTACAACGGCTGCCGACGCCGGCGCGACCGATGGTGACGGCGCCCAACCCGATCAGAATGCTCCAGACAATCAGGAGGCACCGGTCGTAGCTGTTCAGCAAGAGACGCCCACCAATACGCCCGAACCTACGCTGCCGCCCGCCGCCACGGCCACCGCCACGCCCCTGCCCGAACCCACCGTTGTGCTGGTTGAACAGCGGATTGCTACTATTACCAATCAATATGGGGTCAACGCTCGTCTGGAGCCCAACACGACATCGGAAGTGTTGCGCATTTTGGAGCAGGGCGAAACCGCCATTGTTGTCGATGAACTGACCGACGCCGACGGCGTTGACTGGCTGCAAGTGCAAATATCGGAAGGCGCGTTGGTCTGGATTGCCGCCGACTTCGCTGAGATCACCACGCAGCAGGTGGCGGTCGAACCGGGAACGGAGACGGAGACTGAACCGGCCGCGGCGGCATCGCCTGAACCCGCTGGCGAAACACCGGCTGTGGGCGTCAGCGTGACCGTCAGCAGCACGTTTGGCCTAAACGCCCGTGCGCTGCCCAATCCCGATGCCGAGATTATTACCCTGCTGGAAAATGCGCAGACGCTGCCCGCGGTAGCCCGCTCGGCGGATAATACATGGGTGCAGGTGCAGTTGGAGAATGGAGATCTGGCCTGGGTCTTTGTGGATTTGGTGAGCGTGCAAGGGGATCTGAATTCGCTCCCCATCAGTACAGGGGAAGAAGCGGCGGCGCCTACCACCGAAGCGCTGACCAGCACGGGAACCATCAGCGCGACAGTGCCGCCTGTCTCCGCAGTTGTCACAGACACCACCACCGTCACCGATACCACGTCGGCGCCGTCAGCGGGCGCGCCGCAGGGCGCCACCATTGTGATCTCCAGCACGGTGGGCGTCAATGCCCGCTCGACGACCAGCACCGATGCTGAAGTGTTGACTTTGTTGGAACCGGGGACGCGGTGGGATGCCATTGGGCAAAATGCCGATGGAAGCTGGCTGCAAGTGCCGCTGGCGGATGGGCGACTGGCGTGGGTCTTTGCCGCCGCCGTATTGGCGGGTCCAGATGTGACGAATCTGCCCCAGGTTGCGCCGCCGGCCGTGGGCGCCGAAGCCGAACGCCTGCCCGGCATTGCCCCGAGCGACGAGGTTACGCCTACCGCAACGATTTCGCCCACCGCGACCGTATCGCCGACGATACGTATTGAACCAACGGCGCCACTGACTGCCACCCAACCCATCACCGAGACTGAAACCGTGACCACGCCGGTGGATACAACGCCTGTGCCGGAGGGCGCCACGGCCACCGTGACCGGATTGATCGGCACCAGCGTGCGCCCCGTTCCCAACACGTCGCAACCGGCCATCCGCACGTTGCCCTCTGGTACAGTGCTGCCGCTGGCCGGACGCAGCGTGGATAATCAGTGGGTGCAGGTGGTGCTGGATGACGGTACCTTGGCCTGGGCCTTTGCCAAGAATGTAGTACTGAACGTGGGGATTGAAGAGCTGCCAGTGACAGGGCCATAGAAGAGGCGGCGAGGGCGGGTAGCGAGTAAAGAATGGGCGCGAGATACAATGTCCATCAATCAGCAAACTGGGCTTCATTCTGAAACCCGGTTTGCTGATTTGTTGTTTTAGGGGCAAGATTATTCGAATAGCAAAGGCGGCAATAATTCCGCCAAGAGCCTTTGATTTTTAAGGAAACGTACATGTTTGATCAACGAACCAGTGGGCTATTTTGGTCGGTTGGGCTGGTGGCGAGCAGCATTGTGCTGTTGCTCTTTAATTTTGATGTGCTGGTAGCCTTCGAACCCATGGCCCAATATTTGCTGGCCGCCGTGGCGGCGCTGGCGGGCGTCATCTTTTTTGGCGCTTTTGCTTCAGCATCGGAACATTGGTGGCGCTTAATTCCGGGGTGGACGCTGTTGGCCTTGGCTAGCATGATCTTTTTGAGCACGCTGCCCAATCTGGACCCACGGCTGACGGCGGCGTTGCTCTTTGTAGGGCTGGCGCTGGCCTTTGTGCATATCTATTTGCTGGACCGCAACGAGCGCTGGTGGGCGATTATCCCCGGCGGCTTTATGCTAGTTTTGGGGCTGGTGATTGCGTTGAGCGGGCTGATTGGGCGGATTGAAACGCTGGGCGCGCTGCTTTTTATAGGCATGGGCGCCGTTTTCTTTGCGCTTTACGCGCTGGGTGGGCGGCGACGCCAATGGTGGGCGCTGATTCCGGGTAGCGTGCTGCTGATTTTTGGCTTGTTTGTTTTTGCCCGCGATGGCGCCGACGGCGGCGAACAGAGCGCCGTCATGCAGTGGTGGCCGCTGATCTTGCTATTGCTGGGGTTGATCATTAGTATGCGCACGCGCAAACAGCCGGCGCCGCGCCCCCAAATTGTCGTCAATACGGCTCCCACCCGGTCGCGTCACCGGCCAGCCGGCAAGCGGGATGAGAGCGCGCCAATTGGCGCGCTAGGTGAATATAGCCAGCCAGCGCCCGGCGCCAGCGTTGAGGTGCTGTCGGATGTGGATTAGAGGGATGCGGACGCAATTGAGGCGCCGGTGAATTGCTGCGCAAACAGGTATACTTTTTTGTCAGCCGAAATAGGGGGGCTATGATAAATATTTTGGTGGTCGACCAGGTTCTTCTCATGTGCGAAGTGATTGCAGCAACCCTGCGCGATGAAGACGATATCCGCGTGGTTGGCATGGCCAATCGCGTGGAAGACGCTTTAGAACAGGTGACCGATTCACGTTGCGATCTGGTGCTGGTCAGCACAAACTTAGGCGAGGGAGAAGCCATTGAATTAATTGAGTGCATCAAGCGCGACCGACCTGACATCAAAGTTCTTGTGATTGGGATGGAGAATTCGGAAGCCGTCATCTTGCCCTTTGTGGAAGCAGGCGCTTCCGGCTATGTCCTAATGGAAGATTCGCTGGATGAGCTTCTCAAAAATATACGCGCGATCCATGAAGATAAAGCTTTTGTGGCGCCCGAGGTGGCTGCCGCCTTAATGGAACGTATTGCAATTCTGTCCGCCAAACTGACCGACATTGGGGTTGATCCCAGCGCGTATGAAGAGTTAACGACCCGTGAAAAGGAGACGCTGGAACTCATTGCGGCTGGTTGCTCCAATCGCGAGATTGCCGAGAAACTTACGGTTGAAATCGGAACGGTGAAAAACCACGTCCACAATATTCTGGCCAAATTGAGCGTGAATAGCCGTAAAGATGCCGCCGCCTATTTGGCGCTTATGGAGAAAGTGAAGAGCGCCAATGGCGCTTGTTAGCGACGCTCAATGAATCGGTTATAAAGTGTGCATGGTTGTGGTCAAAAGGGCTGCGCTGAATAGGGAAACAGCTAGTTTTGTAGTGACTCCAATGGCGCCAAGGTCCAATAGCCAGCAGCCGGTGCACAATATCATCAGGCCGAGGGCGCTAGAACCCAAACCAATGGCGAGATTTTCCAGGCTATTATTTTCCTTGCCTTGGAGAATTTTTCCCGTAAGCAATCCGGCGATCCCACCCGTCAGCATTGATATGATGAAACTCAATATGTTGGCGCCTTTTATGAACATGAACAGAATCGCGTGTAAAACAGAGTGAGAATTCTCACTCTGTTTGTCCTTTGATTGCCATGCGACGAAGATTGTGCGTATAAATCAACTCGATTCAAGCGCGAATTATAGGTCATAATGCGATCGGCCTGCTACGTCAGCTTATACGGGGCGCCTTCCCATGACAAGGGACACCACAAAAATAATAAGAAAAACGACAAAGAGAATCCAAGCAATATTGCTTGCCGCCCCAGCGACGCCACTAAAGCCCAGAACCCCTGCAATCAACGCCACTATCAGAAAAATAATCGACCATCTAAGCATATTGTTTTCCTTTTTGAAGTAACAACTATTTAGACGCTCGAGGCCTGAGACTTCGGCGTGAGTTCAGTTGAACGCCTATCGAAGGCCGGGATCCCTTTCGACAAGCTCTGGGGATATCTGAATAGTTGCTCTTTGAATCAATTTGAAATGGGTGAGTCACGCCAAAGCAACGTCTCATATCAGTGCAGATGTTGCTTTGGCGTAGAACCATTAGGGAATTGGAGCGGCAATCCACCGACCAACGCCCACAATGGCCAACCCGGAATTAATTACGGCTATATCGATTAACCCAGGAACTCACTTCCTGCTCGGCGCGTTCGCGCGCATAACCGTATTTCTCCTGCAGCAGGCCGACCAGCTGGTCGTAGTTGCCTTCGGTCTGAGCGACTTCGTTGTCGGTCAGTTCGCCCCACTGCTCCTTGACGTGGCCTTTTAGTTGTTGCCACTTGCCCTGCAATATATCGCTATTCATATTTTCTCCTTCAAGACTTTGGGTCAATCTATCTGTCGCAGAACGACGCTTTCGGTCTGCGTTACGCAGAATAGCAGAAATGAGGGGCGGTTGCTATAGACCAGCGGGGATTTTTGGATATAGAAAGGGATATATAAGGCTACGCAAATACAAAGACGCCTGGACAAAAACCAGGCGTCTTTGTAAAACTATATCTTTCTATCCACACTGGCTGCCGTTGCCTGTGAATAAAGTATGTACTCATATGGCTAGCTGGTGGAAGGTTTATAGAATTGTTGAAGGGTCCGCTCATCTTTTCGTGATCGGCAAATAAATTATAAATGTTTCTTGTTCTGTGCCATTCACCACCGCCGGCCCATACACATTGACCTTCCCGCCGACCTCAATCTCCACCAGCCAAAAGCTATTTGCGCCATTGGTCACCTCGGGCGCGGCCAGCGGCACCACCACGCCATATTGACCGCCCTGCCGCCCTTTGCCCGGAATCGGGACGGTGGTCATGCGCACGGGGGCGGCGTAGGTCTGGCTGGGGCTCATATCTACAAAAAAGCCCAGCGTGTCGATCTCCTCAGACGTGACCCACTCCACAAAAAGGCTGGCGCCCTGCTGCGTCACCGTAAAGCTGACCAGCGTCACCGCTTTGGGTGCGGTGGGCATGGAGCCTTTGTCGGCGGCGTCCAGATAGTCGGGGATGCCGTCGCCATCGCTGTCCACGGCATCGTCGGGCAGAAAGTTGTGGTTGCGATCGGCATCTTCGTTGATGGTCAACGCACCGTCGCCGTCATCGTCGCTGTCCAAAAAGTCGGGCTGACCATCCTGATCCGAATCCTGCGCGCGTTGCGGATTGCCGTCTTGGTTGGGCGTGGCGCCTTCGGCAATGGTGTAAAGGCCGTCGTTGTCGTCGTCGTTGTCCAGATAATTGGGCTGGTGGTCGGCGTCGGTGTCGCGGGCGTCATTGGGGTTGCCGTTGCCGTTGGGGTCGGCAAATTCAAACTGGGTGTAGATGTCGTCATTGTCATCGTCATTGTCGCGGAAATCCACGTTGCCGCCCGGCGCCAGCAGATCGCCATCGTGATCGGGCAGCCACTCGGCGGGATCGCCGCCGCCATTGGCCGCATCGCGACCGGGCGTCGTGTCGAGGGCGTCATCCAATCCATCCTGATCGGCATCAGTGCGGCTGGGGGCATCGAAGCCTGCTTCAAAGAGATCCAGCAGACCGTCGTTGTCGGCATCCACGTCCAAATAGTCGGGCTCGTCGGCTTGATCGGTGTTGATCAGCAGCAGGGCCTGGCCACCGCTGTCCGGGTCGTACGCATTGTTGAGCCCGTCGGCGTCGCTGTCGGCGGTGTTTGTCAAAATACCGGTGACGTCCGCGGCCCAAATCGTTTTGGCCGCGGCACTCGCCGCGGCGTTCGCCGCCACCTGTGTCGCAACCTGTGTCGCCACCTGGGGCGGACGATAATTCTGGACGGTCTGCGCTTCGACGTTGTCGGGGATGCCATCGTCGTCGGCGTCGATGTCCAGATAATTGGCCAGCCCATCCCCGTCGGCATCGGCGGCGGTTTCATCGCGATCCAAAATGCCGTCGCCATCGGCATCAATATCCAGCCGGCTGACCAGCCCATCGCCATCGCGGTCGCCCGGCTCTTCGGCGCCATCCAATAGGCCATCGTTATCGGCATCGACATCCAAATAATCGGGCGCGCCGTCGCCGTCGGTATCATCGTCGGTGGGGTCGCCGTTGGCGTTGCGGTCCTCGGCCAGCGTTAGAATGCCGTCGCCGTCATCATCGGCATCCGAATAGTTGGGGATGCCATCGCCATCCAAATCAGCGCCGGCATCTTCCAGCCGCGTGGGGACGCCGTCACCATCATCATCGCGATCGACATAGTCGGGGAAAGAATCGCCGTCGCTGTCCGCACAGGGGACGCCGGTGGGACATTCGACATCATCGAGCAGACCATCGCCATCGCTGTCGCCGGCATTGGCGCCCGCATCGGCCGGGTCCAGATAATCGGGGATGCCGTCGCCGTCGGAGTCGTCGTCGGTGGGGTCGCCGTTGCCATTGGGGTCTTCGGCGACGGTGGGCGCGCCGTCGCCGTCATCATCGGGGTCCAAATAGTCGGGGGCGCCGTCATCGCTGATATCGCCATCGGTGTTGGGGCAGAGCGGACCCACCGCGCACTCAATCGCATCGGCCACCGTGTCGCCATCCGCATCGCCAAAGCCGGAAAGGTTGTCAAAGGGGTCAAGATAGTCGGGAATGCCGTCGCCATCGGAATCGTCGTCGGTGGGGTCGCCGTTGCCGTTGACATCTTCAGCGCGGGTTAACACGGTATCGCCATCGTCGTCGGCATCCAAATAGTTACGAATGCGGTCGCCGTCGGTGTCGTCATTGGCGTAATTGCCGTCGCCGTTCAGGTCTTCCAGCCGCGTGGGGACCGTATCATCATCGTCATCATCGTCCAAATAATCGGGCTGCCCATCGCTGTCGCTGTCATCGGTGCGCGGATCGCCGTCGCCATTGGGATCTTCCTGCGCCGTGGCCAAGCCGTCACCATCATCGTCGGCATCCAGAAAATCGGGCTTGCCGTCGGCATCCGCATCGTCATTAAAGGGATCGCCATCGCCATTGTGATCTTCGCTGGCCGTGGGAACGCGGTCGCCATCATCATCAGCATCCAGGAAGTTGGGCAGACTGTCGCGGTCGGTGTCATCGTTGCGCAGAATGCCGTCGCCGCCCACATCTTCGCGCGCCGTCAATACACCGTCGCCGTCGTCGTCGGCATCCAAATAGTTGGGCGCCAAATCGCCATCGGTATTATCGTTGCGCGGGTCGCCGTCGCCATCGGCATCCTCCAGCCGCGTGGGCAGCGTGTCGTTGTCATCATCGGCGTCCAAATAATTGGGCGCGCCATCCTGATCGGCGTCATCGTTGCGCGGGTCGCCATCGCCATTCACATCCTCCAGCCGGGTCAGAATCGTGTCGCCATCATCATCGGCGTCCAGATAGTTGGGCAGGCTGTCCTGGTCGGCATCCTCATTGGTGAAGTCGCCGTCGCCATTCAACTCCTCATTGCGTGTCAAAATCGAATCATTGTCATCGTCCACATCCAAATAGTTGGGCGTCACGTCGCCATCGGTGTCGTCATTGACGTAGTTGCGGTCGTGGTTCAAATCCTCGTTGCGCGTGGCGACGCCGTCGCCATCATCGTCGGCATCCAGATAGTTGACCTTGCCATCGTGGTCAAAGTCATCATCGGTGGGGTCGCCATTGAGGTTCAAATCTTCCAGCAGCGTAATCAGCCCATCGCCATCGTCGTCGCGATCCAGATAATTGGCGCCGCCGCTGCCGTCGGTGTCGTCATTGGTGGGGTCGCCATCGCCATTGGGGTCTTCCAGCCGGGTCAGCGCATGGTCGCCATCATCATCGTCATCCAAATAGTTGGGGCGGGCGTCGCCATCCTGATTGTCGTTGGCCCACACGCCGTCGCCATTCTGGTCTTCGCGCGCCGTGGGGACGGTATCGCCATCGTCATCCCCATCCTGAAAATCGGGCCAGGCATCGCCATCGGTATTGGGTAATGGCGCGGCTACACCACCGCTGGCGGGGTCAAACGCATTGTCCAGCCCATCGCCATTGGCGTCGGCGCCGGCGGGAGTGCGGTCAGGCGCGCCATCGTGATTGGCGTCGTGGCCCTCGGTGGCGTCGGGGACGCCATCATCATCGCTGTCGCCATCATAGGCGTCCACCGTGCCGTCGCCGTCGGTGTCGATGGCGCCGCTGCCCTCGGCGCCGTCGGGAATGCCGTCGGCGTCATCATCGAGGTCGTCCATGTTGGGCACTCCATCGCCATCGAGGTCGTTCGGCGCGTCGGGGTCCAGATAATCGGGTCTGCCGTCGCTGTCACTATCGTCGTTGGCGGGCGAGCCGCTCTGGTCCAGATCTTCCTGTTTGGTCGCCAATCCGTCGCCATCATCATCTTTATCGCGAAAATCGGGGGTTCCATCCTGATCCATGTCGGGCAGCGGCGCCGGCGTCCCCCCAAGATTGGCCTCATAGGCGTCGTCCAATCCATTCCCATTGGCGTCCAGCCCGCTGGGGGGTCTATCGGCCTGCCCGTTGTGATCCAGATCGTGGCCTTCGGTGGCATCGGGGACGCCGTCGTTATCGCTATCGGCATCCAGCGCATCGGGCGTGCCGTCGCCATCGGTGTCCACGGCGCCGGCGCCCTCCGCCAGATCGGTAATGCCGTCGCTGTCGTCGTCGGCGTCCGATGCGTCGTCCAAGCCATCCTGGTCGGTGTCGAAAAACGTGGCGCGGGCCAATTGTTGTTCAGCATCCGTGCGCCATTGCGGAGCAGAGCGGGGCGGGGCGGCGGGCTCATAGGCCCGAAGCGGCAAAGTTGTTCCCAAAAGGGGTAATGCCAAAATGAGGATTATGAGGGTTTGTTTCAATATGCGGATATTCATAAAGTATCTAGAAATGGTCACTACCAGGCCGTTCCCTGAGCTTGCCGAAGGGGACGGCGGCCTTCGACAAGCTCAGGCCTCGAGAGGCTTAGTAGTTGCTAGAAATGACTGATCTGTTTTCAGCAAAACGCGTCCTATCCAGGCCATCTTAGCGAAAAATGGTCGTAATGTAACTAGTACCTTTGTCCTATTGCGAAAATGCAAATGCGGTGAAATGATTACATATTAGCATGATAAATTACTTTTTGCTTAATAAATTGGGTTTTGTATATCTATCTGGATGAATTTCTGCTTGAAATGGTCTGGTTCGCGAAACCCGTGGACAAAAGGATGAAGCAGGGAACACGAGCCGGGTACGCCTGGTGTTGAGGCCATCTAAGTCGAACGGACTAATTGTCAGGCAAGATTGGAGGCAATATGGGAAAAAAGTACTAAATACAAACACCATAAATTTCGATACAATGGGGAGCTGAAGCCATTGTAAGGTATAGACGACGAGGAGCGCACCACTTAATGATTCACACTGTCGATTGCACGGAAACCAATTGCACCAAAAATAGAGTACAACCTATCACCCCCCCCAAGTTGGCGTCTATCAACATGCGGCCTATGTTTTTGGCCCTGGGCCTGCTGATGCTGATGCTGTTGGCGCTGGCGCACCCATCTGCGCTGGCGCAGACGCCGCCATCGGAAAATATCAAAGGTTTAGCGACGGCAGCCGGTGGTACATTGCCACCCGATATTAACACTGAATTTACATTTACGACGCAAGCTATTACGCCCACATTTTGGACGCTGCCCGACCCCGCCTATCGCATCTACATTGTGCAGGACGGCATGGTGGAGATGAGTTACAGCTATTTGCAAAGCGCGGGCCTGCCGGTGAGCACGCTTGACCCGCGGACGTTTCGCATGTTCTACATGGGGCAGGAGATGGCCATCCAAGTCGAAGGGGAAGCCGATGGGCGCTTTGAGGCGGGCGATCTGATCCGCTTTTATGGCCGCAGTGTGGATTCGCTCTACTTTGAGGAAGTGCTGCCCCGCCACCAATACACGGGGCGCAACGTATACTGGCTCACCTATGGCGGCGCCACGGGCAAACGCATGGCATTTAAGGATGGTGCGGCCGCGGGGCCGCTGGCCACGGCGCATCTCAAAACCAACCATCAAGAGAAGCAGAGCCGCTATGAGACGCGCTATCCGCGCTATAGCTCGGGCGCGCTATTTAATCCCAATGATGATCACTGGCTGTGGCTCAAGTTGCAGATTTTGGGCAGCACCGGCGTCAAAAGCCAGAAGTTCGATATGGCCGTCAGCCATCTGCCGGCGGACCCGCAGTTGAACGCAGCTTTGACCGCCACCGTATCGGTGCATATGGTGGGCGGGCTCAACAACAAACACGGTCTGCGGCTGAAGCTCGGCGCGACCACCATTTTTGAAGACGCTGCCAGTTGGCGCGATTACGAACCATTTACAGCCGTAGCGACGATATCGCAGACGCTGCTCATTAACGGCAACAATCAGCTCTATGTGGAGGCTTTCAACCTCAACAGCACTATCAGTGAGGTGTATGTGGATTGGGTGGAGCTGCGCTATTTTGCCGACTATACGGCGGACAGCGGCAAACTTGAATTTTGGGGCGCGGCCAATGAGGCGCCCACGCGCTACACCATCAGCAATCTGCCCGCCAACAACATCACCATTTATGACGTGACCGATATGCACAACGTGCAGCGTTTTGACCCCAATACGTTGACTATTGGCGCGTCGGCTCCCTATACAGTCTCCTTTGGCGAAGGCGGCGCCGGCCAGCGCTATCTGGCGTGGACGCCCACGGCCGCGCTGACGCCCGCCCAAATTGAAAAGGCGGACTATCTGACTTCGCCCTATACGCCCAGCGCCGCCAACCCAGGGCCAATCACTATGGCGGCCAAATTGGCCACGGATGATCTGGCGACGGCCAGCTTGGCCGCGCCGGGTGATCTGCTGGATACGCGCAATGGGGCGGACTGGATTGTGATCACGCACCGCGATTTTTGGAGCCAAACGCTGCCGCTGGCCGAGTGGCGGGCGCGTCAATATCGGGTGGCCATGATCGATGTGCAGCAGATCTATGACCAGTTCAATGGGGGCATGCTTTCGTCTGAATCGATCCGCGATTTTTTGGCCTATGCCCACGCCAATTGGCAGCCGCCGGCGCCCCAATTTGTGCTGATGGCGGGTGGCGGCACCAGCGACATGCGTCAATATTTCAGCAACAGCAAAAAGACCTATGTGCCGACCATGATCTATCCGGCGGACCCCATTTTGGGCGAAACGGCTGCCGACAGCCGGCTGGTTACTTTTTTGAACAACGACATATTGCCCGATATGGACATTGGTCGTTTTCCGGCTTTTAGCGCCAGCGAAGTGGCGATCATGGTGAGCAAGACCATCAGCTATGAATCGGCGCCGCTGCGCGATGAGTGGAACACCAACATTCTGCTGATTTCGGATGATCTGGAGGGCGGCGGCGGCGACTTTTACGCCTTTTCCGACACGCTGGCCAATGGTTATTCCGATGCCAACGATCCCTTTGGCACCAAGTTTCTGCCCTATCCATACACGCCCACCAAAGTCTATTTGGGCCGCACCTGCGACACCAATAACCCGACCGTGGCCAACGAGTGCCGCGCCGATATTGCCGACACCATCAACAATCAGGGTGCGCTCTTTGTGAGCTATGTGGGCCATGCGCAAACCCGCAACTGGGCCATCGAAAAGCTGATGGACCCCACGCTGGCCCAAAGCCTGACCAACCGCGACAAGCTCGCCATTTTCCTGGGCATGGCCTGTTTCGAGGGCTTCTTTCACGAACCACCCACCGGCAGCCGGTCGCTCAGCGAAAGCTATCTGCTCAACCCCAATGGCGGCGCCGTGGCAAGCTGGTCGCCCACCGGTTTTGGGGTGGCCACGGGCCACGACTATTTGGAGCAGGGGCTCTTCCTGGCCGTCTTTCAAAATGGGGTGAAGCAACTGGGGACGGCCATGACCGCGGGCAAAGAACACTTATATTACACCGCCCCGGCGCACAAATACGACGACCTGATCGATACCTTCAACCTGCTGGGCGACCCGGCGCTGCACATTCAAACTTATGTGGCGCGCACGGCTGTGCAGATGGCCGGGCTGACGGCCACTTATGGCGATAACGGCATTGTGGTGGCGTGGGCTACGGTGGATGAGCCCGATCTGCTGGGCTTCAACGTGTTGCGCAGCGCGTCGCCCGGCGGCCCGTTTGGGCAGATCAATGGCGATCTGATCGCGGGCAAGGCGTCGGGTACGCCGGCGGGCGCCCGCTATGAATATGTGGATGCCGGCGCAGAAGCCGGCGTGGCCTACTGGTATCGATTGGAAATTGTGAATTTGGATGGCACAAGCGTGGAATATGGATTGGCCGCAGCACGAACAGCACAAAAGACCATACCAGATCTTTATTCCTATTGCGATGAGATTGAAAGATTTTTAAAGTTGAGGGCTGGCATGATGAGTTGTTTGTTTGGATGGAAAAGAGATTTCGGTTCAACAGGAACTGCTGGGGCTGACGCCGCCGCATCTATTCGGCGTCGGTTAAGCCAACCGGCTTTAGCCGAGTTTCCGTATCAGCCACCGATTTCAACCGGTGGTGTGCATGGATTTATGGCGACTCATTTGGATGTCATGTGGTTGACACACTGAAGCGTCCTTCCTGGAAGAGGCAGAGACGGCTTTGGCTCGCGAGCACGGCTGCGCGCTTCCAGGAAGGAACAACACACGATGCCGTTGAGCCTTTACGGCCTGCTGCTGGCGCTGGCGCTGCTCATCACACCAATGATTACGCCCGCATCTGCCTTTGCCCAAACGGAGCCCGCACAAATGGCGGCGGCGCTCGCCGAATCCAGCAGCTTCGCCGCCAATTTAACGCCGCCACAGACGCGTGGTGGGATCATCAACCGAAACAGGAGACGGCAGAAATTTCACCTTTGAAGATGGAACGTCAGCACCACCGGCTCATGCAAAAAAATTGTTGTGCCCGCTTGCAGGCAGTCGAGCACGCTTCCGGGCGAACCGCAGCTTCCGCTCTATGTAGGGCTGGTGGGCTCGCCAGCGGCAACATTTCCATAGAAATTCGCGGCATGGAAAGCATTACGCTGACCGGCGACATAAATATTTGCCCAGCGCCACTGGCAGCGCGGCCCCAGCGCAGACGGGGGCGTGACCCCTTTTGTGGAAGAACCCACCGTGCCCGATCCTAATGTGTATGCACAGGATGCGCTCTATCCGCCGCAGCCCGCCGCCATTGCCGAACTGGGTTTTATGCGCAGCCAGCGCTTAGCGTTTTTGCTCTCTATCCGTTCCAGGTCAACCACGCCACCGGCCAGCTTATTTATCACCGCATCATGCGCCGTGGCCATTCGTTTTAGCGAAAGTAGCCACGCAAACGTCGGGCGAATCGGCGGTGGAGGATGAGGCGTTTGAGCAGGTCATACTTGGCTGCTGCTCAATTATGATGCGGCGCGCAACTGGCGCGGCGTCCCGTTGACCGGCCAGGAAGTGACGGCCTGGACGCCGCCGGCCGACGCCTATCGCGTGCGGGTGACGCAAACGGGCATCTATCGGCTGACCTATGCCGAACTGGCCGCGGCCGGCTTTCCCGTTGACCAGGTCGACCCGGCGCAGATACGCATGTTCTACAACGGCCAGGAGATCGCCATCCGCATGGCGGGGCCAACGGCGGATGCGTTTGGCCCCGACAACGCAATTCTCTTCTATGGCGCAGAGCCCAATGAGCGTTTTGCCCCCACCAATGTGTATTGGCTGACGGCGCAACCGGCGCAGGATGGGCTGAATCGTGCGGACGAATTGGTGGGACTGCGCATGGACGAGATCAGCAACAGCCGGGCGGCGCAGGCCGTGCCGGAAACGGTGGCCGTGACGCAGCTTCATTTGGAAGAAAACAGCAATTACGTCTCTTCGCTGCCCATGGAGCCGGGGTATGACCATTGGTATGGTCGCCGCATTACGGCGGTGAAGCAGGGCTGACCGGGAATCAGGAAATGGTGGTGGACTTGGGGCTGGGTGTCGAAGCGCGCTTTCCGGCAGTTGCAAGTGGCGCTGGCCAAACGATATGCGCGGTCCGCACCATCTGCGCATTTTTTATGAACAGAACGCAGATCTTCCATGGCAATTGGGAGGACCGGACCTATCACACACCTTTGAGACCACTTTTGACTACACGCTGCTGCAAGATGGCGAAAACACTGCGCTTGCAGCTTATCAACGATGCGCCCGGGCAAGCGGTGGATATGGCCTATATTGATTGGGTGAAGTTGACCTATTACCGCCAATTGGGGGGGCAGGACAATTATATCGACTTTACCAATCGCGGGCCGGGCAATTGGAAATATAACATTGGCGGCTTTGATCAACAGGAGGTGGAGGCCTATGACGTGACTGACCCAAACAAAGTGCGGCTGGTGCTGGGTGCGGTGGAAAATGGCGCCTTTAACTTTAGCGACTATCAGGCCACGCCCCGGCGCTATATTGTGAGCGCCGTCGCCAACCGGCTTACGGCACAATCGATTGAACCGGCCAGCAGCACAGATCTGCGCACCATTTCATCCAGTATTGACTACATTATGGTTGCGCACCCTGATCTGGTTGACGCCATTCGACCATTGGCCGAATATCGCAGCCGGCGTGGGCTAAATGTGCTGGTGGTCAATTTGCAGGATATTTACGATCAGTTCAATTATGGCCGCGCTTCGGCCCAGGCGATCCAGGATTTTTTGAAATATGCCTATACCAATTGGCCGGCGCCGGCGCCCCGTTTTGCGCTGCTGGTGGGCGACGGCAATTATGACCCGTTGGGCTATCGCAATTCCAGCGAGCCCAGCCTGCTGCCACCCTATCTGGCCATGGTGGACCCCGACTTGGGGGAGACGGCGGCGGACAACCGCTATGCCGCCATTGTGGGCGAAGACCTGATTCCTGATCTCTCCATTGGGCGCTTTCCGGCCAAGACGCCCGCCGATGTCGCCGCCATGTTGGAAAAGACCATGCGCTACGAGCAGGCGCCCCCGGATCCCAACTGGAACCAGAGCATCCTCTTTGTGGCGGACGATCTGGAGGGCGGCGGCGGCGCGTTTCAGAATTTCTCCGATGCGATTGCCGATGGCTACATTGAAACCGAGGCCGGTCGGCTGCCGCTTTTGCCCGCTGATTACACGCGAACCAAGCTCTATTTGGGGGCGGGGTGTGAAGATGGTACGCCGGCCATACAGTGCCGGCAGGAGATTGTGAATGAAGTCAACAAGGGGTTGCTTTTTGTGAGCTATGTGGGGCACGGCGCCAAACAGTATTGGGCCGAAGAGCAGCTTTTCAATCAGGACGCGCTCTTTCAGTTAAACAATGCCGCGCGGCTGCCGATTATGCTGCCCATGACCTGCCTAGAGGGCTTCTTTCACGAAGCGGAGGCCAACAGCGATGCCTTTGGCGAAATGATCGTGCGCATGGCGCAAAGCGGCGCGGTGGCCAGTTGGTCGCCCACGGGCTTTGGGCTGGCCAGCGGTCATGACTATTTGGAGACCGGCTTTTTCCTGGGGCTCTTTCACCAGGGGTTGACCACGGTGGGCGAAGCCACCGTCTTTGGCAAGATGCACATGATTGCCCACGCGCCGCCCACCAAATATGACGATCTGCTGGACACTTTCGTGCTTTTTGGCGATCCAGCCTTAGCTGTGCGCAGCGCCGGTCGTGAGCCAGTTGTGGATATACAAAGCTTGTATTTGCCGATTTCGATGCGTGATTAAAGCGACTAGGAAAGTGAGGAAAATAAATATGATCAACAGATTTCATGGATTTTATAGATTGTAAAGAAAAAATTTGCGATTCTTTGGGAACTCATGTGGTTGACAGAGGTAAGCGGCGGTTGAGTAGGCTGCGGCAGTTGGCAGCCGTATCGAAACCATAGCGGGTCAACCACACGAGATTCCGTTGAACCAAAAAATTCCTTAAGAGACGACGATTCAATAATTGAGTTTCAGAGTGGGCAAATATGCGCCTTACTTTGAAAAAATCCCCGATGATGGGAAGGAAGGATAATATGATGAACCAAATCAAGCCACAATCAATACGACGATTCAGCGCCTTGGGTGTAGTCGTCTTTCTGGGGCTGCTGGCAATTTTCTGGAGTCCCGCAGCGCAGGCGGCGCCGCAAAGCGCCAACGCACTGTATGGCCCCGAAGACCCCATTGGGGAATCGACGCTGGGCGATTTTGTCTGGCACGACGTCGATCTGGATGGCGTCTTCGACGTGGGTGAGGTAGGCATCAACAATGTGTTGGTGCGTTTATATCTGGATGACGGTGACGGCATCTTTGAGCCGGGCGGTGATGATCAGCTGCTCAATTCCATGCTGACCGGGGATAACCCCAACACCGTGGAAATTGAGCAGGGGTGGTACACCTTTGATGTGGACTTTGGCCCGACCATTTTGCACTGGGTGGAGATTCCCGCCTCAATTTCGGGACCGGGCAGCCGCTGGAAAACTATGCGCTCACCACCGAGAACTCCATTGGGACGAATCCCATGTTGGTGGTGGAAGGCCAATTTGTGGCGGACCGCACAGATATTGATTTTGGTTTTGCGCGCACGGGCATTACGCTGCAAAAAACGGTCTATCTGGGCGACAATAGCGGCGCTGGCTGTCCGGGCGGCGAGCTGGCGATTGGCGCCAACAGCGCCGTGGTGACCTACTGTTTTCGGGTCACCAACACCGGCAGTTTTTATCTCAGCGATGTCACCGTGGTTGATAACGACCTGGGGATTACGCAAGCGGATATGACGCTGTTGAGTGGAACCCTGCCGTTGGCCCCGGTGCAAGCCTCGTTTACTATTACGTGACCACCATCCAGGGCGATTTGAACAACACCGCCACGGCCGCGGGCAATCCCACCGACGCCAATGGGGTGGATCTGCCCGATCTGGCCAACCCCAGCGCCACTGACACCGCCGCGTCGACCAGGTTGCCCCGCGATTACCCTGGCCAAGACGGTCTACATTGGGCACAACGCCGGCGCCGGTTGTCCGGGCGGTGAATTGGCGACGGGCGGCGCAATACGCAAGTCACCTACTGTTTTAGCATCACCAACACGGGCGATACCTATCTGAGCACGATTCAGCTTACGGATAGCACGTTGAGCATCAATCAGTCCAACATGACCGTGAAGAGCGGTTCCACGCCGTTGGCGCCCGGCGCTTCCATTGTCTATTATTATGAAACGGTCATTGGCAGCACGTTGACCAACACGGCTGCCGTGTCGGCCAATCCGACCAACCAGGCCGGTGACGATCTGCCCGGTCTCAACAATCCGACCGCTACCGACACGGCGCGGGTCATCAAAGCGGCGCCGGCCATTGTGCTGAGCAAAACCGTGTATGCCGGCCACGACGGCGGCGCCGGCTGTCCGGGGGGTGAACTGGCCACGGGCGCCAATCCGATCGATGTGACTTTCTGTTTTGAAGTGCAAAACACGGGTGATACTTATTTGGACAGCATTTCGGTGAGCGATGGCGCGCTGGGCCTCACCAAGGCCGATATGACGCTGCTGAGTGGAACCACGCCGCTGGCCCCCAATGCCAAGCTGGTCTACTATTACGAGGCCAATATCAACCAGGATATGGTCAACGAGGCCGCCACATCCGGTAATCCAACGGATCAAAACGGCGTCGATATTCCGGGCCTGACCAATCCATCGGATAAAGATACCGCCGAAGTGGATGTGTCCGGTCCCGGCATTCAGTTGGACAAAGGCGTCTATCTGGGCCACGACAGCGGCGCCTCTTGTCCGGGCGATATTGCCGTGACCGGCGCCAATGGCGACAACATAACTTATTGCTTTGTGGTCACCAATGTGGGCGATACCTATCTGGGCTCAATTACAGTGGTGGACGCGCCGCTGGGCATCGATCAAACCGATATGACGCGGTTGAGCGGAACCACACCTTTGGCGCCTGGCGCTAAGCTGGTTTACTACTATCAGACTACCATCACAGGCAACTTGCAGAATACGGCCACGACCAAAGGCCAGCCTACCGATCAGAACGGCGTTGTGCTGCCCAATCTGCCCGAACCCTCGGACGATGACACCGCGCGCGTTTCGCAGGAATTGGGTTCGATCAGCGGTCATGTTTGGTATGATCGCAATAAGAATGGCCAAGTGGATAATGGTGAAACGCCGCTGCCCAACGTGGTCATTCGGCTCAGCAATGGGCTGACCACCACCACCGATACCGACGGCTTTTTCATCTTCGAAAATCTGCCCGACGGTGTGTATAGCGTGTCTGAAACCGATCTCACCGGCTATATTAGCGTTAGCGACGCCGACGGCGGTACGGATAATGTGATCACCGGCATCCGCATTACCAATGGCAACCATGTGGTGGATCAAGATTTCTTTGATGCCCGCCTGCTGGCCAAGATTACGGGCCACGTCTTTGAGGACGAAAATCGCAACGGCGTGATCGACCCGGATGAAAGAGTTTATGCCGGCGTTACGGTCGAATTGAGCAATGGCATGACCACTACCACGGATGCAAACGGCTACTTTGAATTTCTGGATGTGGAGCCTGGCGACTATACGCTGAACGTAATTGGGCCAAACGGTGTATTAAATACTACCCCTATCAACGTGAGCACCGGTCTGACCGAAGGTGAAACCGCCATTGTCGACTTCGGCTTTGCACCCATTATGAGCTTAGGCAATCGCGTGTGGAATGATGAAGGCGGTGGAGAATTTACGAATAACGGAGTATTCGATTCCGTTGAACAGGGCATAAGTGGGGTGGTGCTCAAACTGCTCAACGCGGATTTGACGCCGGTGGTGGATGCGGATGGCAACCCGCGCGTTACAACCACAGATTCTCTGGGCTATTATCTCTTTGATAATCTGCTGCCTGGTGAGTATGTTGTGCAGGTCGCGCCGGAAAACTTTCTAGAAGGGGGTGCGCTCTTTGGGCTTGTCAGCAGCGAGCCAACGGAAGCCAATCCCAATGCCGATACCGATAACAACGACAATGGCATTGATGACGCCAGTCCGCAGGTCAATGGGATTTACACGGGCGTCATTATATTGGCGGTTGAGACCGAAGTGCGGGGCGAACCCGATCAAGGCAGCGCCAAAGGTGGTTTTGCCGCCGATGTGAATTCAAACTTGACGGCCGATTTTGGTTTCATCAAGCCGATCATTGAAGAACCCAAACTGGTTGTGCTGGAAAGCTTTACGGCTGTTCTACAGGGCAACAGTATTGCCGTCAGTTGGGTAACTTCCGCCGAGATCGATACGCTGGGTTTCCACATCTATCGCGGTTTGGGGGAGACATTTGAAAATGCGGTTCAACTGACTACCAGCACGATTACGGCCAAAGGTCCCCAAGGCGGCACATACGGCACTGTGATCCCCTACGATCCGGCTGTGGATCCGGCGGTGCAGGAGATGTATATTTGGTTGGTTGAGATCGAGGTGGAGGGCAAGGAGAACCAATATGGCCCCATCCGCGTCACCACCGAACCGACCACAAGCACGTCCACCTTCCACTTTATGTTGCCTGTTGTTATGCGGTAGCCAACAAGGCAGGATTCACAGAGCAGATAAAGAGTGCGATACGGGTAGATGCCCGTCTCGCACTCTTTATTTTGTAGTGCAGGTATTTCTCGCCAGAAGGCGAGACGCTCTCCCTGGCGAAAAGCCGTGTTCGCCGCGCCGTGCATTCTTACCTGTGTCCCCGCCAAGTGTAATTGTAAGCAACGAGTAAGTATTTGGGGTTGTATTCTACGATCAGACAGCATATAATTTGAGTAATATTTCGGTTCTGTGAAAACTAACAAGCGGTCATATAACCATGATGAATATTCCATCCATCAACCATAGAACTCCACTTAACCACATGACAATGACAAGCACCTCTGCACTGAACTCATCCAGCTTGCCAACGCGACTCCCGGGTCTGAATGCCAGAGTGGTTTGGCTGCGGCCCGTTGCTACAAAACCCCAATACCGACTCAATTACTTGGTTGAACGTTTTTCCCACGCCGGTATGGATGTTTGGATTGTGAACGGCTCCGAATTACCATTGGAGCAAATGCTCTGTTTTGACCTGATTCTGCTCGAATCGTTTGGTGCGGCCAAAAAAGAGATGCAGCCCGTGCTGTACCGCATTCGCCTTGGCAGTCGAGCGCCGCTTGTGTTGTTGACAGATGAACGCGCGGTTGAGTGGAAAATTCAGGCTTTGCGCACCGGGGCGGATGCCATTCTTAGCATGACAACATCGGCGGATGTAATCCTTGCTCGCTGCCAAGCCTTGCTGCGACGCTGGGCGCCCGATCTGGAAATATTGGGGTGAAGCCTGATTCTTATAATTAACTCAAAACAAAAAGAAGGAAGCCCGTTTGTATATAACGGGCTTCCTTCTTTTTGTTTTGGAATCGTGTATCATAAAACAGAGCTTTGTCAATAGTACTATGGTACTACCTTACAATCCCCCATTGGTACTATTCCAATGGGAATTTCTAGATGATAAAATTCTATTTATATAGAAATTACCCAGCGTTATACGCTAATAATTGTAAGGAATAAGAGATATGGCACTGTATGTACGTAAACTTCGCGAGCCTGAAAAAAAGCAGATTGAGCAATTAATCTATGACGAAGAGAAGGATCTGCCCGCCAATCGTCTGCTGATTGTGCAGCTTTCTGCACAGGGCAAACGAGTTCCGGAAATCAGTGAAGAGGTAGATCTGCACCCGATAAATGTACGCAAGTGGATTCACCGCTTTAACGAAAGCGGCTTGGATGGATTGCGCAGCGGGAAGTCACCTGGGCGTCCGCCCCTCTTTACAGAACGACAGCGGCGCGATATCCTGCGCGTAGCCACTTCTAATCCACGTCATCTGGGGCAGCAGTTTTCCAGATGGTCCCTGCAGCGCCTCCGCCATTATTTGATTGAAGAGGGGATTGTTGAAGGGATTAGCGTGGAAACGGTACGCCAGATCATCCAATCGAATAATATCCTGTCCACCCCCAATCAGAAATGGTTTTGACGACAGATCGAGAGCTTGCATCCCAATCGGCAATCTTTGCAATTATAGCGAGGATTGCCGATTTTTTAATCTCACATTTAATATTACCTAACATTCACCATACCATGATATAGTACATGTATTACTCGCGCCTATGCTGAAGCCCGCTTCTGTACAGGCGGGTAAGATCAGCAAAGCAAGATGAGTATATATGCGGAGGAATTATGAATTTACGAACTATGTCGGGCGAACGAACAGTAGGAATTTATATTGGAGCCTTGTTCAGCATACTGCTGGCCGCCCTTTTGTTGAGTGCATGTGCGATGCCCATGTTGGCGCCAGAAAACAGCAACGCCGCCCCCAACCCAGTACCGGCCGCGGATGCGCCGCCCGTTGAAGTGATCGACAGCAATAGCGAAATGTTCAATGGAATTCCTACGGGTTATACCGAAGAGGGGTATGTGTATCGCGGCAACCCCAATGCGCCCATAACAATGTATGAGTATTCTGATTATCAATGCCCCTTTTGCCGCCGCTACTTTTCCCAGACCGAGTCAAGCATTAATGAAATGTATGTAAAGAGCGGGCAGCTCAAAGTTGTCTTCAAGGATTTTCCGCTTGAACAAATCCACCCCAATGCACGCGCGGCATCCGTAATTGCTCTTTGTGCAGCTGATCAAAGCCCCTCCGCATTCTGGCAGATGCATAACCTGCTTTTTGAAACGCAAGATCAGTGGGCTAGCCTGCCTGATCCTGCCGCTTTTTTTGATGGATTGGCCTTGCAGATTGATGCTGACAAAGCCGATTTTGATGCCTGCGTCAATACGGGTGATGTTGAATCGATGATCGACACCGCTTATGCGGATGCGCTAGCGCTCAATTTTCAGGGAACTCCTAGCTTCCATTTTGTCAATGCGGAGACCGGAGATGCTTATGACCTGGTGGGCGCTCAGCCTTTTGAACGCTTTCAAGCCTGGCTGGACGCCATGATTGCGGGTGAAGCCCCGGACGATGCAACAGCGTCGGACAGTGGCGGTGGTGGCGACAACGAGATTCCCTATTGGGCCACTGCCGAAGGGTTGTCGCCAGATCCAGACCGCCCCGGTTATACAATGGCGGGCGACGAATATCGCGGGAGCTGGATGCCCCTGTGGTGGTTATTGAGTATTCGGACTTTCAATGTCCGTTTTGTGGCCGCCATGTATCGCAAACGCAGCCAATATTGGATGAGGAATTTGTCGCCACCGGCAAGGTGCGTTGGGTCTTTAAGCACTTCCCGCTCAATATTCATCCACAGGCGCCGGCTGCTGGCGCCGCCGCTGAATGTGCCGCCGATCAGGATAAGTTTTGGGAAATGCATGAATTGCTCTTTGCCAATGTGCAATCGTGGTCCATTAGGCGATCCCAATCTGATTTTCGTAGATTAGCCAAGCAGTTAAATATAGATGTCTCCGCATTTGAAAATTGTCTGGCGGGCGATGACGCCATGGCAAGGCGTGCAGGAAGACTTTGCGGCTGGACGCCCCTATGTGCAGGGCACACCACCTTATTGCATCGGTGGGCGAACAAGGCCGTAATATCCCTGGTGTTCTACCCGCTGAGTCCTTGTGTTACCAGCGTGTTGGAAGCCGTACACAACTATCAGTACACCGCAATGGTGTTGGCGATTCAGGCGCCGGTCTCGTGAATCCAACCTCATTTCTTCCCGTGCTCTACTGAAATCAGCGAAATACGTGGCCTGCGAGGCCTGAGCCGGCCGAAGGGAACACCGACCTTCGGCCGGCTCAGATGATGCCTCAACACTTATGTTTAACGATTTATTTGCAAGTCAGATCATCACCCTATCACTGCTCCCATTATATTGCCTCCTATCCCAACATAGTCTTTGAAATCGTACGGTGTGATGTGCCAAGGCTGAGTGCTTGCTAGGCCTGAATCTGTTAACTCAGCCTTACTCAAAGAACCCCATAGTGTGAGAGCGTTGATCCGGTATGTTCAGCTCTTTTCTCCAATCGCGGAGCGCGCGACAAAAGTTGCATTCTTCCTGGTTACGGTGCTTGTTGGATTGTTCATTGCTGCTACGACCACCTGGACGGTGCATCAGCACCTTCGTGGCGCCCGTCTGATCTGCTTTTGTGTGCGTTTGGCTACGCCACGCCAGATGACCGCATTGTGGTTGTGGGCATTGACGATGATGCCTTGAGCGACGACAAGGGCTTTGGCAAACGCTTGACTGAGTGGGATCGCACAATTTATGCCAGGCTAATTCAACATCTGCAACATGCTGGCGCACGCGTAATTATTTTTGATATCCTCTTTGCTGGTCAGAACGACCAGGGTGATGCCAATCTGGCCACAGCCCTCGATGAATTTCCTGCCGTTATTCTCAATGTGATTGAATCCAGCCAGGAGTTTCAATACCCCACGCCGCGCTTAGCGCACTCTGGCGCTCACCTTGGCCTGGCCAATGTACTCGTCGATTCGGATCATGTTGTGCGCCGGATTCCACTCCATGCTGCCGGCAATGGCGCCTCGTTTGAAACGCTGGCCGTGCAGGTCGCCCGCCTCTATTGGCGCTTGCCAGCCGCACTCCCCATGACCCTAGATGGGCAGCAGGTTACTTTGCCCAATGGTTTGCGCATGGCTGTAGATATGAATGAGAATTTAGTGCTTCATTACGCACGCGCCAACCAATATATTCCATCTCAGTGCAGCATCAGTCGGGTATTGGGTAATGCCGCCAATGAATTTAAGACTGCTGCCGCCCAGCAAAATAGCATTGAGATGCCGACCGATCTGGAAACATGTCCGGAGACGATGTTTCGTGATAAGATAGTCTTTGTGGGCGCCACCGCGATTGCTACGGGTGATGTTCATGCGACGCCGGTGGGACAAATGTTTGGGGTGGAAATTCACGCCAACGCCACGGCTACCTTGTTGCGCGGCGCCGCCCTACAGGAACAATCGCACTCGGCCCGGCGTTTTGTCATCATCAGCCTGGCGCTATTGTTAGGGCTGATGGGCATGTTGCGCAAGCCCTTTACGCTGGTAGTGACTGTGGTGCTAGGCACGCTTTGCGCCTTGATTCTGGCCATTTTGGCCTATCCCATTGGCAATCTGCGGATGGACACGGCCGGCCCGCTGCTGACCTTTGGGATTGTGGGGCCAACTGTACTGGTTTTGCAAAACCTGGTGCAGCGCCGCGAACGCGGCGAGATTATTACGCTGCTTTCTATGCAGATTTCGCAAAACGTGTCCAGACAGTTGCTGCAAGCTTATGATCGGAATGAGCTGGTGTTGGGTGGTGAATTGCGTCAGGTCAGCGTTGTCTTTATCGACATGCGCGATTATACTACCTTGGCCGAAACACTGGCGCCCGAGCGGGTCATGCACATTGTCAATACCTATTTGGGCATCATTGCCGAGCAGCTCATCAAGTATGACGGCACGCTGAGTCAGTATGTGGGCGACCAGGCTATGGCCATTTTCAACGCCCCGATGGAGCAGGCTGACCATGCCCAACGCGCCGTCACCGCCACCGCTGCCGCCCTAGAAGCCGTAGCCGCGTACAACCGCTCGCTTTGCGCCGAGTATGAAGCCAATGGGCGTATCGGCGCCCCCCCGCTGCTGGCCAATTTTGGCGCCGGCATCAACACGGGAGATGCCGTGGCCGGCAACATTGGCACCAGTGAACGTTATAACTATACTGTCATTGGAGACATTGTAAATGTAGCGGCGCGCCTCTGCAACGCCGCTCCGCCGGGCGCCATTTACCTGGGCCCGGCCACCCATAGCGCCCTATTGACCTGCACGGATTTCATCGGTCGCACCCATGAAGTTGGCCCCATTAGCCTGAAAGGCAAGGCCGAACCCATGCCGGTCTATTCTATTCAATTAACGGATAATGAACCCATTGCATCCGCAAGTGGCACGAGTAAATCAGAGAGTTCATCGTAGATTTTGGGAAATATTGCGTATTGCATATTGCGTATTGCGTGAACCGTTTCAGATATTTTTATCGATACGAGATTCTATATCGGTACACGCAACACGCAACACGCAACACCTTCCGCAACTGATCATCCTCCTCATTTCGCTAATTCTCTTTACCATCCCCACCCCCGCCGCCGCCCAAATCAGCCTGCCCCAAGCAGGCGCCGACGGCATTGCACAGCCCATTGACGTCGTCGTCGTTCTGGACGACTCGGGCAGCATGGCCACCTGCTGGCCCTGGCCGCGCGATAGACAGCCTTTTACACCGCCCTGCCAATGGCCCAGCGTGAATCCACCCAGCGACCCAGATGCCCTGCGCTACAGCGCCGCGCGCCTGCTAATCAACCTGGCCGACGATGAGGATCGCATTGCCGTAGTGCGCTTTGACGCTGTGGCCGGTGGCGTGGGCGCGCTGGCGGCGCTGCAGGAAGTGGGCTCGCCCGATGGCCGCAGCCAATTGGCCGCCTCGCTGCAAGCGCCCGACGACTATCTGCGCCGCGGCTACACGCGCATTGACCTGGGCTTGGAGCAGGCCATAACTCAACTGACCGAAAATCGGCGCACCGGCCGCAACCAATATGTGCTGCTGCTGACCGATGGCGAACCGACCCAGCCTGACGGTACGGGCAGCCAGCGCCAGCGCATTCTTGATCAAATTCAGGTGCTGCGCGACGCCGGTATTTACACATTCCCCGTTGTGCTCTGCAACGCCAGCGCCGGCTGTTCCGGTGAATTTGTGCAGGAAGCTTTCGCTGAATATGGCGTGCGCGAAGCCGGTTCGGCCCAGGATCTGCTGCGCGTCTTTAGCGAAATCTTTGCCGAAATGAAGCCGGATCGCTCGGTGCTGACCACGCGCTCCAGCGGCAGCGGCGGCGCGTTGAGCCTCTCCACGCGCACGGTGCAGGGTGTGCGCAAAATTTCGCTGGTTACCCCGCGCGCCGGGCTTACCAGTTTCCAGCTCAACAACGAGCCTTTCCTGGCCCAATCCACGCTGGATGACCCCAACATCGAAGTCAGCGCCGTGGACGCCCGCTTTATCGAAACCGGCGCCCTGCCCGATGGCCGCTGGTCCGCCGAGATGAGCGACCGCAGCGGCTTTGCCGTGGTGCAGGCGGACAGTTATCCGCAGCTTATTAACCCGCCGCCCAGCCTGGCCGACAGCAGCGCATCGGTGCGTTACTATCCGGCGGGCAAAGCCCCACTGCTCATCGGGCAAGGTGTGGGGCCGGGGACCAATGAGCCGCTGCTTTACAACGGCAAAACGCCCATGCAGGTGCTGGGTGACATTCGCTATCTGATTCCCACTGCGCCGCCGCGTGAAATTACGCTGCAACTGGGCGCCGAAGAGGAGCCATTGCAACTTGTGCGTTCGTTCCGATTAGCGCCGCGCGCTGGTCTGCCCAAGGCCGAATCCTTTTCCCCCACCCAGTCCGACCCGGGCGTGCGCGAGGATGGTCATGCCCTGCTGCAAGTGGGCTTTAGCGCCGCGGCTGGCGTGCAGGATGAGCGCCATTGCCTACGTCACCGACCAGTCGCCCGACGTGTAATTGGATGCTGCCGGCAATGGGCCGCTAGTTTATCGCACGCAAATGCGCTGCGCCGACCAGTTGTGCAGCGATGATGGCTTTGAGCCGGATGATGGCCGCACCTATAAAGTGCTCTACATTGTGCAGGCCGCGGCCGATGAAATCCGCTTTAGCGACTGGGCCGAAGCCGAACTTTCGCTAAAGCCTGCCGTTTATATGAGCGGCCTGCCCGCCACGCTGGACTTGGCGCAGATGCCGGATGAAGGCTGGCCCATTGAGCTGAGCGCCTATGCCCACCGAAGAGATCGGCAAGCTGACCGCCAATCTGGAATTGTGCCGCCTCAACGACGACGGCCTGAAAGCGAACCGTTGACCAGCGTAGCGCTCAACTTTGCCGAAGATGTACCGGAAACGGGCAGCCTGCAAACGCTGCTCAAAGTGGAAGGGCTGGAGACGCTGCGTCCCGGCGCGTACGTGGGCGAAGTGACGCTGACTGCCAACACGCCCGCCGGACGCCCCGCCGATGTGGCCATTCGCCCTAGCCGCGGTTGCCGGTGACCCTCGGGGTATCGTACTCCACGGCTCGCTTGGAAAGCCGCAGCGCCGATTTTGGGGTGGTGCTCTTTGACACATCGCCCAATTTCAGGTTAGGATCAGGACTTGTTGATTCCGTTGGCCTATGAGGGCAAGCTCTTTAAGCTGACGGTGAACCAGGCGGGCGGCGACTGCACGGGCGTCAACGTGACCGCCAGCGAAGTGCGCCAGCAGGACGGACGCAGCGTGCTGCCGCTGCGACTGAGCAGTCAAGGCATTTGTGCCGCTCAAGACCTGCACCGGCAATCTCACCTCGCTGGCCCTAACGGCGATTATGACGTTTTTCCGGCCGAGGTGAGCTGGCAGGTGCGCGTGGATGAAGTGGAGTGGTCCATTGCCAATAGCGAGCTGAGCCTGGGCGATCTGCGGCTGCCCGGCGAGCGGGTGCAGACCACGCTGCTGGTGCGCTTTAACGGCAAAACGCCTTTTGTAATCGAAGCCAGCGACCTGGCCGCCACCGCCACGCTGCCCGATGGCCAAGTGCAGCTCACGCCCACCGAGCTGGAATTTCCGCCGGTGGAGGTGACGGGCGAGCCCAACGAAAATGGGCTGTACGCGGTGCCGGTCACGCTGGCGGCGCGGCAGCAGATTCCCAACGACCCGCTGCGCGGCGCCTATTACAGCGGCGGCATCAATCTGAATATCCGCGGTCTGCCCAACGCCGAGCAGATGCTCAAGTTTAACCTGCGCAGCCCCACGCTGATCCAGCGCTACGTGGCGCCCATTGTCGTGCCGGTTTACACCATGCCGTGGGCGCTCTGCACCTGGCCGCTGACGCTCTTTTTGCTCATTATGATGCTGGCGCGCATGAGGGGCCGCGATTTTGAAGAAGAGGAATGGGAAGAGGCCGCCGTGGCCTCGCTTTCGCAGCCGCAGGGCCAGGGGACATCGGCTTTTGGTCATTTGGGCCAGGCGGCCAGCGAGAGCGAAGCCGCCCAAGCCGCCCGGCGCATGAGCGCCAGCCAGGCCGATGCCGTTTGGGGCAGCTCCGCTTGGGGGCAGAGCGATGCCGGCAGCAGTACCAGCGCCGATGCGGGGTCTGCGTGGGATAACAATGGCGGCTGGAGCGGTAGCGGCTCGGCGGCGTCAAATGGCAGCACTGCCGCCAAGGGCGATGATGATCCGTGGCGGTCGAGCTGGTAAACCGGGATTGGGGATTAGGGATACAGGATACGCAATACGAGATGTTGCGAGGCCGAATCCCTAACCCCGTATCCCTAATCCCAAATCCAACAAAAACGAACCAATAAACAAAACCGTTATGAAATTTGAAAAACCGACAATTTATCCAACCTTAGTCGTAGGCGTGGGCGGCATGGGCACCAATACGGTGCGTGCGGTCAAGCGCCGTTTTCGCAACGTGTGGGGCGGCGACCAGCTGCCGGGCATGTTGCAGTTGCTGGCGCTGGACACCGAGCCGCTAGTCAATCGGCTGGATCAAGAGCCGCTTTTTGCCGATGAATTTGCCTATATGGGCAAGTTCGACGCCACGCGGCTGGTCTCCAACCTGGATCAGCACCCCGAGATCGCGCGCTGGTGGAACTATCCGTCGGTGCCGCTGGGCTATATTCACAACGGCGCCAAACAGTTGCGCCCCATTGGGCGGCTCTCGTTTTTCCGCAACTATGTGACCTTTAAGCAGATGCTCGAAGTCAAACTGGGCAATCTGGACAAGATTCGCGATGTGGAAGTGGCGCAGAATCGCGGCCACCCCGTGGTGGGCAACTATCAGCTGATCTACGTGGTGAGCAGTCTGTGCGGCGGCACCGGTTCGGGTATGTTTATGGACACGGCCCACCGCATCCGCGCCCAGGTGCGCAACAACGCCCGCATTGTGGGCATTTTTTACCTGCCCGACGTGCTGGAAGAGGAGATCTCCAGCGATTTGCAGCGCCGCCGCATACGCGCCAACGCCTATGCCGCGCTCAAAGAATTGAACTATTTTCAGGAGACGCAGCAGTTTAAGGCGCTCTATCCCAGCGAGCAGCGCGAACTGCCCGATACGCCCTACACGCCCTTTGACTTTATCTTCCTGGTCGGGCGCACCAATCGCGATGGCCGCAGCCTGGCCCGCAAGTCCGACGCCGAGCAGATGGCCGCCCACCTGATCCAGATGACCACCATCAGCCATTTGAGCAGTGAAATTCTGGGGCTGGAGGTCAACGTGGTGCGCGAGCGCATGTTGGATGTGGACGACGAGACGCGGCGCTCCATGCAGCAGGATCTGGAGGCTGAAGCCGATGCGATTGTGGGCGGCTATGCCAATGGCGGCGTGGCCGCCGGTGAAGTGGTGGGCAGCCGCTTTGAGACCAGCCGTCGCAACTATCTGCTCTACAGCGGTTTTGCCGCCTCGGCGCTGGTGACGCCCCACGAAGCGCTGGTTGACTTCTGGCAGCGCGCCTTTGTCAGCGACCTGATCCGGCGGCTGGCCGGCGGCCCATCGCTGGGTGACCCGCGCGAAATGCTGCCCATGAACGACTATCAGCGCATCTTCGCCCTGTGGCAGAACTTGTTGTCGCAACTGTTGACGCGCTTTGCCTCGCTCGACAATGACCGGCTGGAACTGGCCTTGGAGGAAATTGAAGAGCGCCGCGGCATTTGGGGCGGCTTTTGGGAGCCGGTAGAGCAGACCGTGCAGGCCGCGCTGCTGGACACCGGCATCCGCGGCGGCCTCATGCTGTGCGACTTGCTCAGCCCGCCCAGCGAGGCGGCAGCGGCGGTGGAATCGCTGCCGCGCCAGCGCCTCTTCCTGGTCAACGGCCAGCCGGTGAGCGAAGAAGATCGCATCCGCTGGCGCAAGGCGCTGGCCCAGGAAGGCGGCTTTGGCGAACAGATGCAGCAGCTCGGCTCCAGCCTGGGCAACCTGCTGCTGACCGCGGTCAACCCGCGGCAGGCGCGTGACCGCGCTCGCGAATCGGCTGAACGCCGCGGCCGCTCCCGCGTCTACCAGCGCCGCGACGCCCTGGAGCGCACGCTGGTGGAGCAGCTTGGCAAACAGGCCGCCATCCTGCGCGAAACGCTGCGGGCGCAGATCGATGCCTGCGGCATGGCGCTGGCCAAGGCCAACCAGGAAGCCGCCCGTCTGGCCGAGCGCATTGACCCGCGCGTGCCTGACGGCAACGCCAGCACCAGCACCTATTACGAGCTGGAGACCGGCGCCGTGGGCTCCGACTACCTGCAAAATTTCTATCGCAAAGCGCTGCCCGCCGTGGGCGCCGGCGATTGGAAAAACGCGCTGAGCCCGCTGATCAACCAGCTCGTGCCGAGCAGCAGCGCGCTGCCCGCCGAGCAACTGTTGTCAAAGTTGGCCGGCAGCGTTTCCAACAACCACGGGCTGCTCAGGCGGGTACACGGCACCGTTGATATTATCGACATTATCACCTCCCAATATCGCGAAGAGGTGGCCGCCGTGCGCCAGCGGCCCGACAACCGCATCCACCAGTGGCTGGACCGGCTCAACCCCTACATCCGCTGGGACGCCGACCGCTACAGCTTCCACGAGACCAACCTAGAGCACATCCGGCTGGCTGCCATCCCCATCAACCGCACCGATGACCCGCACCTGGCCGCGGCCACGGTCGGCTCTGAAGACGTGCGCTGGATCCCCACCGGCGACCCCATGCGCATGGACGCCATCTGGATCGTCCACGGCCTGCCCGTCACGCTGCTAGAGCGGCTGCAGGAGTATCGCGCCCAGTACGAAAACAGCTTCGATTTCCCGGTGCGCGAAGAGTTCCACCTGAACCCCAACTGGACCAATCTGCCCGAGGTGACGCCTGAAGATGGCGTGCGCAAGACGGGGGCAACCATTTTGCCGGCGCGGGAACGATAGCAGATTCGCCCGATAACATCGGAAGGAGCGGGTGAAACAAATTTGTGAGGAAAGAGCGGCTCTGCTGGGCAGGGCCGTTTTCTTTATTGGGAGATGGTCAAGTTCATATAGATTGGTTGGGATTGGAATGTTGATGTACACTAATCCTACGTTTGCTCACGGGCCGGTAACTACAAACTGCGCACAATTTCTCCTGGTCCGAATTGACATGTTAGAGCAGAGGGCGTTCTTGCATCAAATATAAATCCTAGATGGAATCATTCGATGAAAACCGTACCCCAAATCACCCTCTCCCAGGCCGCGGCCCTCATCAAATCCGGCAACACGATTCTCGTCGGCGGCTTTGGCATGACCGGCAACCCCACGCACCTGCTGCACGCCATTGCCGAGACCGACATCCGCGATTTGACCTACATTGCCAACAACGTGGGCGAGCCGGGGCTGGGCGGCGGGCGGCTGCTGCGCAACGGCCAGATCAAGAAAGCTATTGGCTCCTTTTTCACCAGCAATCCCGAAGCCGTGGCCGCCGCCCAGTCGGGCGCCATCGAGTTTGAGCTGCTGCCGCAGGGCTCGCTGGCCGAGGCCATTCGGGCTGGGGGCGCGGGCATTGGCGGCTTTTTTACGCGCGCCTCGGCGGGCACGGTGATTGCTGAAGGACGCGAAAGTCGCATCATCGACGGCCAAGAGTATGTCTTCCAGCCCGCCCTGCGCGGCCACGTGGCGCTGATCCGCGCCTGGCAGGCCGACACGGCGGGTAACCTGATCTACCGTATGACCGAAAACAACTTCAACCAGGCCATGGCCATGGCCGCCGATCTGGTGATTGCCGAGGCCGAGGAGATTGTGCCGGTGGGCCAGCTCGACCCCAACCAGATCCACACGCCGGGCTGTTTTGTGGACTATCTGGTGCAGGCCCACGTGACGCTGGCGGATTTGGGCTCATCGGCGTCGGTGGCGGGCAGCAGCAAAAAGGTGGACGACGCCCGCATGAACATGGCCCGCCGCGCCCTGGCCGAGCTGCATCCGGGTGACGTGGTCAACCTGGGCGTGGGCATCCCTACGCTGGTGGCCGACCTGATCACGCCGCAGCACGGCATTATTTTGCACACAGAAAACGGCATGTTGGGCGTGGGGCCAGAGCCGGCCAGCGGCGGCGCCCTCGACTATCCGATCAACGCCGGCAAAATTCCGGTGACTGCGCTGCCCGGCGCCAGCTATTTTGACAGCGCCACTTCGTTCGCCATGATCCGCGGCGGTCACGTCAACGTGGCCCTGATGGGTGGCTTGCAGGTGGACGAGGCGGCCAATCTGGCCAATTGGGCCGTGCCGGGCAAGCCGCTGCTGGGCGTGGGCGGCGCCATGGATCTGGCCTCCGGCGCCAAACGCCTGATCATCACCATGGAGCATGCCACCCGCGACGGCGCCGCCAAAATTGTGCCCCAATGCACGCTGCCGCTGACCGCCATGAACGCCGTGGAAACGGTCATCACCGACCTGGCCGTCTTCCGCTTTGTGGAGGGTCAACTCACGCTGGTGCAGCTCATGCCGGGGGCGACGTTGGAAGAAGTGCGGGCGAAGACGACGGCGCGGTTTGCGGAGGCGCTTTGATGAACTCTTCTCTCCAAACCCCCATCCTTATCGTTGGCGGCGGCCCCGTGGGGCTGACGCTGGCTATGGACCTGGCGTCACGCGGCATCGAAGTGACGGTGGCGGAGACGCGCTATCCACGCGAAGCCCCCAGCGCCAAGTGCAACCACATCTCGGCGCGCTCTATGGAGATTTTCCGGCGGCTGGGCGTGGCGTCGAAGCTGCGCAATGCTGGGCTGCCGGCCGATTACCCCAACGACTGTTCATTCCGCACCACCACCACCGGTATCGAGATCACGCGCATCCCCATCCCCTGCCGCCGCGATCGCTATACCGCCACCGGCGGACCGGATGCGTGGTGGCCCACACCGGAGCCGCCGCACCGACTCAACCAGATCTACATGGAGCCAATCCTCTTTGACCACGCTACGTCCATGCCCAAATTGCGCCTGCTCAACCGCACGCAGGTTGAAGAGGTGACGCAGGATGACGCGGGCGTCTGCGCCACGGCGCGCAATCTGGATACGGGCGAAACGTTTGAGATTCACAGCCAATTTCTGGTGGGTTGTGACGGGGGCAGGTCAATGGTGCGGCGGGCCATCGGGGCCCAATTTGTGGGCGATCCGGTGGTGCAGCGCGTGCAGTCCACCTTTATCCGCGCGCCGGAGCTGATTCCGCAGATGCGCAGCGCACCGGCCTGGGGCATGATCTCGCTCAACCCGCGGCGCTCCGGCACGCTCTATGCGGTGGATGGGCGCGCGACTTTTCTTGTGCATAACTATCTCAAGCCCGAAGAGGAAGACTTTGAGGCCATCGACCGCGATTGGTCGATCCGCACGATTTTGGGCGTGGATGATGATTTTGAATATGAAGTGATTCAACACGAGGATTGGATCGGGCGGCGGCTGGTGGCGGACAAGTTCCGCGACCGCCGCATCTTTATTTGCGGCGACGCGGCGCACATCTGGGTGCCGTACGCCGGTTATGGCATGAATGCCGGCGTAGCCGATGCCGCCAACCTGGCCTGGCTGCTGGCCGCGCATCTGCAAGGCTGGGCGGCGGTCCACATTTTGGATGCGTATGAACGCGAGCGCCTGCCCATCACCGAGCAGGTCTCGATTTTTGCCATGAATCACGCCCACCAGATGATCAAAAACCGGCGGACGGTGCCGCTCAATATCGAAGCGGAAGGGCCGGAAGGGGATGCCGTGCGCACCGAGTTTGGGCAGTCGCTCTATGATTTGAACGTGCAGCAATATTGCTGCGGCGGGCTCAACTTTGGCTATTATTATGAGCAATCGCCCATTATTGCCTACGATGGCGCACAGCCGCCGCCCTACACCATGTACGATTTCACCCCGTCCACCGTTCCCGGCTGTCGCACGCCCCACTTCTGGCTGGCCGATGGGCGTTCGCTTTATGATGCGCTGGGGGCGGATTATGCGCTGCTGCGTTTTGACCCGGCGGTGGCGGTCGGGAGGCTGATGGACGCTGCCAAAGCACGCGACTTCCCGCTCAAACTGGTGGATGTTGACCGAACTGTGGCGCCCGATGTGTATGAAACCAACCTCCTCCTTTCACGCCCGGATCAGCACGTGGCGTGGCGTGGCGATGCCGAGCCGGATGATGTGGACGCACTGCTCAATTTGTTATGTGGCGTTTCGTAGCCGAATCCAGCTAAACCGCTGTTTTCTTAAATATCCACCTCCGGCAAACCGGTAATCAGCGACACCTTGTGGCCGCCATTGAGCGCCCGAATGTCGGCCAGCAGTTGCTGCACATCGGTGCGCTTTTTTAGTTCTATGCTGTAAATCAGTTCGGTTAGGCTGCCCGCCTGCACCGTTTCCACGGCGATCAAATCGTGACGCCGCATGTGGCGCTCGAACAGCTCGCCAAAGAGCGCCTCGTAGGATTGGTCCACCGGCAGGCGCACCTTGAGCAACTGCTCGCGCACCTCCTTGGCGAACATGTCAAAATAGAACATGGACCAGAGCAGCGCGCCGATCACCGCCGTAGACACAATGGCCACCAGGTAAAAACGGGTGCCGCACGCCATACCGATGGCCATGGCAAAGAAAATATAGCCCACGTCCCGCGTGTCCTTGACCGCATTGCGAAAGCGGATAATCGACAGCGCGCCCACCAGCGTAAACGCCCGCGCAATGTTGGAGCCAATCACCAGCATGATCACCGCCACCACCATGCTCATCAGCGCCAGCGTATGCACATACGACTGCGTATACGACGCCCCCCGATAGGTGATCATATAGACATAGCCAATCACCAGCGCCAGCACAAAGCTCAACACCGTGGTCAGCAAAATATCCTGTACAGTAAAAACTTCCGCCGCCCCGCTGAGCGACTGGATAAGCGTAGAAATGTCCATGCAGAGCTTTACGATTTATGATGTACGATTTACGATTCGTCGACATTCTATTTTCGTCGCGACTCGCTCAATTTTTATTGGATCGCCTCGCGCGAGCAAAACTCTCGCTCCCATATGTATCAAGTTAAGCCATTTGGGCCGTCCAACAGGGGAGCGAACGGCGGTTGAGTAGGCTCCGGCAGTTGGGAGCCGTATCGAAACCAGAGTGAGCGGGTGCGACCCGTTTGGTCTCGATACGGGGCAAACGGCGGCCCCTACCCTTCGATAAACTCAGGACACCGCTCGACCGGCACTAGTCCATATTCTTAACTTGACGCCAATTGGGGAGAAGAGCCGCCCCCATTCACCGCACTCGCTGCCGCTTCCACACCCCCACACATTTGTCCAGCGTGGCGCAATATTTGCTCATACGCTGGGGCGTGCAGCGATTCTTGCGCACAATGTCAATGAGCCAAAAGGGCAGCGACGTGTTGGCCTTTAACTCCATAATGCAAACCTGCGGCGGCAGCGTATGCCGATCCTCGGCGTGGCCCGTGGAGAGCAGCGTCAGATCGTGGATGCGCCCCTTGAGCAGCGTGTCAAAGGTGACGCGCAAATCGCCGTACGGATTCACGCCGTCATAGGCCACCCGATTATAGCGCACAATGCAGGCCGGTTGCAGCGCCTGCGTGTGGCGCAAATAGGCCACTTCCTCCAGCACGGCTCGATCCGCAGCGGCAAGCGTCTGCCCAATCTCGTCATAATCATCAAAGGCCATCGCCTGCGCATGGGGCAGCCGCACCCGCTTTTTGGTCAGCGTGCGGTTCTGCCGCTGCTTGATCTCCACAAAAACTGGCGTCTCCGGTCCCACCATCTGCGCGCCATAGGTCCGAATGCGCACCTTGCGCCGAAAGCCCTCGCCGTCCACCTTTTCCCAATAGGCCCGATAATCGGCCGAATCAAAATAGAGGCTCGTAATGACGTACGCACCGGACTGCCCATACGCGTCCGGCGTCATATAGGGCGCAATGGCCGCCTCCACCGCCTTACGCTGCCGCCAGTCGATCAGATATTTGAGTTCGTAGCGTTCGTTGGTCTTGATGCGCATGGAGGGGAGTAAGGAGTAAGGAGTAGGGAGTAAGGATGTCGCGACAAGCTGACTCCTACTCCCTACTCCCTACTCCCTACTCCCTACTCCTCCTTTCCCGGCGAACCGTTGATCTGTCCACTGGCCCGCCAATTGTGGGCCTGATTGGGGTCGCCCTGTCCGGTCCAGACCAGCGAATCGCCCAGGCCGTTGGCGCTGAGCGGCCAGCCTTGGTCCACGCCATAGGTGACGGCGGCCAGCACGACGCCCTGCACGTCGCGCAGCGTCAAAGTCTCGCCGCGATTGGACAGCTTGCGTCCATACACACCGTCGATTTCGGCTTCAGGATAGCGCTCGCGGAACTTGCGAAAGTCGGCCACAATGGTTTTGTATGCGCCGGGCGGCAGCACGGTATAGGGCGCAAAACGAAAATCGATGCCCTCAAAATAAGCATTGGAGAGATCGACCGGCCGCTCGCCCACGTTTTGGATTTCCACAAATTCGTACGCATCGCCGCCCAGCGGGTTATACATGATCTCCGTAATGCGCACCGCGCTGGTCGAATCTGCCGGATAGTACATGGCCTCGGCCAGCGCGCTCCACAGGCCGGTGGCCGGATCAAAGAGCCGCGCTTTGACAATGGTGGTGCGGTCGACGGTCAATGGCTGCGCGTAAACCTGTGCGCTCTCGGCTGGCGCACCGCGATTGGCCTGCCGCGGGTCCGTCCCGTCCAGCGTGTAATAGATCGTGCCAGCGGCGGCATCAAATGTCAAAACCTGTTGGCCATCAAATGCATAGCCGGGGCTGCCGCCCATGGTCGGCGGCTGATCGGGCGCCGGATTGAACGTGGGCGGATCAAGCGCCGGATAGTAGCCCGCCGCGCGCGCCTGTGCCAGCAGCGCCGCGCCGTTGCCCGCCATCTGCGCCAGCACGGCATCGCGCGCCGCCCGCCAATCCTGCGGCGTGATGGGCGCGTCGTAGCGCACATCGCCCCAACGCGCCGATTCGGCCACAATGGCCCGTTCCACCGGCGCATTGATCTCCTGCCAGCGCGCCTCCGCTTGTGCATCGCTGAGCGCGCCGCCGTTGGCAAGCTGGCGATAGAGCCGGTCGGCAAAGAGCAGCCGAAATTCTTCATTTTGCATCAGAGCATCAAAGACCAGCTTGATCACATTGGGAAAAGGCGCGCCCTCAAACCCGGCCCCGCCCAGATGAATTTCGGCGCCATTGGGCGTACCGGGATGCCATGTGTCTTCGGCATCCCATTCAAAAAAGCGCACCTGGCCCGCCGGGTTGCGCACGTTGGCGTACCAGTTGTTCTCCGGCCAGTCGCGGTTGCCCGCATACCAGTTGAGGATAATATAGTCGCTAAATTGGGCGGGATCGATAAATTCGCACATGGTGGCATACGCGTCCGGGTCTTGCAGCCCGCCCTGCTGCGCCAATTGCAGCAGCACGTTAAAGCGGTCAATCGGCCCATCGCCGGCGCCGCCGTGGCTGGCCGTAAACCAGTCGGTTTTCGCGCCGTCAAAATAGGAGGTCATAAACGAACCATCGGGCCGCTCGACTAAATTATAGAGCCCCCAATAGAGCCCATTGAGATAGAGATGCACAAACGCGCCGTGCGAACCGGCGCCGGACATGGCAATCTGCGACGCCCGCGCCCATTCATCGCGCGTGTAGGTCGCTTCGTGATGGTCGCGCGGCGCATCCACCGCGCCCGGATGACCGGCATAGCTGCGATCCACCCCGGCGCGTAAGATCAGCGTGTCGAACAGTTGCACCGGTGAATTGTCAAAAACCGGATGCGCCAATTTCCCCGCACCATACGCATTGTGGAAAAAGAGTCGAAACGAGTGCTTGGGCATATATTCCCAGCGTCCGGCCCCGCCCTGAATGCGCACGCCGGCATCGATCTGCATATCGCGATCGGGCGCGCCCGGGTAAATCCACTCGACCGAAACGGGCCGCTCGGCCGCGGGGCCGCGCGCCTGCGGATCCTCAAAATAGATGTCCAGATCGGCCATGTCCATGACCAGCGACACGGAGGGCAGCGCCGCCAGCGCATCCAGCATTTGATTGGCGTAGGCGGGATCGTTGACAATCTCTGGGTCCATGGCGTAGTCCGCCGCCACCGGCTCGCCGGCGCGATAGCCCAAAATATCAATGCGGTGCGTCCCCCAAGTGGTGGGCCAGCCGGGCGGGTCAGTCGGTTGAGTCAACACATCGGCGGGGAAAATGTAGCTGTGGGTGGCAATGGGGGAGGGCAGATAGCCCTCTCGAAAGGCGGCGGCGCGCACCAGGGCGGTGTGGCCAATCTCGATGGGCGCATCATAAATGGCGCCGCTATCCACTGTCAGCGCTGCCGTCGGTGGTGTAGCGGATGACGGCATTGGGTGTCAATGTTGACAGTTCGAGCTGAAACGGGCGGTTGTAAAGACCGCGCGCTACGCTAAAAGTGACCGGCAGCGCCATGCCGGGCCATGTCGGTGTGATGGGATTAGCCGCATCTGGCGTGGGGGCATCAAAGTAGCCGTAGGCGCTTTCGCCATCCCCATTTGTGAATAGCCCGAACGACATGTCCACAAATTGCGGCGGCAGCAAAAGCGGCAGCGAGTCCAGAAAGCGGCGTGCTGGGGGCATAGAGAGCCAAGAAATGGCTCTGCTCGGTGAGAGTAAAGTTGGTGTGGAGCGGTTGTTGACCCCCTCCTGGCCCTCCCTCAAGGGGGAGGGAACCGCTTGGCTCCCCCCTCAGAGGGGAGGGGCCGGGGAGAGGTTCCCACGGTCTTTACCCGACGCGAAAACTAATACATGTGCGCCGGCTTCCAACATCCGCGCCGGCAGCAGCCACTTGGTCGGCTGGTCCGGCGCATCGGTCAGCGCCCAGCCGGTCAGGTCCACGGCTTCGGGGCTGCGGTTTACAATGTCGATCCACGGGCTAAATTCGCCATCCTCATCGGTCAACCCGCTTTGGTTGAGCACCAGCACTTCTTCGATGACCAGTGGGGCGCGCGTTTGGCCGGAGGGTAGAGTGGGGTTGGTGAAGATTTGGGGGAGGCTAATCGTGAGGCAGATTGCAATGAAAAGCCAAAATAAAAAGGCCTTGCGAGGTTTAGTCATGAAGAGAGCGTCAAATTAATAAACTTCGTCATGCGTACCGATATCTAATAGAACAATAACTTCCTTACCATTTGCAGGGCCCGGCTCAATGGTGAAGACAATGCGGCAATCATATCCACATGAGCAGGCCAACAGTCCAAATAGATTTCCGCTTAACTTGTGTGTTCCCAAAGCGAGCGAAAAGACATCGACTTGCATCTCCGCCAATGTTGCATCAATACGTTCCCGTAAACATTGGTTGCGACGCACAAAACGACGGTATGCACGTTTGAATTTTGGCGTTAAGACCAAATCTCTCATTCGTCGTCATCATCTTTGCCGAGCGCGTCGTGCAACTCACCTAAAATATCTTCCAATGTTTGTGGTCGCAGCTTACCTGCTCGAAACTCGGCAATGGATGTTTGCGCATCTCTGGCGATTTCAGCACGACGCGCCTCTACGCGCCGCTTATAGAGAATCTCCACCAACATATCCTGCTGTACAGGCGGTAGCTGGAGAACGGTTTCGATGGCATAATCAAGAGTTATCATTCGTGAATCCCAATCTGAATACGGACAAGCCTATCGGGCTCATTCTAATTACCATTCATCAATACCGGTAGATCGCAACAGCAGGATATAGGGCTGGATTCATCAAACGAGATCGGTGCCTATATCGCCAACATCGTTGCGGTGTCCTGAATATGTTATAACCCTATAATTTTAACATTATAAACCAAATACTTCTCTTGTCTTTTCCCATATAGCGTCATCTGATCGTTCAGAAAGTGATCTGATTCAACTTCGATTAGATCTACATTATCTGGATATTGAACCGCATAATTTCGGCTGCGTTCTATGGGAATGGCTGGGTCGTCCACGCCATGAATGAGCGTCATGGGAGCAGGTGGTGCGGGTGGGTTCACATAACGCAGACCATCTTGATGATGACCATAGTTCAATAGTGTTGACTCCTTAAACCCATAATGGAACACCTGCGCATTAACACGCTCTACCCACTCCTGCAAAGCTTCCTCAGTCGAGTATGAGTCATAAAACAACTCTGGCGCCAGTAAGAGCAATCGTTTAACGTCGCCGTATCGGTGCGCATAATTTAATGCCACGTTGGCGCCCTGAGAAATACCTATCAAGCTAACCTCAGCAAAATTGCGTTCAATAATATATTGCCGCAATCTGTCTATCATACCCGTGATGGTATGATACTGGAAATCTTTATGGGTTGGATTAAAATCTATTGCATGAAAATCGATGTGTGAATATGTACTAAATTTGCCGTGCAAAAATCTGGCTTTTTCTGCCCTCAAACCGCCGCGAGTTGCATACCCGTGTAGGAAAATTACAATCTCTTTATTCATTGTAAGCTCTTTCGTCGATAGTCAGGTATCGATGAACCATCTCCGGCAAATAGTGCCGCGGCGGAAAACCCTGCATAAAGCCCACATGTCCCCCATACGGCAGCATGTGCATGTCCAGCAGCGGATGCGTGTGCAGCGCCGCAAAATCGGCGCGCGGAATCACGTGATCGTCGGCGGCGGTGATGATGGTGGTCGGTATGGTCAGCGCGTCAATATGAGTATTGGTCACCGCGTAATGGCTAAAATAGTCCTCGGCATCAGCGTAATCGGTATATCGCTGCACCAGCCAGTCGGTCATGTCGCGCACATTGGGAATATCCACCAGCGGGCCAAAATCAAACGTTTGCGGATAGAGCCGCGCCTTGGTCTGCAACGACTTGAGCCATTGGCTGCGAAAATAGTGGCGATAGAGCGGATGCGGGTCCAGCATATTGGTGGAGGCGCCGGGGTTAATGGCCGGGCTAATGGCGATGACGCGGCGCAAGTTGTTGAAAGGCGTCTGCGCATGGCGCGCCGCCAACCGCAGCGCAAAGTTACCCCCCATAGAGGCGCCCACAATATAAAATGGCTTTGCGCCCGCCAATTGGGCAATCTGTTGCGTGGCCGTCGCCGCCTCATCAATCAACGTGCCCAGAAAGGCCCCCGTGTTGAGCGCCTCTGGAATCACGTGGAGGCCCGGCCCGTGATCGCGCAAATTTAGCCGAAACAGATCAAACCCGGCGCGCACCAACACATCGGCCAGGATCATGTTGTAGGTCGAATGGCTGCAGCCGCACCAGCCGTGCAGCGTCATCACCAGGCCGCGGCTCGCTTTAGGTGAAGTGGGGTGGGGTGAACCATTTGGCGATGTGTTTAGTCGCTCATTACTGTATGCCGGCACATAATAACCCAACAGCCGCACCGCCCGCGCATCATAACCGGTCACATCTGGCCCGGCATCCAGCAGCACCGGCTGCTCAACTTGCGTCAGCCAGCCCGTGCGCCCTGTCAACTGCTTGGCCAGCACCGTCTGCACCGTCGACGCCCGCAACAACGGATGCGGCGCAAAATTTAGCATGTTTCCGTTTGAAGCCAAACGCTCATTCTCTTTCAACATCGGTGTTTTCTTCAATGCAGTCATCGTGAAGTCCTCGTTCTCACCGTATTTTCACAACCACTTTGCCAACCCCACCCCATTACGATACAATGACCTCGCGTACACACAATTCGTAAATCGTAAGTAACTATCCAGTTCCACGAGGGCTGAGCTTGTCGAAGCCCGCCTGCGCCTTCGACAAGCTCAGGCTACGGCTGGATAGTTACAATCGTAAATCTGAAATCGTAAACCCCATGTCTTCTCTGCTCATCAAAAACGCCCATACCATCCTCACCATGGACGCCGCCCGCCGCGAGATTGCGGATGGCGCGATCTTGGTGCGCGACCGTGAAATCGCCTGGGTGGGATCGATGGCCGATCTGCCGCCGCAACTGGCCGACAGCGCCGCGCAGACCTTTGACGCCGCCCACAAAATTGTGCTGCCCGGTCTGGTTAATACGCATCACCACTTTTACCAAACGCTAACCCGCGTCATCCCGGCCGCCCAAAACGCCGTGCTCTTCGACTGGCTCAAAACGCTCTACCCCATCTGGGCCGAGCTGACGCCCGATGATGTGCAGGTGAGCACCCAGCTTGCCCTTTGCGAACTGCTGCTCAGCGGCTGCACCACAGCCAGCGATCATCACTACCTGTGGCCCAACGGCGCCCGGCTGGATGATCAGTTTGCCGCCGCTGAAAGCTGTGGGCGTGCGCTTCCACGGCGCTCGCGGCAGCATGAGCTTGGGCGAAAGCCAGGGCGGGCTGCCGCCGGACCGCGTCACCGAAAATGAGAATTCTATTTTACACGATTGTCGCCGCGTGGTGGAAACCTTCACGACGCCGCGCCGTTTGCTATGCAGCGGGTGGTCATTGCGCCGTGCAGTCCGTTCAGCGTTTCGCCCGGATCTGATGCGTGAAAAGCGCGGCGCTGGCATGCAGCTTTGGCGTGGATGCGGGCGTCCATTTGCACACCCATTTGGCCTGAAACCAAAGATGAAGAGGCGTTCTGCCTGCAAGCGCTTTGGCTATCGGCCCGGCGTTTATGCCCAAGAACTAGAGTGGACCGGCTATGACGTGTGGCATGCCCACTGCGTTCATTTGAACCAACCCGAGGTGGAATTGTTTGCGGCCAGCGGCACCGGCGTGGCCCACTGTCCCACCAGCAACATGCGCTTGGCCTCCGGCATTGCCCCCGCCCGCGCCATGCTGGATGCCGGCGTCCACGTGGGGCTGGGCGTGGACGGCAGCGCCAGCAACGACTCCAGCCATCTGCTGGCCGAGGCGCGGCAGGCGCTCCTTTTGCAGCGCGTGCAGGGCGATCCGCAGGCGCTTTCGGCCCGGCAGGCGCTGGAGATGGCCACATTGGGCGGGGCGGCCGTGCTGGGGCGCACCGATATTGGCGCGCTGGCCGTGGGCAAAGCCGCCGATATTATTGCGTTCGATCTGAATACAATGGCATGGCCAGCGGCGCTGTGCATGACCCAGTGGCCGCGCTGCTTTTCTGCGCCCCGCAAAACGTCAACTTTAGCATGGTCAATGGCGCGTGATTGGTGCAAGATGGCTGCCTGCAATCGCTCGAATTGCCCAGCCTGGTAGAAAGGCACAACCGGGCCGCGCATGCTTGTCCAGCGCGCCGGCCTGGCCTGAAAATGACACACCATACTGAACTTGAAGTGATCCTGACCCATGAGCACTCTGACTTCGATGCGCTGGCGTCGTTGCTGGGCGCTTCCTTGCTGTATCCCAACGCGCTGCCCGTGCTGCCCCGGCGCATCAACAGCAACGTGCGCTTTTTGTGGATGAATACCGGCACGAACTGCCATTTTATCAGACGCAGGATCTGCCGCGCGCCCACGTGCGCCGCGCCATTTTGGTCGATACCGATGGCGTGAATTTGGTCAAGGGCATGGACGATGAGACCGCCTATTATGTGATCGACCACCACACGCGCCCGCCCTCTGCCCGAGGATTGGCAGGTTTGGAGCGAGCCGGTTGGGGCCAATCACCACGCTGTTGGTGGAAAAATTGCAAAAAAAGGGCATGGTGCTTTCGCCGGTGCAGGCCACGCTGCTGGCGCTGGGCATCCATGAAGACACGGGCAGCCTGACCTATGCCGCCACCACCGACCGCGACGCCCGCGCCTCGGCCTGGCTGCTGGCGCCCGATCAGGCCGCCGATCTGAGCGTGATTGCGCACCATCTCAATTTCCCCTTGAGCCAGGATCAGCGTCATCTGCTGGAATTGCTGCAAGAACAGAGCGAATTTGTCACCGTGGCCGGCAACAATGTGCTGGTGGCGCAGGCCGACGCCCGCAATTTTAGCGACGAGTTTAGCGCGCTGGCCGGCTGGCTGCGCGACATGTATGAGCTGGACGCGCTCTTTCTGATCTTTGAGAAAAATGAGCTGGTGCAGGTGGTGGCGCGCAGCACCACGGATGCCGTCGATGTGGGGCAGATCGCGCGGGCGCTGGGGGGCGACGGACACGCCCGCGCCGCCGCCGCCCCGGTGCGCATGCACAGCCGGGCGGAGACGCGCGACCGCATCCTCAAGCTGCTGGACGAACAGTTGCGCGCCCACCCCGCCCACCAATTTTCGCTGCGCGTGGCCCAAATTATGAGCGCCGGGCTGCCGCGCATGTTGCCGCCCGAGCTGACGGTGGAGGATGCGCTGGCCCTCATGCGGCGCTATGGCCATGAGGGTTTTCCGGTTGTGCAAATGGGGGCCGATGCGCTTTCGGCGAGCAGGCGCTGGATGCAGAAATGGGGCCGGTTCTGGCCGATCAGCTTTTGGGCTTGATTACGCGGCGCGATGTGGACCGGGCGTTTGACCACGGCATGGTCGACCGACCGCTGCAGCGCATTATGCGCGCCGGCCAGGTCGTTATTCACGAGGATGCGGCGCTGGACGATTTGCGCAGCCTGATGGCGCACAGCGGTTGGGGGCAGGTGCCAGTGGTTAATGACAGGAGCGAAATTGTGGGCATTGTGACGCGCACCGATCTGATCCGGCAGGGTGAACAGGCGCTATCGCTGCCCTTCCAGCCCCGCGAAGTGGCGCACCGGCTGGAGCATTTCCTGCTGCCGGAGCATCACCATTTGCTGCGCGTATTGGGGCAAGTGGCGGCCCGGCTAGATTACACCATTTACGTGGTGGGCGGCTTTGTGCGCGATCTGCTGCTCAGCGAGCTGCTGACTACCGGCCACGTGCGAGATGCCGACATGCTTGTTGGCAACTCTTTAGCAAATGGCGGGCTGGATGTGGATATTGTGCTGGAGGGCGACGCCATTGCCTTTGCCCAGCACGTGCAGGATCATTTTGGCGGCCGCACGTTGACGCACCGCCGTTTTGGCACGGCCAAATGGCTGCTCTCTGACCCCGATAACCCGGTGGATGCGCAGACGCTGCTGGCCCAGGACAGCGACGAGGGTCCGCTGCTGCAACCCAATGCGCTGCCGCCCAGCCTGGATTTTGTGACCGCGCGCACCGAATTTTACACCGCGCCCACGGCGCTGCCCACGGTGGAGCGGGGCAGCATCAAGCTCGATCTCTATCGCCGCGATTTTACCATCAACACGCTGGCCATTTGCTTGAACCCGCGGCGCTGGGGCGAGCTGCTCGACTTTTACGGCGGCATCCACGATTTGCAGCGCGGGGCCATCCGCGTGCTGCACAGCTTGAGCTTTGTGGATGACCCGACGCGCATGTTGCGCGCCGTGCGCTACGAGCAGCGCTTTGGCTTTCGCATTGAGTCGCACACGCTGGAGCTGCTGCGCGATTCGCTGACGCTGCTGCGGCGGGTGACGCCCGTGCGTATTGTGCATGAGTTGGAGCGCACGCTGCTGGAGGAACGCCCCGAGGACGCCCTTTCGCGCCTGCATGAACTGGGCATGTTGGCGCAGATTCACGAAGATTTGCGCGTCAATGCTGCGGCGGGCGCACTCTTTGGCCGCCTGCGCACCGCTCTGCGCACCTGGGGCAATGAGGCCAATCCGTTGGGTCAGCAATTGCTGCACACCGCCCTGCGCCAAGCGCCGCTGGATCGGCTCTATTGGGCGCTGCTCATGCTGACGCTGCCCGATACCATCGATCAGCCGCTGGCCAAAAAATTGCGCCTGCGCAAAGAGACGCAGCAATTGGTGGCGGAATCGCGCTTGTTGCAGCAGGAATTATCCGTTTTAGTGCAGAACGAACTATTGCCCAGCCAAATCACGGCTATCCTCGACCAGGCGGTGCCGGTGAGCATTGCGCTGCTCGGTGTGGCTAATGGGGCCGACGATGGGCCGCTGCTGACGCGGCTGGGGCGCTATGTGGCCGAATGGCGCGATCTGAAACCGCTGCTCAACGGGCACGATCTGGCCGCATTAGGCGCGCCGCGCGGCCCGGCTTACCGCCTGATTTTGGAGGAATTGCGCACGGGGCGGCTGGATGGAGCGCTCCAGAGCCGCCAGGACGAGGTCGCATTTGTGGAGCATTGGTTGGCGGGACAATGACAGGAGCGAACGGCGGTTGAGTAGCTGCGGCAGTTGGCAGCTTGAGAGCGAAGCGGCAGTATCGAAACCAGAGTGAGCGGGTACGACCCGTTTGGTCTCGATACGGGGCATACTGCCGCCCCTACTCGACCGGCACTAGACCCTTAACTTGATGCCTTTGGGTTTGCAACCGCATGAACTCTGTCACCAAGGACGTGCGGTGGAAAGCGCACCCACGTAAAAAATCTGTGAGATTTATGTTCCATTCCGCCTTGTACGCGTCCCGTGAATTTGATACAATGAGGATATGATGGGATTAGAATTCTGGCGCGATCTGGCCGTGGTCTGGCTGTCGCTGCTCTGCCTGGTGACCTTAATTGTTCCGGTAGTGGCACTCTACTTTGCCGTGCGCGGCATGGGCTATGTGAACGAGGCTGTCCCCAAGCTGCTGCATAAGGCGCAAGGCTATACGCAAATGGCCAAAACGCAGACCAATCAGATGAGCGACAAAGTGGCGCAGCCCATTGTGCAGGCGCGGGCTAAAGCATCGCGCATCGAAGCGACGATTCGTTCGCTCTTTTCCTAAAGCAATATAAGGGAAGTTTCATATTAGCCAGAAAGATAGGTTTACAATTGGGCTAGTGAGTGCCGATTGAGTAGGCTGCGGCAGTTGGCAGCCGTATCGAAATCAAACGAACGGGTCGACCCGCTTTGGCTTCGATACGGCCGCTACCGCTCTCAAGGACCAAACTGCCGGGCCTACTCAACCGCCGCTGACCCAATTTGTAAACTTAATTCTGAACCATACCCAATATAAGAAGGCTAGATATCAATGAGTAATCGCAACAAGAGTATTTTTATCGGCATGATTGCCGGCGCCGTGATTGGCGCGGCTTTTGCCTGGGTGGTCAACGACGGCAATGAAGGCGAGGAGAGCCGTGTGGCCCAGTTAAAGCCCACCGATTATTTCTCGCTGGGCATGAGCCTGCTCACCCTGGCGCGCCAGTTTAGCGATATGCTGCGTTAAAAACAGATCAAATCGAACGGAACAGCCCCATGAGCATCCAACTCGGCTCCGCCGAACGCCCGGCCCGCGTGGCCATTATTGGCTCTGGCCCCTCTGGTTTTTATGCGGCGGGCGCGCTGCTGGGTCAGAAAACGTTGACGACCAGCGTCGATATGTTCGACCGGCTGCCCACGCCTTTTGGCCTGGTGCGCTACGGCGTGGCGCCCGATCATCAGAAGATCAAGTCGGTCGTCAAGCTCTTTGAGCGTACGGCGGCCAACCCCAATTTTCGCTTTTTTGGCAACGTCCATTTTGGGCGCGATATTTCACACGCCGACTTGCATCGCCACTATGATCAGATCATTTACGCCGTGGGCGCGCAGTCGGACCGGCGCTTGGGCATCCCCGGCGAGGATCTGCGCGGCAGCCTCTCGGCCACCGAATTTGTGGCCTGGTACAATGGTCACCCGGACTACACTAGCTTGGACGTTGACCTGAGCTGCCGGGGCGTGGTGGTGGTGGGTGTAGGCAACGTGGCCATGGATGTGGCGCGTATTCTGGCCAAATCTGCCGATGAATTGCGCGAGACCGACATGGCCGATTATGCGCTGGAAAAGCTGACCCACAGCCAGGTGACCGACATTTACGTGCTGGCGCGGCGCGGGCCGGCGCAGGTCAAATTTACGCCGCCCGAATTTAAGGAATTTGGTGAACTGGCGCAGGTCGATGTGGTGGTGGATGCGGCCCAGCTTGAGCTGGATGCCGACAGCGCGGCAGATGTGGAAGGCGACTCCATTTTGCAGCGCAACCTGGCTCATCTCCACGAGTTTGCTCAACGCCCGCTTAGCGGCAAGCCCAAGCGGGTCCACTTTCAATTTCTGCGCTCGCCCGTCGAGATGATGGGTGAAGATGGCCGCGTGGCGCAGGTGCGCGTGGAAATTAATCGGCTGGAAAAGAACGCCACCGGCTATATCGCTTCCGTGGGAACCGGCGAATTTGAAACCATTGAGGCCGGGCTGGTGCTGCGCTCGGTGGGCTACCGCGGCGTTCCCATGGAGAGTGTGCCGTATGACGAGCGCAGCGGCGTAATCCCCAACAAGCTGGGGCGCGTTATGCAGCCCGCCAGCGGGGAAACCGTGTGCGGCGAATATGTGGTGGGCTGGGCCAAGCGCGGCGCCAACGGCATTATCGGCACCAACAAGCCGGATGCCGGCGAAACCGTGGATCAGATGATCGTCGACTTGCCCAATACACAAGCCGCCGCTGAACCCGATCCGCAGGCCGTTGTGGAATTGCTCCAACAACGAAACGTCCGTTACGTCACAATGAAAGATTGGCAGCATCTGGACAGCCTGGAAACAGAGGCGGGCGAGCAGCAGGGGCGTCCGCGCGTAAAGATCACTTCGGTGGACGAGATGCTGAACGTGCTGCAAAAATGATTCTTGTTACGTGTTGCGTGTATCGGTTTAGTGAATTGTGGTGCTGCAAGCGCTTCCGGTATTATCAACCTGTCCAGTCTCTTGTAGGTCACTCTTGCAGAGTGACAACCTGTGGTACACCCTACTACGTCACTCTGCAAGAGTGACCTACGAATGTCAGCCACCGCCTAAACCAGTACACGCAACACGCAATACGCAAAACCTTCTCCTATGTCAACAAACCCTTCACCTCCCCCCACTCGCATCATCTTCATGGGTACGCCCGATTTTGCCGTCCCCAGCCTACGGGCGCTGCATGAAACATCCGCTGCCCATAATTGGCAGATCGTGGCCGTGGTCACCCAGCCGGACCGACCGGCGGGGCGCGGCAAGAAGCTGGCCATGAGTGCGGTCAAGGAAGCGGCGCTGGAGTTGGCACTGCCTGTTTTGCAGCCGGAACGTCTGCGCAAGCGGCCCGCAGCCGTAGCAGAATTGCGCGATCTGCTGCCCGAGCTAATGGTGGTGGCGGCGTATGGGCTAATCTTGCCGCGCGAAGTGCTGGAAATTCCCACCTTTGGCTGCATCAACGTCCACGCCAGCCTGCTGCCCGCCTATCGGGGCGCTTCGCCCATTACGGCGGCCATTCTAGATGGGTGTGCCGAGACGGGCAACTCGATTATGCTGATGGATGAGGGGATGGACACCGGGCCGGTGTTGGCGCAAGCCGCCACGCCCATTTTGCCCACAGACACCACCGCCACCCTGTCTGATCGACTGGCGCAGCAAGGCGCTGATCTGCTGGTGCAAACGCTGCCCCCATGGCTGGCCGGCGATCTGCCACCCATCCGTCAAGAAGAACTGCCCGGCGAGCCCTCCATTGTGCGCATGATCAAAAAGGAGGCTGGCCGCATCGACTGGACTCTGCCCGCGGTGCAGATCGAGCGCATGGCGCGCCTATGCGCCGTGGCCCAGCGCGTACACAAGCTGGCGCGGCCAGCCGTTTAAAATTTTGCAGGCGGAAGTGGTGGCGGGTCAAGCCGACGCCGGCCGCGTCGTCAAGACGGCGACCGGCGTGGCGGTGGGGACGGGCGACGGGCTGCTGCTGCTGCATCAAGTGCAGCCCGCCGGTAAACGCGCCATGGACATGCAGAGCCTGCTTAACGGCGCGCCCGATTTTGTGGACACCGTGTTGGGAGAATAATCTACCACCCCACCGCACACCCATCCTTGCGCGGCTCGCTGCCGCCGGTGAGCACACCCGTCTTCGGGTCGCGCACGATGATCTGCCCGCCGCCAAATGCGCCGCGGCCAAAGCCGCCCACCGGCGCCAAGCGATGGCCCATTTTGGTCAGCGCGGCCAGCGTGTTGAAATCCCACCCTTCTTCCACATAGACCAGACCGCCCGGCTGTTGCGCGCCCACGCCCAGCGATGAGGCGTCGATCTGCCAGCGCGGCATATCCAGCGCCATTTGGGGCGACATGCCCAGGTCGATCATGTTGACCATCATTTGGAAGTGACCCTGCGGCTGCATGTAGCCGCCCATGACGCCAAAGCTGGCGTGCAGTTCGCCCTCTTTGGTGGTCATGGCGGGGATGATGGTGTGATACGGGCGTTTGTTGGGGGCCAGCGCATTGGGGTGATCTGGGTCTAGCAGGAAGCGCTGGGCGCGGTTTTGCAGGCTGACGCCGGTGCCGGGTACCACCAATCCGGTGCCGGTGCCCATAAAGAGGCTGTTGATAAAGCTGCACCCGTTGCCTTCGCCATCGACCACGCTGAGATAGACCGTGTCGGAGCCGCCCATGGGGTCGCCGTACGCCACCTTGGCTGCGGCCTTACGCCGGTCAATGAGTTGGCGGCGGCGGTCTGAATAGGCGGGCGCTACTAACTCGGCTAGCGGAATTTTGACCACGCGCGGGTCGCACACCCACTGTTGCGCATCGGCAAAGCCCAGCCGCATACATTCGATCATGACGTGCAGTCGATCCACCTCGCTCATGCCGGCCAGGTCAAAGCCGTTGGCCAGATTGCAGGCCAGAATGGCGGCCAGCCCGTGGCCATTGGGCGGCAGCTCGTAGAGCGTCACGCCGCGGTAATTGGCTGTAATGGGCTCGTCCCAGGTGCTGGTGTGGGCGGCCATGTCGGCGGGCGTGATCCAGCCGCCGTAGCGCTGCACGTGGGCGCTGATCTTGTGGGCAAATTCGCCCTTGTAGATGTAGTCGCGGCCATCGGCGGCAATGCCGCGCATGGTGGCGCCCAATGTGGGGATGCGCATGATTTGCCCAGGCCGCGGCGCATGGCCGTCGATGAGCAGTTCATGGCCGCTGGGCTGTTCAGGGCCGTTGTCCAAATCGCCGCTCTCCCAATCTGGGTCGCGGCGCAATTTCTTTTCCTGCGTGGCCCAGCCGTTGGCGATGATCTCACTGGCCGGATAGCCATTTTCAGCGGTCCAGATGGCCGGTTGCAGCACGTCGGCCAGCGTCATGCGCCCGTGGCGTTCCAGCAGATCGCTCCAGCCGGCCACGGCGCCGGGGATGCTGACGGCGTGGCCGGTAAAATTGGGCATGTAGGTGTAGCCTTGGCGGTGTAAATCCGCAATGGAAGCCGCCGCCGGTGAACGCCCCGATCCGTTCAGCGCGGTCACCTCTTTGGTTTTGGCATCCCAATAGAGCGCAAAACAGTCGCCGCCAATGCCGGTGGAGATGGGCTCCACCACGTTGAGCATGGCGGCGGTGGCAATGGCGGCGTCGGCCGCGTTGCCGCCGGCTTTGAGCATATCCAGCCCGGCGTTGGCGGCCAGGGGTTGGCTGGTGGCCACAATGCCGCGGGTGGCGCGCACGTTGCTGCGGCGGGAGCGATAAACGGCGTCAAATTTCATGGGGTTCTCCTCATATCTGGATGGGGGGATGATTTTGTGAATGTCTCCTATGATCGCATAGATATGGGGGCGATGCAAGGTGGATGAGTGGGAAGGATGCGTCTCAATTTGAGGAGGTTCTTATGAACGCAAGAGTCGCAAGCGGCGCAAAGGGCGCTAGCGTGATATACTTGACCCTATGTCCACACCCATCCTCGCCACCAAACTCTACATCCCGCCGCCGCGCCCCAATCTTGTCCGTCGCCCCCGTCTAATCGAACAGTTAAACGCCGGGCTGCACGGTAAATTGACCCTAATCTCAGCGCCGGCTGGCTTCGGCAAAACAACGCTGATCAGCGAATGGATCGAGAATTTACGATCTACGATTTACGATTTACGAGCAGACTCCGCTGAAGAGAACGCGTTCGTAAATCGTAAATCGAATATCGTACATCACGTGGCTTGGCTGTCGCTGGATGAAGGGGACAGTGACCCGCCCCGCTTTGTCGCGTATCTCGTGGCGGCCTTACAGACCGTCGCACCCACGCTTGGCGAAAGCGTGATGGGCGCGCTGCAAGCGCCACGGCCGCCGGCCATCGACGAGCTGATGACGACGCTGATCAATGAGATGGCCGCTGCCCCCAACCACATCCTCCTTGTCTTGGACGACTATCATTTGCTCGACGCCAAAGCGATTGACGAGGGGCTGGCCTTCTTGATCGAACACCTGCCGCCCCAGCTGCATCTGGTCATCACGACCCGCGAGGATCCCAATCTGCCGCTGACGCGGCTGCGCGCCCGCGGCCAAATGACCGAAATACGCGCGGCTGACTTGCGCTTTACGCCTGATGAAGCCGCCGACTTCTTAAATCGGACCATGGGGCTAACGCTGGCGCCCACACAAGTTGCTGCGCTCGAAGCGCGCACCGAAGGATGGATCGCTGGCATCCAATTGGCGGCGCTCTCCATGCAGGGAAGGGATGATCTGGTTGGCTTCATCCAGGCGTTTGCTGGTGACAATCGCTACATCGGCGACTATTTGGCCGAAGAGGTGTTACAGCGTCAGCCTGAGCGGGTGCGCAATTTCCTGCTGCAAACCGCCATGCTCGACCGGCTGTGCGGTCCGCTCTGCGATGCGGTTACCGGGCAGAACGATGGCAAAACAATGCTAACCATGTTGGAGCGGGCCAATCTCTTTGTGGTTCCGCTGGATGATCAGCGCCAGTGGTATCGCTATCATCACCTCTTTGCCGACCTGTTATATGCGCGGGCGCTGGAGGCGCAGCCCGACCAGGTGCGCAGCGGTCATCAACGGGCCAGCACGTGGTGCGAACACAATGGACTGGCGGAGGCGGCGATTCGCCACGCGCTGGCGGCCGCCGATTTTGAACGCGCCGCCGATCTGATTGAACTGGCGTGGCCCACCATCCACGGCAGCTCATTCCAACACCCCACGTTTCATGGCTGGATGCAGGCGCTGCCCGACGAGGTCATCCGCGCCCGGCCGGTGCTCAGCGTGGGCTATGCTTGGGAACTGCTCGATATAGGCGAATTCGATGGGGCGGATGTCCGGCTGCGCGATGCTGAACAGTGGTTGGCCATGCAAGCCAACCCCAATGCGCCAATAGTGCCCCCGGCGCCGACCATGGCTGTTGTCGACACGGAGTACCTGCAGACGCTGCCGGCGACAATTGCGGTGGCCCGCACCTACCTGGCCCAATCCGTGGGCAATCTATCTGCCACCGTGGAACAGGGACGGCGGGCGCTGGAACTTCTGCCGGAGGAAAATTATCTGCAGCGGGGGCAGGCGGCGGCGCTGCTGGGGCTGGTCTATTGGGCGCACGGCGCATTGGAGATGGCGTATGATTCTTTGGCCGCCGGTATGGCGAGTTTGCAGAAGGCCGGCAATATCCCCTTTGCGCTCAGCGGAGTCTATGGGCTGGGGGATATCCGGATCGCACAGGGGCGTCTGCACGATGCCAAGCGCGTCTACGAGCAGGCGCTGCGGCTTGCGCACTCTGCCCAATCTACAGAGCCCGACGACACGGTTCTCCAAGGCACGGCGGAACTGCACTTGGGGTTGAGCGAGTTGCACTTGATGCAAGGCGACCTGGCAAAGGCCTTACAGAAATTAGGGACAAGCGAGGACTTGGGGGAGAAGGCGGCATTGCCCACCTGGCCCTTTCGGGCGGCGCTGCTGCGCGCGCGCATCAAACAGACGCAGGGCGATTTTGCTGGCGCGCTGGATGCGCTGGACGAGGCGGAACGAACCTATTTCAGAGGCCCCGTCCCCGATGTGCGGCCCATTGCGGCGTGGCGGGCGCGGGTATGGATGGCACAGAGCAGATTAGACGAGGCGTTGAGCTGGGTGCAGGAACGAGGGCTTTCCGTTGCTGACGAACTCAGCTATCTGAATGAGTTTGAATATATTACGCTGGCCAGAGTGCTCATAGCGCAATTTCGGCGCCATCGGGCGGCGCGTACCATTCAGGACGCTATACACTTACTTGATCGCCTGCGGCAGGCGGCGGAAGCAGGCGGGCGTATGGGCAACGTCATCGAAATCCTGCTCTTACAGGCGCTCGCGCATCAAACGCAGGGCGATATTTCCGATGCTCTTCGCGCGCTGGACCGCGCCCTGAAGCTGGCCGAACCGGAGCGGTACGTGCGCATCTTTGTGGACGAAGGGGAGCCGATGGCGCAACTGTTGTCCAACGCGGCGGCGGGTGGCATCATGCCGGCGTATGCGGCTAAACTGTTGTCGACATTGGCGCCGGACGCCCAACAGAACGAGGATGCCGCATGGCCGCCAGAGGCTCGGCCCGCGATGCCGTCGGCGCAACTTTGGGTGGAGCCATTGAGCGAACGGGAATTGGAAGTAATTCACCTGATTGCCCAAGGGCTCTCCAACCGAGAGATTGCCGCGCAACTTTTCATCGCTCTCAACACGGTGAAGGGACACAACCGGGTGATCTTTGGCAAGTTGCAGGTGCAGCGGCGCACAGAGGCGGTGGCGCGGGCGCGCGAGTTGGGTCTAATTAAATAAAGTGGTGTTAGGTTAAGAAAATATCTTGTCAAAGGAAGCAGTTTTCAGTGCGCAGTTTTCAGTGTGTGTTGCGAGACTGACTCCTGAAAACTGGGGACTGAAAACTGCTAACTTAATGACATTGAATAAAGACTAATTGCGCCACCTGCCCTCTTACGTCTCATCCCGTGCGCTCGCGACCTGCAAAATAGCGCGGGCTCGGTTGGGCTAACATTTTTACAATGGGCCGTAGGTCCATCCACCACTGGTCAATGGGGCGCTGTTTGGGCTCATCGAAGAGGTCGGGGATGCGGCTGAGGGGGGTGAATTCATAGCCGCCGTGCATCATGCCTACGCAGGCCGCGCCTGGCTTGGGCAAGGCCGCCTGCTCTTCTAAATATTCAATACATTTGAACGCATAGCGGGAGGCCTGGATGCGGTCAAAGGGTGTGGCGATACCGCCTTGCTGCAAATGGCCCAGAATCGACTGGCGCACCTCAAAGAGATCGTTGCCCTCTTCCTCCAGCAACGCACGTGTAAAGTTGGTGTCGTAAACTTCGTTGGCATATTCATTGCGGATCATCACGCCCAACCGCTTGCCGTGGCTAAAGCCCTCTACCAGCAGCTCCACATCTTTTTGTAAATCTTGCAGCGTCACCCCCTCTTCGTTTAAATAGACGCGCTCGGCGCCCGAAGCCAATGCGCTCATCAGCGCCAGATAGCCGCAATAGCGCCCCATGACTTCAATGATAAAACAGCGCCGCGACGCCACCGCCGACTGTTTGATCTTGTCCACGGCGTCCATAATGTTGTTGAGCGCCGTATCCGCACCCACGCTCAGCTCGGAGCCGGGCAGGTTGTTGTTGATGGAGGCAGGTAGGCAGACCATGGGCATACGAAAGGCCGGGAAAAATTGGCGCTGGGCGTATAGCTTGCAGGCTGAATTGTAGCCCGACCAGCCGCCAATGACCAGGAGACCGTCTATGCCGTGATCCTCAATGTTGCGCGCAATGGCGTAGAAATCGCCATTTTCGGGCGTTTTGCGGTTGGTGCCCAATTCGGAACCACCCAGCAGCGCCCAGCCGTTGACGCTCATCCAGGTGAATTCTTCAATTTCGCCATTGCGCAGCCCTTGAAAACCGTTGTAAACCCCGAACATTTGATGGCCCCGATCCAATCCGCCGCGCACGGCAGCGCGCACCGCCGTATTCATGCCCGGCGCCGGCGCACCCGAATTGATCACGGCTATTTTTAGCCGACGCTGGCCGGGGCTGGGGGGGCGCGGCCGCGCGCGCACAACGGTGCGCAACGCTTCAAATGATTCTTGAAAATTGCGCCCGCGCAGGGACATGGCTTTTTGAAAATCGCACTGGCGGATCGCATCGTTGACGGCGCGGGTCTGCGCCACGCACTCCATGAGCGGGGTGGCCACCACGCGGTTGCCTTTGAGACCGATCAGATAGGCTGGGCTGTCGGCCGCCAGCTCCATGAGCTTTTCCACCGCCGCCACGCCCAAAAGCGTGCTCAAGTTGCGGTCAAACGCGCTGGGCGCACCGCCGCGCTGCACGTGGCCCAAAATGGTGATGCGCGTGTCTTCGTGCAGCCGCTCTTCCAGCGCCTTGCGCACGTGCTCGCAGGTGATGCGGTTGCCAAACTTATCCACCGCGCCCTCGGCCACAATCACAATGCTGTCACGGCGACCATTTTGGCGGCCCTCGGCCAGCACCGCACACATTTGGGCTTCCCACTCATCGCCATCGGGCGGGCTTTCGGGAATCAGCGCCCAATCGGCGCCGGAGGCCAGCGTGCTCATGAGCGCCAGATAGCCGGCGTTGCGCCCCATCACTTCGATGACAAAGGCGCGTTGGTGGCTGGCCGCCGTGCTGCTGATGGCGTCGATGGCGTTAGTAATGCGGTGCAGCGCGGTGTCGGCGCCGATGGTCATATCGGTGCCAAACATGTCATTGTCAATCGAGCCGACCAGGCCCACAATGCCCATAAAGGCGTGCATCTGCGCCTGCGCGGGCGTAATTTGGCCCTCGGCCGCCAGTTGCGCCACCAGCTCCGGCCACTCTGCGCGCAGGGTATTGGCGCCGGTCAGGCTGCCGTCGCCGCCAATGACGACCAGCCCCTGGATGCCGTGCTCCATCAGATTGCGCGCCGCCCGCAGCCGCCCCTCGCGCGTCTGAAATTCGGCACAGCGCGCCGAGCCGATGATGGTGCCGCCTTGCTGCAAAATGCCGCCCACCGAATTCCACTGCATGGGCCGAATGCGCTCGCCGCCGTCGATCATGCCGCGATAGCCTTCGTAGATGGCGAATATCTCCAGCTCATTTTCCAAAGCCGTGCGCACCACCGCCCGCACGGCCGCATTCATACCCGGCGCGTCACCACCGCTTGTTAAGATGCCGATTCGCTTCATTGTTCTATCCATCCTTTAACCCGATTCAATCAGTTGCGCTATTATAACCGGAAAATTTCAATAATAGTGTACCGCATTTGTTAACATTTATAGGGACGTATCTTACACGGCTGCCAAATAGTGAACGCCCCGCAACACCGGGATGCACCCCTGCAACACCAGTTTCATTGACAGGCGCGGCAATGGGCCTTATAATTTATCTATGGTATTGATTCTTTATCATATCAGATCGTTTATGAAATGAGTGCCTAAATAATATATCTGTTTTCATGAGCAGATTGAACATATACTAAATTTGGGTGCGGTTGAGAGTGAAACGGAGGCAACATGGCGCGACGCAGAAACACGGCCCGCTTTGGCGTATCGGGTTTGGGGGAACGGGAAGAGCTGGCGCCCGGCATTTTTATCAATACGAATTACCGCGGCTGCACGCCCGGCTTTATTCATACGGAAGAGGGCATCATTCTGGTCGACACGCCCTTGATTCCCAAACAGGCCATTGACTGGCGCGAGCAGATCGAACAGCAGTATCCGGACGAGCCGCTGCTTTACATCATCAACACGGATCATCACCGCGGCCATGCCCTGGGCAACCAATATTTTATGCCCTGCAAAGTGATTGCGCACGAGCGGGCGCACAAAGAGATGTCTGGCTACACCGAGAATTTTAAAGAGCGGGTGCGCAACAGCTTTAAGCGCGAGCCCGACATTCAGGCCCAGCTCAACAATATTGTGATTATCCCGCCCGACATCACATTTACGAAAAACGCCCGCCTGCTCTATGGCGCCCGCGAAGTGGATCTGCTTTTCGTGGGTGGGCATACGCCGGCCACCAGCCTGGTCTGGCTGCCCAATGAGAGCGTCTGCTTTGTGGGCGACATTCTGTGGGTGGATCAGCATCCGTATATGGCGCAGGCCAATTCGCTGGAATGGCTGGACGCATTGGAGCTGATTCGCAACCTGGATGCTGAGTATTTGGTGCCGGGTCACGGTCCGGTGTGTACCGGCGAAGCCACGCATAAAGTTGGCGAATATATACTCTTTATGCGCGGCCGCGTACGCGATTATTACCATGCCGGCAAGACCAAAAATGAGACCAAAAGCGGCCTGGTCGGTGAAATGCTCGAATGGTTCCCCGTGCCGGCTGAACGCAAGGTCAAGATTGAAAGCCAGATCAAATCTGGCTTGAACCGCGTTTATCGTGAAATCCAGCGCGAGGAAGAGGAAAGCGCCATTTCCGATGATTACGCCGACGATTCCGGCGATGGAGATCTTTAGAATCAGTAGATCGCAACAGCAAGAGATAGAATCGGATTCACCAATCTGGACCGATGTCTGTATCGCTAACACCGTTGCGGTGTATTGAAGATAGGTAAATGCTATGGCCCATGCTGTAGAAAGTCGCACCCACACGCCAGCCAACCAGTTGCGCAACGCCCTGGATGAAGCGGAACGGCTCATTGTGAGCCCTTCTGCCCAAACAGTTGAAAAGCTGTTGACGCTGTTCGATCAGATCGAGCAGCTTTTTCACGATCTGGCCCCCATGGGCGTTGATCTGCGTCCGGAAGAGGGCCGCTGGCAAGGGCTGCGCAACCGCATCATGTCCAAGCCGGGGCCATTGGCGGCGGCGGCGGCAGCAGCGGGCGGCATGAAAAAGCTGCGCAACGCCCATCCCCCCGCGGCCAACGAATGGTGGCAGATTGACGCCGTGGTGGCCGCGCGGCGGCAACATGCGCTCAAGCGTTTTGCCGTGGTGACTGCTCTCATAGTGGGCGTGCTGTGGCTGCTCTATTGGGGGGTCAACACCTTCTTCCCGCCCAGCCCCGAGGCTATTTTGATGGTGGAAACCAACGCCGCCATCGATTCAGCTTTGCAGCAGGGCGACTTTGCAGGGGCGCGGCAGGCCGTGGAGCAGTCGCTGGCAAAGGCGCCCAACGAGCCCGAGCTATGGCTGTGGGACGTGGTGCTCTCCGAACAGCTCAACGACCAGGCGCGCGCCGAGGCCAGCTTGGCCAAAGCCAAAGAGCTGCTGGGCGGCGAGACAACCCAATTTTGGCTGGCGCTGGGCAATCAACGCATGCAGGTGGGCAATTTGGATGGCGCCGAAACGGCGGCCAACGCAGCCATGGCGCTTTCCCCCGAAGAACCGCAAGCCTATTTTCTGCTGGGCGGTATAGCCGAAACGCGTGGCGATTACCCCAAGGCGATTGAGCTATTTGACAAGACCTTCCAACTGGCCGAAGCCGACAATCCACAACTGGCGGTCATCGCCAAAGTGCGCATGGGTAATCTGCTGCAACGGGTCGATCCGTTTGCCACGCCAGCCGTCGAAGGGACGCCCACCGCCGAGCCCACGCCTACGCCTTAATAAAGTGGGTGGCGGGTAGTGGGTGGCGGGTGGTATCCGACTTACCACCCGCTACTCGCTACCCGCCACCCGCATACCCTGCACCACAAATGCGTCAATTTTTTGTTAACAACCATTTGCGCGCGCTGCTCCTCTACGTACTGCTGGCGCTGTTGCTCACCTGGCCGCTGGCCGCCCACATCACCACGCATGTCCCCGGCGATGGCATTGATGATCCGGCGTTGGCCTGGAACCTCTGGTGGGTGCAAGAGCGCCTGATCAACCAGCTCAATCTGGACATCTTCCACGCTGACTGGATGTTTCACCCCATCGACATTAATTTGGCCTTTTATACGCTGACGCCGCTCAACGGGCTGCTCAGCGTCCCGCTGCAAAGCGCGTTTGGGCTGATAGTGGCCAGCAATCTGCTGTTGTTGTCGTCGTTTGTGCTGGGTGCGTATGGTGCGTATTTGCTGACATCCGCGCTCCTTGTAGGGCAAGTTGGGAAACTTGCTGAGACAGAGACGGAGGGACAAGTTGGGAAACTTGCCCTACATTGGGCGGCGCTGTTGGCCGGGGTGGTATATGGCTTTGCTTCCTCCAAACTGTTTTACGCTAGCCTGGGCCAGTTCAACATTGCCAGCAGCCATTGGATTCCCTTTTGTTTGTGCTATTTGGTGCGAACATATCAATCGCACAACCAGAGCGCGGCGTTGCGCAACGCCGCTTGGGCCGCGCTGTTCCTCATTTTCCAGGCTTGGGCCGAACTGACCTACGCTTCATTCCTGCTCATATTTATGGCCATCTTTTTTGGGTGGCATCTGTGTACCCGGCATCGGCACCTGTCTCGGCCTTACTTTGCACCGGCGCCCTATTTGCTGGCCGGCCTCCTTTTTGCCATTGGACTGGCGCCTTTCCTGTGGGCCATGCTGCCGGACATCCGCACCGAAGGCGATTTCTTTGCCAGCGGCGGCGGCTTCGCCGATCTGTTCAGCGCCGATCTGGTGGGGTATCTCACGCCCACACGGCTGCATCCGCTGGTTGGAAAATGGGCGGCGCAGCTACCATTTCCCAATGACAAAGGGCAGCAGATTTATATTGGATATGCCGCCTTGTTTCTGGTGGCCCTAGGCCTTTTGTCCGCCCGACGCAATCCACGAACGCGTCCATGGGGCTGGTTCTGGTTGACCAGCTTATGCATCTTCTGGCTGCTCACGTTGGGACCGCACCTGCGCTGGATGGGCCGCGATCTGCCCATAGCCGGGCCGTTTGCGCTGGTTAGCCGGCTGCCTTTTTTCAGCGGCAACCGCTACCCCAGCCGTTACAGCGTCATGGTGATGATCTGCGCGGCGGTGTTGGCGGGCTACGGCGCACAGTGGTTGTTGCAGTGGATACGGGCGCGCCATGGTGCGAAGTCAGCGTTCATCCCCGCCGCTACTGGAGGGCTTTTATGTCTCTTTTTGTTGGAGCATCTGTCGATTCCGCTGCCCATCAACAATTAAGTAACGCCGTCCATTTACGGCCAAATTGCTGCCGATGCCGGCGACTTCACCGTCCTGGAACTGCCCACGGGTTGGCGCAACGGCGCTTACGTGCTGGGCAAGTCCGATGAGCTGATTATGATGCAGCAATGGTATCAAGCGGTCCACGGCAAGCGGCGGCTGGGCGGCAACACCAGCCGCAACCCGGCTTATAAATTTGACTATTTTGTCAACGCACCGCTAATTGGCGATCTGATCGGGCTGATGAATGCTGACCGGGAATGGATTGCGCCGGAAGTGGCGGCGCATTGGGCCGAGATTGCGGCGCGCAACCGCGCAATTGCCGGGCCGGTGCTGGACTTGCTGGGCGTGCGCTATGTGACGTTGTGCGTGGATAAAGCGCCAGATGCGCTGGTGCGCTTTGTGGATGAGGTGCTGCCGGTCACGCTGGTCGACGAGTGGCAGGGGCCGGACTGGAAGGGCGCGGCCAGCACCATCCGCCTTTACCGCGTGAATCCGCCGCCGGATGCCGACGAATGGCAAATCGATTTGGCCCAGCCGGTCGGCAATCTGTATTTGGCGGAGGGCTGGATGCCTATGGGCTACAAGGGTGTACGCTATGCCGTGCGCCAGAATGTGGAGCTGCTGCTCGATCTACCGGACGCCGGTGGTCAATTGGAAATGGAGCTTTTGGGCTCGGCCGCAAATGTGGAAATAGGGCTGGCCGGGCAGCGCATCGGGCAAACGACACTCATCGACATGCGAACGCCCCAAGTGGTAACGCTGGAGATTCCGCCGCAACTGGCCACGGCGGTTGTGGATCGATTGGAATTGCGTTTTAACCAGGCGATCCCAATATCCGAGATTCAGCCGGATACGCCGTCGCTTTTGGCCTACAGCGCCGGCGAGGAAATGGGCAAGAGCGCACGCATTTTTGTCAATGGGCGCAACGTGGTCCGCGATGAGCGCGGCTATAATCTGGCGGCGAGTGGGACTGATGGCGTTGTGTTGGAAAGCGTTGCTTTTGACACCAACGCGCCGCCGGCGGCGGTGGAAGGCGCCACAGCTTCCCAACAAATGGCCAAGTGGCTGACCAAGTGGCCCGAAGGCACGGTGATTGCGGGCGCCGTACGCGATGAAGCCAGCGCGCAGCTTGGGCAAGAAGCGGTGGATGCATTAGCGCATTTGGGCGTTGCCACCGATTTGCGCGGCAAATTCCGCTGGGGTCATGCCTTTATAGCAACGGTGGGTGGTTCGGCAGTGGAAGCAGCTAGCCTGTTGCAGCCGGCTATCGTTGCGGTGGGGTTGCCCGCCAATGGGGAATTCGTCAGCGGCGGTGTGGGGAAAGTTCAATTTCGAAGTCGGTAGATTGATTTGGTTACCTATAGTGAAATCAATTTGAGACCAATGCTTTTACGCTTAACCTGAGCGGTGCAGGTAACCCGTTCACTTGGTTTCGATACGGCTGCGAACGACAGCAGCCTACTCAACCGGCGTTCACTAGCCGATCTACTAAAAGTACGGTTTTCTGTGTGACTTCACTATCAGTAGACCGCAATCAAATGGCGCATAGACCTCCGGGAGGTGGCCGGCACGTGCATGGTCTGACTGCGTTGTCGGTGGCCACCTCCCGGAGGTCGGCTCAATAGGTGGCTATTGCGGGCTACTGACTATAACATCTTTATAGTGCGACTGCGATAAAAACAGCGGTTTTGCCAGAGGGCTTTTGCCAATAGCAAAACCGCTGTTTTCATTCAGGTCCAAATTCAGGGCAAAGATTACTGGCCAACAACTCGCCACCCGCCTCTCGCCACCCGCTCCATTTACGGCTGTTCGCTGGTGCGGCGGCGATCTGGGGCGGGCGCCGCGGGGACACCGCTGGGGATCACCAAACATTGCCCTACCCGAATCATGTCGGAATAGAGGCCATTATATTGGCGAATAATTGAAATATCCACCCCGTAACGCCGCGCCACGCCATACAGCGTATCGCCGGCGCGCACCACGTAGCCGCCACAATAGCTGGCGGCAGGCGCTGGTGCATAACTTTGGCTGGCCGGTGCGGGCGCCGAATATGTGTTTTGGCGCGGTTGCGCTGCGCCTGGAATCACCAGCACCTGGCCGACGCGAATCATATTCATGTTGTAGATGCCGTTGGCGCTGGCCAACGCCTGCGCACTGACGCCATAGCGGGCCGCAATAATGGACAAGCTTTCGCCATATTGCACTTGATGTGTGGCAGATTGCGCGCGGGCGCGATGGGCCGAGGCTGGCATGATCAGCAGCGCTCCGACCAGGCAGATCGCTACAATTAGCTTGGGGAATAGGTGCGCCCATTTTGGGCAAACAGGGCGCGGCGCCCATTGGAAAAATGAAACTGATTGGGAAATTGTGGGATTGGTTGGGTGAGCAAAGGTTGGTGAAAGTTCGCAATGTGTCATGATGTAGTAGCCCTAGCGATGCTCAAAAGGTTGGTACGTCGATATAGTTGGCTCTGGCATAGATAAGCATGTGTTAGCCGACTGGAAATGCACCAGATTCATCTTATCTATGCTCAACTGCCGTATAGTCTCTATCATACACATAAAATGGGCATATGTCTCTAGGAATTGAGTACTACTACAAATGTCTTAGTTTCTACGTCATTTTGCGCAGATATTGGGGCAAAAACCACTTTTTGTTAAACGATGCAACGGCTGGTTGACAATAAAGTCGCCATTGTATATACTAGAATATGGTAATACAGAATGCAGGCAGTTATAATTACAGAAGCCCTGCGATATCCCTGGCTTTCTCCCTGTTCGATGACGCCGTTCATCCCCAATGTGAACTGCACCCGTTTTATCCGTCGCGGTCAACTCACGGTTAACGATGCTTATATCGACGCATAAATTGGGGCCATCTCGGCATACAGCCAAATTCGCTCATCAGCGCAAGGCACGCGGATCTCATGCTTTTGACGGCAATAAACCGTCGAGAAGCGGCTTTGTCACGGGCGAATTATACATTTTGCCTGCCGCTAAGCGAGATTCTTCCATGCATTTTCGCGTGCGATTTCTCTTGGCGTTTTTTGTGTTTCTGTTTGGTCTCCAACTCTTGTCCCACACGCTGTCCGCGCAATCGGTGATTGATCCCCGCTGGCAAACCCTTAAACAAGAAGACGGATTGCTCTCCAATGATGTGTTGACCATCCTGGCTGACGAGGGCGCGATCTGGTTTGGAACCAGCGCCGGGGTGAGTCGTTTCGATGGCGCCTGGCAAGGATATCCCAGCGCTCCTGCGGCTCAGGTCCCCGAACTGCCCCATGCGGCGAGTCTTGCTGGGTCAAACAACACCTTGGGTAAAAATGCTCCACCCGGTCGTGTGCATGCCTTGGCGCGCGCCGATCACGATGGATCTATTTGGGTGGGGACGGATACCGGCTGGGTGGCCCGCTTTGATCCGCAAACGCAAACTTGGTCGCCCATTCTCAAGGTGGAAAGCGCCATTCTAGCTCTGCAATTCATCGATTCTGCCCTGTGGATCGGTGCTGCGCAGGGGCTGAACATCTATCAGATCGGCGCCGATGCCGCAGCCGTAACGCCTGCCCAACTGGCCGATGCCGCGCCCGCTCCTCTGCAAAACAGCCCTGTCTTTGCCATTCATCCTCATACCGAAACGGTTTGGTTGGGCGCCCAAAGTGGGCTGTGGCAGTACACGGCTGAACAGTGGCAATTTATACAGACGCCGGATGTCAAGGCCTATTTGGCCCCTGAAACAGGTTGGCGTCCCGCCCCTGCCGCGCCAGATACCTCGCCTTCGGTTGAAGTCGACGCGCTGTGGGTGGATGGAGATGAGGGCCTCTGGATAGGCACACCCTTTGGCGCGGCGCGCCTCGATGCTGAAACCCAGTCTTGGAATGTGTTCCCCATCTTGAAACCCAACGCCGAACCGGCGCGCGTACAAATGCTCGCGGGGGGGGAAAATGATGCGGTTTGGGCGGCTACCGATGGCGGCGGCGCCCGCAAATTTATGGAACACGGCCAGATCACGCTGGAATTTGGGCAGAGAGTTGGCAATCTGAACGATTTTGTGCGAGCCGTCGTAACGGATCAGGATGGCAGCGTCTGGTTTGCCACGCCGGTGGGGGCGGCGCGCGTTTTGGAGAGGAGCTGGTTTAACGACCCGATTAACGGTCTGCAGGTCAGCGCGTTGGGCGACCCCAATTTAAATGATATTCGCGACCTGCTGGTCGATGACGGCGGCGACCTCTGGGTTGCCACAGGTGGCGGCGTCCGCCATAAACGGGGGCTGACTTATTTGGACAGCGACGAAATATTTCGCACCGACAACAGCAACCTGCCCGATAACACAGTCGTGACGCTGGCCCAAGCTGCGGATGGCGCCATTTGGGCTGGCCTCTTTGATCAGGGCATTGCGCGCTATCAAGACGGCGTGTGGAGTACGCCGGTCATTTCGACAGAATTGCCCTCGGCGGTGGTCACCGATTTGCAAGTGCAGGGTGGTACCCTCTGGGTTGGCACGGCGTTGGGATTGGCCCAGTACAATTTGAACAGCCATGTCTTGACCAGCGAAGCGCAATTGGCCGATAGCGTCATCGAATCTCTGGCGTTGGACCGCGCTGGCGCGCTGTGGGTGGGTACGCGGGCGGCGGAAATATGGCGCCTGCAAGACGCCGATGCATCCTCCCAAAGCCCGTCGCGCTGGCGCATCTTTGAGGCCGCCACTTTTGAAGAACTGGCCGGGCTGGCCGCGATACCTTCCAAAATTGAGCTGACGCTGGCGGCCGCGCCACCGGGGCTGGATGCTGGCGCCAGCGCAGGCATGTGGGTCGCCATTGATCGGGTGGGCCTCTTCCAATGGGATGGTGTGGCGTGGCGTCAGGGTGATCCCGATAACAATTTGCCCACCGACTTTTTGTGGACGCTTTACAGCGATCCGCAGAAGGCAGTCTTGTGGATTGGCAATGAAGGCGGGGTGACGCGCTTTGATGGCGAAAGTTGGGGAACGCTCAGGGATCGGGATGGGTTGCGCAGCCCAGCCATTTATACTATTGCCGGCACTCGGGAGGGCGGCTACTGGTTTGGCGGCAAAATGGGGCTTTCATACTATCGCCCCGAGCAGTCAGCGCCGTGGGTGCATTTACAAGGCGCGCCGGAGGGCATAAAAGAGCTTGCGGAGACGGGACGCCCGGTGGCGGAAGTGGATCAGCAGCTCACCTTTAAACTGGCCTATGGCGACCTTTTGACCCCACAGGATGAGTTGAAAACGTTCTATCGGTTGGCGGGGGCCAAGGCGCCGCAGGAGTTTAGCGCATGGCGCGCATTTAGGCCGCCACTAGCGATTGCGTTTGATGGGGCGGGCGAGTATACAATCGAATTTCGCGCGCGCGATCAGGCCTTTAACTATTCAGAGGTAAGGACAAGCACGCTCACCGTTGAGCCGGCCGCGTTTGTGGTGCATATTCCTTGGCTGGGGCAGGTGCCGCGTAACACATTTCAAACGTTGGTGGCGTTGGGGTTGGTGGCGCTGCTCGGTTTTGCCTACGTGAGTACGGAAATTGTCCAGGGCCGCCGACGCGCCACGGAAGCCATGATCCGCAGCTATAACCCCTATGTAAGCGGCGAGCCGGTGCGTCGTGAGGATATGTTCTTTGGCCGCCACAATTTGCTGCAGCGCATTATCGACACGCTGCACAACAACAGCATTATGATTCATGGCGAACGGCGCATTGGCAAGACCACGCTGCTCTATCAATTGGCCAGCCGCCTGGAAGAGGTGGATGATCCCGACTATTGGTTTGTGCCGATCTATATCGATTTGGAAGGCACCGGACAGGCGATGTTCTTCCATTTTCTGATCGAAGAGATTGTGCACAAAGTGCAGATTATGGACTTGAGCGATGAATTGCACCGCGCTGTCGAACATCTTCACTATCACAACATCGCGCGCGCGGATTACACCGACCGCGAATTCAATCGCGATCTGCGCACCATTTTGCGCACGTTGCAACAGCACAACGACGAGCATTATCCTGGGAAGCAGTTGCGTTTGATTTTGCTGATGGATGAAATGGATGTGATCAATGGGTACGATCATTTGGTGCAGCAGCAGTTGCGGCGCATTTTTATGCGCGATTTTGCCGCCACTTTGGGCGCGGTGGTGGCCGGCATCCAGATCAGCCGCGAATGGGACCGCATTGAGAGCCCCTGGTATAACCTGTTCAATGAGGTTGAGGTGGAACCGTTTACGCGGGAGCAGGCTATCGAGCTGCTGGTGGAGCCGGTGAAAAATTACTATGCGTACGAGCCGGCTGCGCTGGAATTTATTATTGAACAGAGCGAAGGGCGGCCCTTCCGCTTGCAGCAATACGCATTGGAAGCGGTGACCAATATGTTGGCGGACAGCCGTCGCCGCATCAAACTGAGCGACGTGCAGAGCGCGCATCGCAACATTCAAAGCGGCGCCAATCACGCCCATCAGGATGAGGGACTTTTACGGACGGTTACTGCGTCATCGCAGTGAGCTTTGGGGGGATAGGGATTAGGGATTAAGGATTAAGGATTAGGGATTAGGTGCGCTACCACCTAATCCCTAATCCCTTCAACAATCGAACGGACCAGGACATTATGCGCATACCTTACATTGCGGGCCGCTGGGTACGCGGTCGCGATCATTACGGACGACAACGGTTGATTACCCACCTTTTGCGCGTGGAGGACCCCGCCATTTGGGTGGTGGGTACGCGGCGCATGGGCAAAACATCGCTGCTGCGCCAGCTTGAATTGGAGACCGACCGGCCTGAAAGCGACTTGACGCCGCTCTTCTGGGATTTGCAGGGCGTTGAATCGTTTGACGATCTTTCCTATGAGTTGGTGCTGGCGCTGGAAGATGTGGAGGAGCGCTTTGCGGCGCTGGGCGTGGATGTGAGCAGTTTGCAAAACAAAGACGCCGTGGCCATTTTGCGCCGCGTCAATCGGGCGCTGGCCGAATATGGCAAGCGGCTTTTTGTGCTGATCGATGAAGCCGAGGTGCTGATCAACATTGGCCAGCAGGAGCCCAAATGGCTGGCCCGGCTGCGCAAAATTTTTCAAAGTGGCGAACAGCGCACGGTGATCACTTCGACCAAGCTGCTTTCCAAACTCAACGAGGTGAACATGGATTGGAGCACCAGCCCTTTCCTGTTTGGCTTTAGCCTGGCCAATCTGTGGCGGCTGGACCCCATGGCGTCGCTGGCGCTCATCACCCAGCAGCAGGGCGATTGTCCGGTCGACGTGGATCCGAAGATTGTGGATGACATTCTGGTCCACACCAATCGGCACCCCTATTTGATGCAGCACCTTTGTCAGCGCCTTTTTACGGGAGATGACTGCGACACTGGCTATTTGCGAGCGCCAGAAGAGTATGATCTGAATCCGGATCATCTGCTGACCGGCTTTTTTCAGACCGATTTTCAGCACCTGACCACGCTGGAGCGGCGTATTCTGTTAACCATTTCCAAGTTGACCGTGGCCTCCGATGAAGAGGTGATTGCCGAGCTAAACGACCAGCCGCCGGACCGCATCCGCATGTTTATGTATGCGCTGGACAAATTGGGCTATCTACGCAAACCCTATGGGCAGTGGGCGGTGGGCAATGAATTTATGCGGCGCTGGATGCAAGACAATTACGATCAGCTCACCAGCAAGCTCGATTCAGTGCTGGATGACAGCAATATTGAAAGCCTGATCAAAGTGGGGCGCGAAAATGAGCTGCAATATCTGCACGCCGAAATTGACCGCCTGCAGACCTCGCTGCAATATTTGCGCGGACAGCGGGAAACCGCCGATGGCCACGGTAGTCTGGAACTGGCCCGCGAGATTCAACGGCTGGATGAGGAACTGCGTATTGCGCGGCATGAATTGAATAATATCCCACAACGCATGCCTGTGGCTACGCTAGCGTCATCAAATGGGTATCATCATAACGAACGTGCGGAGATCTTTCGGGGACCCAAATATTATCGAGAATGAGGATGTTGAGTTTAGCTGGGACTGGTTCAATGGCCATAAATAACAAACAGGGGGCGGAGAGTCCGCCCCCTGTTTGTTATTTATGGCAACATGCACTATTCTACGCCATCGCAAACTGCTTCTTCTGAAACACCGCCGGCAAATAATCCTCATTGCGCGCAAACAGCTCATCCACCATCTGGCGAATCTCAGCCAGCGAAAGCACGGCGGCCGAAAGCGGGTCATTGGCAATGGCCTGGTGGATCAGGCGGCGGTCGCCGGTGAGAATGGCTTCCACGGCCATCTCTTCAATTTGCGCACTTAGATTGGTAAGCACGGCGCACTGCGGCGGTAGGGCGCCCACGGCCACCGGCTGCAATCCCTTGCGGCTGGCCCACACCGGCACTTCCACACAAGCATTCTGCGGCAGATTGTCCACCAGCCCTTTGTTGGGCACATTTCCATTGAATTCAAACGGATCGCCGCCCTCCATGGCGTTGATAATGTAGGCGGCATATTCATGGCCGCGCTCCAGATCAATCGACGGCTGGTCAAACCACTTCTGAATGTCGTCGCGCCAGTCGCCTTCGCGGCGGCGGTATTCTTTTAAAATGTAGGCGTGTTCGCCCGGATTCCAGTTGGTGCCGTGGGTGCAATATTGCTCGACCAGCTCCGGTCGCTTGCGGAACCACCAGTTATATTCCGAATTGTGGCCGCTCGATTCGGTGACGTAGTGGTCAAAGGCCAGATACATCTCGTTGCGCACCTGTTCGGCATTGTAGATTTCCGGCTTCTCGGTAATCGCTTTGCGGATTAGTGGATAGGCATCCTGATCGTTCCACTTGTAATCCAGATACCAGGCCATGTGGTTGATGCCGGCGCACGTATAGGTGATCTCGCGCATGGGCGCGCCGATCCAGCCGGCCAGCATTTCGGCGGTGCCCTGCACGCTGTGGCAAAGGCCGGTCAACGCAATGCTGGTCTCGCGCGACATGGCGCGGCAGAGCATGGCCATGGGGTTGGTGTAGTTAAGCATCAACGCGTGAGGACAAAGCCGCTCCATATCGCGCGCAATGTCGAGCATGGGCGGGATGGTGCGCAGGGCGCGGAAGATGCCGGAGACGCCGCGCGTGTCGCCCACGTTGATGTCGACGCCATATTTCATGGGAACTTCAATGTCGTGCCGCCACACGTCGGTGCCGCCAGCCAGAATGGTCACCACCACATAGTCGGCATCTTTGAGCGCCGCTTCGCGATCCATAGTGGCTTCCACGGTGGCCGGGTATTCGCCGGCCTGCACAATGCGGTTAATGGCGCGGTTGGCAAAGTCGAGCCGCTCGGCGTCAATGTCCATGAGCGTAATGTGCGCGTTCTCCAATAGGGGGAAGGTGAGCACATCTTTGACAAGTTTGCGCGTAAAGCCAAAGCTGCCGGCGCCGATAAATGTAATTTTGGGCATGATCTGTACTTACTCTTTCATTGTGTGATTATTCTGTACCGGCAAATGCCGTTCAGCATCCATAGCCTTTTGTACTGCCTGCGTAAAAGTTTCCACATTTTCTGCATCAAGCGCCACATCCACCAAGCGCATTAGCGATGCGGAAGATAAGCTCTGTAATTGTTGAACTAATGTCTGAGATAGCGGTGAAAAACGGCGCGTTAACAAGTGGATCAACACAGAAAAGTTGGCACTCTTCTGTCCTTGTTGGATTCCTTGTTGGATTCCCTGTTGGAGTCCCTCTTTCAACTTTTCATCCAACCATTCTTCAATAATGCTGCCTTCGCGAATCATCTCCACCTCCTCGCGGAAAAACCGCCACAAGAAATCTCTATCAAAAAAACGGCTGCCAATCGTAATGGCGCACGCCAATAAATCTGAGCGCTTGCGGTCGTCTTGTTCCTGCAAAATTAAATCGCGTTCTGTGGCCAACATTTTAACATCTGGTTCGCCAGCAGCAAACATGACTAGCAGCGGGGCCAAATGGGGCCATTTGCCATCTCGAATTTCGTCCTCATATTCCCACAGTTTGATAACTGGATACGCAAACCGATTGACAACGGCATCACCCAATTTGACCTCGTATGCAACGGGCAGTAGCGACTGCCGTCGGCTCAAGTAGAAAACAAAGGTCAAAACCGGCAGCTTAAATTGGCGCGTGAGCAGGGCAGAATAGATAAAGAGCCGTTCGGGCATGGCCGCTTCATGACGTGTTTGAAACTCAATGTGCACCAACCGCTCTTCATCACCAAAGCGCACTTGATGGACAAAATCCACCCGTTCTTCGGGAATGGCAATCTCGATATTTTCCGGCGTACCAATCAGTTCGAATTCTACACCTGGCAAGGCCACTTTCAACAGGCTTTCCGGAAAGTGACGCGCCAGGACTTTGAGGACACGGTCGAAAATATTGATACTTTCTGCCATTATAGCTAAAGTCTGCCCCTAATGAAAGTGATAATATTGCTCGTCGGCAGCCGGTCCCAATGCACCTAAAACCAAGATTGCTTCAATATGACCGCTACGACTGCAACGCACGGCTGATTTCTCGACTGTAGGGTCAAAATTTTCTGCAGCCATGCATCGCAGTCTCCGCTATCTAAAAGGTCAAATATGCTTCTTGCGCCGCAAAAAGCTCATCCACCATACGCCGCGCGTCATCCAGCGTGCAGACGGCGGACGTGAGCGGGTCAAGCTGCACGGCGCGGTAGACCAGCTCGCGGTCTTGGCGCTTGAGCGCCTCCACCACTACCTCCTGCACGTTGAGATTGGTGCGGTTGAGCGCGGCCAGTTCAGGCGGCAGCGCGCCTACGTAGCAGGGGTGCAGGCCGGTTCCATCGGCCAAAATGGGAACTTCGACCAGCGCATTGGGCGGCAAATTGGCGATGACGCCGTGATTGGTCACGTTGCCGTTGAAGCGGAAGGGCGTATTGGTCTCGATGGCGTTGAGGATGAACGAGCAATATTCGTGGGTGCGGTCCAGCACCACCGGCGCTTTGTCAGCCACTTCCTGCACCATTTTGTCATACTGGGCGTCGCGGCGGGTGAGCCATTCGCTCCAATCGCGATTCAGGTTGGAGCGTAGTTCATATTGCTCTAGCAGTTCGGGCAGGCGGCGGAAATAGGGCACATATTCCGACATGTGGGTCGAGGACTCGGTGACAAAGGCGCCAAAGTGCTTCATGATCTCAAAGCGTATGTTGTCTTTGGCGTAAATTTCGGAATTTTGCATGGCGTCACGAAGCCGCGGATACATGTCCTGCCCATTATGCTCCAGCTTGAGATACCAGGCCATGTGGTTGATGCCAGCCGTCCAATAGCGCAGCTCCTCACGCGGAATGCCCATGTAGTCGGCCAATTGGAACGCCGTCCCCTGTACGCTGTGGCACAGACCCACATTGCGGATGCGCGTCATTTCCGATACGGCCCAGCAGATCATCACCATGGGGTTGGTGTAGTTGAGCATCAGCGCGTGGGGGCACAGTTCTTCCATGTCGCGGGCGATGTTCACGATCTCGGCCCCATTGCGCAGAAAATAGAAGACGCCGCCTGGCCCCATGGTGTCGCCCACCGAGTGGTCGATGCCATATTTGCCCGTGATGCGGAAATCTTCAAAGACCGCGTCCACCCCACCCACGCGAATGGAGATGATCACATAGTCGGCGTCGCGCAACGCCTCCCGCCGGTCCAGCGTGGATTGGACGGTGGCGCCCAGCCCGTTTTGGGCAATGGCGTTTTCAGTCCAGGCCGTAATGGTGGCCAGCGTCTCCGGGTTAATGTCCATGAGCGCCAGTTGGCTATTTTGCAGCGAGGGAAAACTGAGAAAATCGGTGATCAGCCGCCGCGCAAAGACCGCGCTGCCAGCGCCGATAATGGCAATTTTGGGCATGTTGGCTCCTTTTCAATTTTTTGTTTTTAAGTAAAACCAAGATTTTTTAAAAAATAGATCAACAGATTACTCAGATGAAAAAGATTTTTCTCTTCGTAATCTGTTTAATCTGTGCAATCTGTTGATCTATGCTTTTTCCAGATTCTTTTTTGATTTTACTAAATTTCCAATTGAAAATGTGCGTAATATCTGTGAACGCTACTCGGCGTAAACGGCCTGGCGCAGCCCTTTGATGTAGCCGATGGCAAAGAGCCGTCCAATGGACGAGTAGCCGGCGTGCTCGTTGGAGTCGCCCTCCATGGTTGGCACGTGGTCGGGGCGCAGCACGCCGCCGAAGCCGATGTCTCGATAAGCCTTCATGCACTCGAGCATGTCGGTTTTGCCGTCATCGTGGAAGGTCTCTTCAAACTTTTCGGGCGTACCGCGTACGTCACGAAAGTGGACGAAGAAGATCTTGCCCTGGTTGCCAAAATGGCGGATCGCACTGGGCAGGTCATCGGTCATGAGCGTAAAGTTGCCCTGGCAGAGCGTAATGCCGTTGACTGCGCTGGGCACCAGATCCAGCAGACGCTGGTAATTTTCCACGCTGCGCATAATGCGCCCCATGCCACGCAGAGGCGAAAGCGGCGGATCGTCCGGGTGCATGGCGAGCTGCACGCCCGCCTTCTCCGCCACGGGAATCACCTTTTCCAAAAAGTACTTCAGGTTTTCCCACAGCTTCTCTTCGCTCACTTCGCCATATTCGGTCAGCGGCGCTTTTTTGTAAATCTCATGGTCAAAGCTGGTAACCATGGCGCCGCCGCGCGACGGCGTGGTGGTGGAGGTGCGCGTCCAGTTGATCACCGGCATCCACTCATAGCACCAGACGCCGATGCCCAACTTGCCCATGTTGCGGATCAGCTCGCAGGCGGTCTCGATCTCTTCATCGCGGCCGGGCAGGCCCAGCTTGGCCTTGTTGAGCGGTGGACGGCTCTCCAGCACGTTAAAATTGAAACCGGCGTTTTCATAGGCGGTCTTCACGCGCATTAAAGAAAGAAAGCCCCAGGGCAGCTCGTCTTTGGGACGACTCTCCCAACCGGGGCTAAAGTCCATGCCGCCGACCACGTGGTCGACGCCGCACTGCTTCACCATTTTCCACAGCGGGGAGGGCCGTGGGGGGAGTACTTCGGCGATTTGGATCATGTTCGGTTCTCCTGAGTATTTAAAAATGACAAGGTGACAGGGTGACAGGGTGACAGGGTGACTGAGCCTGTCACCCTGCCACCTTGTCAAAAAAACGTATCGCTGTCGGGCGATTAATCCTCAATGCCGGTCAAATTTAGTTCGGCGGCCAGATGACAACTGACATGGTGTCCCGGCTCGATCTGGGTCAGCACCGGCTCTTCAAGTTTGCACACATCTTTGGCATAGCGGCAGCGCGGGTGAAAGACGCAGCCGGACGGTGGATTCACCGGGCTGGGTACATCGCCTTCGAGGATAATGCGGTGCATTTGGATATCCGGATCGGCGGGGGGGACGGCGGAGACTAGCGCTTCCGTGTACGGATGTTTGGGGTTGCGCAGCAGCTCTTCCGATTCGGCCACTTCGACCAGCTTACCCACATACATGACGGCAATGCGGTCGCAGATGTGTTCTACAACGGATAGATCGTGGGCAATAAAGAGCAGCGTCGAGTTGTATTCCTGCTGAATTTCCAGCAGCAGATTGAGCACCGCGGCCTGCACCGACACATCCAGCGCGCTCACCGGCTCATCACAGAGCACCAGATCGGGCCGCGTGGCCAGGGCGCGCGCAATGCCCACGCGCTGTTTCTCGCCGCCGCTGAGCTGGCGCGGCAAACGGTCGTAATAGTTCTCGCCCAGACGCACCGAGTGCAGCAGCTTGACGACCTCCGTCCGCACCTGCTCTTTGGGAATTTTGCCAAAACGCAGCAGCGGACGCCCAATCTGCTGACCCACGGTGTAAGAGGGATTCATGGTCGAGTCGGGATTTTGGAAGACCATTTGCAGCTCTTCCATTAGCTCGGCATCGCGCTCGTTTAGATCTTTGGTGATGTCAAAGCCCATAAAGTCGGCCTGGCCATCGGTGGCGCTTTCCAGCCCGATAATGGTTTTGACCAGCGTGGTTTTGCCGCAGCCGCTTTCGCCCACCAGCCCCAACACTTCACCGGCCTGCAACGAAAAGCTGACGCCGTCCACTGCCTTGACGTGACCAACCACGCGCTGGAAGAAGCCGGCATGGATGGGAAAATATTGTTTGAGATTATTGACTTCGAGGATAGTGCCGTTTGTTGAACTCATAGCCTGTCTCGTTATTTATGTGGATGCGGGTAGTTGCAGCGTAATGCCAATCTGTTGCAGCATGGATGGAATGTCAGATGTTGCCCAGATTTCAGCAATACGTCCATCGACAATGCGCAACATGTGGATCCCCATCCATGAAGCGCGCTTGTTGGTGGGCGGGATAAAGCCCCAGAGCGTGCCGGAGTGGGTGGCGGTGGCCGTCCAGCGCAAAGCCACCTGATCCTCAGTGGCAAAAATATCTTCGAATCGTACGAATGTCGGGAAAGCGATCCGCTGTCGGGCGTTCCATTGCATCAAAGGTCGACGCTGGCGGGCTGGCTTTCATTCATAAAGGCGGTAGTGGGAAGAAGTCGGTCAATCGGTCAGGGTCGCTTTGGTTCCAGCTCACCAACCCATTCGCGCACTAACTGGATATTTGGACCCAGGTGTCAATGGCAGTAGTGATCCCTGATCTACCGCCATATCATGCTGTAGCTCACACATAGCAACGATAACTTACGGTTCATCTACCTGAATCTGTGCCTCTTCCATCACAACCACCGGATCATCCCAGCCCTTCCATTCGGCCAATTGCTGGAACGCTTTGCGATAGAGCACCTGCACTTTGACGGTGGCGATTCCAGCAGCCGGCGCGGCGAAAGCATATTACTCACGTCGCTGGACAGGGCCGCCAGCCGCGTATCTTCCATGATCTGCACGGGCCGCCAGATGGCGCCGGTGGGGAACTCGCCGGTCCACTCATCCTGTAGAATTTTGGCGTAGGCGCGTCCGGGTTGTCCGGCATAGTCGCCGGTCCATTCGGGTAAAGTGGGACCGTCCGCCAGCGGCAATAGTTGCTGCTGACCGTCCTGCGCTTCCACCAGCAACATAACGTGGCGCAACGGCGAATCGGTGGGGACGTGATGGCCGGTTTGGTCGTTGGTCACCGTCACGTCAACCACGATTTGGCCATTTTCAATCTGGGCCGTGGCGGTGAGCGTCACCGCATTTTGCAGCATAGATGCGCCAAACATGCGGTGGTTGTGAACCTGGTTCGGATCGCGGATGACGCCGCCGCGCGTGGGATAGGCAAAGTAATTCACGTCGCCGGCGCGCATGTGGCAATCCTGACAGGTCTGGCCATTTTCTGCATCGCTGTATGGGCTTGCCAGCCATTCGCTAAACGAGCTGTAGACCAGCACGCCGCCCTTCACGTCCATATTGCCCACCACCACGCCGCCCAAAATGCCGTAATGGCAACCGGCGCAAAAACGGCTCTCTTCCTGCATGGGCAGATGCACGTCACGCGGTTCCGGAATGTCGGTGCGCGCAATGTCGTCCACCGGGCCAAAAATCAGATCATGCCCGGCGGTGGGGCGGAACATGCGCAGCGAAAGGATGCCGGGCAGATCGGGATAGGGCAGCCCGGTGTCGCGCTGCGTTGCGACCTGCCCAACTTGTGGCAAAATTCGCATGAAATGCCCTCGGCGGCATCGCTTTTCAACCAGGTTGGGCTCACGCCGCGATCCAAAACTTGGCCAGCGAAATCGGCCGTCGTATCTTTGATGACAGCCGGACCAGCCGCAGTTCTGCCGGTTTTCCTGGGTTTCAGCCGCCATGGGGCGTGACAGGTGGCGCAACTGCCGGAGCGGGTGGGGAAATCCAATTGGTAGCCAGCCATAATAGGCTGCGACAGATCGGGCGGCAGCGGCACGCCCAGGTTAGCCTTTGGGCGGCGGCGGGCTTTTATTGCCATCCACATCGGTACCGGCGTACATGGTGAGGTAGAAAGCGCGGGTTGACGGCGGATTGCGAATGGCCATCGGCCAGCCACTGGATAGGATGCGGCAGACGCCGCAAGCCGCGGAACCTTGACGGCCATGTTCCTCGAACCAGTCATATTCAAAGTTGTCGCCAATAAAGTGTTTGTCAAGCTGAATGGTGGTGGTGATGCCATCGGGGACAATGGCGGTCCAGTTAATGTAGTGACCGGGCTGAGGTGGTGATGGTCACCAGCTCGGCCGGCTGCAAACCGATGAGCGTAAACGTGCCGTCCTCGCTAGTGACAACCATGTTTTCGGTAGCCTGCACGCGCACCACTGCGCCCGCCACGGACCATCCGCATTGCGCACTAGGCCCGACAATGGTTGATGGCGCATCTTGCCACAACGGCAACGTGAGATCTGTGATGGCCAGCGCCAACGACGATACACCAAAGAGCAACCCTAGACCGAGCGCCAGGACGACGGCCAAGCATAAGTTGCTGAACGGAAGCTGCTCTCAGGCTTAAACTGCAGATGACGCAGATTTTACAGATGCTCAAAAAAATCTGCGTCATCTGCGCGCCTCAATGGGGCTCTGCGGTTCCAAGTTTTAGGGACGGGAATCGTGGAGCACGTTTCATGGGTAGATTTTACATCGAGGCATATGGGTCGGCAGCATCAAGCAGGCTATCGCCCAGCAGATTGGAAGCCAAGCACGGCTGCAATAATAAAGGGGGCGGCCGGCTACCATAATCCAGGGCGTTTGGCCCATGTGCGCAGATTTTGCGCGCTCCCGTATGAGCAGCCTCAACTGACCAAGTGGCGCTGAATGCCGATACCCAGGAAGCTCAAAAAGGCTTCGGCCAGAATAATGCCCGGAATGGTCAGCGTGAGCACCACAATAATGTGGCTGATGGTGTTGGGCAGCAGGTGCAAAAAGACAATGCGGCGGTCCGAGGCTGTTTCCATCTCTTTGGCCGCCAGCACAAAGTCGGTCTCGCGCAAAGAGAGCACTTTGCCGCGCACTTCGCGTACAAGGTTGTCCAAGAGAAGGGCAAAATCAGCGACATAATCAGGAACACGCGGAAGGGATCCCAGGTGGGGGATAATAGCGGCCAGCGACAGCCAAAGCGCCAGTTGTGGAAAGGCCGTGATAAATTCCACAAAACGCTGGACCACCGTATCAAACCAGCCGCCGCGAGCAGCCTGACCAGACGCCCACAATGGCGCCGATAAAGACGCTGATCAGCGCGCCAAAAACGCTCATGCTCAGCGAGATGCGCCGGCCCGCAGGCCTTGCTCCACAGGTCGGCGCCTAGTTTATCCGTACCCAGGAGAAATATCCATGCCTCCTCTGGCGCCAAAGAGATGTGTCTCCATGGGGATGAGTCCTAGCACTTATATTCCCACCCCTTGACAAAAAATGATTCGGTGCCGCTCTGACGTATCCTCGGCCCAATTGGGGCAGGAACGTTTTGGGGTCAATTTCAACCACCTGGGTATAGACAAAGGGGCGCAGGTGAAAATTGCCTTCTGCATCAATAAAGTGGACGCGGGCGGTATAAAGGCGTTGCGCGATATCATCTTTGAGTGGATAGGGTGCAAAAACTGGCAAAAATCGCCAATATGGCCAGCAGCAGCACAATCAAGCCGCCAATGATGGCGGGCTTGCTCTTGCGAAAGGTCATAAACCAGTTGGAAATAACTTTCGCTGCTTTACTTGCACCGGGGCTAACGCATCCAGCGACATGTCGTAAACTTCATCGGTCAAGTGGCGCGAGAGATCCTTCACAGGTATCTACTTTGGGGTGAAATGACAAGATGACCGGATGATAAGATGATTAGGTGAATTCATCTGTCATCCGGTCATCTATTCAGATTAACTATAGCGAATGCGTGGGTCAAAGAAAGCCAGCAACACATCGGCCAGCAAATTGCCCATCACCACCAGAGTAGCCAACATGAGCAGCGCACCGGCAGATAGATAGATATCCTGGGTAGCCAGCGATTGAAAGAGAATGGGTCCCAATGTGGGAAGCCCCATCACAATGGCTGTTTCGTCTGCCCTGCACCATATAGGGCAGCACGGTGCCTTGATAGGCAATCATGGGATGCAGCGCATTGGGTACGGCGTGGTGATTCATCACGTTGTTCGCGCAGCCCTTTGAGCGGGCTGGTCACACATTGGGCGTTGAGTACGTCCAGCAAATTGCCGTTATGACGCGCATATTGCGCTACGCCGCCCAGCCCGGCGATTACAATAACCGGCCAGATATGGCTGAGCAGATCCAAAAATTTGGCAAATGACCAGGGCGCTACGGAATATTCAGGCGAGAAAAACGAAGTGAGATGATGCTGATCAAACGTAAAGACGAGTACATATAAGATCACCAGCGCCAAAAAGAAGCGCGGCACAGAAGTCAAAATAAATGCAATTACGCTTAGAATATTATCGGCCGCGCCATACTGGCGCGGAGCCACATAAATGCCGGCGGCCACGCCTACAATCGACGTCAAATGGCCAGCAGCGCCAGCATTAGCGTTTCGGGGCAATCGGTCCAAAATAATGGCTACCGGCATCGGTACGATAGGCAAAGGAATAGCCAAACTTGCCTTCGGTCACAATGCCTTTTATCCAGGTCAGAAACTGCAAATAGACTAATATCCAGCCCATACTGGGCGCGCACCAACTGCGTCATCTCCTCTGCGCGCTCCTCGTCATATTGCCGGTTTGCAGCAAGAACTGCTTATAGGTGCTGGCAAAATCACTCCGGCGGCAACTGAATAATAAAGAAGGAGATAACCGCAATCGCCGCAATCACCACCAGCGAAATCATGTCTTATGCAAAATAAAAAGATACCATGCTTGCCCTCGTCGGAAACGTACAAAAAATGCGCCGAGAATAAATTCGGCTATACTTTGTTCTATATGAAACCGTAGTTTGCCTTCTGGTAGAGATTTCTAAAACCACGGTTTTCATCACACCCCAGAGCATCAACGCAAGTCGTCTTTAGACGACTACCCCTTACAGCCTCTGTGGGTGCAACGCCACCCATTATCTCACAAAACACCCCCCCTCCCTCCCCACAAGTGGGAGGAGGGGCCAGGGGGAGGAGAGGCTCTCCTTATTCGCTCGGATAGACCGGAAGCGTATCCGGGCGTACCTGCTCTTCGATCCTCTGCCGAGCGTCCTCAGATGGTCTCGGACATAATCGCATCCTCGACCCACTGGTACATGCGCGGCGGCGTACCGCCCGGCACGTTCTTGAAGCGTTGGGCCAAAGCTAGGCCTTTGCGTCCAATAATGGTGCCGATAGAGTAGTTGCAGTAGGTAAAGACGTAGTTGTAATGACCCAGCAGTTCCTTGCGGGCCGCCGGATCCCGCTCTTTACAATAGGCGGTAACCGTATCAACCAGATCCTGCTCCCAGTCACGCAAGACGCGGGCGTATCGCCTTCGCGACCCAGCCAGGTGACTGTGGCGTCATGGGGGCCAGATTGGCGCAGCGGGTGAAGGGCAGCAGGAAGTCGTCGGTGCGCTACGCATGTCCCACTCACCGCTGGTGTTCAGGTCCGTGAGGGCCTGGCTGGTGTTGGGGCGAGCATTCACCTTGATGCCAACGGCGTCTAACATAGCCACAATCTGGTCACCGACAGACGGCTTTCCGGGCATCTTGCGAGGTGTTCAGACCCAAAACAATATCCTCGCCGCCACCGGCGAAGTTGCGGGTGCCGTTGCCATCGCTATCTTCCAGACCCAGCTCGTCCAGCAGCGCGCTCGCGCGATCCACGCGTCGTACGGATAGCAGACCACCGGACTCAATATCAAACTCGGGCGAGCCGGGGAAGACGCCACCGGGGAAGCCGCCGCGCAGGGAACGGGCCGCGCATGAGCGACTGCGCAATGCCTTCACGGTCCAACGCCTGGCTAACAGCTTGGCGGAACTTGTCTTCGCGGGAAGAGGGCGTGCACGGCCGTGTCACGCGGTCGTTCTGCACGCCCAGCCCTTCCGACTGGTTCAGTTCCAGGTTAAAGGCTAGGTCTTCGTCCCCAGTCCATGATGAACTCAGCATCGGGCTCCTGGGCGCGGGTGAGGGCTTCCACATATTCGCTGGACGGATTTTCCAGAGTTGGTGTGGTCACAGCCACCGGCCAGCGTACAGAGCGTGCGGCCGATACCGCTGGGGCCTTTTTGGTAAACAGCTTCGGTCGATGTAGGGAAGCTGGATTGCCCTCTTCATCCACGGTCCAGAAGTAGGATTGCGGCGCATAATCAGCAGCTCGTCGGTCTTGTATTCGACGGTACCCATGGGCCCCAAGGTGACGGCGGGCAGGTCTTGAGGGCCAGCATTGGCAAAGCCACGTAGTCCATGCTAGAGTCATTCTTGGGATGCAGCGGCGCAATAATGTGGGCCGGTGAAACGTTGAAGTCACCCTCATCCATAATGTAGAACAGATAGCGCGGAAGGCTGTTAAAGGTCCACTGGATGGTGTAGTCATCTACTTTCTCAAGCACGGAAGGGCTCACCGCCGGTGTTAAAGGCTTCGCCCTCGACGCCGTTGCGACGATATCGGGATCATTGATCAAGTCTTCCCAGGTGAACGACATCATCGGCCGTGAAAGGCTGACCATCTGACCATTTAGCGCCTTCGATCAGGTGCATGGTCAACTGTGATGCCGTCTTCGCCCCAATCCCAACTTTGGCCAGGTTCGGGAAGGGTTCCAGGTCTTGATCCGCGCGCGGAACAGCGGACCGGTCTTGACCAGCGCTTGATAGTTGAACGACATGGACTCGATGCCAAACCAACCGGAGGTTACGCCAGCGCCGTTGTTCCAACCCGCCGTGGGGCAGGCCGAAAAGTCGCGCCAGGCATCACCATAGACGCCAATGCCGTCGGACATGCCGCCGGCCAGAATGACTTTGGGCTCGGCCGGCAGGCGCTCTTCGATGGGCGGCAGAAGCCGCCCGCATCGACCAGCGCCGTCACCCATTCGGGCTCGTGATAGGCATCCAACGCCTTGTAGGTCACAATCTGGTCAATGGGCAAGCGCTCCACGGCCGTACCGCCAAGGTCTGTTCTGGCGGTTCCCCGTAGGGAACGGAATCGGCTGGCATTTCGCCAAATCGCGCCGGCGCGGGCTTGCCAGCCGGGGCGGCTTTCAGCGGTGCAGCCTCTTCAGCGGGCGCGGCTTCTTCGGCCGGCTCGCTTCTTCGGCCGGCGCGGCTTCTTCACCCTGCGTGGGCGAGGCGGATTCTTCGCCGCCGCCGCCACAAGCCGCCAACAGCAGCATGACCGCTGTTACCAGCAGCAGGCTCAACAAGACACGGTATTTCTTCATAGATAAGGTTCCTTTCACATGTGGTTCAATACAAAATAGAGACACTAAAAACTAGTGTAACCAACAAGTAGCGAGATGGCCGGAACGCACTTCGCAACGCGGGCTGCTCCTCGCGGCATTGTTTCATCACGTGCGGGCAGCGCGAGGCAAAGGCGCAACCGCGAATCTCTTCGGTGGGGCTGGGTACCATGCCCTCAATGGGGACAAGTTTATCCGCCTTGCGCCCCAACACTGCACCGATTTGAGCAAACCTTCCGTATAAGGGTGCAGCGGCTCTTTGAATATGCTGCGCTTGTCAGCATATTCGACCACTTTGCCCATATACATGACCGCAATCTGGTCGGCCATCTGCGAAACCACGCCCAGATTGTGGGTAATTAGCATGATTGAAGAGCCAAATTCCTCCTGCAACTCAATCATCAGGTCCAAAATCTGCGCCTGTACCGTCACGTCCAGCGCCGTGGTGGGCTCGTCGGCGATCAGAATGGATGGATTGCATGAAAGCGCCATGGGCGATCATCACGTTGACGATGCCGCCGCTGAGCTGGTGGGGATATTCATGCAGGCGTCGCTCGGGGGCGCTGATGCGCACACGCCCCAGCATCTCTTGGGCCCGCTCCAAGGCGGCAGTTTTGTTCACCTTCTGATGCAGCATCACCGTCTCGGCGATTTGGTTGCCGACGGTGTGCAGCGGGTTGAGCGACGTCATGGGCTCCCGGAAGATCATGGCAATTTCCGCCGCCGCGGATTTCGCGCATTTGTGTCCCGCGGGTCCAAGGCCGCCAGATCGACTTGTTGGCCGTTGCGACGCTGAAGCAACATTTGCCGCCCACGATGCGCCCCGGCGGGTTTTTCACCAGCCGCATGACCGACATGGAGGTGACGCTCTTGCCGCAGCCGCTTTCGCCTACAATGCCCAGCGTGGACTTGCGCCCCAACGACAAATTGACGCCATCGACGGCTTTGACAATCCCGCGCCTCCACAAAAGTAGGTGTGCAGATCTTGAATATCTAAAATACTGATCTTCAACAAATTTGGTGGCGGCCCCATTGGTTTGAGTGCCGGGTCTTGAGGCCATAGTTTGAGCTACTCGGTTTTAGTGAGACTTCCGCAAGCCAGATTGGGAGATTGTTTTGAAATAGAATAACTATGTGGACAGCGTTTTGAGCATATTTACCGGGGCGCATATTATGGAACCATTTGTAAGACCGATTGTCAAATCATGCGCCTTTTTTCACTTTCACGCTGACAGCAGTTGCGCGAGCTTGTCTGCTTTACGCCGATTCGGCATGATCGTCCTATAGGATTTCCCACCGGGCCAAATCGCTGATCCGCATGTTCCAGCATCGACAAGGCGCTTTCATTGCCTGTCAGTCCTAATTCATACTTATCCACGCACGGTTGTCAAAGCCGGCGTGGTCACTGTGGCCAATTGTATGTCGTCAAAGCCTAAAATCAGCAATCCTGCGGCGTCCGCCGGCCCATCGCCTTACACGCATTAAGCGCACCGGCTGCCATCAAATCGTTGTAGGCAAAAATGGCTGTGATTTCAGGAAATTGGGCTAACAGCACACCCGCTAATTTGTAGCCACCCTCTAGCGTGGCCGGCCCAGTGACAATCCATTCATCGCGTATGGGCAGCCCACGTTTTCCCAATATATCCAGATAGCCAAGCACCCGTCGCGTGCGCATTTTGGGCGGGTGTTCTGTGGTAATCATGCCGATGGCTACATGACCGGCATGGCATAAATGTTCCACAGCCATCTGGGCGCCGTGCCGAATTTCGACCATAACGCAGCTTACATTCGGATGTTCAAAAAGGTGATTTATGGTCACAACGGGTCGAAACGTGTCGGCAAACTCCCCCAGGGCTGCGTCACTCAACGCCGCCGGGAAAACGATGACGCCATCGGCTGCCTGGTCGGCCAGTGAATAGAGCGCCTGCTGTGTTTCGCCCGCACCGCCATCGGTATTGCAAATAAAAACATTGTATCCATGCTCTTGGGCCAGGTCCTGCACCCCACGCGCCACTTCGGGGAAAAAGGGATTGGTAATATCCGGTATCACCAGGCCGACCGTATGCGTGCGCTGTGTAATCATGGCACGCGCTAGCCGGTTGGGACGATATCCCAATTCATTGATGGCGTCGATAACCCGTTGGCGCGTTGCAGCGGCGATCTCTCCCTGCGCGTTGACGACGCGCGAGACAGTTTTGATGGAAACACCGGCCATGCGCGCCACGTCACGCATGGTTACAGGCACGGGAATAACCCTTCTGTACCTTTGTATACTTGGCTCTGTTATAGATGAAAAGTGGCTACTCGACGAAAATTAAGCGTAATCCTTTTCATCTATGACAACCGCGAGTATAGCTGCGCAGCAATGCTGCTGATTGTTCTGGAATATACTGCTTAAACTGATGATGTATCAGGGGATTGGGGATAGCTTATTTCAGATTTGCGGTCTGTTTATGACAACGTTGTCAGCAATCTTATCACTGTTAGTACAGCGTGTCAAAATCCAGTCGAATGAAAATGGAGTCGTGCTATTTTGAGTTTAATTGAGCAATGGCCGCATCAAGCGGAAGGGCAGCACTTGAATTTTGCGCTTCGATCCAATCAATCACGGGCTGTCGCCAGTTACTGCCCGTATTGTACCCATTGGGGTCATATTCAGCCAGCCGCGTAAAACCATCGCCCCCGCCATACAGAAAATCGTTGACCAACACGCTGTAGGTGGCCGTCATATCAACCGGCTCACCCGTGGCGTCCCACACCCATTCGCCGCCAGCCGGGTGGATGCCGCCAATCGTGGCGGGCCGGTTGCCCGAAGTGAGCGCCTGGACGGTTTGCGCGCCCGTCATCTGCACTTCCACCAGCACATTGTCAAATGGCATTACGTTGATAATATCGGCCAGCGTCAAATCGCCCGCCTCAATGCCGGCGCGCATCCCACCCAGATTGGTCATGCTGATGTCGGCGGTGGGATATTCAGCCAGCCACGCCTTCGTGATCAGCGTCTGCATGGCGGGGCTGCGCTGCGCCATTGGCTTCTCCAAGTAGCCGATCACGCTGTTGAGTTCAGCATCTGTCGCCGCCTGCCAGCGCGCAATAATGGCCGCCACGTCGGCATCCGCTGCGCCATTCAAATTGTAACGCACATCATGCTGCAAAGCTGTCGTTTCCCCCGTGGCGGTGTCAACGGCAAAGGTGGCCGTGGCAAAACTCTGCATGTACGAGCCGCCCTCAATTAAGACGGCCCCACCCACCTCGCGGGCGACCAATTCATTGCAGTGGCCGCCGCCAAACAGATCGATGTCCAAATCCGCTACCTGATTGGCCAACTCAGCCAGTTCACCCATACAGACGTGCGACGGAACCAGTACAATATCGGCTCCGGCATCGATGACTGCCGGCACAACTTGGCGCAGCGCGGCTTCATAATCGATGAAATCAAAGTCCGCCACGTTGACCGGTTTGGTCGTCAACGGCGTGCTGGTGGTGGTCAATCCGATCACGCCCACCTGCAAATCGCCCAAATCGAGAATCGTATACGGCTGGATGCCCAAATCGGTGGGAGAGCTGCCGTCGGCCTTGTAACGCATGTTGGCGCTGAGAAATGGGAAATCGGCCTCGGCAATCCGCTGCTGCATGAGGTCCAATCCAAAGTCAAACTCATGGTTGCCAATGACCGATACGTCGTAGCCCATGGCGTTCATTACTGCGACCATTCCCTCGCCAGCAAACCAGGTTGAAATGGCCGGTCCGGTCCAGTTATCGCCGCCGCTTAAAATCAGAAAATGGTCCGAGCCTAACTCGGCCTCGATTGCGCGCCACAGCCCTAGCAAATGAGCGGCGCTTTGGTCCGGCTGCACGCCCGCCATCCAGCCGTGTTCGTCATTGGTGTAAAAGATGGTTAGGGTAATAGCTTCCGGCGTTGTTTCGGACTCAGCGGTCGGCGTAGGAAATACTGTAGCGGTGGGGGTGGAGAGAGGCGGCGGCGTTAATGGCACACAAGCCGTCAGCAATACGCAAAGAATAATCCACAACGCCACTTTTTTTGTGAACATAGATATTTTGTCCTTCCATCAAATCAGCCCACTCGATGCAATCAGCGTCACAATGCCAAAAATCAGCAGCGCCGTCAAAACCAGCAGCAGCAGACGACACAGCAACGTAATAACCAACGCCCGCGCCACGCTGATCTCGGGAATCATTTTGGCCAGCACCAGCGCTGGCGCAACGTATAGCCATAAAATCGTGTGCAGCCCCGTCTCCAATGTCCAGAATGCAGCAATATCTGCCCCAATGTTGAGCGCGCTCAATGTAGGCGAAATGGAGACGGCGGCATCGAGCGCTGTGCTTAATGCCAAGTCAAAACCGGTCGCTAACAGGTCGTGAATGCGCAGCAGCAGGTTGGGGAAAAGGCGAAAGGCCAGCAGATAGCCTGCCGTGGAAACCAGCGTCAGCGCTTCCCAATGGAGCCAGAAAATGTAGCTGTGCGCCGCCTTCAAGCGACCATCGAGCAGCAGACTGAATAAATAGGCAAAAATCACTACCTCGATCAGCCTTCGGAAAAGTTGCGTGGCGGCGTACAAACACCTCGTCCGGAAAGGCTGTATGTGGCGCACAAGAGCGCCCGCAGGTCCGCAACCGACGCCCGCGAGCTTTCCGGCAGCGCGTGCAGCGCCAGTATTCACCAAAAGCTGCACAGACCCGCCATCGCGCTTAACCGCCGCGTTGGCCTCAATGCCAACGCACGCCCGCCTCGATACTGGCGCGAATAATTTCCAGCGTGGCCGCATCTAGGCCGGGCAGGGAGGCAACCTCTGCCGGGGTGGCCGCTTCTTGCCCGTTTCCACCGCTACATCCACCTGGTCATCAAAGAGCGTTTGGTTGGCGGCGCTTCGGCAGGGAGGGCGGGCGCCAAATTCTCCGCCGCCCGTTCGCTAATTTGTGCATCCGTATCCGCTATGGCTTCTTGTACCGCCTGGGCATTGGCCACCTGCACACCGGCCTGCACGCCGCTTTCAATCACCTGCTGCAACGCCTGGCGCTCCTCGGCAGACACGGCCGATTGCGCCAACGCCGCATTCGCTGTATCTATCGCGGCCTGCACACCAGCCTGCCCGCCCACATCCAGCCTGGCGCAAAATCACCAGGGCGGCAATACCAAAAGCAAAAACTGCGCCGCGCCCAGCGGAAAGCGCGGCTCGGCCGTCAGCAAGCGCCAGAACGGGTCAAACGGCGACCAGAGGGAACGTAGCGCATTCTCATCTCCGAAGCGACTGTGGAAAAACGGGAGCGCCCGAAAAGCAGCCACGCCGTCTTCAGCCCAGCCAGCACCGGCACCAGCGCCTCGGCAATCGTCGCCCGCGCCTGATACCAGACGGCTAAGAGCGGCATGTGGTCGTCGTTTTGGATTTCTGCAGGGATTTCGTTTGTACGTTCATTGTTAGGGATTAGGAAATAGGGGTAGGGATTAGGGAGATGGGGTGGCAACGCTACTCCCTAATCCCTACTCCTAATCCTACTCTCAAACCTTGCCGGTTCTTCTGCTGCCAGTTCACCAATCCCGGCAGATGTCGTAAATGTCGTGTTCGGCTTTCCAGGCCAGTTCGCGCCGCCTTGCTGGGGTCGGCATAGGCGGATGACACATCACCGGGGCGGCGGTCCACAATTTTATACGGCACTTTTTGGCCGGTGGCCTGCTCAAACGCCGCGATGACCTCCAGCACGCTGTAGCGCGACCGGTGCCCAAATTATAGGCCACAAAGCCCGGATTCTCGGTTAATTTTTGCACAGCGCGCACATGGGCATCGGCCAGGTCCACCACGTGAATGTAATCGCGCCACGCCGGTGCCATCGGGTGTGGGATAATCACTGCCAAAGACGCGCAATTCCGGAAGCCGCCCAATGGCCACTTGCGTAATATAGGGCATCAAGTTGTGGGAATGCCGTTGGGATCTTCGCCAATTCGCCGCTGACGTGGGCGCCCACCGGTTAAAATGGCGCAGCAGGATCAAATTCCACGTCGGGTCGCTCTGGTACAGATCGCGCATGATCTGCTCGGTCATCAGCTTGGTCCAGCCGTAGGGGCTTTCGGCGGCGGATGTGGGATGCTCTTCGGTAATCGGCACCTGCTGCGGCTCGCCATAGACAGTGCAGGACGAGCTGTAAACCAGGTTTTTGCAGCCGTGTTTGCGCATCACATCCAGTAAATTAATAGTGCCGGCCACGTTGTTCTGATAATATTCTAGCGGCTTGGCCACCGACTCGCCCACCGCTTTATAGGCCGCAAAATGGATCACCGCCGCGGGTGGATCGGCCTCGAACGCCGCCGTCAATCCCGCTGTATCCAATAGATCCGTTTCGTAAAAGTCAAGCGTTTTGCCGGTCAACTTCTGCACCCGGCGCAGCGACTCGCGCTTGCTATTGTTCAGATTATCGATTACAGTCAGCTCATAGCCCGCCTGCAAAAGTTCAATACATGTGTGGCTGCCAATATAGCCGGCGCCACCCGTCACAAAAACTCGCATAATTAATTCCTTCTATATCAAAAAATGATGGGGCAACCGTCGAGTTTACCCACAAGTTCGCCTAAACAACACCATTGACAGTATACTGTAAAGCAGCAGAGAAAAGCAACGGACCGAGTTACGATTGTCGGATCAGTTTCCTAACACTTGGAACAGCCAAAATCTGTAAAATCTGCGTAATCTGTTGATCCAATGAGGTTCCCATGAATGAATATCGCGGCAAAGTAAACGCACCCGAATTCCCACCACACCTGTCCTGGCTCAACACGGAGCACCCGTTGACCATGGCCGAGCTGCGCGGCAAAATCGTCATGCTCGAATTTTGGACCTTCTGTTGAATCAACTGCCATCACAATGTTGCGCAGTTGCGTCAACTCCGTGCGGTCTATCCCAATGAACTGGTCATCATCGGCGTCCACTCGGCCAAGTTCCCCACCGAAAAGCTGACCGAAAATATCCGCGAAGCCGTCATGCGCCACGACATTCGCCATCCGGTGGTCAACGACGCCGACTTTGAAATTTGGAGCCAATATGGCGTGCGCGCCTGGCCCACCATCGTGCTGGTTGACCCATTGGGCAAAGTGGTCGGCTATCAATCGGGCGAGATCGACGCCGCTGAATTTACGCGCGTCATCCAGGAGATGGTACACGATTTCCGCCAGCAAAACGCGCTCAAGGCAGAGCGGATGGCGTTTCAACCCGAAATTGCCAGCGAACCGGCGCGCACGCTGCTCTATCCCTCCAAAGTTTTGGCCGTGGACAGCCAGCGCCTTTTTGTGGCCGACAGCGGTCACCACCGCATTTTGGAACTGGCGCTGGCTGACGATGGCCGGACGGCAGCCATTGCGCGCGTCATCGGCAGCGGTCAGGCCGGGCTGCGCGATGGCGCCCTAAGCGAAGCCCAATTTCACGACCCGCACGGCATGGCGCTGATTGGCGATACGCTCTTTGTGGCCGACACCGAAAATCACGCCATCCGCGCTGTGAATTTGACGGCGGGTACAGTACACACGGTGGCGGGAACGGGGAAAAGGGACGCGGCCTCAATACAACCGGCGCGCCGCGTGAAGTAGCGCTGCGTTCGCCGTGGGCGCTGGCCGCCGTGGACGACATTCTGCTGATCGCCATGGCCGGCTCGCACCAGATCTGGCTGCTCACCTTTGAAGCCGGTGAACCCAAAGCGCTGGCTCTCTTTGCTGGCGCCGGCGTCGAGGCGCTCATCGACGGGCCGCGCGACGAGGCGGCCTTTAACCAGCCCAGCGATCTGGTTTTCGATATGGGCCATCTCTTTGTGGCCGATGCTGAAGCCAGCGCCATCCGCGCCATTTCGCTGGATAGCGACCCGCAGGTCATGACGCTGGTGGGCCAGGGACTCTTTGAATTTGGGGACATTGATGGCGTGGGCGCGGCCGTGCGTTTGCAACACCCCACCGGGCTGGCCGCCCACAATGGGCTGCTCTATAGTGCCGACAGCTACAACCACAAAATCAAAACGCTGGACCCCACCAGCGGCGCCACGCGCACGCTCATCGGCACGGGCGAGCCGGGCGTAGAGGATGGCCCCTTTGCCCAGGCCAGCCTGTATGAGCCGGAGGGGTTGGCGGCGGTGGACGGGCGGTTGTATATTGCCGATACGAACAATCATGTCATTCGCGTGGCGGATTTGGAAACGCGAGAACTATTTACCCTTTACTTACTCACCACCTGAAAATGTGCTAAAATTAAAGTGACTTCACTATCTGTCCAAGCCAGAATTGTCTTGAGGTATATATGATTATCGAACGAATTACAGTGAATCCTGAGATATGCGGCGGCAAACCATGCATTCGAGGACTCCGTTTTCCTGTTTCAAGAATACTCGGTTTATTGGCTGCCGGGGAATCCATGGACAATATTCTGCGCTCATATCCATACTTAGAAATCGCGGACATTCAGGCCGCCCTCCAATATGCTACCTTGCTGGCAGAAGAACAGGTCATTGAATTCGCCTGATGAATGTTCTCCTCGACATGCCCGTTTCACCCAATCTTGTTCTCGTACTCCAAGAGTATGGACATGTCGCTGTCCACGCCTCGGAGTTAGGACTGTTCCGCGCCACTGATCAAGAATTGATAGCACTGGCTCGGCAAACAGATCGCATTATCATCACAGCCGATCTTGATTTTCCCCAACTTCTAGCGTTAAGCGGTGCTGCCTCTCCGGGCATCATTCTCTTTCGAGGGGGTGATTATTCTGAACGTGAAATGGCAGAGTTGCTCCGCAGGGTATTACACGCCGTCCCCGCAGACAGAATCCAGAGCGCAATCTGTGTCGTTGATCGCAAGCGAATCCGCGTCACCGAATTGCCCTTGGGCAGCAATTGATAGGAAGAAAAAATATGAAAGTCACCCAAATTCGCACCATCAACTTTGCGGATTTCCCCAACATCACCATGCTGGAAATTGAAACCGACGCCGGCATTGTGGGCTTGGGCGAAACCTACTACACGCCGCGCTCGGTGACGGCTTATATTGAAGAAGTGCTGGCCCCCATGCTGCTGGACGCCGATCCGCTGCAAATCGAGGCATTTTGGCGACTGGCCTATGATGGCTCGCACGTCTATGGCAACAAAGGGCTGGAGATGCGCTGCCTCTCCGCCGTGGATGTGGCGCTGTGGGACATCCTGGGGCAGCACGTGGGGCAGCCGGTCTGGCGACTGCTGGGCGGCAGCAGCCACCCCGACGGCGTCCCCATTTACAATACCTGCGCCACTGCGGGCTATGCGCAAGGCACGCCCGGTATTCGGCGCAGGGGCGGCGCGCAGATCGAATCGCTCTATCGCGATTACGAAGCCTGGCACGAGGACGCCGGCAAGCTGGCCCAATCGCTGCTGGAAATGGGCATCCGCGCCATGAAGATCTGGCCCTTTGACGCTGCCGCGTTGAGCAACCGCGGCCAAACCATTTCGTGGAAAGAGTTGGATGAGGGATTGCGCCCGTGGAAGCAGATCCGCGATGCCGTGGGCATGGACATTGACGTGATTCTGGAGGGCCACGGCTATTGGGCGCTGCAACCGGCGCGGCGCATTGCCGAAGCGCTGGAGCCCTATAAACCGGCGCTGCTGGAAGACTTGATGAAGCCGGACAACCCGCGCACGCTGGCCAAGCTGCGCGAATCTACGCGCACGCCCATCTGCGCCAGCGAACTGCTCATGAATCGCTATGCCGTCGAAGAGATGATGCGCGCCAACGCCTGCGACGTGGTCATGACCGACGTGACCTGGTCCGGCGGCATTACCGAGAGCGCGCAAAATCGCCTATATGGCCGACACCAACAACCTGGGCGTCATCTTCCACGACTGCACCGGCCCGGTGACGCTGGCCGCCGGGCTGCACCTTTCCACCCACTGCACCAACACCTGGATGCAGGAGATCGTGCGCTCATTTACGCTGGGCTTTTACCGCGACCTGGTCGATCACGAATTTGTGGTGGAAAATGGCCGGATGCACGCCCCGCAACGCCCCGGCATTGGCGTGGCCATTCGGCCAGAAGCGCTGGGACGGGAGGATTGCGTGCGCAGGGTGCTGGCGGAACGATAGAACGGGTTTCCGGCCTATGTTGGCATTTCCATAAATCGTAGGTGCGACATCCTTGTCGCACGACGCGTGCATTAGCGACAACCCGTCGTCCCCAGATCGAAATTGTGCGGCAGGGATGCCGCACCGACCATTGCCAAACGAAAGCGAAAGCAAACAATGACCTTAATCGACACCCTAAAACAAGAAGCCGAAGCGCTCTTTCCTCAGCTTGTGGCCTGGCGGCGTGACTTTCACGCCCACCCGGAGTTGGGCTTTCAGGAGGTACGCACGGCGGGCATTGTGGCCGCGCATCTGGCCGGGCTGGGGTTGGAGGTGAGCACCGGCATTGGCAAGACCGGCGTGGTAGCTATGGTGGAAAGCGATGACGCGCCTGCCGATGCGCCCACAGTCATGCTGCGTTTTGACATGGACGCGCTGCCCATCCACGAGGCTACGGGGCTGCCCTTCCAATCCGAAAACCCGGGCGTCATGCACGCCTGCGGTCACGACGGCCACACGGCCATTGGCATGGGCGTGGCGCAACTGCTGGCCAAACACCGCAACCAGATCAGCGGCCGCGTCAAGCTGGTCTTCCAGCCGGCGGAAGAGGCGCTGGGCGGCGCGTTGGCCATGGTCAACGACGGTGTGCTGGAGAATCCGAAACCGGCGGCGGCCTTTGGGCTGCACCTGTGGAGCCGCCTGCCGCTCAAGCAGGTCGTGGTGCAGTCCGGCCCGCTGTGGGCGGCGGCGGACTTTTTCCAGATTACCGTCAAGGGCAAAGGCGGTCACGGCGCCATGCCCCACGAAACCGTTGACGCTACGCTGATCGCCAGCCACATTGTGACGGCGCTGCAAAGCATTGTGGCGCGCAACGTCAACCCAACAGAGACGGCGGTGGTGTCGGTGGGCACGCTGCACAGCGGCGTGGCCTCCAACGTGATTTCGTCGGAGGCGGTGCTGGCCGGCACGGTGCGCAGCTTTACGACCGATGTGCAAGAATTGGTTTTTCGTCGCATTGAAGAGATTGCCCATGGCGTCTGCCAAACCTTTGGCGCGGCGTGCGAAGTGGAAGTGCGGCTGGGCTGTCCGGCCACGATTAATTCAGATGCGGGCGCGGAACTCATGCAAAGGGTCGCTGGCCAAATCGTATCGCCTGAGCAGATCACGCAGATCGACCCCATGATGGTGGGTGAAGATATGTCCGAATTCCTTAACCGCGCGCCCGGCTGCTTTGTGCTGGTGGGCGCGTCCGACGGCGATAGCACCGAACTCAACAGCCCGCATCACAACCCCACCTTTGACTTTGACGAACGCATGTTGCCCACGGGCGTGGCGCTGCTGGCCGGGGCGGCGGTGGCGTATTTGGATGGGGAGTATTGAGTGTCGAGTATTGAGTATTGGGTAAACCGTTTGTGAAGCTCGTTGTGCTGCGAGATGCTTGATCCCAATACTCGATACGCAATACTCAATACTCAATACGCCTTAATTGTCAGGAGTTCGTAACTTAATTTAGTAGAAAGTTAACCAAGAATGGTGATATGCTTATGAACAACTTTGTGCAGCCGCTGCAACACGTGGGCAGCCGGGCGGACAAGCCTTATAAATACACTGTCTTTCAAAGCGAGCGCCTGCTGACCGGGCTAAATTGTTTGGAGCCGGGGCAGGCGCAGTCGATCCATGACCATCCCGAGCAAGACAAGTTCTATTTTGTGCTGGAGGGCAGCGGTTATTTTACGGTGGGTGATGAGGCGCAGACGTGCGGTGTTGGTGAATTAATTTTGGCGCCAGCGGGTGTGATGCACGGGGTGGAAAACCGCGGCAGCGAACGGTTGACGTTTATGACGGTTATTGCGCCTTTTCCGGGGTGAGTGAAGCGGATTAACGCAAGAGGCGCAAAAGACGCAAGGGACGCAAATGTTTTCATTTTATATCCTTTGCGTCTCTAGCGTCTTTTGCGTTAAAAATTCGTCACCAGTATTGTCGAAATCTGGTTAAGTTTTTTGGGATTTGCTTGGGCTTCGTGCTAAAATTTTGTTAATGATTTAATTATTCAGATTAATCCGATCATTCAGATTGATCAGGTTTTTGATGATCAAAGCGCACATTGATTCTGAGTTTCTACAATATTTGATCGACCATGAGGCCCAGCCGGGTGAACGGCTGCCCTCGCTGGCCGAGATGAGCGCCGCAATTGGCGTGAGCGTGGGTAAGCTGCGCGAGCAATTTGAGGTGGCGCGCACATTGGGCCTGGTGGAGGCCAGCCCCCGCCGCGGCATTACGCGCACATGCTACGATTTTTTGCCGCCGGTGCGTTTGAGTTTGCTGACGGCGCTAGCGCTGGATCACCGCCGTTTCGACGCCTTTAGCAGCCTGCGCGTCCATCTGGAAACTGCCTATTGGGATGAAGCGGTGCAGATGCTTACAGACACAGAAAAGGATCATCTGCAACAATTGGTGGCGGACGCCATGCAGCAGCTTCACCAGCCGCGCATTCAGATTCCCCACGCCAATCATCGCGATCTGCACTTGACGATTTTTGCGCGTTTGGAGAATCCATTTGTCAGCGGACTGCTCAGGGCGTATTGGGATGCCTATGAGGCGGTCGAGCTGAACACCTATGCCGACTATGGCTATCTTTTGGAAGTCTGGCAATATCACGACCGGATTGTACAGTCTATTTGTGAAGGTGAGTTTGCCGCAGGAAAACAATTGTTGATTGAACATATGGGGCTTTTAAGCAATCGCGGCATTTCGTTGGAAGCCCGCGAGGTTTTGAATACTGCGGTATAAAATCGATGGCTAACTTACAGACAAAGATGTCTAAGATTTCGTGTAACGTGAATATTCTGTTCGCACCTAAAATAGTCGCTTGCCAGCATCTATGCACCCTCGCCCGGGGTGTTGAAGGATGTGGGTAGAGCGGCTTTCTCTGTTTTTGGGCAATATTCATAATAAATAAAGAATAAATGAGGAAAATGAGGTAAAAGATGAGCGTACTCGTTCGGGAAGCACCTTCTGCTGTGCAGGAGGACCATCTAATTTTTAATGACTTTAATATCAATGTGGCCACGGCCAATGGGTCGGGCAGCCAAACGAGCAACAATGTGTTGATTCGTTCGCTTTTCAAAATGGGCATTCCGGTGACGGGCAAAAACTTTTTTCCCAGCAATATCCAGGGCCTGCCCACCTGGTATCAGATCCGGCTGAGCAAGGATGGCTATTTGGCCCGCCGCGACGGCATTGAAATCACCATTTGTATGAATGGCGCCACCGTGGCCGAAGATATGCAGACGGCCATGGCGGGCGGCCTGATTTTATATGACGACGCGCTGCCCATTGCCAACCACCGCAAAGATGTGACTTATATTGGGATGCCGGTCAAAGATCTGGTCAAACAGGCCGATTTACCCAGCAGCCTAAAGGATTACGTGGCCAATTTTGTCTATGTGGGTGTGGCGGCGTATTTGTTGGACATTGAGATGGACGAGATTCACAAAGCGCTGGAGTGGAACTTTGATGGCAAGGCCAAGCCGGTGCAGATGAACTATCGGATGGCCGAGGCGGCGTACAACTGGGCAAGTGAAAATGTGGAAAACACCCAGCCCTATCGCGTCCAGCGCATGAGCGGCTTTAATGAAGGCAAAGTGCTGGTGGACGGCAATACCAGCGCCGCGCTGGGGGCGCTTTTTAATGGCATGAACCTAATGGCCTGGTATCCGATTACGCCCTCTTCGAGCGTGGCCGACGCTGTTGCCAAATATGCGCCTCAATTGCGCAAAGATGCAGATACGGGCAAAAACACATACGCCGTGGTGCAGGCTGAAGATGAGCTAGCCGCCATCGGTATGGTGATCGGCGCCGGCTGGGCGGGCGCCCGCGCCATGACCTCCACCTCCGGCCCTGGCATCAGCTTGATGGCTGAGTTTGCCGGACTGGCCCAATTTGCCGAAATCCCATCGGTCATTTGGGACATTCAGCGCATGGGGCCTAGCACCGGGTTGCCCACGCGCACCTGCCAGAGCGATATTGAGAGCGCCTACTATCTTAGCCATGGCGATTCGCGCCATCCGCTGCTTTTTCCATCCACACCCAAAGAGTGCTTTGAAATGGCGGGGACGGCCTTTGACCTGGCCGAGCGGCTGCAAACGCTGGTTTTCGTGTTGAGCGATTTGGACCTGGGCATGAACCTGTGGATTAGCGAGCCTTTTGAGTATCCCGAAGCCCCCCTGGATCGCGGCAAGGTGCTGAGCGCTGACGATCTGACCGAGCTAAAAGGAAATTGGGGCCGCTATGTGGATGTGGATGGCGACGGCATTCCGTATCGCACGGCGCCGGGCAACAAGCACCGGGCGGCGGCCTATTTCGCCCGCGGCACAGGCCACAATGAATATGCCATTTACAGCGAGCGCAAAGAGGATTGGGAAAACAACATGATCCGCCTGGCGCGCAAGTTCGACACGGCGCGCAATCTGGTCCCGGGTCCGGTTATCCGCGCCCAAACCAATGCCACAGTTGGCATTATCAGCTTGGGCAGCAATGATCCGGCCGTATGCGAAGCCCAAGATCGCTTGCAGGCCGCCGGTGTGGCCACCAACTATATGCGCTTGCGCGCCCTGCCCATTAGCCAGCAGGTTAAAGAGTTTGTGGCGCTCCACGACCAGGTCTACGTGGTGGAAAACAACTTTAATGGTCAGCTCTGCACAATCCTGCGCACAGAGATGCCCGAACTGGCCAGCCAGTTGGTCTCCGTCTCCAAATGTGATGGCTTACCGCTCTCTGCGCGCTGGATTGTGGAAAGCATTTTGGCGGAAATGGCATAAGAACATCTCTGCGCTGATGCCTCTGTCGGCCTGGGCTGAGGAACGATTTTCTCTGTTCGAGACGGCGGATGGGTACGGGCGGGGGTGTATATATAAATTTGAAAGGAAATCCAATGGCAACTGTAAATGGAACGGCAACAGCCGCCGCAAAAAAGGCCGCGGCAGCCCGGTCGCCTAAAATGAATCTGCTAGGGCTCGAGAAGACAGATTATCGCGGTCGCCCGTCTACGCTGTGCAAGGGCTGCGGCCATGACAGCATTAGCGCCCGCATTATCAACGCCGTGTGGGAATCCAACCTGGACATGACCCAGGTGATCAAAATGAGCGGCATTGGGTGCAGCAGCAAAACGCCGGCCTATTTCCTGGGTGGCAGCCACGGCTTCAACTCGGTGCATGGCCGTATGCCCTCGGTGACCACCGGTGCGCTGGTGGCCAACCACACGCTCAAAGCCGTGGGCGTCAGCGGCGATGGCGATACGGCCTCGATTGGCATTGGCCAGTTTAAACACGCGGTGCGCCGCAATGTGCCTATGGTCTATATTGTGGAAAACAATGGCGTCTACGGGCTCACCAAGGGCCAATTCAGCGCCACGGCGGACCAGGGACAGCAACTCAAATATGCGGGCGTCAACGAACTGCCGGCGCTGGATGTCTGCCTGGAAGCACTGGCCGCCAACGCCACTTTTGTGGCGCGCAGCTTTGCCGGCGACGCCAAACAGGTGGAAACGCTGCTCAAAGCCGCGCTGGCCCATCGCGGCATGGCCGTCATCGACATTATCAGCCCGTGCGTGACCTTTAACAATCACGAGACTTCCAACAAGAGCTATAGTTGGGGCAAGGAGCACGAAACGCCCATTCACGAGCTGAACTTTGTGCCCAGCTATGAGGAGATTCAGATCGATGATTATGACGACGAGCGCGAGGTGCAAATGCACGACGGCTCGTGGATTGTGCTGAAGAAGCTGGATACAGACTACGACCCGACCGACCGCATGTTGGCCTATCGCACGCTGGAGAATGCGCGGCAAGAGCAGAAGATGCTCACAGGCCTATTTTATGTGGATGAAGGGCAGCCCGACATGTTGGAACGGCTGCACCTGGTGGACGAACCGCTGTCGTCACTGCCCGAATCGCGCCTGCGCCCCAGCCGGCAGGCGCTGGCGGATGTGCTGGCGGCGTTGTAGAAAGCAGGTCGCGGGTGGCGAGTTGCGGGCGGCGGGTAACGAACCACCCGCTACTCGCCACCTGTTCCCCTAATTCAACCGCGTCCGCAATTCTTCGACTTCGCCCAAAATTTGCAGCAATTGTTGATCTTCGGCAGTGAGTTCGTCTAACACACTTTCATATTCGATGCCACTATAGGCCATATGGGCATATTCGGCGGCATTGTATTCATCATCATATTCCGCTTCATCATATTCCGCTTCATCATATTCCGCTTCATCATATTCCGCTTCAGTGGCATCAACATCGGCCGCGTCCAGTTCAGCGTCATCTGCGTCCAGAATGCCAAACTCCAGATCGTCTTCGTCTATCCCAATTGGGCCATCCTCGTCAACGGCGCCCAGGGCAAAGAGCAGCAGCCCCTGCATAAAAAAGTAGTGGCGCAAATCGCGGGCGGCGTGCGGCCAGTTTTCGGTATAATAATGCAGCAGCCCGCGCTCTTTCCACAGCGCATCATCATCCGGCGTCAACACAATCATATAGTTCAGCACGGCAATGGCCGCCGCATATTCTGACGCATCCAAATAGAGCAGGCGCAGATTGTTCAACATGCGGTAGATCAGCATGTGAGTGCTCACCGGCTCAAACGCTTCGGCGGTCAACTGCACCGGCTGTTTGAAAATATGGCTCAGGTGCGCCGCGGCCTCTTCGGCTGCCAGCACTTTGCCATTAAAAGGATCAAGCAGCCATTCACCCTGTGCATCGCGATAGACCGCCATAAAGTGGCCGGGCAAGCCAACGCCCCTCACCGCCAGATCCAGCCCGCGCTGCGCCAGCCGCTGCCCAACAGCAATGCAGAGCAGGCTCAACGTAATGGGCAGCCCGGTGCGCCGCTCCAGCACCTCATTTAAAAAGCTGTTGCGCGGGTCATAATAGCGGCTGCGATTGCCGCTAAAACGCCACTGCCGCTTGAGCACAGAGAGGAAATGCTCGGCGCGCGCGCGGCCCGGCGGTTGATCCACCAGCGCGTCATACACGGTGGCGCTAATCTCGTCCAGCAGCGCCAAATTCTGTGCCACGTTGAGCTGCGGATAGGCCATGCCGGCCACGTAGAGCGCCAATAGCTCGGGTGTGGGCGTTGGTTTCTCCAATTCCGCCGTAAATTGTTGTACAAAGTCAGTTGATCCAGGGGACACTGAACACCTCCGCGCTCAAACTTACGCCATCCATATTTATTGCCAATCATGCGAGATTCGAGGCTGACATGGGCCGATCATTTTGTCCCGTAGGGACGATTGAATTTAGGTGAATTTCCATCTCTAAACTCAGCCGTCCCGATGGGACAGCCTAAACGCCTACGCTTGCGCCTTGGCGCGCGCTTTTTTGGGCGCGGCTTGGGCGCCATTCTGTTCGGTCGCAATGGCGGGCTGGACTGGGACCACCCTGTTTTCCGCCTTGAGCCGCGCCACTTCCTGGCCGAGAATCCGGCGCAACACGGCCACCGATGTGGCGTAGGTGGCGTCCACGCCAAAGTAGCTCATACTCTTGCTCAGCAGCGTCTGCCGCTTGCTGATCGGCGTGTCGCTGGCGTAGTGGATCAGGCCGATGTCGTACGGCGCATTGATGAAAAGATTGACAATTTCGTTGGTCGGGTAGCGCCGCGGGTAAATATCTTCATAAACGCCGCTTAGGTACGGACCGGCTTCCATTTCAATATCGGTGTAGCCCTCTTCGTAAAAGACGTGCATAAAGTCGCGGTTTTGCAGGAAGGTGCCGCGCACGGTCACCGATTTTTGATTGTCGAAAACGGTGCCAAAATTGAGGAATTGCGCTACATCTTGCGCCGTAAAGCAGTTGCGGAACAGGTACGAATTGCGCGAATGTTCGTCATACACCACGTTGGGAATCATCACGTCGCCCACGCGGCCGTTGAGGGTGGCGGCTTTGCCCAAAATGTAAACGCCCAGCGTGCGTCCGGTCGCCGTGCTGACCTGGCTGAAAATATGGTAGGCCGCCATGCCGAGTGGATAATCGATGTTAAAAATTAGCGCATCGCTCTGGCGCAGCAGCGCCCACTCTTCATCGCTAAAATATTCAAGCGCGGGTCCAGATAGGCGGGATTCATGCGCTTCACATCGAATACCTGCGCCTCCACATCCAGACAGTGCGGATTGCTGATGCGCGCAATGCCGACTTCGCGCCTGCGGTTCTGAATTTTGCCGGCAATATCGGGGGGGCAAAGTGGATGTCCTTGCAGCAGGCGCAATGTGTAATAATAGAAATTGCCCAACTGCGCGCGTTCATTTTTGGGCAGCCGCTGATATTCTTCCCATAACCCTTCGGGGTTTTCGCGGCGCAAAAACTGGCTAATTTCTTCGGTATAGTCCCAGGCGTAGCCGGCCACCAGATTGACCAGGCTGTGCGTGTTGCTGCTCACAAAATAGAGCGGGCGCTCTGTGACCTGCTGGCTGGCGGCGCCTTCGGCCACCTTTTGCCACCAAAACTGGACGCTGCGGCGGTAGTCGCTCAGACCACTGCCCAACACGGTTACTTTAATATCCAGCCCAGAGCGCTCAGCTTTGCGCAGGTTTTCGATGAGTTGCGGACCCGGCCACATCTGGCACAGTTTGGTCAGATCGGCCGAATTGAGCGCCAGCGCCAACCGCAGCTCTTCCAACATGTCCATGGGCAAATAGCCGTCGGTGCTGGCTTTTTGGGCCAAGCGCTGACAAATGTTGCTGCGCATCAAGCGGGTGTGCAACTTGTTCCATTCAATTTGAAACGAAACGATGCAGGGAATGAGGTCGTCGATATCGCTGACGCTGGAGACAAACGCGGCTAACGTGGCGCCTTGGCTGTCAAAAAAGAGCTTGCGGCGGCGGGCGCGGGCGCGCACCGGCTGCCAAGATTCCACATCATACCCGGCGCGCAGGAAGACTTCCTCCATCTGCCCCATAACCATCAGCGAAGTGCTGGCAATGCAGTCCGGCAGCCGCAGCGCCGAATAGACCAGCGCCGACACATCGAGCTCGTCAGAATCGGCCTGATAATGAATCGTCGAATTCATGGCAGCGTGGGTTTCTTCAAGGCTGCGGATGCGAATGGGTTCGCTGCTGCGCAGCAATGAATAGTATGTGCGCAGATAAAGTTCGATCTCTTCATTGTGCGCCACAGGCATTGTGCGGTCCATATTGTTTGATTCCTTTACTTTACAACTTTGTTCCAATACATTTTCAGAGTATACCACAGTCTGCGCCTTTTTGTATTGCACGTTTGAAAATGCGATAATAGGGCATCATGGCAATTTTTGAATCGGAAGCACAAATTTATGCAGTAATGCAGGCCGTGTTCGAGCGGTTGGCCGCCAACCCGACCCAAATCGAAAGCTTTACGCACAGCAATCTGGTCATCCGCATCTTGTTGGCAAACCCAACCGCCGAAATTTTATTGGATGGTCGTCAACCGCCGCTGGAGGTGTTCTACGGCTCCCGCCCTGGCCGCGCCAATGTGGAAGTCTCCCTAGAAGCCGACCTCCTGCACAACATCTGGCTGAGCCATCAAAGCATGACCGAGGCCCTGTTTAGCGGCAAGATCAAAACCAAGGGCAACGTGATGAAGGCCAGCAAGCTCATCGATCTCTTCCGTGAATGTGAACGCGTTTATCCCGATGTGATTGCCACACTCAACCTGTCGGAAACTAATTCGACGGAGCGACCGGCCGGGCTCTTCTGAATCTCGTGCAGTTGACGCGCCGGCGCGTTCCCTTCCTGGAAGCTGCCCATGCACCACGGTGCGCCAGGGGGAATGAAAAACCATTCCCGTTTTGTGGCTTTTGTGTTTTTGTGGCTATTTTCAGGGCAGAGGCAGAGACGGCATCGGCTCGCGCGAACGCGGCGGCAGCCTCTGCCAGGAAGGCGTACGTCTACGTGAATGGCTCCCCGAAGCGGCAATCAGTTTGACCGAAGCGGGTTGGGCTGTTAAAATTATTTAAGCCTATTTTTGTTTTATTAGGACCAGATTATGCGACTTGGTGTCTTATGATAGTGGGTGTCGACGCACGCCTGATTTATCATCAACCAGCCGGGATTAGTAAATATACGCTGAATCTGCTCCAAGCTTACCAAGAATTAACGAAATCAACCGATAGCTTTCCGCAAGCCGCCGATATCGATTTTCTTGTCTTTCAGCATCGTAAACACGTAACACCGCTGGTTAAAGGTCCACACTGTCGTCGGGCTACACTCTACTCTCCTGTACACACCAGGCTGGAGCAATTTACCCTGCCGTTGGAGCTTTCGTTTTACGCCCTCGATCTGCTCCACTGCCCCGATTTTATCCCGCCGCTTTATTCCACACAGCCGGTTGTCATCACGGTTCACGATCTGGCTTTTCTGCACTGGCCCCATTTTTTGACCGAAGATAGCGCCGCCTATTACGGCCAGATTGATCGGGCCGTCAATCGGGCGTCCCATATTATTGTACCCAGCCAGAGCACCAAGGCCGATCTGATTGGCCAATTCGGCGTGCCGGACAGCGACGTGAGCGTGATCTACGAGGCGGCCAATCCGCAATTTGCACCGCTGCCGCCAGAGCCGGTGCGCCAGGAACTGAGCCAAAAATACAGCATTCCGTCCAAATACATTCTCTTTGTAGGCACCATCGAACCGCGCAAAAATGTGGACGGGCTGATCCGCGCCTATCGGCACCTGCTGGATAAATATGGCGTGAGCGATGTGGGGCTGGTCATCGCCGGCGGCTATGGCTGGCTCTATGATGAAGTTATGGCTATTGTGGAAGAGTTTCATTTGCAGAAAGATGTACACTTCCTGGGGCGCGTCTCCGACAACGATCTGTGGAAGCTCTACGTGGGTGCGCACTGTCTGGTTCATGCCGCGCATTACGAGGGCTTTGGCCTGCCGCCGCTGGAAGCCATGGCCTGCGGCACGCCCACCATTGTGAGCAACGTGAGCAGCTTGCCCGAAGTGGTGGGCGACGCAGCGCTGCTGGTGGATCCCAAAGATTGGGAGGAGATCGCCGTGGCCATGCACCGGCTGCTCACCGATGATGATCTGCACGCTGAATTGCGCGCCAAAGGTTTGCGCCGCGCCCAGTGCTTTAGCTGGCAACAGGCCGCTCAACAAACGCTCTCTATCTATCGCCAGGTGGTGGAGGGGCCACAGCGAACACGCGTGGGCGCACATAAGGCGGCGCGCCCCTCCGAGAGTACCTCCAACCAAGAGACGACGCGGGTGTAGTTGGGCCCCAATGAAGATCCTTTTTATTACGCCGCAACTGCCTTTTCCGCCGCACCAGGGCACCACTATTCGCAACTACAACCTCATTGCGGCGCTTTCCCAACAGCACACAATCGATCTGCTCACCTTTACGCCCACGGGTGAACCCATTCCGGCGGACCATCCGCTCTATCGCTTCTGCCGGCGGATTGGCGTGGCGGCGCAGCCGCAGCGCCCGGCCGCGCTGCGCATTCTCGACACCGTGCGCTCGCCGTTGCCCGATATGGCGCTGCGCTTGGAAAGCCGCGCCATGCGGGCGCTGGTGCAGGAGTGGGTTACGCGCGCAACAACCGTGCCTGCCGATGCCGATCGCGGTTATGACATTGTGCAGGTGGAAGGAATCGAGGTGGCCCAATATGGGCGCATGGTTGTCGAGCATCCGGCCTGGGGGACGCGTAAACCGGCGCTGGTTTTCGACAACCACAACTGCGAATACTGCTGCAAAAGCGCAACGCCTTCACCGATCTGCGTAGCCCCGCCCGCTGGCCGGCCGCACTTTATAGCCTGGTGCAGTGGCGCAAACTGGTCAATTATGAACGGGAGATTTGTCGGGCCGCCGCCGCCATTGCCGCCGTGAGCGAGGCGGACCGGCAGGCGCTGCGGCAACTAGATCCCACGCGCACCATCCATATTGTGTCGAACGGCATCAGCATGGATGAATATCCGGTCTATCCGGCGGCGCCATCCAATGCCGCCGCCCGTCTGCTCTTTACGGGCAAAATGGACTATCGCCCCAACATTGACGCGGTGCTCTGGTTTGGCCGCCACGTGCTGCCGCTGATTCAGCGCGAAATGCCGAATGTGATTTTTCAGATTGTGGGCATGAATCCGCATCCCCGCCTCGACGAAATGCGCAATATGCCTGGCGTTGAAATCACCGGCGCGGTCGCATCCATCCAGCCCTATATGGCCGCGGCCAGCGTATATGTGATTCCGCTGCGCGTGGGCGGCGGCACGCGTTTTAAAGCATTGGAGGCCCTGGCCAGCGGCCAGGCCATTGTCAGCACGCGATTGGGCGTGGAAGGCATCCCGGTGCAGCATGAACAAGAGCTGCTGCTGGCCGATACGCCCGCCGACTTTGCCGCCGCCACCGTGCGCCTTTTGCGTCATGATGCCGCCAGCAAATTGCTGGTAGAGCGGCTGGGCCAGGCCGCGCGCGCCTTTGCCGCCGCTCATTATGACTGGCGCCAGATCACGCCAATGTTTGAACAAATTTACGCGCAGGCTGCGGCGTCAGCAAACGACCGATAGAGCCCCCATAACTGCGTAATTGCTCTAACCTGTGATACACTCCCTATAGTAAACAATAGCGATTCAGATGTTCCCTGAGCCTGTCGAAGGGAACATCTGAATCGCCACGTAAACCCTTAAAATTCGCAATCACCCACCAGATCCAACACCAGTTCACGCAATACGAAACACGCCAATACCCATGTCCATACAACCCTTACTCGACCCCAACGAAGTCCGCTTTTTCAGCGGCAATTCCAACCGTGCACTGGCCCAAAAGATCGCCGATCACGCCGGCGCGCCGCTGGACGAAACCCACTTTTCGCGTTTTAGCAACGACAACCTCTTTGTGCAATTGGGAGCCAGCGTGCGCGGGCGCATTGTCTACATTGTGCAGTCGCTGACGCCGCCGGTGAGCGACCACCTGATGGAACTGCTCATGATGCTGGATATTGCAAAGGGCGCGGCGGCGCGCGAAGTTCATGCGATAATTCCCTACTTTTCCTATGCCCGTTCGGACAAAAAGGACGCGCCGCGCATTTCGATTACGGCGCGGCTGGCGGCGGACCTGCTCAGGACGGCGGGGGCCACCCACGTCATGACCATGACGCTGCACTCGCCGCAGGTGCACGGCTTCTTCAGCGTACCCACCGATCCGCTGACCGCACGCACCGTTTTTGCCGCCCACATGCGCCAGCGCAATTACGATCCCAAGACCACAGTGGTGGTGGCGCCGGATGCCGGGCAGGCCAAACCGGCGGCGCGCTTCGCCAAGGATTTGGGGCTGCCCGTGGCGGTGGGCAACAAGACGCGCCTGTCCGATACACAGGTGGAGATTGAAGAGACCTTGGGCCGGCAGCTACGCGGCTTTGAGAGGGCGATTGTCTATGAAGATGAAATTGCCACGGGCGGCACCATTACGGAAGTGAGCCAGATGCTGGTACGTTCCGGCATTGGCCAGATTTCGCTGGTCTGTACACACGGCCTCTTTTTGGGCAAAGCGCTGGAGCGCATTCAGGCCATTCCTGAAATCGTGGAAGTGATCACCACCGACACGGTGGCGCTGCCGCCGGCCAAGCATCTGCCCAACATGACGGTTTTATCGGTGGGCGAGATCTTTGGCGAAGCAATTCGGTGCAACTATTTTCGGCAGTCGATTGGGGCGCTTTTTAGCTTTGGCGATGGGGATGAGTAGCGACAGCGCCTAATTACATGTCGGAGAGCGCCGACACACAGGCATCCACTTGACTCTTGAGGCTGGCCAACGTGGATTGCACCTGACGCAAATAGCGAAACGCCTCCTGCGGTGTGCGATGTTGGGGCGTGACGGCCTCATCGGCATCCGGTTCGCGGTGCAGGGGTGAGGCGCTTGGGGTTTGTGCTGCCACCAGCTCTGCTTGGTCTTGGCAGATTTGCGTGTAGAGGCGCTGCGTGCTCTGCGCGGGGCCAACGCCCAATTCTTCATCCAGCGCCTCGACGCACGCCTGATATTGACGCAGGGCGGCCGTGCGATTGCCCGTCAGATAATAGAGGCGCATGAGTCGGCGATGGGTGCGTTCCTGCGCCCGGTCGTGGCGCAAAATTTCCAGTCCGCAGATCATGCCCAGTTCGCAATTTTGCTGTGCTTCGTAGTAGCTCAACAGCTTCTCCAGCATGGCCAGGTATATGCTCTGGTAGCGTTCCCGCTCGTAGATGCACCAATCCTGATACCAGCCCTCCAAAAAGTCACCATGATAGTAGCTGATGGCGTGCTGTAATGTCTCAATCCGCTGCGCGTCTAGCATATCAACGGGCAACGCCTGCATGTTGGTAAACGCGCGCTCAAAATCAAGCGCATCCACGTGCAGATTGGCCGCCGGATTGATATGGACCCATTCGGCATCCACCAACAAAAAATGGGGTTGTTCCACCGGCGGTTCCAGGGCCGATTGAAGCTGCCAGAGCGCCTGGCGCAGATACTTTTTGGATTGGCTGCTCGATGTATCTTCCCAAAGCAGCGTGGCCAGCTCTTCGCGATAGTGGGCGCGGTCGCGATGCACCAGCAGAAAGCAGAACAGCTCTTGAACTTTGCGCCCTTCCAATCCTTCTACAGTTTTTCCATCAAGTCGAATATCCAATTTGCCAAATAGGGATACAGTTAGGGTACACATGGGGTTTACTCTCGCAGAACCTCGAACAGGGTAACGAACGTATGTATATAGATGATATGGACCAAAAATTCCTTTCTCTGCGTTAACTGCAACATATTACCGCGGCTATCAACAAAATAGTATGCGCTTTTTTACTCAATAAATGTGTATTACTTCACCCAAACCGGGGGTACTCCTCCCCCTGTCTCCCTCGTCTTCACAGATGGAGAGGCGAGGGAAAGGAACGTGCCGGTGCGGAAAGGGGGAAGAGCGGCCCTTGCCGGTCCTTATCTAAAATGACGTAGAGTATATAGTAGAGTCACGCATAATCGAGCAAATACGCTATAATCAGTACACCGCAACGGAGTTGGCGATTTAGGCGTCGGTCTCGATTGGTGAATCCGGCACTATTTTTCCTGTTGCGATCAACTGATAATGGTCAAACCCTTGGTACAGAATCCATAACGGCCCATATCCCACGGAGTGACAGCATGTTGTCGTATGAAACTATCTTGTTTGCGCAAGAGGGGCAGGTAGCTCTGCTTACCCTCAACCGGCCGGAGCGCCGCAATGCCTTTACCCAGCAGATGCTGCGCGAATTGACCGACGCCGTGCAGCGGTGCGCCGCCGATGAAACCATCCGCGCGCTGTTGATCGGCGGCGCCGGCCAGGGTTTCTGCGCGGGCCAAGACTTGAGCACATTTGGCGGCGTTCCATCGCCGGACGCTGTGTACGATGCGGTGATGAACGATTACAAACCGCTTATCATGGCGCTGGCGACATTGGAGAAACCGGTGATTGCGGCCATTCAAGGGGCGGCGGCGGGGGCGGGCGTCTCGCTGGCGCTGGCGTGCGATCTGCGGATTATGGCCGAGGATGCGTTCTTGATGCTGGCGTTTAGCAACATTGGGCTGGTTCCCGATGCCGGCGTAAGCTGGTTTATGACGCGCCAATTGGGCTACAGCCGCGCCTTTCAACTGGCCGCCGAGGCCGAGCGATTGGATGCCGCCCGCTGTCTGCAAATGGGGCTGGCCAATCGCGTAGCCGCGGCGGAGGCGTTGCCCGCCGCCGCGCTGGCCTGGGCGCATGAATTGGCCGCGCGGCCCACGCGCGCCCTGGGTATGGCCAAAAGAGCTATGCTGCACGCGCTCCACAGCAGCCTGGAAGAGACCATCGAAATGGAAGCCCGCATGCAGGCGTTGGCTGTGCAGACCCGCGATCATCAGGAGGGGGTCGCGGCCTTTTTGCAGCGGCGAAAGCCCACGTTTAGCGGCCAATAGAAATACGCAATATGAGTCACCCAACCCAAAAACTGCACCTTTGCCTCTTAGCGGGGGTTTTGCTGTTTGCTCTGTTTATGCTGTCGGCGTCGAACTGGCCGTGGCCGCAAGCGGAGCCCCACATGGCGGCGCCTTTGCCACCGCCCTTGGTTCCCCAAGTATGGGCCAGCAGCAAGCAGCAGGTCGCTTTGAATCCGCTCTCCATTGGGGAACCCATGCCCCAAAGCGGCGACCAAATTCTGCTGATTCTGCTCGTCGATTTTGTCGATCAGCCAGGGCTCTTTAGCGGTCAGCAGTGGCGCGATTCATTTTTGGGCGCCGAAGGTTTTGCCGCCTATTTTGCCGAGACATCGTACGATCAACTGCGCTACACGGGCGACATTGTGGGCATGGATGGCGGCGCACCTGTTGTCAACGGTCAAAGCGTCAGCTATATTCGGCTCCCCAATCCTATCACCTTTTACGCCGACGGACTGTACGGCTTCAAGACTGGCGCGCACCAATTTCCGCGCAACAATGCTGGCGTGGTGACCCATGCGCTGCAAGCGCTGGACGACGCCGGCTTTGATTTCGCACCCTATGCCGACCCCATCACCAATCGGGTGGAGAATCTATTAATTGTCTTTGGCGGGCGGCCGCATGTTTACACACGCGACCCCGTCAATTCGCTGGAGGCCACCGGGTATAGCCTGTCGGCCGCCGGCGCGCCGGTCTATGTCTCCAGCGGCGGCCAGGCCTTTGACAACTTTACCTTCTGCCCAGATCAGGAGGGCAGCAATCCGGGCGCGCTGGCGTACATTGGCATTTGCGTCCACGAGCACGGGCATTCGTTGGGCTTGCCCGATCTGTATGATTTTTCCTATTTGACTTCGGGCGTGGGGCGCTATGACGTAATGAGCTACGGCGCCTATGGGGTGACTTCTGGCGTGCGGCCCTTCCATTTTGGCGCCTTTTCCAAAGCGTTTTTGGGCTGGGTGCAGCCCACGCTGGTTCTGTCGGACACCACGGTCATTGCGCTGCCCCCGGTCGAGTCTGCGCCGGAGCTGGTCAAACTGGTGCCCAATGGGCGAGTGAACAGCGCCGAATATTTTTTGCTGGAAAACCGACAGCCGCTGGGCTTTGATCGGGATTGGATCAGCGGCGGTTACTGTCCCGGACTTTACATCTGGCGCGTGGATCAAAATGTGGTCGACCAGTTTAGCTGGACCAATCTGGTCAACTCGCCCTTGCTGCCATATGGACCGCCGCACCCCGGCGTAATGGTGCTGGAGGCTGATGGCGGCAACAATCTGATCCAGCCTCCCTTCACCTACGGTGAATGCAGCGACGCCTGGACGGCCGGCCAGATCTGGAACAGCACATCGACGCCCACCAGCCGCTTGTGGAACAATGCCGACAGCGGCATCTCGCTCACGGTTCAGAGCGCACAGAACAGCATCGTTACGCTGACGATCGGGCTGGATAACGTGGCGCCCGTTGGTGAAACACCCACGCCAATTCCAACGGCCGACCCGACGGCCACGTTGACGGTCTCGCCCAATCCATCCGCCACCTTTACACCGACAATGACAGTTACGCCAACCGCCACCGCCACCACCACGCTAGAGGCTGTTATCACAGCTACCGAATCGCGAACCGCGACGCCAACGGCCACACCCATCCCGGCGACGGCATCGCCGGTAGAAGCCACCCACACACCGGCGACAACGCCCACGGTGCGCGCATTGGAACAAAGCCAGATCTTTCTGCCGCTGGTCAGTCATTAGGACAAACATACCACCGGTTGAAACCGGTGGCTGATACGAGAAACCGGCTTAGGACCAAGACCATTCAAATAGCGGAGACTGCGATGCACGGCTACAGAAAATCTCGGCTTGGCAGTCGAGTAGTCAGCCGTGCGTTGCAGTCGTAGCGGCCTTATTTGAACAGTCTTGAATTTACGACTGGGGATCAACGATAAAGCGTTCCACGCGATCAAGGTAAGACTCAAAGTTATCTATAATTAAGGGCTCTGTTTGTTGAGGCAAGACGATCTTGTGATGCAGATCAAAAAAGGTTAACGCTTGCTTTTTCAGCGCATAAAATTCGCCCAGATGCACTTCAACAATATGGCCTGGAATGTCTGCAAAGCTCATCCCGTTTTTTAGCGCCAGAAAATATTCCAGAAGTATGGCATCAACGTTAGATTTTTTGAGCGCGGCTTTGGCAATGGTATTGGCGGCAACGTGATCGGGATGTTGCTCGTACGGATCCGGTGTATAAATTTCGGCTGGCTGCAACTCGTCGATTAAAGAGGCCAGTCTATCGCTGACCGAGTCAATTTGCTTGGAGAGCGTGCCGTCCAGAAAGTCAAAATAATGGATGTGGTCGCTGTTGCCACCCAGAAAGGCCACCGTGCGCTCGGTTTCTTTTTTGCGCAGAGCCGAAACTTCCTGTGGCGAGGGCGAGGTTCCTGTGCCGAAAAGGGCGGCGAACAACATACTGCCATCACTTAAAACGGCAATATGCACATCCACGCCGGCTTTGGACTTAATCCCCAGGATGCCACCGCAGCCAAGGGTTTCATCATCCGGATGGGGGGCGACGATGAGGATGGGTTGTTTTGCAGACATGGGTGGGCTCGCTCCTCTGTTAATCCAGCGTTTGATCGCGGCAAGGCGTTTCGTTTGCGTATGTCCTCATTATGGGCACGAATCCCGCAATTGTCAAAGCACAGACTTTTAACGGTATTGATTGCCGGCATCGTGCCTGGCTTTTCCAGGCCCAATTTGAGTAGCGCCATCTGGAAGCCAACCCAGCGATCAACGACGCCGTGGTCGCCGCCATTCCCCAAAAACGCATTGCCGCCCCGGAGGAACTCACCGGCATTGCGCTCTATCTCGCCTCCGCCGCTTCCAGCTTCACCACCGGCGCCACCATCACGGTGGACGGCGGGCAGTTGCTGGCGTAGCGGGATACGGAAAACGGGATACGGGATTAGGGATATCGGCGGACGCGCCGACTGTATCCTGTCTCCCGTCTCCCGTATCCCATATCCCGTCTCCTGCCTCCCCAACCACACAGATCGGACACATCGCGTGACGCAACTTTTCACTATCTTTCTGAACATTCTGGCGCCGGTTTTTACGCTGGTGCTGATTGGCTACATTATCGGGCCGCGGCTGCAAATTGAGGCGCGCTCGATCTCGCGCATTGCCTATTTTTTGCTGGCGCCCCTGCTCTCTGTTCAACGTGATCCGGCAGGCCGACATTGATTTTGGGCTGGCGTTGCGCGTGGCGGGCTACATTCTAGTGGTGACGCTGGTGACGGCGCTGGTGGGCTTTGTGTTGGCGCGTATGCAGCGCGCGTCCACCGAGTTGACCGCCGCTTATGTGCTGGTGGCGGCTTTTGGCAATGTGGGCAACTTTGGCTTTCCGATTATCCAATTCAAATATGGCGATGCCGCGCTCTCGTGGGCTTCGATCTATTTTCTGATCCTGAGCACCACCGGCTTTGTGATCGGCGTGAGCGCGGCCTCGTGGGCGCGCGGGCGCGGCATGGGTTCGGTGCTGGCCGTTTTCAAGACGCCCGCCATTGTGGCCGCCATTCCGGCTTTTCTGGCCAACGGCTTTGCGATTCCGCTGCCCCTTTTTCTCGAGCGGGTGGTGGTCCTGCTGGCCGGCGCACTGATTCCGGATTATGCCGCTGACATTGGGAATTCAACTGGCGGGCATCGGGCGGATTCAGATCAGCCGCCACGTGGTCATGGCCGGGCTGGTCAAGCCGCTGATTGGGCCGGACGCTGGCGCCAGCGCTGGCGGCGCCCTTTGCGCTGGATGGATTGGGCGTGGCGTGCGGGTGCTGCAAGCGGCCATGCCCACGGCGGTGCTGGCCATGCTCATCGCGCTGAGCATGATCTGATGCCCAACTTTGTGACCACGGTGGTGCTCTTTTCAACGGTGATCAGCGTTGACGTTGACGGTGGTTTTGGCGATTGTGTAGAGGAGTGGGCGGGTGGCGGGTGGCGCTACTCGCTACCCGCCACCCGCACACCCGCCTACTTTTTCAGCAGGATGTTTCTAATTTACCCATGATGTTGCGCGGCAGCGACTCCACATAGTGAAAGGCTGGCGTTTTGAAGCTGGCGAGCTGCTGGCGACAATAGGCGTGGAGACCGACTTCGTCGATGGTCCCATTGCAAACCAGGTAGGCTTCCGGCACTTCGCCCCATTTGCCGTGTGCGTGTAAGGCGCTGACGGCAGCCTAAATACGCCGGGGAAAGTGAGCGCATTTCGACTTCGCGGATAGATACTGGCCGCCGCTGATGACTGCTGTGGCGGCGGCCCAGCAGGGTGACGTAGCCGCTCTGCGGCTCCTGGCGGGCCAGGTCGCCGGGTGTGAACCACCGCTGGCCCAGCGCGTCATGGCTAAAGCTGGCGGTTTTTTCCGGCGCTTGCCAATAGCCGCTAAAAACGTTGCTGCCGCGCACCAGCAGTTCGCCCTCGGCGCCTGCCGCCACATCCTGCCAGCCGCCGGCTTCCGCTTCCGTAACAATGCGCATGGAGACGCCGGGCAGCGGCGTACCCACCGTACCGGCCAGCCGTGGGCCGGCGTACGGATTGCTCAGGTTCATGCCAGTTTCGGTCATGCCGTAGCGCTCGAGGATGATGTGGCCCGTGATCGACTCAAATTCGGCATGGGTTTCGGCGGCCAGCGGTGCGCTGCCCGAACAGAAGAGGCGCATGTTTTGCAGCGCTAATTGGGGCGTCTTTTTTAGCTCATCGATCAGCCGCACATAAATGGTGGGGACGGCAAAGAAGAGCGTGGGCCGCCCGCTGTTGAGATCGGCCACCGTTTTTGCCGCCTCGTATTTTTCGCGCAGCAGAACGGTGGCGCCCATAGCCAGCGCACAGTGCAGCCCCACCACCAGCCCGTGCGTGTGAAAGAGCGGCAAGCAGAGCAGCAGCACATCCTCCGGCTGCCACGCCCACGCCGACATGAGCCCGGTCACCGTGGCGATGACGTTGTTATGCGTGATCATGGCGCCCTTGCTGCGACCGGTGGTGCCGGATGTGTACATGATCAGCCCCAGATCGTCGGCCTCCACCACCGGCGGGTTGAGCGCAGCCACATCGGCCAGCCAACCGTCCATCTCCTCGGCCAGCAGAATGGCTTCCACCGACGCTTTTTCGGCCGGCTGCAATTCATCCAAAATGGGCAGTTGCGCCCGCTCGGTGATTATGAGCCGCGGCGCGCTGTCGTCCAAAATGTGGGCAATCTCCAGCCGCCGATAGCGCAAGTTGACCGGCACCATAATGGCGCCCACGCGCAGTACGGCCAGATAGCTCACCACAAATTCCAGCCGGTTGTTGAGATAAAAAGCCACGCGATCGCCCTTGCGCAGCCCCCATTTTTGCAGTCCTGCCGCCAAGGCATCCACCTGGCTATAGAGCTGCGCATAGGTGGTCTGCTGGGTCTGGCCCGCATCATCTACATATTCCAACGCCACTTTTGCGGGCGTGCGGTTGCGCGGAATGGCGAAAAGATCGTGTAAGTTCATAGAGCGTCCTCATGATAACTTGGTTGTTCAGACCTCTCTGGTCGAGGGGCGCCACAGAATGAATTCCTTGCCACACTCCCTCGGAGAGCTAGTAAACCATACTTCAAAAAAAGGATCAACCTTTCTCCGCCATTGGTGGTGTATCAAATCAGCCAGCCAACATCCACTGCAAAAAGCCCAATATCAGCACCAGTTGCAGCAAAAGCCAGCCCCACTTTTTGATCTCTCCGGGCAGCTTGGCCAACTGGTTGAGGCGCCGGTCCAAATCAAAACCGCTGCTAAAACGCCCCCCACGCGCGCTGCGGCCGCGCTGCATGCGCACGCTTTGCGGCAACCCGCGCCGGAGCCAGCGGCTGGTCAACAGCCCATAGAGCGCGACGCCAATCAACCCTGCCAAAATTGCCGCGGTCAGCTTTAATGCAAGGGACGGGGTGGCATCCAAAACCGTTACAAATTGGGAACCGGCCAGCCACCCTTGCCCAGCCACGCCCCAACCGGCCACGCTGCTCACGATCCAGGCGCGGCCTTCAATTTTGCGGTGCAGGTGATAATGCAGCAGCAGCCACTGGCCGATGCCCAACAGTGCGCCGAGCAGCAACCCACTCAACAAGGGGCGCACGTCGCCAAAGGGCGAGCTGTTCCACCAATTCCCGGCGTCGTGCAGCAAGGGGGCGCTGCCCGCCGCCGCGGCCAGGCCGATTACCGATGTGGAAACAACCCACGCCACCCCACTGCCGCTCCATTTTGATGTATGCTCGCGCAACATGCGCCACTGCGCCATCCCCAGCAGCGCACCCAAAAGCGCACCGCACAGCATCAGCGCCGTGCGGTCGGGCGGCATAAAAGTTGTCCACACAGTGAGCAGCAGCCACAAACCCACCGCCAGCAACGCGCCGCTGCCGGCGCCGGCCAAATTCATGGCTGTCCATTGGGCGCTGAAGGCCAGCGGCGGCTGCACCTGCTGCCAAACCCGCTCCGCCCCTTGGGGCAGGCTGCGCAAAATGGCCAAACGCGGCATGCGTTCGTCAGAGAAATGCGCAATCTCGCGTGCTCTATTCGTCAATAATTTGGGGTCAGGCGCCGCGGGCAATGTTGACCACGACTGGGCAAGCTGTATCTGCGCATTGAGTAGCCAACCGTAAACGCGCTGCCCGGCCGTCTTCCGGCGGCGCGGGGGATGGCAAACGGGGCAGCGTTGCAATTGGCCAAAATAGTAGTGGCTTTTGTCGTCCGGGCAGGCGACCAGCGCCTCTTCGGCCTGGACCAACCGCTCTTGCCATTCTTTGGCGTCGGGCCGCACCGCCGGATGGCGATAGCCGCGGACAAAGGCGCGATAGAACGCCTCGGCCAGGGCGGGATGCAGTTGTTCCAGCGCCGGCGCTTTAGGGGGCGGCAGCACGCTGTAATGTTGGTATGGGAAGAAACCGCGATCTTTGCAATATAAATGCACACGCTCGACCGAATGACGCCGTTGCAGCACGCCTTGAAAGGGATGAAAGCCCTCCATCAACAAGTACCAAATGAGCACCGCCAGCCCAAAGTGATCCTGCGCCACCGTGCGGGCAGTGGTTTTCAGGTCGGCCCCGCTCAGTTCGGGCGGCAAAAATCGGCCTTAGCCACCGTGCAATGGTGGAGCACATCCTGCGCGGCGCGCACCTGGAATGAGTCGGCATCGACCAGGGTGACGCGGGCGTCGGGGGTCACCAAAATGTTGCTCTCGTTGAGATCGCCCACGACGTGGCCGCGGTCGTGCACCAGTTCAAGCGGCGGCCAGATTGCGCGCCGTGCGGTGCAGAAAGGCGTTCCACGAGTACGGTTGCGGCAGCTTGTGGCGCAGCATGGGGTTATAAACGCGAAAGATCGAGTTGCAATTGTAGACGCGCGGCATGAGAAAGCCGACAAACCGGCTCTCCTGATAGAGCATCTCCGTGGGCCAGGCGATGGCGGCATGATCACGCGGCTGGCGCGGCGGATTGGCCAGCATGGCCTGGAGCTTGGCTTCGTGTTGGGGGGTGGGGGTAAAGTAGAGCTTGGCCAACTGCTGCGGCGAGCCCTGCACCGACCAGATGCGCGCTTCGCCGCCGCGGTTAATCTCGGCGTCGAGGGTTAGGTTTTGGCCGTTGGATGTTTGGACGAGCATTTTTAGTAGAGGAATAGAGGAGTAGAGGAGTAGAGGAGGAGAGGAGGGGGGAGTAGAGGAGGATTTGCACTAGTACACGGCGGCTTACATAGGCCAAATAGGTTGCGAGTAACTCAGAAACCGAGTTTTTGCCAAAAACTCGGTTTCTCGAACCCTTGGCTTATTTGTGCCAACATGTACTAGCGCCCGCCTCCATTCCTCTACCCCTCTACTCCTCCCCTCCTCTACTCAATAAGATCAACGTCTTATCATCATGCGTGCGGCGATTGATGCGTTCGGAATTTAGGAATTCGGCCAGCGCGGATGAGGCGTGCGTGGCGTCTGCGGCGGCCGCGGCAAATTTAAAGAGCGGTGCAAAAAAGGGTGCATACGGGCGATTTTGCGCCACATTGAGCGCCAGCTCAAGCAGCCCGTCGGAAAGCACCGCGGCATTCTGCGCTTGCCCCGCCCACACTTGCACATCCAGCCGTTCCAGCGCCCCGGCTTGCGTGAGAAAATAGGTCATGTTGGCATATTCACCCTTTTGCGGCGCGCACAGGCTGATCAGTTCCTCATCAGCGGTCTGAATAACAGCGGCGCAGTCGCCAATCAGGCCGCAAGCCGCGTCTGTTTTGGTGATCACCAGTACGAGCAGGGTCGTGGCATAGTCGCGCAGCGGAACTTCGGCATGCGTGGCTTCAGCGCTGAGCGCGCCGCACGCATGTTCAAAAACATGGTGCATAAATGCGCGCCAGGGGATTTCAGATGGGGTTGTTTCCACATCGAAAGGGGGGGACGAAAGTTGCTCTTGCGCCGCCGCCATGGCGGCCCGCACAGCCAGCGCCGACCCTTGCTCCGCCTTGGCCGCCGAACCGGCGCCATCCGCCACCGCGATCACAGCCGTGCCGTCAGCCAAAATTGTGCAGGCATAGGCATCTTGGAGCGGCTGGCCGGCGCGCTGATGGCTGACGCCGATGACCGAGGCAGCCACACAGCGCCACCGCAAAGCGTCGGGTTGGGATTCAGCCGCGGCCGTTGCGTTGGATGCATCATCCAAGGCGACGGGTTCGTCCAATGGCGGCGAAGCGGCGCGCACGTCCATCGGGGCGGGCGCTGGTTCGCTGGGTGCTGGCTGCGCCGACGTGTTCATGGCGATTATTCGATGACGGACCAGCCGGTGGGCGGCTGCAGCGGCACTTGCGCGCCCACCTGCGAATGCGAAACCGAGGTAAGACTTTGCGACAGCCACACAAACATGTCGCGAAAATTGAGCCCGTTAAGGCGCAGCGGCTGGCGGGCGGCGATTTGCGCCAGCGTATTCATGTTGGCTTTCTGTACGCCCACGGCAAAGAAGGCGACGGCTTTATCCGCTTCTTCCTGCTGCACGCGTTGGGCCGCCGTGCGCCAGTCATCGGTGGGTTCGCCATCGGTAATCAAAAAGACCCACGGGCGATAGTAGGGTACGCCGTGCTGTTTATACACATCCTTGCGCTGGCGCAGCATGTCCAATGCTTGCTGAATGGCCTGGCCCATGGGCGTGCTGCCGCCAGCTTGCAGCGGCTTGGCCATAAACTGATGGGCAGACACAAAGTCCTGCTCCACCTTGACGCCACTGCCAAAACTCACAATGGCCACCTCCACGCGCATGGCGGCCAGGTCGTCAGCCTGCAACTCTTTTTCAAAGGCGGACAGCCCGCGGTTCAGCTCCGTAATCGGCGCCCCGCTCATGGAGCCGGAGACATCGAGCAGCAAAATGCAGGGGCAGCGCGCCTCCGGGTTGCTGTCGTCAAATTTTACCAGATCGAAAAGTTCATCGGACACTCGATTCTCCTTTTATTCCCCATACCCCAATAATATGGGCTCCGCCCACACGGCCCAATTCCAGCGATTGTCCCCCAAAGCGTCGGTCAGAAACTGAATTACGATTTCCTGGCCGGCCAGGCTGGGCAAATCCAGCACAAAGCGCTCCCAGGTGCTGGTCTGTTTGGTGGTGCTCCACAGACGCACGCCGTTGACGAAGATGCGGAAAGCGCACAAATTATCGTCACTCATCAGCGAGCCGTCGCGGATGCCAATGCCAAAGCTCAGGCGCAGTCGTTCCAGGTCGGCGGGCGCTTGCACGGTATATTCACAGACTGCGCTGCCGTTCACCGGTGGATGTTCCCACAGCGCCATCTGCTGCACCATGCCACAGGTGGCCGGCGCCACTTTGATCTCCATCATGTCCGGCGTGCGCGTCGAAATTGTGCGGGCGCTGGGAAAGGCCTCTAAAAAGTCGAACTGCCAGAGGAGCCGGTCGCTCCTCGGCAGTCAAAACATCTTCATCATCCAGCAGGCTGTGCCAAAGCTCCTCCTGCCATTTGAGAAAGCTGATGTATTGGGAAAGCTGCGCCAACGACTGCTCGTTGAGGTCGGCAATGCGGCGCACAATGCCGTCGATGGTCTCTTGGCGAAGGTCAAGTTGAGGCATGGGAAACTCGGTCTGGATTGATTTACGATCTCAGATTTACGATTTATGAAGTGATCTCGTCGACGAAGCAGCCTCGTAAATCGTAAATCAGAAATCGTAAATTATCATTGTAGATTCGTTCGATACGAGTGAGACGCACTAGCCCGTAAACGGGACCGTTGTGGCCACGTAGCTGGCGTGCTGCACGATGCCCCAGAGGAAGAGGCAGATGAACGCCAGGGCGATGGACTTGACGTTTTCGTCTTCCAACTGGGCAAAGTACATGTAGCCGGCGGCAATGCGATGACGGCCACGGCGCCGTATAGAATGTGCAAATAAGAGCGCGGCAGCACGGCGCCAAAGCCCTCAAAATAGAGCACCCAGCCCAGGACAAACTGCGCCAGCAGCAGCAGCTCGCCAATCACAGCCGCGCCATACCAGTTGCCGTCCAGCGGCCGCGTGCGCACCCGGTTCACAATGGCCCACACGGCCAGCACGGCCAAAAATAGCGACGCCGTATTGGACAACCGCCCGTGAATTTCAATCAGCGACATAGAAAAACCCTTTGGGATTTACGAGGTTCATTCGTTGACGAAATTATCGCGTAAACCGTAGCTTGTAAGTTAACCAATAAACTTTTTGAAATATAGATCAACAGATTACACAGATGTAAAAGATTTTTCTCTTCGTAATCTGTGAAATCTCTCAAATCTGTTGATCACGAAGTGGGCGCTTTGCGCCATCATTTTTTCCACTTACGGCGTTTGATAGTCTTTACGAGACTACTTTGTCAACGAGATCATCTCGTAAATCGTAAATCTGAGTTCGTAAATCAAAAATCGTACATCTACGATACGTGTACGCTCAAGTATTGTTTCAGCACACCGGCGGCTGGCCCCTGAATGTCATAACTGAGCCATTGGCTGCTGGTGCCCAGGGCGTAGATGCAGCCGCCGATGACGTAGTCGTCCTGGCGCATGGCTTCGTCATACCAGACGAGCTGTTCAATGTACGCGCCCGGCCCCCATAGGCCAAAGCCGTTTTCCGCCCAATATGTTTGAAAGTCGCGCCAGCCTTGGGCATTGGGCGGGCCGGGACGTTGGCCCTGCTGCACCAGCCCATCTACGCCGCACTCGGTAAAGACCAGCGGGATAGCCAGGCCGGCCGGTTTCAAATATTGATTGTACGCCTTGTGGTAGCGTAACGTCAACCAGCCCTCGTCTTGGGGTGACACGCCGGGGTAGCGCCCCTCCTTTTGGGGGTCGGTCAAATAGTAGATGGTGGGCGCGGCATATTCGTGCAGCCCCAGCCAGCCGTCATATTGTTGCGCCGCCTGCACGGCGGGCAAGAAATGCTCCCACAGGGCCAGATCGGTGGGGTTGCCGGTGGCGAAGTTGCCGATGATGCTGCGGATGCCGCGGTCGCCCAGCAGCCGCACGCGCTCGGCTTCAAACGCGGCCAGCCGCTGCATCTCCTCAACATTGTTGGCCACGGGCTCGTTATAAGAGACCCAAGCGTCAAAGTAGGGCCGCCGCCGGTCGTCATCGGCATAGGGCAGAAGCTGATCCACAAAGGCCTGCGCCGCCCCCGCGGGGTCGGTCATGGCGCTGAGCTGCGCCTGATCCACATGGATGCGCCCGATGATTTTGGGGTGCGACTTGGAGTTCTTCATTTGGGCGGCAAAGTTGGCGTCCAGCTCCAGCGTGGTCACCACGGGTACCGCGCCTGTATCCAGCAGATCAAACACATCGGGCAGGTTACGCTCCACGTGCAGACCCAGCTTGCTGGGCGGCCCCGACGGGAAGGGGGTTGCTTGCGGTGTGGGCGTTGCCGTGGGCGGTTTGGGCGTGGGCGTATCCTCCGGCGTTGGTGTATCAACAGGCGTTGGTGTCTCGGTGGGCGCTTGGGCGACCTCGACGCCATCTTTTTCGATAAAGGGAAAGTAGGTATGATGATCGGCTGGCCCCGGTGTGGGCAGCAGGCTGGAACGCGCCACCGGCGTGGCTGTTGCCGTAGGAGAGAGCGGCGAACTGGGGGTGGCCGTGGGCGTGGGCGTGGGGCGGGATCGCCCACAGGCGGCGGCGGCCAGCGCTACGGCGCCCCCCCAGGCCGTGCGCAAAAAGCGCCGCCGGCTCCAAGGCGCGCAGCCGCTTGATTTTCGCCGGCATCTGCTAAATCCAGCACTGGATCTTGCCCATTTTCATCGGTGGGATTGGGCGCTGGGATTGATTCTTCGTTTGTAAATTCTGGCTCGTTCAATTCGCGTTGAATATTTTCAGAATATTGTGATTTCAAAAAACTGTTCCTAAATCGGGAAATAAACTACAGATTGCACAGATTTGCAGTTTGGCTTTAGAAAATCAGTTCAACAGGATCTCCTGTGGTTGACCCGCTTTGGTTTCGATACGGCTGGAAACTACCCCAGCCTACTCAACCGCCGCTAACCTTTGTCAACCACATGAGATCCCAAAGAGCCGAAAAATCTGCGTAATCTGTGTAATCTGTGGTTAAAAAGAAAATGTCAGTAAAATCCATGTTCCGCACGCCACTTTTTCAAGATTTGATTCGCAACTGCAAATCAAGTACAATACATTTGTTGCGGTTATCCCCCTTTAGACGCCGCATCAATCCCTTCAAGTTCCGTTTTGGCAGAGTGAGTTGTGGTGCATGTTTGCTCTCACCGGCTGCATCCGCCCAATTTCATCTGTCCCAATACCGCTCAGGTCACCTGAGTAAATAGGAGGATATTATGGATAAGTACAAGGTAAGTATCGAATATTGCACTTCTTGAAACTACTTACCCCGTGCCGTCAGTTTGGCGGACAACATTTTGAAAGAGTACAAGAAAACAGTTGAATCTCTCACCCTGATTCCATCGTCCGGTGGCGTCTTTGAAGTGTTGGTTGGCGACGACCTGGTCTACAGCAAAAAGGCCACGGGCCGTCACGCCGAAGAGGGTGAAGTCTTGGGTATTATTAGCGAAAAAGAGAGCCTGGGCGCCGTCCCGGCTGATTAAGATATTAGTGAATAGTCAATGTCATTAAGTTAATGATTTTCGTGTTAAAGTAAACAGTTATCAGTGCTCAGTGCCCCTGGTGAACTTCCAGACTGAAAACTGAGCACTGATAACTTAACGCCATTGAGTGGATAGTGAAGCGCTATCCTCAATCCACCATCCACCATCCACTATCCTCACAACCCCGTTGGCAAATCTACAAATTCAAAGGCCAGACCAAATTTCTCCACCAGGTGCTGACCCAGCGCCTGAATCCCCACCGTTTCGGATGCATAGTGACCGGCAAAAATCACGTTGATGCCCGCGTTAAGCGCATCATAATAGTGCGCGTGATCGGTCTCACCGGTGATGAAAGTATCGCAGCCCATTTCAGCGGCGGCGCCAATAAAGTTGGGCGCGGAGCCGCTCAACACGCCCACGCGGCGCACCCGTTGCGGTCCATGCGCCTGCACCAAATTGACTGGGCCGACGCGGCTTTCCAGCTTTTGCACCAGATCATCCAGCGTAGTTCCGGCGGGCGCTTCGGCTAATGCAGCCAAGTTTGTTTGATTTGGCCCACCAGTCGATCACGTTCAGATCCAGCCGCTGCGCCAGTTCGGCATTGTTGCCCAGTTCTTGGTGTGCATCCAGCGCCAGATGGGCGGCGCACAGGTTCACCAGCCGTCATCATGGTGCGCACCAGCCTGGCCGTAGGAGCCGGTTAAACGCCGGGCCGGTCCCAAAAGATGCCGTGGTGCACGATCATCATGCCAGCATTGTGTGCAATGGCTATCCACGCAGGGCTGGTGACAATCCACCAAGCCCACCACGCGCTGCACTTCTGCTTTGCCCTCCACTTGCAGCCCGTTGGGTCCGTAATCTTCAACTTCGTGCATGTGCAAATAGTCATCCAAATATTGGACCAATCTGTCGCGCCATAATCTTTCACCCAATTAATAGCCACAAAAACACAAAAGGGAAATATTTTTTGTGGCTGGCTCTTTGAATCTCATGTGATTGACACCCCCACCACCGGTTAAAACCGGTGGCTGATACGGGAAACCGGCTTAAGCCGGTTTGCTTTAGCAGACGCCGAATTTATTCGGCGGTGTCAACATGAGTTCGGGTTGAGCCCTTTTTCTAAATCTCCAGCTTCACGAGTTCTGCGCGCCGCTGCCACAATATCCGCCACCTGTGGCGTCGCCGCCGCCTCCAACCGGCGGTTGTATGGAATCGGCACGTCGGCGCCGCCCAGCCGCATGACCGGCGCTTCCAGATAGGCAAAGGCTTCGCTCTGCGCGATCATGGCGGCGATTTCACCGCCGAAGCCGCCCACCAGCGGCGCCTCATGCACCACCAGCAGCCGCCCCGTGCGCTTGACCGACTCGATGATCGTCTCGGCATCATAGGGCTTGAGCGTACGCAGATCGATTACTTCCAACTCAATGCCTTCCGCAGCCAACTGCTCAGCGGCTTCCAGGCTGCGCGCAACGTGGATCGACGTGGCCACAATGGTGGCGTCGCGGCCGGCGCGCTTGATGTCCGCCTTGCCCAGCGGCACAATGTACGGTTCTTCCGGCACGGCGGCCTGGGTGCGATAGACCAGCTTGTTTTCCACAAAAATCACGGGGTCGTTGTCGGCAATGGCGGCCAGCAGCAGCCCCTTGGCGTCATAGGCATTGGACGGCGCTGCCACCTTGAGCCCCGGCACCGAGAGAAACCACGATTCCAGGCTCTGCGAATGTTGGGCCGCCGCCCCTGTCCCCGAACCGGAGGGCAGCCGCAGCACCATGGGCACCGACGCTTTGCCGCCAAACATGTAGCGGATTTTGGCCGCCTGCAACACCATCTGCTCCATGGCCAGCGTCACAAAGTCCATAAATTGCATTTCGGCTACGGCGCGCATACCGGTCAGGCTGGCCCCGGCCGCGCAACCGGCAATGGTGTTTTCGGAAATGGGCGTGTCGCGCACTCGCTCAGCCAAAGCGGTCGATCAGCCCCAGCGTGACGCCAAAAGCGCCGCCAAACGCCAATATCCTCGCCAATCAGAAAGACGCGCTTCGTCCCCCTCCAGCGCTTGGGTCATGGCTTCGCGCAGCGCTTCGGAGCCGGTAATCGTGCGGTCGCCGGCGGGCGGCGAGATGGGCGTATGCGCGCCAAACGTTTGGCGCACCCAAGCTGGCAGCACGCGATCCGGCGCGGCCAGCACGTCCGGCTCGTCGGTGTACACATCCTCCAGCAGCTCAATGGGATCCGGTTCGTCGCTGGCGTCGGCGTAGGCAATGGACTCTGCGATGGCCTGATTAGCCTTTTGCTCAATGGCTGCGCCCTCGGCCGCGGTGATGACGCCCTGTTCGATGAGCAGCTTTTGGAAGCGCGGAATTGGGTCGCGCTCACGCCATTCGGCCACCTCTTCTTTGGTGCGATAGACTTGTTTGTCGCTGCGCGAGTGGCCTGTGTAGCGATAGGTGACTGCCTCGATCAGCGTCGGTCCCAAGCCCTGGCGGGCGCGTTCCGCCGCTGCCAACGTGGCTTCATAAACGGCCATCACGTCCATGCCATCCACCTGCACGCCGGGGATGTCATAAGCGGCGCCGCGCTCGGCAATGGCTGGGGCCGAGACGGAGCGTCCGATAGGCATGGACATGGCGTATTGGTTGTTTTCGCACACAAAGAGCACGGGCAGATCCCAGATGGCGGCCATGTTCAGGCTCTCGTGGAAGTTGCCCAAATTGGAGGCGCCATCGCCAAAAAAGCAGACGGCCACCCGATCCAGCCCCTGCAATTTGGCACTGAGCCCGGCGCCCACGGCCAGGGGCAGCCCGCCGCCCACAATGCCATTGGCGCCCAGGCTGCCCAGCCGCAGATCGGCCATGTGCATGGAGCCGCCGCGCCCGCGGCAGACGCCGGTGCGCTTGGCCAGCAGTTCGGCCATCATCTCGCGCACGTCCTGTCCTTTGGCCACGGCGTGTCCATGCCCGCGGTGCGTAGAGGTGATCTGATCGTCGGGACGCAGCGCGGCCATGACGCCCACGGGCACCGCCTCCTCGCCCACGCACAGATGCATGGTGCCCTGCACTTTGCCCGCGTAATATTGCTGCTGGGCGGCGTCTTCGAAGGCGCGGATCAGATACATCTGGTAAAGCATGTCGATTAGGTGTTCGTTGGTTAATTCAGTTTTGGAGGTTTCTAGTTCAGCGATCATTGTCACGTCGATTCGGATTTTTAACGCAAGCGGCGCAAGAGGCGCGAGCGCAAAAGGTGGGCGCCCATTAGATGTTGGTGACTACAGATATTTACGAAAAACGGTTGCGTCTTTAGCGTCTCTTGCGCCTTTTGCGTTTATTTGTTTCTTCTCAATTATAACCTCGATTATAACAAAGAGAGCGCTAAAGGGCATATCTCTGCGCCTATGCCGGTTGAATGAAGCCTCAATTCATCATCTGGAATATTAGCACTTTCTCCCTCTTTTCTGATAGACTTGTGCCAATTCAGCCACCGTGGCAAATACATATTTCTTCCCAAATGTCACTGTGCAACAGCCCTGCACCCATTAAGCAGTCACCCCGAAAAATCGAGTTTTACGATTGGTTTTGGTTTCATATGTCCATTCTAAAAATCGAATCGTTTTAGCCCTTTACTGTTTGAAAGGAGAATCTGATGCGCAAGTACAGATCTTGGTCCCTGGTTCTGCTATTGATTGTGGCCATGCTGATTCTGGCCGGCTGTCCACCACCGGCGCCGGCCGGCTCGACTGCGGATGCTGGCGGCGGCGCCGCGGCCAGCGGCGGCGCGGCAGCACCCAGCGGCGATTGCGCCAACACCATTACGCTGGGCGCGGCGGTCAGCGAGACGGGCAAATATGCCCGCGAAGGCAAAGATACGCGCCAGGGCTATGACACCTGGCTGGATTGGGTCAACAATGAGTATGGCGGCATCAAGGTGGGCGATGAGTGCTACAACGTCGAGATCGTCTATTATGATGACGAAGGCGATCCAGATACAGCGGCCACGCTGGTGGAAAAGCTGATCACCGAGGATGAAGTCGATTTTCTGCTCGGCCCCTATTCGAGCGGCTTGACCATGTCGACCAGCGCCATTGCTGAAAAGTATGGCATGGTCATGATCGAAGGCAACGGCTCTTCGGAAGACCTTTTTGAGCGCGGCTTCAAAAATCTCTTTGCGGTGTTGACGCCCGCCGGGCAGTACACACAGGGCGCGCTGAAAGAGCTAGCCGACATGGGCGCCAAAACCGTGGTGGTGGCCTATGAAGACACCGCTTTCCCGGCCTCCGTGGGCAAAGGCGCGGTCCATTGGGCCGAGGAATATGGCCTGGAAGTGCTGGGCGTCGAGACCTATCCGCTAGACGTGGCGGACGTTTCGGCCATTATGACCAAGTTCCGCGATCTGGAACCGGATGTCTTTGTGGGCGGCGGCCACTTTAATGATGCGTTGCTTTTTGTCAATAGCGCCAAAGAGTTGGGCTTTTCACCCAAGGCCATGATCATCACCGTTGGCCCCAGCAACCCTGAATTTGTGACTGAAGTGGGCGACGCGTCCAATTACATCATCGGCCCCACCCAGTGGGAAGCCACCATGAGTTGGGAAGATGAATACTTTGGCACGGCTGGTGAGTATGCCGCCCGCTATGAGGAGATGTGGGGCGAGACGCCCACCTATCAGGCCGCTGAGTCCACGGCCACAGCGCTGGCGCTGCATTTGGCCATTGAGCAGGCCGGCTCGCTGGACATGGACGCCGTGCGCCAGGCCCTCTTTGATCTGGACGTCACGACCTTCTACGGCCCCATCAACTTTGACGAAACGGGCAAAAACGTCAACAAGCCCATGGGCGCCATCCAAATTCAGGACGGCGTGATCAACGTGGTGGCGCCGGCGGAGGCGGCCGTGGCGAGCATTGAGTATCCCATGCCCGCTTGGGACGCGCGGTAAGAATAGCGGGATAGGGTTATTTGAATTGCTAATGGTAAATTGCTAATTGTGAATGGTGAATGATGGCGAGTGACTAGCCGGCCCTGTTCACGATTAGCAATTCACCATTCACCGTTAGCAATTCCAATCCTCTCGCCACCCAAACACCCACTCTCATCATGCAACGCTATCTCCTTTCCATCTTCGGCCAGGCCATTCTGGTGCTGCTGGGTGTCTTTATCCTGGTCTTTCTCATGGTGCGGCTAACGGGCGACCCCACCTCCGTTATGCTTTCGCGCGAGGCCAGCGCCGAGCAGCGGGCCGAATTTCGCGAACGCATGGGCTTTAATCGCCCCTTGCCCGTCCAATTTGTGGATTTTGTGACCAAAGCGGTGCGCGGCGACTTTGGCAATTCGCTGCACTACCGGCTGCCTGCCTTGGGACTGGTCATCGAACGGCTGCCCGCTTCGCTGGAACTGGCCTTTATTGGCCTGTTTATGGCAGTGATTATCGCCGTGCCGCTGGGGCTGGCCGGGGGCACGCGCCCCGGCAGCATCCCCGACGTAATCGGGCGCACCATTGGGCTGCTGGGCCAGACTATGCCCGCCTATTGGCTGGCGCTGGTCATGATTATTGTGTTTGCCGTCAAGTTTGGCTGGCTGCCCACTTCGGGCCGCTCGGGCTGGGATTCGGTGCTGATGCCGGCCTTTACGCTGGCGCTGCCCACCATGGGGCGGCTGGTGCGGCTGACCCGCTCGTCCGTCATGGAGATTATGGGCGACGATTATATCCGCACCGCGCGGCAAAGGGCTTTCCAACCAGACCATTTTCTATCGTCACGTGCTGCGCAACGCGCCATTGCGCTGATCAGCGTTGTGGGCGTGCAATTTAGCTATATGTTGGGCGGCTCAGTGCTGATCGAAAATGTCTTTTCATGGCCGGGGCTGGGCAAGCTGGCCTATGAATCGATCTCCAATCGCGATTTTCCGCTGGTGCAGGCCATAGCCATCTTTTCCAGCGTCGTGGTGATCGCCGTTAACCTGCTGGTGGACCTGGCCTATCCGCTCTTCGACCCGAGGATTGGCTATGAGTAACCAGGCGATTACGCCGGATGCGTTGGGCGATTTGGCGCCCGCAGTTTCCCTATGGCGCGAATTTGCGCCTTTGGCGGCTGCTTGTGCGGCGACCGCGCCGGGATGATTGGCCTGGTGCTGCTGCTCAGCATCGTCTTTGTGGCTGTCTTTGCGCCGTGGATTGCCCCGCACGATCCGTTGGCCCAGGATCTCAAAGTGAGCAAGCTGCCGCCGGCGTGGATGGAAGGCGGCGATTGGAGCTATCCGCTGGGCACCGACCCGCTGGGACGCGATCTCTTTACGCGCATTCTCTACGGCAGCCGGGTTTCGCTGGAAGTGGGCTTTTTTGGCGTGCTGATTGCGGGTGGATTGGGATTGGTGATTGGCCTTTTTTCCGGCTTTATTGGCGGGCGCACCGATGCCGCCATTATGACGGTGGTCAATATTATTTTGGCGCTGCCCTATCTGCTCTTTGTGGTCTTTATTGCGGGCGTGCTGGGGCGCAGTTTGCTCAACGTGATTCTGATCTTTGGCATTACCGACGCGCCGATATTTGTGCGCGTGGTGCGTGGCGAAGTGCTGCGGCTGCGCAAAACGGTCTACGTGGAGGCCGCGCACAGCGTGGGCGTGGGCCAAAACCGCATTCTGTTTCAGCACATTTTGCCCAACCTGATCGGTCCCTTCCTCACCGTGGCCACCTTTGAAATGTCCGCCATGATTTTGTACGAAGCCGGTCTGGGCTTCCTGGGGCTCAGCGTGCCGCCCGATGTGCCCAGCTGGGGCAACATGCTCGAAGCGGGCCGCCAACACCTCCAGCGCTACTGGTGGATCGCCACCTTCCCCGGCCTGGCCATCATGATCGCCTCGCTGGGCATGAATCTGCTGGGCGACCGGCTGCGCGACGCACTGATCCGCGGTTGCGGCGGTTGAAGAAGTGAAGATGAGAAGATGAAGGGATGACAAGGTGAAGGGGTGAGGGGGTGACTTCGACAGGCTCAGTCACCCCTTCACCCCTCATCCTGTCATCCCTCATCCTGTCATCCCCTCATCCTGTCATCCCCTCATCCTGTCATCCCCCCACCACCTGCCAATCAAACAGCGCCGTGGCCACCCAAGTGGGCGGCGGCTGATTGTAAAGCTCAGTGGCGTCGCTGTAGGTGAGGTCGCGGATGGTTCCCTGCATGGGGCCGCGCAAATAGCGGAAGACTTGCCCGGCGTCGCGGGCGTCGCTTCTGGCCCGTACGCAGTGTTGATTGTAGCCCCAGTAGTCGCCTGCTTCGAGCAGTGCAATGCCCTCTTCCAGCGTTTTGCGCGCCAGTTCCAGCCCGCCCTCATGCGGCATGTATGACTCCGCCGGCGGCGTGCCGTAGCCAATGCCGTGATGAAAAGGATCGGCGGTGGAGACAATGACGGCATCTTCGGTCAGCCGGGCCAGTTCGTCAATGCCGGGCAGCATCTCCGGTTTGCCGCCGGCCAAGTAGGGATAGCGCTCGATCACTTCCGGCCCTTGGATGCCGCGGCGCTTGGTCTCTGCCGCCCAAAAATGGCGCCAGCTGATCAGCGCGTGATCGTGCCGCCACTCCTGCCGTTCGCCCTCAATGCCCGGGCCTTGAATGCCCCAGTACGCCTCTTTGGTCACATCGGCGCCATTGGCCACGCGGATGCGCGCATCCTCCATTTCGTCGTTAAAGGCGTGCAGCACGCTGAGCACGACCACGCGATCAGCGCCGCTGTCCAATGCGGCGTGCACCGCGGCCGCGATCTGATGCCCACATTCGGCCACGCCAGCGTGCGGAAAAACCGCCACGCCGCCGGCAGCCAGCGTACCCGATAGATCCCATTGGCGCGCCTGGTCAAGCAGGCGCAGTGTTCCCTCTTCGCCCAGCGCCGCATGTTCACGAGCATAGAGCGCATGGATCTGCTGTTTCAATGTAGCACGGTCAAGTTTCATATGGCCTCCTTGTGTGTGGTGGGGGGTGAGTGGCGGGTCGTCGTTAAGTTAGCAGTTAGCAGTGCTCAGTTCCCAAGGTGAACTTCCAGACTGGGAACTGATAACTGTTTACTTTGACACAATAATGCTTAACTTAGTGACATTGCGTAGAGGGCGTCATTACCCGCTACTCGTCACCCTAAATAGCTGTTTTCGGGTGCCGACAAGTATTGATTTACGGCAAAATCATGTATAATAACTACAATTATCGCACGACCTACATACGATCATCCAATTTTGTGCAAATTCATTTTATTCCATAAATAAAGCCTTTCCCCAGGCCGATCCAAAGACAAGGAGTCCGTTCTGTGTCTCTGCCTGTCAACAATGATGACCATACCGATGCGGCCTTCACCAAATTTATTCGCAATTATCGTTTGCAATGGGGATTCGTTGGACTGTTGGTTCTCTTTGGTATAGCCCTGATTGTGCGCACTTTCGGTAGCGGAGTGGCGGCCGCCACCGATGCTTTGACCCAAACCGGCCGCGCCGCCGCGGATGTGGGCGCCGTCATCCAACTAAATGCCGAACAACTGAATGCACTCTATCAGGCCGACCCACCAGTGATCAACGCGCCGGAAGGCGAAGTTCCCATTGGCAAAGTTGAGCTGAGCGGAACGGGCGCACCGGGCTCTGATCTGGTGCTGGTGGTCGATGGCGACCCCGTGGACAAGATTATTGTGGATGAGGCCGGCAATTGGGCCTATGTGCTTGATATTGCCGAGCCGGGAACGCATGTGCTGACGGCCAATACGCTTAATCCGGCCGGGCAAGTGATTGCCAGCTCAGAGGAATATCGCGTCAATTTGACCACGCCCAGCAATGTCGGGCCCATGTTAAATCTAGCCAATGCCGCCGGTCTGCAAGTGGGCGACATAGAACTGAGCGGCAGCGGCGCCCCCAACACCAATGTGGCGCTCGTCATCAATGGTGCGCAGATGGGCGAAACACCGGTGGATGAAACGGGCGTGTGGCGCTACAAGTTGACCATCGGCGCCCCTGGCGATTATGAATTGCTCCTCAATGCGGTGGATGCCGGCGGCGCCACAATCGCCTCTTCGGAACTCTACACGCTTGCGGTGGCGGCGGGCGAGAGCCCAGCGGTGGAAGCGGCTCCGGTCGAGAATGGCGCCGGCAGCGACACCAGTTTGACGCCGGTGGACACGCCGCGCTATATACGCCCGCCCACCAATACGCCCTATGACACGCCGACAACCCTTGTGATCGCGACCCTGCCGCCTCTGGTCACGGTAAATCTGGCGCAATTTGTGCGACCGCCAACCGATACGCCGCGCCCCGATGATGCCTCTGGTTTTGTAATGGGGCTGATGACTCGTTTCGTGCGTCCGCCCACCAACACGCCGCACAACACCGCGGCTTTGATGCTGAACGGAACGCCGATTGCGCCGGTCGCTGGTGAAGTGGCCCATTTCGTGCGCCCGCCCACCAACACGCCGCGCAATACATCCACGCCATTCATCCGCGCGACCGCGGCGCCATTGGCGCCCGTACAGCCCACGCGCTTTGTGCGCCTGCCCACGGTGACCCCGACGAATACAGCGGTGAGCGTGGCCATTGCCACCAGTACGAGCACAGACACGGCCATTCCACGGCGACCAATACGTCCGCACCGCCCACGGCGACCAATACGGCCACCGCTACGGATACGCCGGCGCCGCCCACCGCGACCAACACGGCGACGGACACGGCCGCACCCACCGCCACCGATACGCCCGCGCCGCCGGCCGTTAATGTGGTGACGCCGCCGGTCATCAACAGCGCCCCCTTTGCGCAGCCGGTGGCCCCCGGCCAGGTAATTCTGACGGGCAGCGCCGAACCCAATGCCGATTTGCGCGTGCTGATGAATTTGGCGGCGGTGGCGGCAGCTATGGCTGACAGTGGGGCGAGTGGCGCGCCGCGTTGACGCTAAATGAGCCCGGTCAATATGTGGTGGCGGTGGGCAGCGTGGACGCGCGCGGCATTTATTCTGCTATCTCCGAATCGGTGACCATCATCGTGGCTGAACCTACCGCCACGCCGACCGCCACCGATACACCTGCACCGACGGCCACCAATACGGCGACGGATACGCCCGACCGACGGCCACCGATACGGCGACGGACACGCCCATACCGACAGCGACCGATACGCCGGAACCCACGGCAACGCGTACCGTTGTGCCGCCGGTCATCAACGGCGCGCCCTTTGCGCAACCAGTGGCGCCCGGTCAAGTTGTGCTTACCGGCAGCGCTGAGCCCAATGCTGATTTGCGCGTGCTGATTAATCTGGCCGCGGCAGCGCGGCCACAGCCGACAGCGGCGGCGAATGCGCCGATTCGTTGACGCTAAATGAGCCCGGTCGATACGTAGTGGCTGTGGGCAGCGTAGACGCGCGCCAGGTATCTATTCCGCCATTTCCGAATCGGTGACCATCATCGTGGCTGCACCCACCGCCACGCCGACCGCCACCGATACGCCACAGCCAACCGCGACGCCACGCCCACGGCCACCCCCGTGCCGACGGCCACGCCTGTGCCGACGGCCACCAATACGCCGCTTCCGCCGACGGCTACCCCTATGCCAACGGCGACAAATACACCTGTCCCACCCACGCCAACGGATACGCCGGAACCGCCCACCGCGACTCCCACCGCCCACCGCCGCCAGTACGGCCACGGATACGCCGCAGCCGGCGCTGACCGATACGCCTGCACCCACGGCCACCGCCGCCGAAGAAGCGTTGCCCACCGACACACCCGCGGCCGAAGCTGGCGGCGCAGAGGCCACCGCTACGACGGCCCCGGCGGCAGAACCACGGCGCCGCCTACGCGAAGCGCTGCCGGCGGAAGGCGGCGCTCGCCCTGGTGAACTGCCGGTCACCGGTTTCGCTTTAAGCGGCTCGCTGTCGCGTAATATGAGTGCGGCGTTGGCCGGGTTGCTATTGTTGGCGCTGTTGGCCCTGATTGAAAGGCGCAAACAACGCGATTGATCCTAGCGCCAGCCAGAATGAGTTACAGTATAAACGCTTCATAAACAAAGTCGTAACTACTAAGCCCCCAAGGCCTGAGCCTGTCGAAGGCTGGTGTTCCCTTCGACAAGTTCAGGGAACGGGTTAGTAGTTACACAAAGTCTACCGAAACACCGACCCCAAACAGGGTCGGTGTTTATTTTTTTGCGGCATAATCTAAATAGACCGCCACATGTCGAAATTGTCAACAAAATGTCACAATTATGCGGTCGGGTTGGACAGTTTCGTGGTATCATTAACATTTGTGTTGTGGTTGACTGATGATAATTTACGATGTCATTTGCTTCAGTATGGCTTTGCCCCAAATGCAAAGCATAGTCTCTCCTCGGAGAAGTAATTGGGCAGGCTGCGGATCGCCATTTTAACCGTACGCCCAGAGTATCCCGCCTTTGACAATGCAAATCACATAAATACTTTTCCTCACGCGCTTGAAGACACAGACGCGGTTTTAGTTTTTGCATTTGAAAATTCTTGTTCGGTTGCAACTACTAACCCCTCCCCTGGCCCTCCCCTCGGGGGGGAGGCCGGGAGGGGGTCTCATGCCTTGGTAGTTACGTTCGGTTTTGCGCTGGTTTTTGTCACGTTGTACAAATGCTAAGTTTAGTGTGAGAACGGCGTCACATATCTCTATTGCCATTGAGATTACGCAAATGATCTCACGCATCATTCATTTAAGGAACATTCAATCGTGTTCATCCAATTTACTCGTTTGGGCATCGTCTCGCCTGAGGCGGAGCCTGCTCTGCGCCATACCTTTGTCGCGCGCGCGTCAGTCTTGATGCTCATCACGTTGAGCGCCCTTATGCTCCCCCTATTCTATCGGAGTCAAAGTGGCGCGCTCTCTGAGGCTATTGACAGCCGCAACGCCATGTTGCCGGCCAGCTTTATGCCGCCCCAAGATTACCAAAACAAATCGGCATCTGCCCTGATGCAGGTCAACCAACCGCCGCAAATCTCTTTTTTCTCCCCGGCCAACAATAGCAGTTTTGTGGAAGGCAATGCCATTGTCCTGCTGGCTGCGGCTTCCGATAGCGACGGGACGGTGATCAAGGTTGAGTTTTTCGCCGATAGCAATAAAATTGGTGAAGATACCAATGGGGGCAATGGCTGGGGCTTCTCGTGGATTGGGGCCACGGCGGGCCCGCATACGCTCACCATGGCGGCCGCCGATGATGGCGGTGCGGTGAGCGTTTCCCCGCCCATTCAAATTACGGTGTTGGTCCCCACGCCAACCTTTACGCCCACCAATACCTCTGCACGCCCACCAATACGCCCACCCAAACCAATACGCCCACCAATACGGCTACCCCCACGCCTACTTTCACGCCCACTTTGCCGCCCGACGCCCAACAGATTGCCATTCGCGTCGCCGCCAGTTCCGATGATGCCGAAGAAACCGAATCCAACGGCAGCGTCAATTTGACGAGCAGCGATCTGGATCTGGTTGGGGATCCGGCCGGCGTAAAATTATCGGTTTGCGCTTTCGCCAGTTGCCCATTCCGCCGCAGGCCACCATTCTGCGGGCGGCCCTTGAATTTTCGTCCAGCGGCGTGGACAGCGGCGCCACTTCATGGCTCATTCAGGCGCAGGCCATCGGCGACGCGCCCACTTTTACCACGGCTAGCGCCAATGTTTCGAGCCGGGCGCGCACAGCCGCCGCGGTGACCTGGGCCGATGTCGAGCCTTGGAACAGCCAGAATCAGCTCTTCGTGTCGCCCGGCCTCACATCTGTGATCCAGGAACTGGTCGACCGCGGCGACTGGGTCTCCGGCAATGACATTGCCTTAATTATCACCGGCTCCGGCCAGCGCCGCGCCGCCTCGTATGATCGCTCATCGTCCCGAGCGCCGCGGCTGCTGCTCTCCTTCGTCCTGCCGCCCACCCCGACCAGCACATTTACGCCCACGGCCACCGAGACAATTACGCCGACGCTGGCGCCCACGGAGACGGCCACATTTACACCGACATTGACATTTACGCCCACACCACTCGTGACAGAGACCGCCACGCCGCTATTTACAGATACGCCTCAATCGGCCACGCCGCCCGCTACACCGACGCTGACCGCGTTGCCGTCCGAAACTGTTGCCACCAATACGCCCACCATCGAAGCCACCTTGTCGCCCACGGCTACTATGCAATCCACGGCCAGCGCTACGCCCACGCTCCCGCCGGATGCGACGGCCACGCCAATTCCATCCGAAACTCCCACGGGCGCCATGGGGCCTGTGTTTGACGCCATTCAAACTTATGAATTGGTGGATAGTGAAAATGCCCATGAAATCGGTGGCGAGGTTCTGCCGGCGCCGGGTGATTTGCTGCTGGTCCGCACGACGGTTGAAAATATGGGTGGCCAGAGCGCCCAAAACGCGGCCCTCTACCAAACATTTGGCAATTACCTGGCCTTTGTGGAGGACTCAATTGTCGTCGACAAGGGGGCGGGGTCCGCGGCGCTGGCGGCTGCGCAAACCAGAACCAGCCAGTTTCCACTTTTATTGGGCGAAATCGCCGCCCACAGCACCGTCACCGTGACGTTCCAGGTGCAGATCGAGCCGGATACGCCCAGCGATGTGGCGTCGCTCACCCTGCAAGGGCGCGTGGAGGCCGACAATGCGCTGCCCGTATTAACCCGCGGCTCGGACGAGGATGCCGCCAGCCGCCCCACCGTGATTCGACTAAAGCCATTGTCCGCTTTTACAGAACGGGTTTATCTGCCACTCCTGCATAAACAGTAAAAATTGATCACAAAAAAAGGCGCTGCAATTGCAGCGCCTTTTTTGTGAGGCTCCTGATGTTATGCAAGCTTTCCCACAAAATCGAGCTGGTGCGCAATGTAAACCAGCTCACCGCGTTCAATTTGTTGGTGACGCTGCTCAATCCATTGGGCAAAACGCGCCGACTCCAGCGCGGCATCGTCCGCCAATGCGCCGCGCATAGTGTCAATAATAAAGTGGAGAAAATAAGCTTCATCTGCCGGATAGACTGTTTGACCCTGTTCATCCGGCTGACCAAAGACCACCCAATCCGAACTGCCCGCGTTTAAAATCTGAAAACCGGCGTCCCGCAAATGGCCAAAGAGATGACGCCCCGTTTGGCTATCGCCCGAGGGCTGGCCGTTGATAACGCGCTCATCCATAGTCAGGTGATAGCGAGCTTCGACCAGCGCGTCAAAAGCGGGGTCGATGGCGGGCTGCAAAATGGTGGCGCCGTCAAAATTAATCGGAAAATAGAAGACCCCCCCCGACTTTAGCAGGCGAGCCAGGCGCGGCAGCACGCTCTGCGCATCGACCAGATCCAGAAAGGCATGGGCGATCAGCAGATCATATTGGGCCGTTTGGTCGGGCTGATCTAAAAAGGCGAACAGATCGACCGCGCTGGCGTCGAGCGTAGTCGTGCAGCCGCTCTGCCCGTTGCGAAAAATCAGGGGGAGATTGGCGCCGGTGCTCGCCTCCACCACGAGCCCTTGCCGCGCGGCCCAGCCCGGCAATTTTTCGCGCGCGCTGCGCATATTTTCTGCTTCGGCGTCTATAGCCACATATTCATACACCGGGGCGCGCTGGCTGGCGCACATACGCTCGAACATGGCCCCAGTGCCGGCGCCGATTTCCAGAATGCGCATTGGCTGATTGCCATTGGTCGCCGCAGAATTGCCAATGAGCTGTTGCAGCGTTTGCCAGACAGCCGCGTTCAGCGTGATCATCCACGCTGCGCTTGGCGGCCAGGTAGCGCTGAAAGTTGTCATAGCGCAGGGGGGACAATGGCTTATTCGATGTTGGCATGAGGGGGCAGTCCATAGGTGACGGTGTGGCGGGTGTGAAATTCATGCAGCCAGCGGTGGATGGCGGCGCAGCTCTGCGCCCACGTGGGGTGGGCAGCATAGGTGCGGATGGCCGCCATGCTCATGCGTTCCAGCAAGCCGCGGTCGGCATCAAGCTGTTGAACGTAGTGGGCCAGCGAGGCGTGATCATTGGGCGGGATGAGGAAGCCATTTTCTTCGGGAACAATGATTTCGCGCGCCCCGCCCGCCATGAGGCCGATGACCGGCAGGCCAAAGCGCATGGCCTCCATGTAGACAATGCCAAAGCCTTCGTATGAAGGCACGGCCAGCACGTTGGCTTGCAAGTAGTGATTGCAGAGCGTTTCATCGCTGACCGTGCCGATGAGGTTCACTTGTTCGTGTAGCCGCTCTTTGTCGATCTGTTGGCGGATGCGCTCCACATATTCTTCATCGACGGTCAGGTTGCCGACCACGTCCAGCTTCCACGCGTCTTTGGACAAAGTGGCCAGCGCTTTGAGCAACATATGCAGCCCTTTGCGCGCGATGACGTTGCCCACAAACAGAATACGCAGCGGCCCATTTTTTTCGCAACGTAGCGGAATATAGTTGGTCAAAACCGCCGGGGTGGGGGCGGGCAAATGGTCAGCCGCGGGATAAGCCACCAGGCTAGGGCGGGCTGCGGCATCCTCGCCGGCCAGCGCGGCTACCGCCTTTTTGGTGGTTTCGCTGTTAAAAATATAGCCATCCACCGCGTGGAGATAATTTTTTTCCACCCAGCGGTAAAGCTGCATGGAAGTGGGGGGATGCGACTCGCTGCTGCGCAGGTGATGCACAATGGACACAATGGGATAGCGTCTTTGGCGGGCCAGGCTTTGGTTGAGCCAAAAGAGCGAGGGGTGATTTAGTTCGTCTTGCAGCAGCAGATCCACGTCGAGCGTGCGCAGGCGATTGGGCAGGGGGGGCAGCCAATTGTCAAACAGGTTGTTGGCGTATCCGCGCCACGGCATGGGGATGATCTCGACCGTGTCCCCCTGGGCTTGCAGATATTCGACCAGCTTACGGTCATAGAGATAGCCGCCCGAAATGATATTCAGGCTGCCATAAATTACAAGGCCAATGCGCAACTTTATTTCAGCTCCATGCGGTACGAGGCCCAGGCAATTTCGTTCTCCCAAATGCGCACGGTCAGCGCCGTCAAATTGCCGGCTTTGATGCGCTCGGCAAGCTGTTGGCAGATAATGCGCGTAAAGTGTTCAATGCTGGGGTTGAGACCGGCAAACGCGGGCAGTTCATTGAGCGTCTTGTCCCGATACGCCGCTACAAGCTGCTCCAAATTGTGTTCCACATCCACAATGTCGACCATATAACCGTGTTGATCCAGCGACTCCCCTGGAGCTGCACTTCCAGTCGATAATGGTGCGAATGCCACTGGTTTTCCGGCCCCCAGTCGCCGCCAATCAAAAAATGCTGGGCCACAAAATCACGTTGAACCGCCAGGGTGTACATGGGTGGGTCTCCTTTTCGGTCGTGTCGTTGCTGCGTGGTAATGTTTGACAGGATGACAAGATGCAGGGGTGACAAGGTGATACTGTTGCGCTGCCCTGTCACCTTGTCATCCGGTCATGGCGACAAAGGTAAATGGAAAAACCAAATATCACTCGTAGGTCAACAGCACTTGAATCGCCTGCTGGGGCTGCTGATCGATGAGGGCGTAGGCGGCGGCGGCTTGCTCGACGTGGAAGCGATGGGTGATCAAGCGCTGATAATCGAGCTGGGCCAACATGCGCCAGGCCACATCCAGGCGCCGCGCTTTGTCCCAGCGGGCGCTCCACTCGGCGCCAATGGTGCTCACCTGGCTGCTGCTGAGCTGAATGCGGCTGCGGTGAAAGGCGCCGCCCAAGTGCAGGTCCGCCCGTTTTTCGCAATACCAGGAGCCAATGATGACGCGCCCGCCAAAGCCAGCGCAGGCAATGGCCTGATCCAGCGCGGCCGGGCTGCCCGAGAGTTCGTAGACCAGATCATAATCGCGCAGATGGCGGTCACACAATTGGGCTGTCATGTTCAGAGGATCGAAGGCTTGGGTGGCGCCGCCCTGCACGGCGCAGGCCCGCCGCAATTCGTAGCGATCCAGCACGGTCAGCGCCGCCAGCGGATATTGGCTCAGCAGGCTGGTGGTCAACAGCCCCACAATGCCTTGGCCAAAGATGGCCACGCGTTCCCCAATGCTGGGGCGACCGTCCATGGCAAAGTTGACCGCGGTTTCCATGTTGGGCAGCAGTGCCGCCTGCTCCGGCGTCAGGTTGGCGGGTACCTTCAGAAGCTGGGGCGGTTCAGTCACAAAGTGGCTTTGATGCGGCTGAAAGGCAAAAACCAGTTGATCCAGCCAATCCGTTGCAACATTGGCCCCCACCGCTGCCACGCGCCCTACGCAAGCGTAACCATATTGTAACGGATAACTGACGACCTGGGAAAGTCCCGGCAGCGTGGAATCGGCATGCATATCGGGGGGGATTTGGCCACGATAAAAGAGCATTTCGGTGCCGGGGCTAATGGCTGAAACCAGCGTTTGCACCAGCACCTGGTTGGCGGCAGGATGGGGGATGGGCTGCTTGCGAACCTCGATTTGGAAAGGGGCCACAATGAAGACGCTTTTACAGTGGGTGGACATGCAAACTCCTTCCCGATCGTGGTCGAGCCAGGGAAAATTGCGAATGGGAAACGGTAAATTGTGAACGGTAAATTTGAACGAAGCCGGCGGCTCGTTCCTCGGTCATTCGCAATTCACCATTCACCCTTCACTTCCAACCTTGCCCCATACCACTACATCAGGACCTATGGGCGTATAGGCGGGATTGATTAAGCGCGGCGGATTGGCGAGGAAAAATGTGGGGCAGAATCGGCGTACTCTGGTTGCGGCTGCACGACGCGATAGCCGCCCACGTACACCGGCGCAATGGTCACCACGGCAAAATCGGCCAAGCCGGCCGCTAACAGGCTGGTTAAAATATGCGCGCCGCCTTCGATCATCAGGCTGCGAATGTTGTGCTGGCCCAGCATATGCAGCAAACAGGACAGATCCACCTGGTTTTGGGCGTTTGCGGGGCAGGGCAAAATGGTGGCGCCGCGTTGCACTAGCGCCGCCCCCTTCTCTCCGCATCTTTGGGCCGATGCCGATGTTGTGGCGATCCAAACGTGCGCGTGTTCATCAAACAAACGAGCTTGGGCGGGCGTGCGCAGGCAGCTATCCACCACGACGGGCTGCGGATTGGAGCCATCCACCAGCCGCACATTCAGCCGCGGATCGTCCGCCAGTAGCGTTTCGACACCTATAAGAATAGCGTCGTGGCTGGCGCGCAGGGCGTGGGTCAACTGCATGGATGCTGGCGAGCTGAGCGCCATGGCGCGGCCGCGGGCGGCGGCAAGGCTGCCATCCAAACTCTGGGCGTAACTTATGGTGACAAAGGGGCGTCCTGTATTAGCAAAGTGGGTGTTAGCTTGCTGCTGCAGGGTGTTAAGCTGTTGTATAATCTCGGGGGAAAATTGATTTGAATAGATATGTGTAGCCGGTGTGGCGAATCCATTGACGCCGTTTTTGTGCAAAAGAGCATCGGCGCCGAGTGAAAGAATATGGCCCATGCGCTTAATTTTGGTCTGCAAATAGCTGCTGTTATCGGCCGTCACCAACGGCTGCATAGAAATGCGTTTGTCCACTTGAATCCCTAGAGCAGAGAGCTGCTCAATCTTGGTCGGGTTGTTGGTCAGCAGGCGGATGGAGCGCACCTGTAAGTGGTTCAGAATAGCGGCGGCAGCGTCATAGCGGCGCTCATCGGCTTGGTGTCCCAGGAGCAAATTGGCATCCACCGTGTCGTGCCCCATATCCTGCAAATTATAGGCGCGCAGCTTTTGGGCCAGACCAATCCCGCGCCCTTCCTGACGCAAATAGATTACGATGCCGCAGCCTTCAGCCTCAATCATTTCTAACGCGCTGTGCAATTGACTGCCGCAATCGCAGCGCGTTGAGCCCAGCACATCGCCCGTGAAACATTCAGAATGGACGCGCGTCAATACGCCTTGCTTGCCGCACAGCTCGCCCATTACAAAGGCCAGATGCTCTTTATGGTCGGCACTATTCTTAAACAGAAGAAGCTGAAATTCGCCCCTCGTTGTCGGAATTCTGGCCTCGGCCGTATAAGTCAAATCGTTGGGCATCTTGGTCTTTCTCAGAGAATAGATAGATTGTAGAGGGGATTTCGTCGCCTGCGCTCAAGAATAAAGTACGTACCGCCGTTCTGATTAGATTGGTGTATGTGACTGCCAATAAGATGGGTCTCGTGTATACATTCCCCCGAAGCCTGATTTATCAATTTTCAAAATTTGGGGGTTGACAAACAAAAAACACCGTGCTATAATAGCCAAGTTTCGGGCTGGGCCGCGCTTCAACAAGCTTAATAACTGTTAGGGAGGATCGGGAACTCATCTGGAGGGTAGATGCAAATATGCAGACAAATTCCAGAACGTCCCGATTTTTTTATCTCTGTAAATAATCGGCAGGAAAAGTACATTTTAGCGTATACATGATTTTTACGAAACCAGACACGCGTTAAATAAGGCACCTCGATTTCGGTGGTATGTAGGTTGGCAAGGTTGCTAACGGATTACTGTCGAGCTGAGGTGTCTTCTTGTATTTGCTTTTGAATTTGTATTTATCGATTTTGTATTTGTATATCTATTGTATGGGATTCATATGTAAGTCGTGTAATTGAGAACGTTTCTGGTAGATTCATTTTGGTGTTTCAATACGGTGTAAGGAGCGGAAATAGATGAGTTTAATGACTACGAACGGTGTAACTGATCATGAGATGCAGTCGGTGAGCGTAAGCGGCATCAACCCCGCCTTGCAAACGCCGCGCAAGTCGTATGCCCAAACACCCAAAATTTTAGATTTACCCAGGTTGACGGAAGTGCAGTTGCGCAGTTTTGAATGGTTCAAGACCAATGGGTTACGCGAACTGTTCGATGAGATTACACCAATTGTCAGCTTTAACAAAAATTTGGAGCTGCATTTTGGTGATTTCTATTTTGGCGAACCCAAGTATCCCGAAACGGAATGCCGTGAGCGCGATATTACCTTTTCGGCCCCGCTGTGGGTAAAGATCAAGCTGATCAATCGGGACACGGGCGAAATTAGCGAGCAGGAAGTCTTTATGGGCGACTTCCCGCTGATGACCGAAGCTGCCACCTTTATTATCAACGGCAGCGAGCGCGTGGTGGTGAGCCAGCTCATTCGCTCGCCAGGCGTCTATTTCTCGGTGGAGGAAGACCGCAGCACCGGCCGCGAGCTGGGCGGCGGCAAATTGATCCCCAGCCGCGGGGCCTGGCTGGAGTTCGAGACCAGCAAGCGCGACATTATCAGCGTCAAGGTGGACCGCAAGCGCAAGCTGCCGGTGACCATTTTGCTGCGCGCCGTGGGCTTTGGCACCGATGATGAGATTCGCGATCTCTTTAAAGAGGTGGATACCGACTTTGACCACCCGTTTATCGAGTCGACCTTAGAGCGCGACACCACTGCCAACCCGACCGAAGATTCGCAGAAGGGTGTGGAAGATGCGCTGCTGGAATTCTATCGCAAGCTGCGCCCAGGTGACCCGCCCACGTTGGACAACGCCAACAATTTTGTGCAGAATCTCTTCTTTACGGCCCGCCGCTATGATTTGGGCCGCGTGGGACGCTACAAATTGAATCGCGCGCTGGCGCTGGATACGCCCATGGTCACGCGCGTGCTGACCACCGAAGATTTGGTGGCCGTGATTAGCCACATTATCAAGATCAATAATGGCCAGGCGGGCAAAACCGATATTGACCATTTGGGCAATCGCCGCGTCAAGACCGTGGGCGAGCTGATCCAAAACCAGTTGCGCATTGGTCTGCTGCGCATGGAGCGGGTGGTGCGCGAGCGCATGTCGATTCGCGACCCCGAGCAGGTCACGCCGCTGAGCTTGATCAACATTCGCCCGGTGGTGGCCGCCACCCGTGAATTCTTTGGCGGCAGCCAGTTGAGCCAGTTTATGGACCAAACCAATCCGCTGGCCGAGCTGACCCACAAGCGCCGCTTAAGCGCATTGGGTCCGGGTGGTCTGCGCCGCGAGCGCGCCGGCTTTGATGTGCGCGACGTACACCACAGCCACTATGGCCGCATCTGCCCGGTAGAGACGCCGGAAGGCCCCAATATCGGTCTCATCGGCTCCATGGCATCGTACAGCCGAGTCAATGACTTTGGCTTTATCGAAACTGCCTACCGCCAGGTCCACAACGAGGTCGAAGCCAAACCCAGCGCTCTGCTGCACCGTACGCTGGCCGCCGATGTAATTGACCCCGAAAGTGAAGAGGTCATTGCCGAACGCGGCGCCGTCATCGACGCCGCATTGGCCGAGCGCATCAGCAATGTCGAAGGCATAGAGCGCGTGCGCGTCAAGCCCTTTGCCAGCCAGGAAGTGGTCTATCTGACCGCCGATGAGGAGGAGAACGCCTCCATTGCGCAGGCTTCGTCTGCGCTCAATGCGCTGGGTGAATTTCAGAACCCGCGTCCGTCGGCGCGCCGTTCTAAGAACTTTGAATTTGCCCAGGCCAGCCAGATCCGCTACATGGACGTTTCGCCCAAGCAGATCGTGGGTGTCTCGGCGGCGCTCATTCCGTTTTTGGAGCACGATGACGCCAATCGTGCGCTCATGGGTTCCAACATGCAGCGGCAGGCCGTGCCGCTGGTGCGCCCCGATGCGCCGATTGTGGGTACCGGTATGGAGTATCAGGCGGCGGTCGATTCGGGCCAGGTGCTGATTGCGCGCAATCCCGGTGAAGTGGTGAGCGTAACCGGCGCCGAAGTAGTGATTCAGGAAGAGGACGGCACGCGCCGCGTCTATCATCTGCGCAAGTATAACCGCAGCAACCAGAGCACCTGCATCGACCAGCATCCCATTGTGTTTAAGGGCGATCGCGTTGCGCGCGGCACGGTGCTGGCCGACAGTTCCAGCACGCAAAATGGTGAACTGGCGCTGGGCCAAAATGTGGTGGTGGCCTACATGAGCTGGGAGGGCGGCAACTTTGAAGACGCTATTCTGATCAGCGAGCGTCTGGTGCAGGAGGACAAATACACCTCCATTCACATTGAAAAGCACGAAGTGGACGCCCGCGAAACCAAGCTCGGTCCCGAAGAGATTACGCGCGATATTCCCAACGTGGGTGAAGATGCGCTGAAAGACCTGGACGAAGAGGGCATCATCCGCATTGGCGCCGAAGTATCGCCTGGCGATATCCTGGTCGGCAAGATTACGCCCAAGGGCGAAACCGAACTGACGCCCGAGGAAAAACTGCTGCGCGCCATCTTCGGTGAGAAGGCCCGCGAGGTCAAAGACAGTTCGCTCAAGCTGCCGCATGGTGAGCGCGGCAAAGTGGTGGATGTAAAGGTGCTGGACCGCGAAGAGTATCGCGACCTGCCCGCCGGCGTGGAAAAGATTGTGCGCGTCAGCGTGGCGCAGCGCCGCCGCCTGACCGAGGGTGACAAGATGGCCGGTCGCCACGGCAACAAGGGTGTCATCTCCAAGGTAGTGCCCATTGAGGATATGCCATTTATGGAAGACGGTACGCCGGTCGATATTATTCTCAATCCGCTGGGCGTGCCGGGCCGCATGAACATTGGCCAGATTCTGGAAGCGCACTTGGGGTGGGCCGCCGGTCGCCTGGGCTTTATGGCCGAGACGCCGGTTTTCGACGGCGCCAAAGAGCACGAAATTGCCGCGGAACTGGCGCGCGCCTGGCTGATTGAACGCGCTTGGAACGTGGTGACGCGACGGGCTTGGGAGCTGATGAAGGCGGAAAATGTAGAATCCGCAGAAATTCTGGATGATAGCGACGCCCGCCTCATTTATCTCATCAACTGGCTGGAGCCGTTGGGCTATGATGCCGAGTCGCTCTATCAAAACCAGGTCTATGCCCGCCACGCCTGCCTTTCCGAATGGCTGCGCGAGCTGGGATATGAGCCCACCAGCGTCATGTCGTCGGCTTACGCGGAACGGCGCACCACTGCCGAAGCCAATGCGCTGGCCGTAGATATTGCGCTGCGCGAATGGATGGTTCACCATGATGATGATTATACGCACGAAGATCTGCGCGCATTCGAAGGCGATGAGTTGCTGGAGATGGCGCAGGAGCTGAGCAACCTGACCGGCTGGCCGCTGCCGACCACCGGCAAGCAGCGCATCTACAACGGCAAAACCGGTGAGCCGTACGATTCGGCTGTCACCATCGGCATTGTGCAGATGCTCAAGCTGCATCACCTGGTGGAAGACAAGGTTCACGCCCGCAGCACCGGTCCGTACAGCCTGGTGACCCAGCAGCCGCTGGGCGGTAAAGCCCAGTTTGGCGGCCAGCGCTTTGGCGAAATGGAAGTGTGGGCGCTGGAAGCCTACGGCGCCGCCTATACGCTGCAAGAGATGCTAACCGTCAAGTCGGACGACGTGAGCGGTCGCGTCAAGACTTACGAAGCCATTGTCAAGGGCGAAGAGATTCAGAGCCCCGGCGTTCCGGAAAGCTTCCGTGTATTAGTGAAAGAGCTGCAAAGTCTGGCGCTTTCGGTGGAAGTGATCAACGAGAAGAATGAAATCATTCAGTTTGGCAAGGAAGAGGCGGAAGAGCGTCTGCCCAAGCTGGGATTCAGTCTGAACGTACCGGGCGCCATGAGCCGCACGAGCGAATAATGAAACCTCTCCCCCTCCCCCCTCCTATCAGGAGAGGGGAGTATCTCTCCTCCCCCTTTCAGGGAGAGGGCTGGGGAGGGGGTAGGGGTCCTGACGGTCCACGATAGGAGACAGAATAGACTATGGAAGTACGAAATTTTGATGCGATTCGCGTTGCGCTGGCCTCCCCGGAGCAGATCCGTGAGTGGAGCTATGGTGAAGTTACCAAGCCCGAAACCATTAACTATCGCACGCTGCGGCCAGAGCGGGACGGTCTCTTTTGCGAGCGCATTTTTGGACCCACCAAAGATTGGGAATGCGCCTGCGGCAAGTACAAGCGCGTGCGCTATAAGGGCATTGTGTGTGATAAGTGTGGCGTCGAAGTGGCGCCCAGCCGCGTGCGCCGCGAGCGCATGGGCCACATTGAGCTGGCGTCGCCGGTCAGCCACATCTGGTATGTCAAGGGCGTACCGAGCCGGCTGGGGCTGCTGCTCAACATCAGCCCGCGCCATTTGGAGCGCGTGCTCTATTTTGCCCAGTTTATCATCACCAATGTGAATGAAGACGCGCGCGGCCGCGCCATCTTGCGCCACGAGCGTGAATTGGCCCTGCGCCTCTCGCGCATCGATGGCGAGATTCAGGATCAGGTCGATGAGCTGGAAGGGCAGTTGGATGCCGAGCTGGCCGAGATGGACACCGAAGAGGAAAAAGAGGTGCAGGCGCTGGATGAGCGCATCACCGAGAAATCTTCAGACATTATCGGTCAAGCGCAGATGCTGCAAACCTGGGTGCAGAAAAATATTGGCAAGCCAGCCGACAGCGACAAGCTGCTGGATGATGAGATTGTTATCAACGCCAGCGAGAAGATTTCTGCCGACCACGAAGGCATCATTAGCAATCTGGTGCAGGACAAGTTGAACGAGTTGCAGCACGAGTCGGACGAAGAGAAGGCCGACATCCGCATGTTGATCGCAGCCAAGCGCGACCACATTCGCCGCGACGTGGGCGCCAAGCTGGACGAACTGCGCAGCACCATTGAGGATCGCAAAGAGCGCATTCGCGAGCAGATGGAATCCGATCTGGAAAATCTGAAGAATTTGGCTGAAAAGCAGCTTCTGACCGAGACCTCCTATCGCGATCTGTCTGAACAATGGGGCAACGTCTTCACCGCCGGCATGGGCGCTGAGGCCATTCGCGACATTGTGGCCAAAGAGGATTTGGACAAGCTGACCAAAGAGCTGCGCAAAGAGATCCGCACCACGCGCAGCAAGCAGCGGCGCAAGAAGGCGGCCAAGCGGCTGCGCGTCGTGGAGAACTTCCGCAAGAGCGGCAACCGCCCCGAGTGGATGATTTTGACGGCCTTGCCGGTGATTCCGCCTGAACTGCGCCCCATGGTGCAGCTCGACGGTGGTCGCTTTGCCACCAGCGATCTGAACGATCTCTATCGCCGCGTGATCAACCGCAACAACCGTCTGCACCGGCTCATGGAGCTGGGCGCACCGGACGTCATTGTGCGCAACGAAAAGCGCATGTTGCAGGAAGCCGTCGACAGCCTGGTCGACAATGGTCGCCGCGGCCGCGCCGTCAGCCGCAGCGGCAAGCGCAAGCTTAAGAGCCTGAGCGACATGCTCAAAGGCAAGCAGGGTCGCTTCCGCCGCAATCTGTTGGGCAAGCGCGTTGACTATTCGGGCCGCTCGGTGATTGTGATTGGGCCGACGCTCAAGCTGCACCAGTGCGGTCTGCCCAAGAAGATGGCGCTGGAGCTTTTCCGCCCCTTCGTCATGCGCCGTTTGGTCGAGTATAACTATGCGCACAATATTAAGAGCGCCAAACGCATGGTCGACCGCCAGAGTTCCGAAGTGTGGGACGTGCTGGAGGAGATCTGCAAGGAGCGCCCGGTGCTGCTCAACCGTGCGCCTACGCTGCACCGCTTGGGCATCCAGGCCTTTGAGGTGACGCTGATTGAGGGCAGCGCCATTCAGTTGCACCCGTTGACCTGTTCGGCCTTTAACGCCGACTTTGATGGTGACCAGATGGCCGTCCACGTGCCGCTGAGCGATCAGGCCGTTAAAGAGGCGCGCGAGCTGATGCTGGCCAGCCAGAACCTGCTCAAGCCCAGCAGCGGCGAGCCCATTGTCGGTCCGTCAAAAGATATGGTTATGGGCGTTTATTATCTGACCGTGGAAGAGCCGGACTTTATGCTGCACTATAATCGCGGCAAGAATGGCAAGAGCGTCAACGGTAATGGCGCCAACGGTAATGGCGCCGACGGCCAGAATGGTGCACCATCGCGTCTGCCCACTTTCGCCAACATGGAAGAGGCCGAATACGCTTATGGCATGGGTTGGATCAAGCTGCGCCAGCCGATCCTGATTCGTTACAGTATGCCCTATGATCAGAAGCCCATTGCCGAACTGGCCGTAAGCGAGCGCGTCATGGAGACGTTGACAGCGCACGGTCTGACCAGCATTGGCGAAGTCATGGACCTCTTTGCGCAGGGTGAATCCAAGATGATCGACGCCGTAGCCGGTTTTGGCCGCGCCGCCATGGATGAACTGCGCGAGGCGTTGCGCCAAGTAGGGCTGCTGGGCGCGATCTGGCCCAAGGAGCGCATGTTGCGCACCACCGTGGGGCGCATTATCTTCAACCGGGCGCTGCCGCCTGAGATCTGGTACATCAATGAAGTGCTGGATCGCAAAGGCGTGGATCGCATTGTCGAGCGCTGCTACAAACACCTGGGGCGTGGGGTGACGGCTGACATGGTGGATAATATCAAGGATTTGGGCTTCCAATTCGCCACCCAATCGGGCATTACGATTGCGGTGAGCGACATCAACGTACCGGACGAAAAGCCCGAGATTCTGGAGCGCACCAATGCCGAGGTGGACCGCAGCGAGCAACAGTATCGCCGTGGTTTGATCACCGAGGAAGAGCTTTACAATAAAAAAGTAGAGCTGTGGACGCGGGCCACCGAAGAGCTGACCGATGCCGTGCGCAAGCTGCTCAGCCCGGTGGACGGTCTGGGCGCTATGGCGCAATCGGGCGCGACGAAAGGTGGCGTCAATACGATTCGCCAGTTGGCCGGTATGCGCGGTCTGATGGCCGACCCCAACGGGCGCATTATTGAGCTGCCCATCCGCTCCAACTTCCGTGAAGGACTGTCGGCGCTCGAATACTTCCTGAGCACGCACGGCGCTCGCAAAGGTTTGGCCGACACTGCGTTGCGCACCGCCGATGCCGGTTATCTGACCCGCCGCTTGGTCGACGTAGCGCAGGATGTGATCATTACGCAGGATGATTGCCACACGCTCTCCGGCATCTGGATTACCGAGGCCGAGGCGTTGGAAATGGGGCAATCCTTTGTCGACCGCATTGCTGGTCGCTACCTGGCCGGCGATCTGAGCGAACCGGAAACGGGTGAAGTGTTCCTGGAGCGCGACGCGCTGTTGGATGAAGCGGCCCTGTCTGCCATCGAGCGCCACAAGATCAAGCGCGCCTATGTGCGCAGCCCGCTCTCGTGCGAATCTCGCTTTGGCATCTGCAAAAAGTGCTATGGCGAAGACCTGGCCCGCGGCGGCGTGGTGGTGCTGGGTGAGGCCGTGGGTATTATCGCCGCCCAGTCGATTGGCGAGCCGGGTACGCAGCTCACGTTGCGCACCTTCCACACCGGTGGTGTGGCCGGCAGCGATGACATTACGCAGGGTCTGCCCCGCGTGGAAGAGCTGTTTGAAGCGCGCAATCCCAAAGGTGAAGCGGTCATCAGCGAGATCGATGGCAACGTTGACATCTATTGGGAAGGCGAGCTGCGCATGCTCAAGGTGAGCCGTACGGACCTGAAGAAGCGCGATGTCGAAATTCCCGTTGGCTTTGAGATTTTGGTGGATGACGGCGACCGCGTGCAGGAAGATACGGTGATTGCGCGCAATAATTATGCCGACGCTGATGAAGATAACGCTATGATTATGGCGGGCATGGAAGGGCAAATCTTTGTGGAGGCGGATGTGGATGGCGCCATTATGGCCACCATTCGCCGCGAAGATACGCTGGTTTGGGAGGCCGAGATTCCGGCCAACGCCCGCCTGCGCGTCGACAAAGGTGACGCCGTATCGGCCGGTGAACAGTTGACGGAGGGCGCCAAGAATCCCAAGGAGATTCTGCGCATCCAGGGCCGCGAGGCATGTCAGCTTTATCTGCTGGGCGAGGTGCAGAAAGTGTACCAGAGCCAGGGCGTGGGTATCCACGACAAGCACATCGAAGTGGTGCTGCGCCAATTGCTGCGCCGCGTCATGGTGCGGGCCACGGGCGACACCGAACTGCTGCCGGGTGAGCTGATTGACCGCTTCCGCTTTGAGGATATCAACAACGCAGTGGTGGCCAAGGGTGGGCGTCCCGCCCGCGCCGAACCGGTGGTGCTGGGTCTGACCAAAGCGGCGCTCAACACCGAGAGCTTCCTGGCGGCGGCCTCTTTCCAGGAAACGACGCGTGTACTCACCGACGCCGCCACGCGTGGCCAGCGTGACGAATTGCGCGGTCTCAAGGAAAATGTGATTATCGGCAAGTTGATTCCGGTCGGCACCGGCTTCCACGCCCGCTTGGAGCGTGCGGCCGAGATGAAGGAAGAAGATGTGGAACTGGCCGAGCACATGGAGACCGATGAGGAGATCGACGATCTGGATATGACCGATCTGGACTTCATCGACCTGGACGGCGCCGAGTTGACCGGCGTAGCCGAGCTGGGCATGGAGCCGCTGGGCGTCTCCGCCGGCATTATGCTCGATGAGGACGAAGACGACGATATGGAAATCGACTTCGAAATGCTGGATGACGAAGACGAGGACGACGACGACTCTCTGAACGATCTGGATGTAGAGTTAGATTAAAAATATGCATAAAAAAAGCGCTGGGCTTGCCCAGCGCTTTTTTTATGCATATTTTAGGTGGAAAGTTCCTGCGCAATTGCCTCATGCACGGCGGGGCGCAGTTGGGCGATGGGCTGCGGATGGCGGCCATCATAGACGCGATTGGTCAGCAGCACCACGGTGAGCTCGCGTTCGGGGTCGCACCAGAGCGAGGCGCCGGTGTAGCCGGTGTGGCCAAAGCTCGCCCGGCTAAAGTGGCGGCTGCATGATGGGTTAGGTTCACTGCGCAGCATCCAGCCCAGGCCGCGCCGATCCCCTTCGGGTGTGCAGACATGTTCCTGGCGACACTCGGTTACCAATTCGGTTGCAATTAACCCTTCCCCACCGCGCAAATAAAGGCGTCCCAATCGGCTCAAATCGGCCGCCGTCCCAAACAGCCCAGCGTGACCAGCCACGCCGCCCAATCCTCCGGCATTTTCGTCGTGAACTTCACCGCGCAAACGGCGCTGCCGCCACTGGCAAAATTCGGTGGGCGCAATTTGGTTATGCAGCTTTTCGGCTGGATTAAAGTGCGCCTCCAATCCCAATGGCCCGGTGACGAGCCGCTCAATCGTCTGACCAATATGCGCATCACCATTAGCAATCGCGCAGGCCGCCCCCAATAAAATCAACCCCAAGTCGCTATAAATGTAGGCGCGTCCGGTCGGGTAGACAAATGGATAGGCAACCAGCGCGGCCAACCCTGCCTGCTGGCGGGCGCGCCCTTCCGCCTGGCGCAGCGCGGCATAGGGCGATGGGGTGGGGCCGCACGCCCGATAAATGCTGCGCCAGGCCGCCAACCCACTGGTGTGGGTAAGCAGATGGCGAATCGTGATAGCGTCGGCGTCGATGGGCATTTGCGCCTCGGCCAACCAGCGCGGATCCACGGCCGTGGGCTGTTTGGAGATGGGATCCTCAGCGCCGCCCAACATGCGCTGGCCGCCAAAGGCGGGAACCAGTTCGGCCACCGGTTGATCCAGCGCCAGCCGCCCCTGGTCGATCAAGCGTAGACAGGCTGTAGTGGTAAATAGTTTGGTCAGCGAGGCAAAGTCGAAATAGGTATCAAGCAGGGTGGGCTGCTGCTCAGTCGATGGGTCCAACCAGCCGTAGCTTTGGGCGAACAGAAGCCGGTCGCCCTGCTCCACGCGACAGACAATGGCGGGTGCTACCTCGCCGAGGGCCTTGCGTAAAATTTGGTCCAATTGGGCAAAGTTGCTCATGCGATTTGCTTGCTCATGGGGACATATTCGCGATGCGGCGCAAAGCCAAATTTGGCGTAAAAATCCACAATGGTGGTCCAGTCAATAATGCAGCCGTTGACGCCATTGTTGTGCAGCCGGCGCAAACCCGCATCCAGCAGCGCGGCGCCATACCCCAGGCCGCGCTGATCCTGGCTGACGCCGATGGGGCCGAGTTGCCCCCACGGCCGCGGCAGCGCATAGGGGTAAAAGCGCTCAATGGGGCGCGCCGAATCTTCAAAGGTCAGCCGGCAAAAGCCATCCACGCCGCGCGCGGTCCAGAGCAGCATAAAGTCGGACAGCCGTTCTTTGTGCTGCACAAAACGCTCAAATTCATAGCGCCAGCGGCCAGGGAATTCGCGCTGGAAAAATTCAAGCAGCGCCGCCTCCTGACCGGGCTGGGCGGGGCGCACGGCGCCGGCCACCTCGCGCACGCTGCGCGACCGCGCATAGTGCGCCAGATTGGCCGCCACATCCCACACACGCTCACGGGGGACAAAGCCCAAATGCTCAAAGCAAGCGTGCTGTTCCAATTCCACCGGTAAGCCGGGCGCAAAGGGGCGCAAACTGCCGCCCAGCGCGGCCTCCGTGCAGCCCTGGCCGCGCAGCCACTCTTCCGCCCAATTGAGCAACTTTTTACCGACGCCGCGCTTCTGCTCATCCGGCAGCACGGCTATGGCGTCGATCCAGCCCTGCTCTGGCGCGGCGGCGGCGGGCTGATTTTTTAGTGCGCTGGCCAGAACAAAGCCAATGGGCTCGTCCGCTTGCCACGCCAACACGCCCGCCTGGGCAAGGTCTGGCATGGGACGCCCATTGTATAAAACCATGCGCGGCGAAATGGCCAGGGCGGGACCGCAAGCCGTCGTCCACAGGCCAGCCACTGCTTCAATGTGCTGCGGATTGGATTGATCCACTTCTTTTAAAGAGATGTTCATTTTGATGTAGTTTGAGCGCTCAAAAAGCAATCCAGGCTATCGGCCACGCCTTGCGCAACCCGATCCTGTTGTGCCGTCAGCAATTCTTGATCGCCGCCCAGAAAGCCCAATTCCAGAATGGCGGCGGGCGTCGCCGGATCGATTTTGTGGAAGGCGTGATACTCAGTCATATTGTGCGTGATGGTCTCCGTGTGTTCGTGAAGGCCGGTTTGCACCGCATAATATTGGGCAATACAGGTGGTCAAGCGGGCATCGGTTTGCGGAATGGCGCTGGTTGCGCTAAAGGCAGTTTTGTAACCGCTCAGATCGATGCAGCTATCGGCGTGCAGACTGAGCAGCGCCGCGGCGTGCAGACCATTGAGCCGGTCGTCAAACTCGTTGAGAATCGTCACCGCATAGCCCCTTTGCTGCAACAAGGGTGCGACTTTAGCCGAAACGGCTGCCGTGATGGCGGCCTCCGTGAGCGTGGTTTGGCCGGCGGCATCGGTGCAAACGGCGCCCGAATCGTTGCCGGCGTGACCGCTGATCAGCGCGACTTGGGGTCGCGTAAACAGATGCGGCATCCAGCCCGCAGCCAGACCGGCGCCTTGACTGGCGGGAAAAGCGAAGTCGGCGCCGCGTGTGGCCAACACGACAATGCTGAAAAAGCTGATGAGCCCGATAATCGTAAAAAGGCGTTGAATTCGCTTGATTAATTCATAGCGCATACAAATAATATTTGCACCGTTTCACCGAATGGGCAAATTGACAAAGGACGTGGCGCAATATACACTCAGCACAGAGTCATTATGTTATACTAGACACAGGAAAGAGCACACAACGCACCCTTTTGCGACTCATGTTCAACAGATCCGGCTCAACCCGAGCGACCCGAACCCAGCGAGATGACATGCTGCCCGAAGGCGCGGCCGGTGCGCCCTATGGTCGTGAGATTGGCGCCATGCTGCGTGAACGGCGCGAGGCCATGGGCGTCTCTTTGGCGGAGGTGGAGGCGGCCACCCGCATTCGTCAAAAATATTTGTCCGCCATCGAGTCGGATGATTGGCACTTGCTGCCCGGCGAGATTGTGGGCCGCGGCTTTTTGCGCAACTATGCCGCCTATCTGGAACTGGAGCCGGAAGAAGTGATGGAGCGCCGCCGCGCCATCACCGATCCGAACATTGCTTCTACATTGATCAACACCAGCGCCGGCGCTACGCTGCCGCCCTCGCGCCAAGTGGATTACCGGCCTAAAGATGTGGATCTGCACGATGATGAAGAACTTGATGAAGAGGAGGGTGGTTCGGGGTTGCCCTTTCTGCCCATTCTACTCATCGGGGTGTTGCTCTTTTTCGGCTGGTGGAATCTGGACCGGATTGGCTCCTGGGCATCCGGCGCATATGCCGGTATCCAATCGCGCTTAGACGAAATGACGGCCGCCGCGCCGACGCCCACCATTCCCACGCCCAATCCAGAGGCCAATGTGCCGCTGGCGCCCACCGCCACGTCTGCGCCCCCAGCCGGTGGTGATCAGCAACCCGTGGCGGCTGCCCCTGCTACCGATACGCCGCCACCGGTGGCGCCCACCGATACGCCCACGCCGCCGCCCATTGTGCTGCCGACCGATACGCCCACGTCACCGCCAATCGTGTTGCCCACCGATACGCCGACGTTGCCGCCGCTGCCCACCGATACGCCGATTCCGCCCACGCCCATTCCGGCGCCGACGGACACGCCGCCGCCGGTGGTCGCCGCGGCCCTGTGCCCCGATCAGCGGTCGGCCATCACATCACCCGGCGTCAATCAGGTTATTGCCGGGGTGGTGCAGGTCAACGGCACGGCGAGCCACGAAAACTTCCAATATTATAAACTGGAATATCTGGTCGGCGGCGCTTACAACTATTTTGATGGGTCCAACAATCCGGTGGTGGGCGGGCGCCTTGGCGTGCTTGACACCACTTCGCTGCCCAATGGCGCCTATACAATCCGCATTGTGGTGGTGGACAACACGGGCAACTTCCCCCCGCCGTGTGAGGTGCCGGTGATCATTCAGAATTAGACCGCCGGGCCATCAGAGCGGATGGAATCCGTTGCTAACAACGAGAAGTGGCCTCAGCCACTGGCGTTTTTTCTTGTAACGGTCTAACGCACCCCCTGTTTTATGCTCATCTCAATGGGGACCGCCTCAATTTCGCCCTCTTCGTTTTCCACTAATTTATAAATCTGTTCGGCTTTTTCCAGCATGAGTTTGCCATCCAAATGATCTACCTCATGCTGGATGACGCGCGCCAGCCAGTCGTACGCCTTAAGCCGGAACTCGGCGCCGTTGCGATCCTGGGCGCGCACGGTGATCTGGGTGCTGCGCCGTACATCCGCCGCCAGACCGGGGATGCTCAGACACCCTTCCTGTTCCACTTCCGCCCCCCTGGCCTTGAGAATTTTAGGGTTGATCAGTTCATAAACGCGCATGGTGTTTTCGGGGTCCTCCTCATCATCGGGATATTCGATGACCGTGATGCGCTGGCTGATGCCCACCTGCGGCGCGGCCAAACCAACACCCTGCGACTGGCGCATGGTCTCCAGCATATTGTCCAGCAACATGTGCAGCGCTGGTCCAAAAATGCGCACCTGCTGCGTGGGTTTATAGAGGATTCCCTCCTTGGCGGTGTTAATCTTTACAATGTCCAATACAGGCATGGCTTTCTCCATCATTTCATTGAAAACACTCTAGTCAGCCATCGTATTTGATTTTCGCGGGGTTGTCAAAAAGGCGGCTGGATAGACACAGGTAGCGCATGGCTGCCTTAAACTGACCGTTACTCACCTCACCCATCCAGCGTCTTGAATGGCGTAGAGCCGAATTATTGCAAGCGCCGTTCGCGTAAATCAGAAATGTCATTAAATTAGCAGTTTTCAGTGCTCAGTATTCAGTGTGAGTTCCGACCGAACTGACTACTGATAACTGCGGACTGAGTACTACTAACCTAATGACATTGAGAGACGAATGATTTAAACGAGCGCGCCAAGAAGTGAGCAAGGAAAGCTGTATGAATCGAACCATGCGGGCGTTTGTGTTAACGCCTTTACTATTTATCTGTATGATTGTTGTCCCCGCTGTGGCCCTTTCGGCCGATGGCTATTTCCGCGTAAATTTGCTCCAGAGCCCATTTGCCGTGCCCACGCCAACAAGTGATGCCGGACAACCACCAGCGGCGCCCAATGCCGATGACGCCGCCAATGTTGACGCGGAAGCCACCCCCGAAGAGCAACCGACAAACAGCAATAACGCAAATGGCGCTGAAGCTGACGGCGCCACAGAAGCAGACAATGATTCTGCTACCAATGCACAGAATGATTCGCCCGCGCAGAATGGTGGGGCAAGCAACCCCGCGCAGGCTGCCGAGGCCGTGTCTGCCGGCGCCACCATAACTGATACTAATTCGGGCGGGTCCGGCACATTGCCGGCCACGGAGACGCCCACGCCAACTTCGGCGGGCGGAACGGGAAATCTTCCCGATACGGCCACACCAGGGGCTGGCGGCGGCGACAGCCCATTGCCGACCGCCACTTTCACGCCGACCGACATCAACCAGAGTTCATTGCCGACGCCAACGTTCACGCCAACCGATACGAATACACCAACGGCCACATTTACATCGACTTCCACGCCAACCCATACAAGTACATGGACGCCAACGGCTACATCAACCAACACCGGGGCGCCGCCTACGGCCACACAGGTAAATGTGCCGCCAACCGCGACCGCGACACGCGTCCCCTCGCTGCCCACGGCTACGCCAACCTCTGTGCCGCCATCGCCGCCTGTTGTCACCGTGCAGCCCACGACGGTTGTCCTGCCGCCAACGGCGCCCACCGCCACATCGGCCTATCCCACGCCCATCCGCCAAGCGCCCACCGCCACGCCGCCAGTGCCGGCCAGTGCGCTGCGGCTGGATGGCTATTGGGTGCAGAAAGCGATTGGCGACCGCTTTAGCAACGTAATTTATGCCTTTGCCAATGGCTGGCTCTATCGCTCCACCAATGACGGCGCCACGTGGGCGCTGCTCACCTCCATGCCGGTGGTGGATGATTTCATCATGAACGCCGACGATCCCAATGTACTGTTTAGCGGCAATGGCAACTCGTGTGCCGCGGGGACGCACAATGGCCCCATGCTCAAATCGACGAACGGCGGTCTATCGTGGTTTGAATTGCCCAACAGCCAAGGTTTGCGCCCGCTGCTTACCCATCCATTTAAGCCGGAAATCATTGTGGCGGCCGATTGTCAATGGCTCTATATTTCGGAAGATGGCGGCGCCACCTGGCAGCCGCGTCCGGACCGTTCCCCAGGCGCGCTTTGGCAGAGCTATACAATTGTGTCGGCAGCGGCTGTTTATACCGAAGATACAGAAAACCCGGATGACCTGGCGTGGCAGCGTCTTTATGTGGGCGCACAGGCGGCGGACAGCAGCGGCGTGTTGGCGTTTACCGAAGATTTGGGCCAAAGCTGGCAGCGGATCACCCCCGATGTGCAGTCGGCGCCGTGGGGCATGGCCACCATTGCGCTTGATCCTTTCAACGCCAACCGTAACTGGTTTGCGGATCGGAACGGCGTGTGGTTTACGCCCGATGGCGGCGCGGATTGGCGTTTTTCGAATCAAGGACTCAACATCGATGCCCCCGAAGGGGCAGGCGCCCCTGTGTTTATAATAATTCACCCAACCGGACAGATCTATTTGGGAACCGAACACGGCCTTTACACCAAAGTATTCGATGGCGTCAATTGGATCAAAGTGGCCGACACCGCCTTTGATCAGACGCGCATCAACAGCATTCTGTTTACCGAAACCAACGCCGGCCTACTTTACCTGAATACGAGCGATGGGGTACAATTGGTGCGTATTGAGGGATAGGGGAGTGGGGAGTAGAGGAGTAGTGGGGGAGAGGAGACTGTATGGCTATTGGTGATGTTTTTGCGGCGGAGTGGCACAGCTTTACCGATCCGGTCAGCGGAATGGCGGTGCAGCAGTTGACGAATTATAAAGGCCACAGCCACCACTTTTATTTCACCAACCCAGGCTGGTATGCTGACGATCAGAAGCTGCTCTTTGCCTCGGATCGCAACAATCGCACCAATTTATATGGTTTGGATTTAGCCAGCGGCGCCATCACCCAACTGACCGAGCTGGCGCCGGTTGCACTGCCGCGCGAAGTTGAATTTTTGCTCGCCTGCGTAAGCCCCGTCAACAATGAAGCCTACTTTTGGCATGAGTATAAGCTGGTCGCGCTCGATCTGACGACGCTGGCGCAGCGCACGCTTTACACGATGCCGCCCAACTTCGATGTGTCCATGATCAACGTGACCGCTGACGGGCGCTACGTTTGCGCCAGCATTTCCGAGGATATGTCGGACCGCTTCCCCGTGGATCTGCTGCGCGGCTACGTGGGCTTTCGCGAAACGTGGGAAGCCAAACCGCTAAGCCGCATTATGCGCGTGGCGGTGGGCGACCCCAATGAAGGCCAAGCGGAGGTAGTCTGGGAAGAGAATTACTGGGTGGGCCACGTCAATACATCGCCCACCCAGCCACACCTGCTGACCTTTTGCCACGAGGGGCCGTGGCATCTGGTCGACAACCGCATTTGGGGGCTGGACATGCACACCGGCCGCGTGTGGAAGCTGCGCGAACGGGAAGAGCCCGATGAGATTGTGGGCCACGAATATTGGCACGCCGATGGGCTGATGATCAGCTATCATGGACGCAAACCCAATGGCTACAAATTCTTTGGTCAAATGCGCTATGATGGCGCCGACCGGCAAGAATATGCGTTTCCGCACAACACCGGCCACATCCATTCCAATGATTTTCAGCTGATTGTGGGCGATGGCGGCAAGGTGGTGCGGCTGTGGCGCTGGAACGGCAATGGCTTTGATGGCCCCAAGGCGCTCTGCCAGCACCGCAGCAGCATCACATCCAGCAGACCCACGTACATCCACGCTTTAGCGCTGGACGGCAGTTATGTTGTCTTTACCAGCGATGTGTCCGGCTATGGCAATGTTTATCGGGTGGCCATTCCCGATTTTGATGCGCTGCCGGATGTTGATGATTAGTTTATTCGTAAGCAGTTTGTGATTTGAATTTCACATGTCGCATAGGATATTGCAGTCCAAAGTTTCCCTATGCGGCCAAAGAGGCAGAAGTGTACCATCGGCATTATCAACCCCGATGGTACACTTCTGCCTCTTATTTGGGGGCTCAAAATGAGTACGATGGACTTATCCAAACCGATTTCAGCCACGGTGCGAAAGCACCCACAGATTTCGGAAAATTTCATGGAATAAGAGATGTAACTCTAATGTTATGTCAATGAAACATTACACCAAGTTTTCTGTTGTTGCCCATTGTTCTGGGAGAACAACCGATGGCAGGCACAATTTTGATGTATACCCACTGCACATGAATTGGCAATGTTTCTCCTCGTAATCTTCGCATAGATTTACCATCCCAATTGCAGTAAACAAGAACATGACCGCTTTTCGCCATCCTTGCTTCGACGCGCTCAGCGTGCGTGGAAAGCCTGTCTTTGGGCTGGTTTTTCTAGTCGATCTCTCAATGCGACTACAGCGTATTGCGCGATCGTGCTATTGGTATGTCAAATTTGGTTTGTTAACTTTCTATCACAAAGGAACAATGTATATGAAACGACAACTTTCGTTGCTGATCATCTTGGTGGCGGTGTTGGCAGCCGTGGGTTTGGCGCCACAAGTACAAGCCGCCCCATGGGCGTCGACGCAGTTTCTCTCACCACTGAATCCTGGGCACTACTCGTTTAAGTATAAGGGATTGACGGCTGACGCCTATTTTGGGGAAAATTTGGATGAGTGTAGCTATCGCGATGTGTATGTCTTGGCCGGGCAGAACATTAGCAAAAGCGGCCCAGGCAAACCAAGCTCAGGGCAGGGCGTGAATGTCGGTATTTACGAGTATAACTACTGTACCGGTGAAATGCTCAAGGCTGTATTCGGCTATGCCCCGGTTGATGGCAACAGCTTCCAGATCGACAAAAAGCTGAATGGTGCGCACGTAGTCGTCGCCGTTCCCGTTACGGATGCAGTGACGGGCGCGTCCCTTACGCTCAATGTGGACCTGACCTGGATAGGTGTTGGCGAGGTGAGCAAGAACCGTTCGCAGTATCAATATCAAACCAAAGGGTGCCGCTACTCCAGCCGCTTCAGTGGCTCCTATCGCCAGGCCACTGCGGCCGGTACGATCAGCGATGGCTCGGTAAACTACGCCAACAGCTTGGCCTTTGGCGATCTGCAATCGGCCAGCAGCGGCGAGATGACGGTTGGCTGTGGCTTGTAAATCATCATTGGGAAGTCGCTTGTAGATCAAACCTGTCAGGTCTACCAGACCTGACAGGTTTTAATTCCGCGTATTCACTCTCGCATGGCCAACATACGCAGCCCGTTGGCCACAACGAGCAGCGTGCTGCCTTCATGTCCCACCACGCCCAGCGGCAGCGGCAGCACAAAACCAGGAATAAGCAGCGGCAGGAGCACGGTGGCCGTCACCAGCAGCACAATGACGCTGACCGAAAAGATCAAGTTTTGCTGCACAATGCGACCGGCCCGTTTGCTCAAGCGCAATGTAAAAGGCAGCTTCGACAGATCACTGGCCATCAGCACGAGATCGGCCGTTTCCAGCGCCACATCGGTGCCGCCAGCGCCCATGGCCACGCCCACCGTGGCCGTGGCCAACGCCGGGGCATCATTCACGCCGTCGCCGATCATCACCGTGTTGCCGCGCGCCGAGAGCTGCTTGATAATTTCTACTTTCTGTTCGGGCAGCAAATCGGCGTAAACCTCATCAATGCCCACCTCCCTGGCCACCTTTTGCGCCACATCGACATTATCGCCAGTCAACATGGCGATCTTTTTCACACCGACGGCGCGCAACTGGGCGATCAGATCTTTGGCTGAGTCTCGTAGGGCATCGGCCACGGCTACAAATCCCATGACCTCCGATTTTTCACCATGGCGCTGGCGCACAACCAGAATTGCCGTTTGGCCCGCCCCTTGTAATTCGCGGCCGATTATAAACACCTCTGACGCCAGTTCGATATTCAATGATTCAAAAAGTTTGGCGTTGCCGAGATAGATAGTCTCCTGATACGGGCGTCCCTCTGCATCCGTACGTCTATAGCTGGCGCGAATCCCATGCCCGGCAATAGCCTCAAATTCGTCGGGCGTCTCCAAGGAGAGACCAAGCTCTTTGGCCCTGGCCACGATGGCCGCCGCAATATGATGCTCGCTGAGCTGCTCGGCGCTGGCCGCACTTTGCAATAGGTCGGCCTCTGTAAAGTGGTTGAATGTTTTGATGGCTGTCACCATAGGCTTGCCGTGGGTCAGCGTGCCGGTCTTGTCAAAGGCGATGGTGTCAATCTGCGCCATGCTTTCCAGATACGCCCCACCTTTGAAGAGCACCCCGTGCCGGGCGGCCGCCGCAATGGCGCTCAAAATGCTGGCCGGCGTACTGATGATCAAGGCGCACGGGCTGGCCACCACCAGCAGCGTCATGGCGCGGTAGAAAGTGTTGGCAAACGGCTCGTTGGCAAAGAGACTCGGAATCAAAATGGCGATAGCTGTTGCGCCAATTACTACATAAGTGTATGGCTGGCTTAGCCGGTCAATCAAATGCTGGGTGGGGGCGGCGTCTTCGCGCGCCTCTTCCACCAAATTGATGATCTTGCTCAACGTGCTCTCGGTGGCCAATTTGGTGACTTCGATTTCCAGCGCGCCGCTGCCGTTGATCGAACCCGCAAAAGTGTTATCACCCTGCTCCTTATGGACGGGTACGCTTTCGCCCGTAATTGGACTTTGATCCACTGAACTGACGCCAAAGGTGACTTTGCCATCCACCGGAATGCGCTCGCCCGGTCGCACTACCACCACATCACCGACAACCAATTCTTCCACCGGTACAATCAAGCTCTGCCCATTGCGCCGCACCTCGGCTGCTTCAGGCCGCAACTCAGCCAACGCTTTGATGGCCTCGCGCGTACGCTCCAGCGCAAATGTTTCCAGCGCGCCGCTGAGCGTAAAGAGGAAGAGCAGCAGCGCGCCTTCATGCCAGGCGCCAATGATGGCTGCCCCAACCGCGGCCGCGATCATCAAAAAGTCAATATCGAGTTTGCCCTGCCGCGCCTGCTCCATAGCGCCAGTAAAGCCCGTGTAGCCGCCGGCCCCATAGGCCACAATCGCCATTAGCATAATGGCCCATCTCGGCAAAATACCAAGTGCTTCACCCGCCCAGCCGACAGCCAACGCAATGAGCGTAATCGCGGTCAGAATTAATTCATAATTTGAGCGCCAGGAATGGAATAGATCACCCAGCGCGCTAACGGGTGCGCCAGGATTAGGCGATAGGGTTGGGCTTTCTACCCTTATGGATGATGCTGAATTTGGTGACATGCGGTCAATTATCCTTTAAGTTTAGGTTGTTTGCGTTTGTGTTTGACAACTCTGGCAGAGCCCATATACATCAATCTTGCTGATCCAGGGCTGAAACTGGGCTTCCACTGGTACTGTAGCCTCCAACTGGGCTAACAGCTCGGGCGCCGAATAATCTATGATTTGATGACATCGCATACAAATCAAGTTGACGTGCGGCTCTACGTCGGTTTCATAGTGCGTATGTTCATCGCCAAAGCCAATTTCGATAATGGCGCCCAGATTTGTGAGTAAGTTCAACGTGTTGTAGACCGTTGCCCGGCTAATTTCTGGGTGGCTGGCCGAGATTGCGGCGAAAGCCTGATAAGGTGTCGGATGTTGATCGGTTTCGGCCAGGTACTGGCAGATCACGCGTCGTTGCTCTGTTATCCGATGTCCTGCATTCTTTAAGATGTCGGTAAAAAAGTCTGCCGTCTTCATGATATATAGAATATTATTATTTAGAATGGTTCTAATTTATAAAGCTATTATAGCACCGGAGACGGTCGTTGTCAAGCCTTAATTAGAATCATTCTAAAATTAGAGGGGCCAATAAAAAAGCCGCATCAACTTTCGGTTGATGCGGCCGTAGGCTTCGTGCTATGCTCTTGTAAGTGTCAGAGGTGCAAAATGGGTGATTGGGAAAGAACGCGGATCTAAAAATCAGGCTCCATCTAAAAAGGTGACGGCATCACCCACCGACTTGATCATCTGCGCTTCTTCATCGCTGATGTCGCCACCAAACTCTTCTTCAAACGCCATGATTAGCTCCACCAGATCTAGACTATCGGCTTCTAGATCGTCACGGAAATTGGCGTCCATTGTAACATCACCAGGATCGACGCCAAGCTGTTCAACAATGATGTTTTTCACTCTCTCAAAAGTGCTGTCGGCCATACTGAGATTCTCCTTTTGAAACGTATTGCAAAGTTGTTTTATGCGCTTTTATTTGGTAAAACCATAAGCTTTGTTATTGTTTGGCCCGATAGCAGGTTCGAACATACTGGGCTCGGTCATAAAGTCAAATTTTCTATCCCACTAAAAATATGACTCTATGACAACTGCAAGTATAACAGTGCTACGGACCGGTCAAAAATGACTGCGCGGCCATTGTAGTCAGTGGCGCGCAACCTGTCAAACTCGGTGAACCAGGGTGTGGCATACTTCGTGATAGCATTATTTTGCCCCATCGAAAAGGGCTGCAACCTGATTCCTTTTGGTAAAACACTATACAAATCGAATAGTTGCGGTCAATTCAAAAATCTGTCATACCTGCTGGTTTCAGGTCAAGTGGCGACACCATGAGAACAGAACTGCAACTCAGCCGTAACTATTGCATGCGCTAAACTCATCATCGCAAATGGATAGCAATGGATAAGTGAACAGGGAATTTACAATATCACTTTTTGCAGAGTTATCTATATGGGAATTGATAGCAAAATTACATCTTTCGTTCCCACTGCCGGGTATACTAAGTATCCGGTAATCGCCAAAACGGTGTAGGCACCACGGCGCCAAGTCCACCAAGCGTCTAAGGGACATTTGAGGTCAAAAAGGGTAGGGCTGCAGAACTCTTTAGACGCTTTGTGGAGTTGTGAAGTTTGAGGGGAGCTTACTTCACAACTCGGTACCTCCTTTGGTTCCTCCTTTGTACCTAGTCCACCATCAATCCAAATTGATGGTGGACTTCTCCTTTTTAGGGGGTATTCACGCGAATCCCAGAAAATTACGCTATATTGCTTAGACCACTACGCCCGCATTCGTGCTATTATACAAATCAGAGTAGAACCGGTGCAGTCTACTCAAATTCTCCTCCTCCTTTTGGGTTTTCTTTCTCCTTGCAAAAGAGCCGAAGCTTGAGCTTCGGCTCTTTTGCATTTGCAACATTGCTGTCTACCACTTTCTCAACAAATCAAAAATTTCACTTCAAGGCAACGGCGCCAGGCGCAGGCTGTGGCCTTCAACTGTCAGAGTAGGGCGGTGAGCGGCGCCATCATAAGGAATGTCAAATTCTCCCCTAACAAATTCACCGCTTTGCCATTGGGCTGTAGCATAATCGGCGCCAGCTAGTGGCGACCCTAATTCCTGGTTGCCCAGCCGCAAAACAAATTCCAGATTGGCCGGCCATTGATCGGGCAATGGCGTGGGAGCTCGCCAGTAGAGCGTCACATGGAGGGTGTCGCCCGCTTCTAGATGTTGCGCTGGCGCGTGGGCAAAACCCACTTTATATGCATTGTAGCCCACAAACTGCACCGGTCCGAGCTGTGCATTGTAACGATGTTGCATGGGGATGATGTCCAGCGGAAGGGTGATTTCCGTGCGGCTCACCTCGATTTGCCCCAATGACAGTGCGTCGGCATCGCCCACGCGCGCGCGGTCGCCCGATTGTGCATCATAAAGTACCGCAATGAGCCGGTAGAGGCCCGGCGGCGTCCCTGGGGGAATGGCCAAACCGTGATTATCCGTAATGGTTTCATCCGTGGCCCAGGTGGTGGTGGGATGCAAACCACCGGCCGGCTCGCTATCGCGTTGGGCCACAATTTGCTCGCGCGGGTTGAGCAATTGCAGGCTGATTTTATACGCGCGCGGCTGTGGCGTGGGCGACTGCCACAGCAACCGCACCAGCATCACTTGCCCAGCCGGAATCGGCCCGATCGACGCAGTCTTGTGGTCATTACCAGGATGACACCATTCGATCAAGCGAATCTGATTGTCCCAAGTCGGTAGCTTGGCGAACGGTTGGCAGGTCAAATCGCCGCCCAAAGTGTAATTGACAAAGCGCAGATTGCCCTGCCAGCTTTCTACCCCTTTGAACGCATTCTGATCCAGCCAGCTTTCTACAACGCGCTGGGGATCCGCCTCATCAGTGGCCCAAAACAGGGCGAAGATTGAATGGCGATTGGCCGCAGCCGCGGCAAGCACATCTGTCGTCTGCTGTGGGTCGGCCGGGCGCTGTTGCGGCAGCGCCAGCGTGGGAATGGCGCCATTATAATAACGCCATACTTCCTGCTGACCGGGCGCGTCCAGCACTACCAGTCGCGCTGCAGGTTGCCCGCGGCCTGCACGCCGCGCCGCGCCTGCATAATTGTATGTCGCGGGCGGTTAGGATCGACAGTAACCCCGGTAGCGCAAAAATAGCAACGGCAAATGCCGCCATCGCCGCCACAGTGGCCCATGCAATTTGCCATAGGCGTGCATATTGAACGCTGCACACCACGCTGGCAGCGGCTCAAAGAGCCCAGGCCGGCGCCAGCCTCAGCAAATTGAGAAACGCTTCTGTCAAAGCTGGCAAACATGATCAAAATGGGGGCAGCCCAGCCATAAATCAAAGCGATGAGCGCCGCATTCAGTTCGTTCGTTGTATCTGCGGGCAGCCCTCCACAGGCTATAGACACCCAGCAACGGCAGCAAGCCCATGAGCAGCGGCCAGGTTAGGTCGGCTGTATTGCGCAGCGGGCCAAGGGCTAACGTTCGCAAGGTGAGTTCCAGCCCGGTCACAACGGAGGTGGCTGCGCCGCCTTTAGGCCAGTTGAGCAGCCCGCGACTGATGGCCGTGGGCAGCGGGGCAGATAACTGATCGCAATGAGAGCGTTGAGCAGCAAAAAGCGCCCCAGCGGGCCAAAACGATGGGGCGCCGCGGGATGGCTCGCCCAGTGATAAAGATAGGCGGCCCCCGCGGCACCCAACAAAATGGGGAAACTATAGTGAGTCCACAACCCAGCGCTGCCAATCAGCACAAATCCCAGGCGCCTACAACTCCGGAGCGCAGATTGGATTGCGCAATATGAGCTTGCCGTTCCTGCTCAATTATTGCCAGCAGAGCCCAAAACAGTCCTGCGCTCTCGAGCGCCAGCAGTATGTACATGCGCGCTTCCTGGCTATAGTATATCTGCAGCGGATGCAGCGCCGCCAGCCATGCGGCCAGCAGTGCGGGGATGTGACGGCTGTCTGGCGAGGCAGATGCGGTCAAACGGCAGCCAATTTGATATATCACCCAAACCAACAAACAGCCAGCCAAAGCCGAAAAGCTGCGCATGCCCACCGCGCGGCGCCCGCAGATCTGCGTCCAAATCTTAAGCAGCCAATAATAGCCGGGCGGGTGAATATCGGCGGCGGCATCGGCGGCAATCTGCGCAAACGAGCGTTCCGTTAACGCCCACGTGTTGCCTTCATCGCTCCAAAGGCTGCTGGCGCCCAATGCATAAAAGCGCAAAAAGGCGCTGATCAGCAAAATAAGAATGAGCGGAATATGTTTGCGCATGACCAGTGGTGGTATTTCGGTGATTGGATGATTGGGCCTGGGGATAGGGGATTGAGCCTCGCGCGTGTCCCTCTCCCCTATCCCTGATCCCCGAGCCCCAATCATCTTAACGAAGTGGCATATGCCTTAAAACTCTCATAAACGGGCTGCGGCGTAAAGTCGGGGGCCAGCAGGCGGAAATAGGCTTCGGGTTGGCCATTGCGCTCCCATTCATCGGTGGCGCGTTTGAGATACCATGTGTTGGCCGCGCCCAGCCAGGGCCATGCGGTGCGGATGCGCTCATACGCGATGGGCAGATAACGCGCCTGCGTTTCCAGAGTAACTTTGCCATAGCGCGGTTCAACGCTATCGGGGGCGGCGTTCCAATTCATTTCAGAAATCCAGAGCGACTTGTGCGCATCGCCATTTTGCACCATCAGATCGCGCACAAATTGATGATGGCTAAAATTGATGACGCGGGGGTGCATGCGGCTGTCGGTGGGGCCGCTCCACAAGCCATAGCCTTGCACGGCGCCGATGTCAAAATAGGGGGCGGCGCCGGCATCGTACATGCGCTGCAAATAGATCAGATCGTTTAGGCTGTTAAAGGCGGGCGGCTGAGTGTCCGGCTGTAGATCAATGGTGGCGGCCATGGCGGCGGCGATGATTACCACATTGGGGTCGGCCTGGCGGGCCGCCGTGGTGCTCTGACGCAGCAATTCCACATAGGCTTCAGGGCTTAGCGGCTGATCGCCCCATTCGCGGTGCGTGTTGGGCTCATTCCACAATTGATAATAGCGCACACGCCCCCGATAGCGGCTGACCACGGCGGCCGTAAAATCGGCAAAGTCGGCGTAATTATCGGGCGGGGCTTTTTCGCCGATTTCATCGCCGCGCGCCCGCGTCCAGGCGGGTGGATTGCTCAGGCGGACAATCAGCTCCATGTGGTATTTTGCGGCCAGTTCCACAATCTGGTCGTATTTGTCCCAGGCCGAGCGATAGGGTTCGTGGCGGCGATCTTCAAAGTCGCCTTTGCCGTGAATTTCGATGTCTTCCCACGGGAACTCTTGGCGCAACCACGTAAAACCAGCCGCGGCCGCCATTTGCACGGCCCGTTCGCGCTTGGCGGGTTCGGCTTCCTGCTCCAGAAAAACGTTAATGCCAAAAGGGAGCGTGTCACGTTCCCGCGGCGCCGCGTCGGGCGCCAAATGGAGCCGCGGTCGCCACAGGTCGCCCGCCAGATCGCTCAAGCCTTTGATCTGCGGCAGAAAATCCTCCTCGCCGGTATGATTCCACATCCAGGTGCGGGCCGGCGGACTTTGCAGGATAGAAAAAGTCAGCCCGCCCAAGATGAGCAGGCTGACCCAAAGCACCATTGTTTGGTGAAAAGCTTGTTTCATGCGCAAGAGTGTTTAGCGGCTGTCAAAGTCGACCACGGCCTGGTTGCAGTCACCGCCGGGGCCATTCGATTGGAAGTTGGCCAACTTCGAAATGCGCTGACCGGCATCGTTGACAATCCAGACGTACCAATTACCGCTGACTGGTTTATTGGCAGAAATAATGTGGCTGTAATAGCCAGCATCCCATCCTTTATATCCATCATGCGGCCCACTGATCATTGGATTTGTGGATGGCGCCGCATCGGGAGCATAGCTGAAAACGACTTTATAGCCGTTAGCGGGTTGCCCATTCTTATAGACTTTGCCGGCAAACCAGGTGCCAGCCTCCTGTCGATCACACCGCCCCACGACGGCTACGTTAAATTCATACTGCGGCTCAGCCGGCGCGGCGGGTGCGGGCGGCTGGGTCGGCGCCGGCGGCTGGGTGGGCGGCGGGACGGGCGTGGGCGTGGCCGGCGGCGCCGTGGGGATCACTTGGGCCAGGGCCACCGCTTCCACATTTTGCGTCGTCACAAGCTGGCCAAAGACCCAGCCGCGCTGACCATTAAAATCAATCTCCCACCAGTCGCCAGCCTGATTTTTACCGGTGATAGGAAAACTTTGCCCGGAATCAGCAGAGCCAATAATATTGTTAGCTGTGCTGGGGCCGCCGCGAATGTTAAGCTGCTGGATATTCACAACGGCCTGTGCTTGCACCACGGTTGGGGTGGCGGTCGGCTCTTCCACGGGCGGTTGCGTGGGTGTGGGCTGTTCAGCTTGGGCGGGCTGGTCAACCTGGACGGGCGCGGGGGCAGGCGCCTCCACTTGCACAGGGGGCTGTGCAATTTCCGGAGTGGGTGTAAAGGTGGGTAACGGCGGCCGCGTGCTAACAGGTGGCGGCGCTGACGTGCTGCAGGCGGCAGCCATCACCGCTCCGCAAAGGAGCAGCAGGCTAACAAAAGTAGGGCGGAACGACATTCTAGACATTGGGCGCCTCGGGTGAATTGTAAACAGTTAGAAAACGCAATCAAATATATCGCATCCTATTGTATCATAAATCGTATACAAAGTGTATGAGCTGACTCCCCAGTTCGGAAGGCGCTAAACAGCATACACCCGCCGAGTAGGTACATTTGTCACTTCCAGACAAGACTATATGATCAACCTTTGTTCGGTCAAGTATCAGGTATTCACATATGGCAAACATGGCTGAATCGCAGCTAAATTATGACGAACGTAGTGCGCGTGAGGTTCCCATCACGCGTCAATTTCAGGACTGAATATAACCAATCTTTCTGAATTCTTTCGTTTTATATTAGAATTGGCAGACATGGACACTACAACAAATCCGCGATTGGTGAAGGGGTTGCCACCTTGGACTTGAAAGACATTTGTAATATATAGCGGAACGAAGCGGGTGTAAGATCACCTTACGAATTGGTAGTTGCAATTCCTCTTCCCCCAGTTCGTATTTTGTTCACAACATTACTGGAGAAAAATTTACATCATGCATCAAAACAACAAGTTTTCTTTCCATCACAGTGCTGCTGCACCTGCCGCGCGCGCTCTCAAATCACGATTCAGAACGTGGTGGAGCGTCGCGTTAGCATTGGTTTTGGTTGCTCAGTCGCTTTTGGCGGCTGGCAGCGTGTCCGCCAGTACCTATACATGGGCAGCCACGTTTAGCGGTGGCAACAATGGCGAAGGCAAGGGCATCGCCGTGGACAGCAGTGGCAATGTCTTCACGACCGGCCATTTTCAGAATACCTTTGACTTTGATCCAGGCGCTGGCACCACGACGGCCACGATCCGAGGTCAGCGCGACATCTTCATTTCCAAATTAGATAGCAACGGCGCTTTCGTGTGGGTCAAGTCGTTGGGGGGCTTGGTCATTGATGAAGCCCGGGCGATTGCCCTGGATAGCACGGGCAATATATATGTCACGGGCGATTTCCGCGGAACGGTCGATTTTGACCCCAGCGGAAATGCAGCCGGCTCTGATCTGACTTCCGCGGGCGACTATGATATGTTTATCACCAAACGCGATTCCGCCGGTGAGTTTGTTTGGTCCAAGAGCTTTGGCAGCACCAGCCTGGATCAGGGGTATGATGTAGCGGTGGGTTCCGACCTAAGAGTATACACCACCGGCCAATTTAGCGGTACAGTCAATTTTGACCCGAGCGGTGCGACTACAACCTATCAGTTAACCAGTTCTGGGTACGATCCCTATATCTCGGCTTTGAACAGCGACGGCACGGTTGCCTGGGCCAATTTTGTCAAAGGTCCGGCCAATGAGCGTGGACAGGGCGTGGCCGTGGATAGCAGCAACAATGTATTCCTGGTCGGCTATTATGGGGGGCAAAATACCGACTTTAACCCCACAGGAACGCCCAGCATACCCAATTACGCCGGCGTGCGCGACATCTTTTTGGTTAAATATGATGCCAACGGCGTCTTCCAATGGGTAAGAGGAATCGGCAACACGGGTAACGATTATGCATCCGACGTTGATGTAGATGCCACCGGGAATGTTTACGTAACCGGCACCTTTGTGGGCACGGTTGACTTTGATCCCGGCACGGGCATCTTGGAGTTGAGCAGCGCGTCGCCAGATAAAAAAGATATCTTTGTAGCAAAATTTAACAACAACGGTGCTCTGCAGTGGGCGAAAAAGGCTGGTGGTCCTGGTGATGATGAAGGTTATCATATTGAGGTGAATAGCAGCGGTAATGTGGTCACGACCGGCTATTTTACCGACACAGTTGATTTTGACCCCGGCGCCGGTACGGCTGAACTGACCAGCGCTGGCGACAAAGACATCTTTGTATGGGCGCTCGATGCCAATGGCGACTATGTGGATGCCGCGGCAATGGGGGGCCCTGGCGAAGATCTGGGCTACAGTGTTACTACGGATAACTCTGGCAACGTATACACAACGGGCGCATTCCACGGCACCGCCGATTTTGATCCAACCGCCGGCGTCGATAACAAAACGAGCGGCGGCAATGCGGATATCTTTGTCTCCAAACTGAATTTCTTCTCCAGTACACCCAATATAGCGCCCACCGCGGTAGACGACAGCGCGTCCGTGCTGCATGATACGACGCTGAATGGCGCAACTGTCCTGTCTAACGACAGCGATCCGGAAGATGGCGCAGCTGTTACTATCTCGACCACCCCGGTGACCAATGTGGCGCATGGCAATCTCACTATTAACAGTAATGGTACGTACGAATATCAACCCGATGCCGGTTTTGCTGGTTCCGACAGCTTTGTTTATATGATCAGCGACAGCGGCGGTCTGACCGACACGGCGACGGTGAATATCGATGTAACCAACACTGCGCCAACGGCTACAAATGATAGTTTTACAGCGCAAACCGCTACCGCGTTCAATGGCAATGTCAAGAGCAACGATAGCGATGCGGATGGTGATCCCCTCACCGTCAACACCACGCCTGTTTCTAACGTGACGCACGGTTCTTTGACGCTCAATGGAGACGGCACATTTAGCTATACTTCTGATGCGGGCTATGTGGGCCCAGACAGCTTTACGTATGAAATCAGCGATAACGCGGGAGCGACGGCGCAGGCTACTGCTACTATTAGTGTTTCAGCAACGCTCGTCAACAATGCCCCGAATGCGGTAGATGATACCGCCACGACTGATGAAGACGTGGCTCACAATGGCGCCAGCGTAACTGCCAACGATACGGACCCGGAAAACAACGAGCTGACGGTCGAAACTACACCGGTAAGCGGTCCAGCACATGGTACGCTCCAGCTCAATGCCAACGGAACCTATGTGTATACACCGACGGCAGACTACAATGGTCCAGATTCCTTCGTCTATCGCGTCTGTGATAATGGCGTTCCCGCCAGCGAATGTGCTGAGGCCACGGTTTCAATCACCGTAACACCGGTTAACGACCCACCGGTTGCGACTGATGATACATTCGTATTTGCGCAAAATAGCACAAACAATGTGCTCAACGTATTATCCAACGACACCGTTGGTCCCGATACGAATGAAACTTCCGCCGATCTCTCTATTACTACGGTCAGCAAGCCCGACAAAGGCGGCAGCGCCTCGATTGATGGCGCGACCATCAAGTACACGCCGGCGTCTGACTTTGTTGGTACAGAAAAATTGACCTACACTATCAGCGATGGCCACGGGGGTGAGTCCACGGCCACGGCAACCATTACGATTACAGTTAGCGGCGCGGGTGGAGGTGGCGAATTCTACATGCCGATGGTTTTCCGTAATTAACTGAGGAAAACGGCCCGGTAATGCATGGAACAAAAGGGGCGCACACTGGTGCGTCCCTTTTGTTTGCCAAAGCACATAAGATGATTACGCGGCGCTCTATAAAAATCGCTTTTTTGTTCCAATTTCGTAACCACTCAGCCGTCCCCTGAGCTTGTCGAAGGGGACGGCTGAGTGGTTACCCAATTTCTATATATTTCTCAGAAGGAGGGGTAAATGCTTATTTTTAAGAAAGGGGATTTGCAAAAAATTCGCGTTCGTTTTTTGCACCCGACTCAACTCGTGATATTAGTTATTCTTATGTTATTAGCCGTTGGGCAGCCACAGCGCTTATGGGCGGCCGTGGCTGCGGTGGACTCCTATGTGGCAGATTGGGCCGTTGCCTTTGGCGGGCGAGATGCTGGTGAAGGGGTTGGAATTGGCGTCGATAGCGCATCGAATGTCTACACGGCCGGCTATTTTCAAAATGCCTTCGACTTTGGCGGCGATGTCAATAATCCAGTCAATATTGGGCAACGAGATATCTTTGTGGCCAAAACCGACAAAGATGGCGGCTTTGTGTGGGCCAAGGCCATTGGCAGCACCAACATTGATGAAGCCAAAGCCATCGCTGTGGACGCTGGCGGCGGATCTTATGTGACCGGGCGTTTTCGCGGGACGGCCGATTTTGATCCCAACGCCGGCATCGCCAACCGGACTAGCGTGGGGGATGACGATATTTTTGTCATGAAGCTAAACCCCAATGGCACATTGGCTTGGGCCAACACCTTTGGCGGCATCACAACCGATGAGGGGTATGGCATTGGGATAGGCGCCAATAGCGTGGCCGCCACCGGCTTTTTTAGCGGCACCACCGATTTTGACCCGGCCAACGTGGGCAGTGCCGATGTGTTGACCAGCACCGCTGCTTCGCGCGATATTTTTGTGGCCAACTACAATAGTGCCGATGGCGCGTTTAAGTGGGTGAACTATGTGGCTGGCATTGGCTTTAACGACCGCGGCAACGCAGCCGCCATTGATGCTGCTGGCAACGTGTACATTGCGGGGTACTTTGGCAATGCGGATACCAATTTTAACCCCAAAGGCGCCCCCGCTATTCCCAATCATGGCAGCAACCGCGATGTTTTTGTGGTCAAGTATAATCCCAATGGCGTTTTTCAATGGGTGTATGCAGCGGGTGGCACCGGCTCGGATGTGGCCAATGCCATTGTCGTTGACGATGCCGGCAATGTTTATATCACCGGCTCGTTTGAAAACATAGTGGATTTCGACCCAGATCCAGACGGCACAACCGAGCTAATCAGTGCGGGCAGTGATGACATATTTTTGGTGGCGCTGAAACCGAATGGCACATTGAATTGGGCCAAACCGATTGGGGGTGTGGGCAGCGATCAGGGCTCTGGCTTGGCGCTGGATGCCCAGGGCAGGCTGCACCTGACCGGCTCCTTTAGCAGCAACGTGGATTTCGATCCGGGGAACGGTGTGTTCACATTGACTAGCCTGGGCGCCGTAGACGCATTTGCTGCCATATTTAGCGCCGCTGGTGAGCTGGAAGCTGCTGGCCAAATGGGCGGCGCCGGCTCGGAAGTTGGCCGCGCCATCGCCGCCGACGGCAACGGCATCTATGTAACCGGTTCGTTCGATGGCGCTGGAGATTATGATCCCAGCGGCGAAGAAGCCGCCCTGACGCCGGTGGGTTCCAGCGATATTTTTGTGGTTAAGTTACAACAGCAGGCTGTCACCGGTACATCTGTGGGCAAGGTACTCTACTTACCCGTTATTGAGCGTGATTAGAAATCCGAAGTAAGCGTCAAAGCCCTTGTAGAAAAATAACTATGCCGGATATGGGTATTACGTATTGCGTGTACCGGTTGCGAAGTTTGTTCTTTAGGGCGTAGTTATTTTGTTAACATGGCCCAAGACGAAAGAAGGCGTGGCTCGCTAGCCACGCCTTCTTTCGTCTTTGATTGAACTGGATTTCAAGTGGGCGCTTCGCTCTGGCTGCGATACACTCTAAACTGCCGGGCCTGCTCAGCCGCCGCTCAGTCTGTCTATACCGTATGAAATAAAAAATAGGCGCCCACAGGCGCCTTTAAGAATAACCGGTTTGGTTGAAAATCGTGGTTCCGAATGCAGTAGCCACTTATGCGGCAACTGCAACTTGAGCCAGCGAATGTTCGGTGCTGAATTTGTAGCCAGCACCGCGTACTGTCACCAAATAGACTGGATCAGAGGGATTGATTTCAATTTTTTCGCGCAGCCGGCGGATGGCCACCTCGACCAGATTGGTGCCGCCAGACTGTTCGTATCCCCAAACGTGGCGGAACAGTTCGTCTTTGCTGACCGGGCGGTCCGCAGAACGCATGACGTGAATCAGAAGCTGGTACTCAATGGGCGTCAGATCAACTTTTTCGCCGCGCACGATGACGGTCTGTTTTTCATCATCGACGGTGATATCGCCGTGCGCTAAAACGCAAAAAGAGGGCTTTTCGGTAATCCAGGAGATGCGGCGCAAAATCGATTGCAGACGAGCTTCCACCTCGCGGAAGGTAAATGGTTTGGGAATATAATCATCGGCGCCAATCTCGAAGCCGCGCACAATATCATCCGAACGATTCAACGCCGTCAGCATAACCACGGGCACGTCCGAGCGTTTGCGGATCTCTTCGCACGTTGCGTACCCATCGATCCCCGGCATAACCACGTCCAGCAAAACCAGGTCGATTTCTTCTTCAGCAAAGATCTCGAGAGCAGTTTCCCCATCGCAGGCTGCCACAACGTTGTATCCTAAGCGCCGCAGCGACGCTTCCAACAGATTGCGCAGCGGGTCTTCATCGTCAACTACCAAAATGCGAAAATTCTCGGGGGACAAGAGATTACAAGTTCGGATCTGGTTGCGCCAATTATCGGCTTGATTTGCATTGTTGCGATGAAGAATCTGATTATTCATAACGAAAACTCCAAGCTGAAATAACAAAAACCCTTAAGATTAATGTCGAGTAAAACTCAAATATGTTTTTTTCTGCAGTGGTAGAAACGGCGTGCGGTGGAAAGAGCTGTATGCGAAGTTCGATTCGCGGTCTAATTTACAGTTGCTGTGCGCAAGTTGGCTTTAGAAGTCGATTAATGATGTTTTCAAGCAGTGTCAGACGCAACATGTGAATATCACTCGCTTTGACTACGACATTTCTATTATGATTAATCGCAGTCGGTAGCCGAAATCCTTCGCGCCAATCCGCAAATTGACTAATTTACTTTCAATTTGGGGAAATACTTTTGATGTAGATGGCGTCAATTACTACACAAGCGGTACGTTACGAACGCTTTTGCCAATAACAAAGGCCAGATGTCTATACAGACACCTGGCCTTTTGAGGAACTTTATTTTTTGAGGAGCACCAGCATGCATTTCAAAGATGATACACGGACATTTCCTGGTATCTTGCGTGTTGCAAATGGCAAATGGCAATGGCGACGCCGTCTGCTGCATCATCGGGGCGAGGGATTTCGGGCAAGTCGAGCAGTCGCTGTACCATTTCTTGCATCTGCCGCTTGTCAGCGTTGCCATAGCCAGAAATCGCTTGCTTGATCTCGGCTGGTGTGTATTCCACAACTTCGACCCCTTTGCGTGCGGCGGCCAAAAGAATGGCGCCACGCGCCTGCCCCACCGTAATTGCCGTGGTCACATTACGCCCAAAAAAGAGCTTTTCCACCGCAATTTTGTCAGGCTGAAACTCTTCAATCAGTGCCAGCATGTCCTGGTGAATCTCCAACAGCCGCTGCGGCATGGGTTGATCCGGGCTGGTGCGAATGACGCCGCAGGCCAAAAAGCGGAGACCGCCGTGAATATCTTGCGCCACCGCGCCATAGCCGGTAGTGGCGGTGCCGGGATCAATGCCCAACGTTATGCGTTCGATTTGGCCAGCCATCATCGCACCTACCTTATTGCTCTCAGGCCAATTCAGCCACCAACTCATCGGTCAACTCAAGGTTATGATAAACATTGCTCACATCATCCAGCTCTTCCAAATTGTCAACCAAGCCCATGACGGTAGCTGCCTCGTCTGCCCCTAGTTCCATCGGCGTGTTGGGCTTCATAATCAGCTCCCAGCTGTCTGGAGTATACCCCGCATCCTGAAGCGCTTGACTAACACTGGCCAGTTCGGCGCGCTCCGTATAGATTTCCACAGCGTCTTCACTAATCACTACGTCTTCAGCTCCAGCGTCTAAGCCCGCCATAAATAGCTCTTCCGAGTCGAGCCCTTTGCTGGCGCCATCGTCATCAACTAGACTAAAGACAATATACCCTTTGGAAGTGAACTGCCAGGCTACTGAACCAGGTTCACCCAAGCTGCCATTGGCGCGTGAAAAACAGCGTCGCACGTCGGAAATGGTGCGGTTGCGATTATCTGTCAAACATTCCACCAGCATGGCCACGCCGTTGGGGCCATAGCCTTCATAAGTGATTTCTTCAATTTCAGCGGCGCCATCTTTATCCAGACCGGCGCCGCGGCGGATGGCGCGGTCAATATTGTCTTTGGGCATATTTTCGCCGCGCGCCTTTTCAACCGCCAGACGTAGGGCAAAATTCATTTCGGGGTCGGCGCCGCCGCGCGCGGCAATCTGAATTTCGCGCGCTAGTTTGGTAAACACCTTGCCGCGGGCTGCGTCGTTGGCCCCTTTCTTGCGTTTAATAGTAGACCATTTTGAGTGGCCGGACATTCTGCTTTATCCTTTCTTTTCGCCAAAAACAGTTCCATTTGCTCAATTATGGCACAAAAACGGACTTTTTCCAACCATTTTGCCAACTCGGCGGCATTTCCTCGTTAGTTCTTGTTGCGAAACGTTTTTCCCAACGTAAAGGGCGTAAAGAATCGTGAAGGCCTCTCGAGGTATTCTTGGCGAAGCTTTGCGTTTTTGGCGGTAAAAATCAACTTTCGCAACAGAAACTAGTTAATGAGTGGTTCCATCTCCGGCGCGAGTTCTTGCATATGGCTTTTGCGGTTTTCCACGGCAGCTTTCACAAAGGCGCTAAAGAGTGGATGCGGCTTGTTGGGGCGGCTCTTAAACTCCGGGTGAAATTGACTGCCCATCATAAATGGATGATCCGCCAACTCTGAGATTTCCACCAAGCGGCCATCGGGTGATAGCCCGCTAAAAATCAGGCCATTCTGCTCCAGCAAAGTACGAAATTGGTTGTTAAATTCAAAACGATGGCGATGCCGTTCGTAGATGACGCTGCCATCACCCGCCGCCTGATATGCCTGCATGGCTTTAGTATTGGGCTGCAAATGGCATTCGTAAACGCCCAGCCGCATGGTGCCGCCCATATCGGCTATGTCACGCTGATCGGGCATCAAATCAATAATCGGGTATTCAGTGGCAATATCAAACTCTGTACTATTCGGTTCGTCGCTATCAAAAATCTTGCGCGCCAACTCAATGCACATCACCTGCATTCCCAAACAGAGGCCCAAGTAGGGTGTCTTGGTCTCGCGCGCATAGCGGGCCGCGGCCACTTTGCCCTCAATACCGCGATAGCCGAAGCCGCCGGGCACCACAATCCCATCTACCTGATTGAGTCTGTCTACATTGCGGCCGCGTTCCAGATCTTCAGAGCTGATCCAGTCGATTTCAACATCCCAACCTGCGGCTACGCCAGCATGCATAAGTGCTTCTTTTACACTGAAATATGCATCTTCCAATTCAATATATTTACCCACCAAGCCGATGCGCAAAATGGGTTTTTCGCGCCGCGTCTCTTGCACAAACTTTTTCCAGTTCGCCAGGCCTTTTTGCGGATCATGCGTGGTAATCAGCTTGAGATGACCTGTCAACCAATCGCCCAATCCGGCATCCTCTAAACTAAGCGGTACATCATATATCGTATCGGCTGTCACCAGCGGAATAACGGCGCTTTGCTCCACATCGCAGAAGAGAGCGACCTTGGCCAGCACATCTTCTTCCACGGCATGGTCGCTGCGCAGCACTACCACATCCGGTTGCAGGCCGATGCCGCGCAACTCGCGCACACTGTGCTGGGTAGGCTTTGTCTTTAACTCTTTGCTGGCCGCAATATAGGGCAACCAGGTCACGTGTACATAGAGCGTGTTTTCGCGGCCGACGTCCTTACGCATTTGGCGGATGGCTTCAAGAAAAGGTAACCCTTCAATGTCGCCCACGGTGCCGCCAATTTCCACCATCACCACATCGGCATGGGACGTACGCGCGACTAATCCAATCCGGCGTTTGATCTCGTTGGTCACATGCGGAATCACCTGGATGGTGCCGCCTAAATAGTCGCCACGCCGCTCCTGGTTGATCACAAAGTTATAGATCTGCCCACTGGTCACATTGCTCAATTTGGTAAGGTTTTCATCAACAAAACGCTCATAATGACCCAAATCCAAATCCGTTTCGGCGCCATCTTCGGTTACAAAAACCTCGCCATGTTGATACGGTGACATTGTGCCTGGGTCCACATTCAAATAGGGATCGAGCTTCATTGTGGCCACACGTACGCCACGCGCAGTGAGAATGCGTCCAATGGAAGCCACCGTGACGCCTTTACCCAATCCCGAGACGACGCCACCGGTCACAAAGATATATTTTGCTGTGGTCATTAGAAATTACTCTCCTTATGTATTTGGGAAATCATCAAAACTGAATCATTGTATTATGGACATTCGCCCAAACAAAAAAGAGACAGAGGCAGCGATTCCGCTGCCTCTGTCTCTTTTTTGTTTGGGCTGTCAATTAGGGAGGCGAATGCCTCCGTTGAATGTATTAATTTTGATCTGCCAGTTGGATGCGTCCCCCTGGCCTGTTGCGGCGCCCAGGGCACTGATGCGCCCGCTATCGCTTGAGGCGGACTTAGAGATAAGAGTGGTCCACTAATCCCATTGATGGTCGATGTTATTATAAGTACACCAGACATCCCAAATCCTAAAAACATCATTGGTAGGGTCAATTGGAGATGACGTACAAAATGGAGAAGTCGGGAGAGCCACGTTCCTACAAAGTTGGGGGTGGCCACTGTTTGAGAACTGATTGATGGAATGAGCGTTTGCGTTACTTCGGCGAGAAGCCGGCTCTGCAACATAACTTTTAATTCGGTAGGCACAGGAAGGGATGGAAGCTGTTCACGGAACAGCCTATAAAGTTCTTGCTCGTTTAAATGTACAGACATTAATTACCTGAAATCACTATCGCTATTGAGATACTTTTCTAACCGGACACGCGCCCGGCTCAGCAAAGACTCCGTTCCCTTGTATGTACGTCCCATGATATCCGCAATCTCCGTTACGCTAAACCCTTCAGAGTAGCGTAAGACTAGAGCTTGTCGTTCTTGCTCCGGCATAAGGGCCAACGCTTCTGTAAGCTCCATTCTTTGCTGGTGCGACTCGGACACCGACATACTTTCCGGGAGTTCATCCACTGCTTTGTGCTTGCGCCAGTAATCTGCAATTTTGCGACGCGCCAGAGAAAATAAAAACGTCTTTAGCGTAGCATTTTTACCGTCGAAATTGTCAATTGCGCGCGGGGCCGCCATCCAAGTATCCTGCAAAATATCTTCGACATCAGATGCATCATAGATATTATTACGCCGGATGAAGTTATATAGCGGCTGCGTGTACATTTCGCACAATTCAGACCATGCAGCTTGTTCCTTACTTTGCAAGCGCCGTAGGAGAACATCTTCAGAACTCAAGATGACCTCCTGCTATTCCATTTAATCGCTTGCATTCTGCGATTCCTTCGTCGGAAAAGTTGCATAAACATATGGGGGTGTGATAAGCGCACCAATAAAACCCACGGCCTAGAGGCGCCATATCCAATGCCGAGTGGGAAGATTGGCGTAAAATGTTGACTAGTGTATTATGCACGAACAATTGGCCCTGAAATTGTCAAGACCGCGATGAGGCTGCGACAGAAATACTACAATTAATAGACGGTTTGTAACTTTAAAGGTAACTACTCAAGTACTTGAGGGCCGGACTTGTCGAAGCCCGACATTATCTTCGATATCCTAGGCGTCCAACTTGTTGGGTCGCTTGAGCGCTCGAACACCGGCTGATTAGTTACCTTTGAAGCCAATTTATGGCTAAAATTTAGTCAAAATATATATGACCCTGTTCTGTGATGCTATGAATTAGATCACATAGGTCGAATCGATTGCGCTATACTATGCATGAATCCAGTTATCCTCTCCGACCTACCTGGCTCGAAATCAATGCGGATGCAATTGCCAGTAATGTTAAACAGCTTCGGCGTCATCTTGCTCCAAACTGTGAGCTGATGGCCGTGGTCAAAGCGAATGCTTATGGACACGGCGCTATCGGCGTGGCCAAGACCGTCTTGAAGGCCGGCGCCTCACGTCTGGCCGTAGCGACTCTGTCCGAAGCGATTGAATTGCGCTTGAGCGGTATTCAGGCTCCCATTTTGGTGCTGGGTTATACGCCCACTCGACTTGCTTCAGAAGCCATTCAGCACCGAATTACGCTCACCGTATATGATCTAGAGAACGTCATGGCGCTTCAACAAGCGAGCGTCACCGCAAATCAATCCGCCATCGTTCACGTCAAGATCAATACTGGCATGAATCGGCTGGGGCTTTCCACCCAAGATGCACCGCCATTTTTGCACGCTATTCAGAACTGCACATCGGTCAAAGTGGAAGGTATCTTCACCCACTTTGCTACTTCAGACCTAGCTGACAAAAGCTTTGCCAACCTGCAATTTCGCCGTTTCACTGACTTGCTTGATCTACTGGCACAGACTGGATTATGTCCTCCGATTGCACATGTTGCCAATTCCGCCGCCATCCTTACCATGCCGCATACGCATTTGCAGATGGTGCGCGCAGGCATTGCGCTTTATGGCTTGCACCCAGATGCGGAACAGACCCGCCTGCCAGAAACCTTTCAACCCGCCCTAACCTGGAAAGCACAAATTGCTCATCTTTTAAATATACAGCCAGGTGATTCCATTAGTTACGGGCAAGAATATGTGGCGAATCAGCCAACGACAGTAGCGGTTATGCCGGTGGGATATGCGGATGGATTCCCTCGCACAGTACATAATTGGCAGCACGTATTGATCGCAGGCCAGACGGCGCCCATCATTGGCAGAATCTGTATGGACCAGACAATGGTTGATGTCACACGCATTGTGATGCACCACGGTTCACTTGCACAAGGTGATGAAATTGTTCTGATTGGGCGCCAGGGAACTGCCGAGATTTCTGTGGATGAAATTGCACGACGTCTGCAGACCAATAATTATGACGTTGTAAGTCGAATATTGTCACGCATTCCTCGCATATTCGTTGATCAAGAGAATCATTATGTCTCGCCCTAACCGGCTGAATCAACAGAAAAAGCCACTTTACCCGCCAATGTAAAGTGGCTTTGCGTAAACAGCATATACCTTAGCTCTACCATCGGGGAAAATGGCAACCATGTTATATCTAAGGATACGTTGCTATTTTCTCGTCAATGAGAACTATACGTATATCAAACGCAATATTTGATACGAGATTTACTTGATCGATTGTGGATGAGAGTAGAGCATTTTCTCACCCTGGGACTGCAAAATATACTTGCGGTTGGCATACATGAAAAGGGTTGCACCTGATGCGAGCCGAGTGGTCGATTTTCATCTATGACAGAGCCAAGTATAAACAGGTGACTTAATTCTGCAGTGAATTATGTAGTCACAATTTGTGCAGCCGTTCAGTAAAACGCCCGCTTTTTCAAGCGGTTGCTTTGTTGAGCGCCTTTATCAGGCGGCTCTTGCGGCGCGCCGCGTTATTTTTATGAATAACGCCCTTGCTGACCGAGCGGTCGAGGGCAACGATGGCGTCTTGCACTGCTTCTGCAGCCGAAGCATCTCCTGCATCAATCAGCGTGCGCGCCTTCTTAACCGCCGTACGGGTACCGCCACGCGCCACTCGGTTGCGCTCGCGCCGCTTTAAGCTCTGCTTGATGCGTTTCTCTGCCGATTTGATGTTTGCCATGCTAGCTCTTCCTTAAAATTCCCTAATAAACAAAGAAATAAGAACATCCAATCCAAAAGTTCAATCTACAAACAATAATTATAACAAAGAGATTACGCTATGTCGAATTTTTATTGCGGCTGATTGACTTAATTTGTGTAGGCGTTCCGGCTATCTCTTGCATGGCCTCGTCCACAATGGGATAGGCAAACAGAACCGACGCCACTCCAAAGAGCGCCCCCGTAACCGTGCGCAGCCACCAATTGCTTTGATGCAAATTCAAAAGCTGGGCGCCGCCATCGACCGCCATAGGAATAGTCAAAATTACAAAGAGCTTCCAACCAATCTGCCCGCGTGCGCGCCGAAATAAGGCAAAAATCAAACCGGCTACAAAAATGGAGCCATAAATCGCCACATCGCGTTCACAGATGGCCACTTTGTATCCCGCCTCTGCCGAACCAATAAATTGTCGCTGTTCCAACAGGCCAAGCCGCGGCGGCAACCCCATGCTTTCGAGATCGGGCAAAGATGGAACCACAGAATGACCAAAGAGAAAATAACTGTGATCAGGCAACTGATGGCACGCATATGAGTAGGCGGCATAAATGTAGCGGGCCGGTCCGACCCAGCCCCAATGCATAAAAAGCGGCGCTAGAAGAGGGATGATCACATAGAGCCCCCAAGCCGCGCTAAAAAGCGCCAGCCAATGCCGCGCCACCCAATGCACCAGCCTATCAGCCCCATTCCCATCAGTTTTCATATCACTCTTTTGAATCTTGTCGTCACACGACAAACGCGCCTGCTTATGTCTGGCCCAAAGCCGTAGGGGGATTTTACATGCCTATGCCAAATGTGTCCGCAGCGCATACATGTCAATGGGCGCGTAAAAGAGCGGCCCATCCTCGACATCCACCACCGGGATCAAATAGCGAAACAGATCATACAGTTCTGCATCTTCCTCAATATTCTGCTCAAAAAAAAGAAAGCCGACTTCTGGCTGAAGCGCCAGCAAATCGGCTTTGACTTCTTCACAGAGATGGCAACCCGGCTTTGAATAAAGCGTTAGCCGTTTTTGCATAACCATCAAGCTACCGGGTGTTGAGCGAGGCGCCGCTGAGATAGCCAATGTAAGCGGGCACCAGCGGCAGCACGCACGGGCTTAGAAAACTTAATATACCGGCCACGAAAGCCAAGGGCGCTGCGCTCAAAACATTTACATTATATAGGCCCAAGGCTTCCATACCGAAGATGCCCGATACTACAGTGTCCAGCTCTAGTATCCAATCGGTTAAAAATGTGAACTGCGTCGTGAGCAGCGCCAATTCATCTCGCCACAACAAGATTGCCACCGTAATCAAAAAAAGCCCGCTCAGTACGCTACTGATGGTCGTGTATCGATTCAGTTTACGCAACAGCCTCGTGGCTGCGCCAAAGGCCACACCTGTCAATAGAAAAGGGATTCCCAAGCCAATACTGTATATAGCTAGCAGAATTGCGCCCTGGACAACTGTGGCGCCATCACTGGCCAAGAACAGAATGCTACCTAAGATCGGGCCAATGCAAGCGGTCCATCCGGCCCCGAAACTAATACCAATCAAAACGCTGCTAAGATAACCCCATTCTCGATTGACTTGATGCATATCGACGACACGCCGTTCTGTATAAAGCAAAATGTTAAAGAAGTCGAGAATTTTGACCAACGGCGCTAATGCAGGGTTGTTCTGCAAGACCGATCGCTCGTTGATATAATGGACGATCCGTCGAAAAACTCCTAGTGTCGCCAGCCCAAAAATGAAAACTAAAATAGCGCCGGCTTGTCGCAGAAAGGTTTCCACGTTATAGATGTCTCGGGAACTATTCTGTCCCAAAAAACCGACTGCTGAACCTAATAATGTAAAAATGAGGCCAAAACCAAATACAAAGGCCAGTGCATGTAAAAAAATCGTCGAGCGCGCAACTTCACCGCCCGCCTTAGACACGCCTTGCCCACGTGGCGCCATTGACCCCGCCGCCGTTGGATTAACCATCTGTCCCATATTGAATATCCTTATGACTCAACAAAACACTCGGCCCTTACTGCACATGACCCGCGCCATCACTTTAATCCCGCCCGCGCAAATCAACTGTAAGTTTTACTACGCAAAAGATGAGAATCAGGTTAATATCCAATGCCCCATCACGCGCTCTTCATTACCCGCCACTCGCCACCCGCCACCCGCTCACTTTCCGCGCGCCAACTTCTCTTGCACCAGTTCTTCCAGCATCTGCACATCCTGCTCCAATTTACGCTGGCGCAAACTCATAAAGAGCGCGTAAACGGTCACCAACAGCCAAACGATAATAAATGCAGCCACTAAATAGCCCATTATTCCAGTTCCTCTCGTAGTTCTTCCAGTCGGTCCTCCAACTGCAATTGCCGCCAGCGCTGGATCATCAAGGCGCAAAACAACAACGTAAAGCTGATGAAGGCAATCATAATCGTTTGCCCCATGGTGGCGCCCACATTGCCCACATTGCCCTGAGCATCGGGGTTGCTGCCGTTCCACACAATCGGATGGATCGAGCGGAACCAGCGCGCGCTGTAGTAAGTAAGCGGAACCGTTAAAAAGGCAAAAAGCGCATAAATATTGCCAAAAAGCGCCCGCGTGCGCCGATTATCAATGCCGTTGCGGAAGAGTAAATAGGCCACGTAAATCAGAATCGTAATGGTGGCTGTGGTCAGCCGCGGATCCCACGTCCAATAGGTGTTCCACGTGGGGCGCGCCCAGATAGCGCCGCAAATCGTCAGCCCGATCCCAAAGAGGGTGGCCACTTCTACGCTGGCCTGAGTCACCCTGTCCCACTCCAGGTGGCGCGTGATCAGATACATAATGCTGCCGATTAGCGACACGAGAAAACCCGCCATCGCGCCAAAGATGCAGCCCATGTGAATATAAAAAATGCGCTGCGCAATTTGCTCCGTGCCAGCTAGATTGGTGGCCGATTTGGCGTAGATCAGCGCCGCCCATACAAATGCAGCCATGCCCACCACCGCCAACACATTGAACGCCAACAATACATAATTGCCAAACGCCACCGGTCGGCCGCGGCCTTGTGATAAAGTTGCACTGCTCATGTTACACATCCTCCCAGATTAGATCAAAGACCATATAGGCAATCACCACAAAAATAAGGTCATAGGTAGCCAACATTAGCAGCCAGTGATCAAAGTCGCCAAACTCGCGATTGTTTAAGACCAGCGCCGTCAATCCCACGCCGGCCACAAAGAGCGGCATCATCACCGGCAACAGCAGAATCGGCAACATCGATTCACGCGCCCGCACGCTCACCGTCAGCGCCGCAAAGAGCGTACCCACAAACACATAGCCCAATATGCCCAAAAACAGCCCCACCAGAATCCACAGCCGGAACAGATTGATGTCAAAAATAATCAATATAATGGGGAGCACCAAAATCTGCGTGACCAATATAAATAGAAAATTGGCCAGCACTTTGCCAAAATAGACGGCGCTGCGGTCCATGGGCGCCAGCAGCAGCGCGGCCAGGCTGCCTTTATCTACTTCAGCGCCAAAGCTGCGATTCAACCCCAGCACCCCCGCAAAAAGCAGAATTCCCCACAGCACGCCCGGCACAATCAGATCCATGCGCGGGACTAGATCAAAAGCCAGCCCAAAGATGACCACCGCCAACACGCTAAACGCCGACATGGCCCCAATTGCCTCGCGGGCGCAGTTCGGTTTGCAGCTCTTTGCGCAATATGCCAAAGCTTGCGAAAATAAGCCGCACGCCGCCTTCCGTGCGCATCTGCGCCGGGTGTTCAGAAATATGCGAGGTGATCATCCAATTACCACTGGGCATATAATTCACGCAATTCATCGACCGTCAATTCAGCCGACGGCTGCCGATGCACAATTTCGCCATTGGCCAGAATGCGAATCCAATCCGACCACAACAGCGCCTGTTCCAAATTGTGCGTAGAAAACAGAATGGCCCGCTTGGATGCACCCAATTGGCGGATCAGATTATGCAGCATTTGCGAGCTGGTTTGATCCAGCCCGGTGTCCGGCTCATCCAGCAGCAGCACCGGCGGGTCGTGCAAAATGGCCCGTGCAATGGCCAGCCGCTGCGTCATCCCTCGGCTGTACGTGCGCACCAGATCGTGCCGCCGCGGCCACAAGTCCACCGCTCGCAACAGCATCTCCATGCGCACTTCGGGCTGCAACAAATCATACATGCGGGCGAAAAAATCCAGATTTTCCCACGCCGTCAAATTATCGTAGAGCAGCGGCGCATGGCTCACCAGCCCAATGTAGCGCCGCAATTCGTGACCCGCCTGCTTCAGCTCCGCACCGCCCAGACACACCTGGCCGTTGTCCGCCTTGGTTAGCCCGGAAATAATGCGGATGAGCGTGGATTTGCCGGCCCCATTGGCGCCCAAGAGCGCCATCACCTGGCCGGCCTCCACGCCAATATCCAGCCCTTTCAGCACCAGTCTTGCGCCCATAACGCTTGCGCAAGCCGCGCACATCAATTAACGGTTGCTCGGACATGTGGCCTCATCAGTTTGGGATCAACAGATTGCACAGATTAAAATGAGTTATAAAGTAACTGTTTTCTGTCAGTAGTGGTGTTACTTTATCGACCGCTAGTAGTGCGCAATTTATATTACCGGATAAGCGAGTTTTGCCAAAAACTCAGTTTCTGCCGACAATATAAGTTTTCTTGACTACTAGTTTAATCTTTAAAATCTGCGCAATCTGTGATCATATCTTCTCTCCTCCAGAGAGTTGTTGCGCCAAATCGAGCAGGCGGCGCTTGAACTGCGCCCGCTCACGTATCCAGCGCGCCTGCTCGATCTTGGCAGATGCGGCCTCATCATCGAGTTCGGCAATGCGTTTGAGTAGGGCCTCTTTTTCCTGCACCAGCGTGTCGCGCCGGCTTTGGCCCCCATGCGGCGCAGCGGCCAAATGGAAGCGCCGATGAGCGCCAGCGGCAGCCCGCCGCCAATGGACAACGCCACAATCGGCTCCAGGGGCGGCGCCGTTGTGGCCACCGCCACTCTGGAAGGTCGGCCGCTGTGGATTGGTTGCCTTCAGCCGCGGTCGCGCCCGGCGCGGCGGCTTGCCGCGGATCAATGCCGCCGGGTGGAATAAGGCCCGTTAATGACACAGAGAAGCTTTGCGGCGTTAGATTTTGCCCGCCCCACAATTGGTACGAAAGCCCTTGCAACGCATCTTTGCCAACAAACGCAAGTTGCGGCGCCTGCACCTCCAGCGATGGCAGATCGGCCACCAACAGATTCAACTGGTCAACGGGGTACAGAAATTCCTGGGCAAACTCAATTTGCTCACCCGCATAGGGCAGGCGATAGCTGAGAAAAAGCTGTTGGGTACCTGCACCAGGCGCAACCGGGGCCAGATCATAAACATGCTGATCCACTGCTTGAAAACGCCCCCCAACACGCCGCCCTGAAACTGCACATCGGTTGCGCCTTCCGGCAGCAAAAACTGGGTGGTGACCGGCTGATCCACGCCAGCCACGGGCTGGCCCACAAAAGTGGCCGCGCTATCGTTACCCATGGCTAAAATCAGCCCCACCACCAACTCACCGGGCTGAAAGTCGACCACCCAGTTAGCGCGTAATGCGCAACTTTGATGGATCATCCGAAGTTTCGTAGACCAAAATGGGCGTATCGGCCGACGGTTGCGCATCCGTAAGCTGGATAATCCCGCTCTCGTAGGCTACTTCCCTGAAAGGGGGCGTGCAATGTAAACGACGCCGCTAGCGGTAGACAGGTTGTCAAATTGAAAATTGCCCGCGGCATCGGTCGTGGTCGTAAAGGTGGCAATCGGGGAAATTTCCAGATAGGCCGTCATGGTCACCGGCAAATTGGCCACCGGTGTGGGCGCTGAGCCATCGGCTGGATGAAGCTGAACGCGGCCCTGCACTTGCCCCGTTCCGGGACGGTATGCGGTATCCCACGGTGCAATGTAGCTAAATGTGCGCAGATAATCGAGCACATTCTGACGCTCGGCTGCGGACCAATCGGCAGCCCCCGGCAAAACAGATTGCAAAGCGCCGTCCAATTCAGCCTGCGTGGTAAAAGGCAAGGCGTGCGGCGTGACCAGCCCATCCAGCTCGGCTTTCTGCGCGTCATCCACATTGGGCAAAGCTGCCTCATAAAGCTGACGGCCTGCTGGCCACGGCTTCCTGCGAGGTGTGCAGACTCCATGCATAGTAAGCCGCTTGCCAAACTTGCTCGTCATCCAGCCGGTTGCTCCACGGCGGCATCATTTGGCCAATGCGGCCATATTTAATAATGTGAAAATATTCGGCGGGGCTGCGCTGCCAACTGGTTTGCGGGTCGGTCAACTTAGGCGGGGGAGCGCGGGTAAGTTGGGCGTTACGGGACCGTCGCTATTGCCATCGGCGCCATGACACGGCGCGCAATTTTCGGTAAAAAGCGCACGCCCTAAGGCGGCCGACGGCATTTGTTCCGGCAACGTCACTTGCGTGGGGTCATATGCGGCGAAACCGGCTGTTCCTACGAGCGGATAGCTGTTCATCACCACGGCGGACCATTCATCGGGGTTGGTTTGCCAATCAAATTCGTAGCCGCACTCGCCCAGGCCGGTCAGCCCATCTTGGGTCAAGGAGGCGGGGTGGGCGGAGTCGTCGCAAAGCACTAATGCGCGCATGGTGGTTTTCCTTTTCAGCTTTATGTGTAAATTCAGACATTAGCGATTATGGGAAATAAGAATAGGGTACGCGGATGAACACAGATGAACGCTGATTTTCTCGGCTAGAATCCGCGTTCATCGGCGTGAATCAGCGTACAATTTCTCAATTGGGTTATTTCCGATACTGTCTATTGTATGGAGGAAATCTTTAAAATCCCTAAAATCTGTTGATCCTGAAAATCACCGCTCGGATTTTACAAAAATCTCAGACGGCTCTTCTTCGTAGCGGCTCGGGCATTTGAGCAGCAACGTATCGGCTTTGAAAACCAGTTGCGAATTTTCGTCGATTACTTCGCCTTCGATAATGGCCGAGGCCGCCCGGTGAAAATTGTCCGGTTTGGGTCCGTAAAAGACAACTTGGATCTGATCACCCGCACCAGCTTTGTCATTCTCGTCGTACACAGCAAAGCGCAGCACATGATTGTCCTCATCCCACGTATCGCTGTCGGCCACAACCAGGCCATTCATGCGCACGCGCTCGCCCACAATCGTATCGCCTTTGCTCACGATCTCGTTCACAGTGAGATAGTACGCGCCTGCGGTCATCGTGGCCCACACAATCAAGCAGGCCAGCACCAGCAATAGAGCGCCGCCCACCAGAAACTTTGGATTGATGCTGCGCGGTTGTTTCGCACCCAAATGGGTCGGAATTGCAGGACTACTGATCTGTTCCATCATCCACCTCTTCCCAGATTACTTCTGAATTTAAGAGCTCCAATGCCTTTTCCGCCAGCGGCGCCGGCACCAATACATCGGTGGCGGCCAGGCTGCCCGTGGTCAAGCCTACAATGGAGCCCAATACTTCACCTCGAATAATGGCTGGAATCCCTTCGCTCTCTAGTCGGCCCTTCACAATTTCGGCTTCCAGCTTATTACTCGCTTCCCACACCACCACCGGTTCGCTGAATTTGCCGCCGCCCGTGGTGGTAGCGGCTCCTGCCGCGGTTTCGGCGTGTGCTTTCACGTCGCGCGGCGCGCCAAAAAGCGCATCTATATTCGTTGTCACTGGATACTATCTTCACTTTCCCACTCGGGCGGCATGACAAACTGGCCATCGGGCAAGCGCGGGAACCCAATCACTTCCACCACGGCGTCCAGATTTAGCGGCCCATATATGTGGGGAAATTGTAAAAAGCCCACCGTGTCCCACTTTACATCCGCAAGCACCACATCTTCGTCAATCGCTAAAATTACATATGCATCGGCATCGTCACGATAAAAATTGTTGGCCACGCGCACCAGAAGCTGCCGTTCGCCCGTGCAGTGGATAAAACCTTCGCTATGCAGCGTATCGCCTTCGTATAGCTCATCAAGCGGTTGTCGACGCCAGACCGCTTGGGGCAACATATGATAAATCATCTGCCATTATACCTGTGCTTCTTGTCCTACATCTTCGTTTCCCACAAAGGGGTTAAAAACTCGTTCGGTCCCAATATCGGTAGCCGGACCGTGGCCGGGATAGACTGTGTAGTCGTCGGCCAGCGTCAACAGTTGCTCGCGAATGCTTTTGAGCAAGGTCGGTCCATCGGCGCCTGGTAAATCAAAGCGCCCAATGCTGCCCTGAAACAGCGTATCGCCGCCAAAGACCTGCTTGCCTTTGTGATCTACAAAAACCACGTGGCCAGGTGCATGACCTGGCGTAAAGCGCACCTCTAACGACTCCTCGCCAAACTCGATGATCTGCCCATGCTCCAAAAAACCGTCCGGCTCATCGACGGGATCTACTTCCGAATCGAGCCAAAGCTGCACCCGCTCCGGCACATCGCGCAAAATGGGCAGATCATTCTTATGTAGCCAAAACGAAGCGCCCGTGGCCGCTTTGACGCCATTGACCGCCAGCACGTGATCAAAATGGGCGTGCGTATTGATGATCTTCTCAATGGTCAGGCCCATCTCTTTGACCAGCCGCATAATCGCATGCGTGCTGTCGCCCGGATCAATAATAACGCCGACGCGCTTTTTTGCACAACCGACAATATAGCAATTTTCCTGCAGCAGACCGACCGTAATCCCTTTGGCAATCATTTTATATGTCAATTCTTATTCAGGACACAACCAGCGCCGGCTCCAACCAACCACAGCCCGCAGCACTTCATCCAATTGCCGGCCCATCTCGGTAAGGCTGTATTCAACATGGGGCGGCAGATCGCTGACTTGCGTGCGGCACACCAGGCCGTTTTCTTCCAGTAGCTTGAGCCGCGTGCTCAACGTGGTCGGGTTGACGCCGCCTAGCGCGTCTTGCAGCTCGCAAAAGCGCATGCGCTCCTCTTCCAGCAGCGTCTTCACAATTTGCAGCGTCCATTTTTGGCCGATAATGCGCGCCGCCACTTCCACCGGACAGAGCAAAATGTCTTCGGCTGCCGAATTGAGCGGAGCGCCCGGCGCCACAACCGTGGCCGCCCCTGGTCGATTCGAGGTAGGTCGATTTGAGATAGTTGTCATTGTGTTCATGGTTCACCCACTTGCAATGCTATCTCAAACCCCCCGCTCTGTCAAGCAATCCTGCTAACATTCCGCAAATCTATGGGGAAAGAAGCTATTCAAGCATGAGCCGCTCCTCCCCCTTGACGCACTTTGTGCGTCTTTCCCCCTTCTCTCCACAAGTGGAGAGAAGGGGGCTAGGGGGAGGCGAGGCGCCCTACCGCGCCACAAACGGCATAAACATCTGATGCAGCGACGGTTGCAGCGCCGTAAAAGCCACGTCCACGGTTTCGCCGTTGAGGCCGACTGCCTGCAACCAATAGATATACGTGTGTGGCGGGCTGCCGGATTTGGGCAGCGTCGAATCGACATACGCAAATTGATATGCGGTGGGCTGATGGCTGGCGCCCGCCTGCGCCCCCTGACCGTCCGCCACCACCAATACCATCTCCGTGGTGAGCAATTCCGCGGTTTCGCGCTGACCATCGATGCTGCGCCACAGGTTGAAACCAATCGCGCCCACCACCGATTGGGTGACCCAACGTACGGTCACGTCGTTTGTTTGCGCATCGGGCGCAGCCTCAAATGTGCAAAGCGCCACTTCGATCTGCGCCGCAGCCGCCTGCGCCAGCCCCTCTGATGCCGTCCAATTGGCTGGATCATTGCCATATTCATGGACCACCTGGCGGACCAGCGCAGCCCCATTGCCCGCGGCGGCGGTCGGCCAGGGCGCTTCGTTTTCGTAATACACTTCGTCAACCAAAATATAGCCCGTCTGCGCATTCAAGCTGGCCGCGTCAGCCGCTGCCGGCGCCGGTTTTTCCAAACGAATGGCGCCGCCCTCATCCGGCAGCAGCCGTGGATACGGACCGATCACCTGCAGCTTTGGCGCATTTTCCGCCGATTGATTCGCAGCATCGGTAAATTGACCAGAGAGACAAGCCACCAACGGATCGCCGGCCGTGAGCAGCAGTCGCTCACCGGCTCCCAATGTCAGTCCGGGGGGAAATTGATACGCCAGATTCTGGATGCGCCAGGTGTTTGTCACCCGGTTCACATCATAGAGGGGAATTTCATACCCCGTAATATTGGTCAATTCGATATATTCATCACCGGTAACTGGCTGATACATAATTTTACTGATGACGACGGGTCCGACGCGCGGCCCGGCATTGGGTCCGCCCAGCGTAACACTGTTTTGAGGTGGGAAATACTCGGCGCCGGCGCTGTTGACGTGCCGCCCAAAGGAGACGCCGGCCTCCGCTGCGCCATACAAAAAGCCGTGATGATAGCCGGTGCGATAGCCAAAGCGGGCGCCGGAATAGAGATGAATCTCGCCGCCCAGGCCGTTTAATCGGAAACCGCTGTGCTCCCCCGTAGCCAGGCTGAAGCTATCCTGTGTAAATAGGCGATAGCCGCCCGGCGGCAACACAGCCCCCGCCGGAATCTGATATTTGCGCGGCTTGGCCGGATCATCGCTCAGAAACCAATAGCTTATATCCACCGCTTCACTGGTCGGATTCCAGATTTCAATGGCGTTGACGAGCGGCGCCGTGGCCGTGGTGAGAATCTCGTTGAGCACGACTGGGAATGGATCAACGCCGCCGGGAGAGCCATGCACCGTGGTGCTGCGTCGCCACAGGTTGGGATCATCCGCCACGGTGGGCGTGTTCGCCGGATCGCGCAGCACCAGCGAATAGCCCTGGCCGTCGGCTATCTCCGGCCACGGCTCGCTGTCGTCATAGGTCACACTGAAAATTTCTGCGCCCAAAGCATCCAGCAGCACGAGACGTTCGCCCGAATTTTTGAGCTGACCGGCATATTGATCAAACGGTGTAAATTCATATCGCTGTACAAAGCGTGCGGCATCACTCGTCAACACCAGCGAATCGCCGGCGTTCAGTCGGGCGCCCGCCGGGAATTGATAGAAAATGCCCCCCGTCAGTCGCATATTGGTCAAATTGATGGGCCGGTTGCCCACATTGGACAGCTCGATAAATTCCAAGTGGTTGCCCGAAATAGCCTCCATATTGAGCGGATTGTACATAATCTCGCTAATCTTCAGGCTGTCGGCCCGCGGTTCCAGCGGCTCCCCAGCCGCGAACTGGAATGGCGCCGACCAGTGGCCCCAGCGTCCGCTGTTGTCCTTCATGCGCACGCGCACCCGGCAAATGCGTCCGGGGTGGCAAGCTCCCACCGGTATCTCGACGCTATCCACAAAGGTGGTCAACTCGGCGCTCTGCCAAGTGGCTTCAATTTCATAGCGCCCGGCGGCTGCACCATCATACGTGGGCAGCCCCGGATAGTTGATTTCGGCAATGCGCCACTCCATGGCGGCAAAAGTATTTGGCCCCTGTGGATCGTTAAAGGCCGTGGTGGTAAAGCGCAGTTTGTCAGCCGGATAGCCTTCCGGTCCTGTGTAGGTGACGGCCGTGCGGTATGGAATAGCTGCATTGTGCAGCAGATGCTCGTCGATCCAAAGGCTGCGCTCCTCCACCCATTTTTGCATGACCTGCACCATGCCGGAAAACTGCCCGTTGGCCGCCGCTTTATAAAATTGACCCGGCGTCGATTTATCCGGCTCCACCTCGGCCGAAGACATAATTGGATGAAAATCCCACATGGCGCGGTCAGCACCCGCCATGGAAGGGCCACCGGCGGGATTGTCGATGCGGGCCGCGTGCTCATCCAGCATGGCAAACATTTGCTCGGTGTTAAAGAGCAGGTCGCGCATTTCGCGCAGCCGGTTCTCATATTCGAGCCGCAAATCTTCATCGCTCAAAACACCGGCGCGCACCATGGGGTCTGTGCCGCTGCCAAACATGTTGAGCGCCCACGTCTGATCAATATCCCACGGCAAAATCGACCACTGATTGGTGGTGGGATCGGCGTAGAAAAAGTAGTTCTTTTCGTTATTAACATCATAATGATGGATCGCCTCCAAAATAGCGCGGAAGCTGTAATATTCCTCCAAATCCAAATTGGCGCGCCACCACGTTTCATCCAGATTCAAATTCTTCAGCGCATACATAATGCCTTCGATGTCCGAGCGATCCGGCGCCGAATCGGCCCCCAAATTATTGCGCTCGCCCGTACCCCACTCCATTTTATAGAGGTTGCCATCGGGCAGCTCGTGCTCTTTGAGAAACTGGCCGTCCATCTGTTCCACCGCCAGATAAAGGCCCCAAAAATCGGTGTCGTACTGATCGTCTCCCGTCTCCGCGGCCTCGTCGATCACGCGGAAGTGGATAAAATGGGTTTTGGGTGACGCCACGCCGGCCAGGTTAAATAGGCGAAAACCCACCGATTCAAACATGCCCTGTTCGCCCCGATAGCCGCGCGACGACTGCTGAATAATCGCCCCCAGGTTGAGCTTGCTCCACTTAAAGGCATAGGGCTGACCGAAGTCATCATACGCCTGAAAAAAGTGGCCGCGGTTAAAATCGAACTTGGCCATGTTTTTACCCAGCCCATAACGCCATTGGCCGCCGCGGGCGCGATAGCGAATGTGATCATAGACCTGTCCATCATAAACCAGCGCCCCCTGCCACAAATATTCGCTGCCCATATAGCCGGAACTAAAAAGCGCCTTGTCCACATCATAGGCTTTTGAAATCAGATGATAGACCGGATAGGCCCGCATCTGGTTGAAATCATAATCCACCATTTCGCTTTGGGCCACGCTGCCGCCGGGCTTGATGGCCGCCCGCCACCCGGGCAGACCGTCGTATACAAAATAGGCAAAATTGGGTTGCGGGTCATCGGCAAAGGGTACGGTCACGCTGGCCCCCCCTGCATCGGTGGCGCGGATGCGATAGCGAATCAGCCGCCGGTGCTGCTGCACTTCCGCCGGAATCTGCGCCACATAAATGGCCGAGGTGACGCCTGCCGCCGCATCGGTGCTCATGGGCATTGTCGTCCAATTTGTCGCGTACGCTTCATCGCTCAGCGCAATATACGCCCCCGGCTCCACCACCTGATAGAGCAACTCCACCGACTTGATCGTGTCGGGATCCTGCACCTGGGCCGCAATGCGCACCGCCGATTGCGAAGTGGGCTGCTGTGGTGAATGGACCACCTGCTCCACATTGGGCGGCAGATTCTCCAGCAGCGTCTGATTGGGTCGCCCCGGCGTGGGCAGTTGCGAACGCCAACTTCCGGGCAGCGCATTGTCCGCCCGCGGGTTGAGCAGGCTGATGCTCGGTCCCGGCGCATCGCCCACCGTGGGCCACGGAAAGCCCAGCTGATAGACCACCTGATCAATGATCTGCGCATTGCGGTTGCGCAGGATCACCTCTTCGCCCAGCGTGGAGAGGCGACCGGTATAGGGCCCAATGGCGTTGACGCTCCAGGTGCGCTGGATGGTGGCCGGCTCCTGTGCAATGACCAGATATTCGCCCGGATGGATCGATGTGGAACCGGGGATCGTGAACTCGACCGCCCCATCCAGCGCCCACAGCGACACATCGACCACCTCATTGCCCCGATTGTACAGTTCAACAAATTCGGCTTTGTCGGTCTTCACCGGCGGATCGTAATGAATTTCATTGATTACTATATCGCTGGCGCCGTTTGGCGCGCTTTGGCCGGCGTTTGAGCATTTGTCAGCGCAGGGTGCAGCAACACGGACTCCAGATTGCGCGCCGAGGCCGCCGCATTGCCCTGGGCTGCCGGAAGCACCATCAGCAGGTTGCTGCTCGCAAATATGGCGGCCAAGAGCAGATGCCGCCATTGCCCAATCCCGCTGGAACTGCGCTGCAACTTGCACATATTATGGTAAAGCCAAACCCGTTCAAACAATGAACGAATTCTTAACAAAGTGTACATAATTTGGGGGTATGCTGGAATGGTTCGCATTATTTTTCTAACTGGGAATTGTGCTATACTCAACAATATAGTTTGCGCACGGAATAACAAATAATTTCTGTAATTTTGACAAAGTTGCCAGGTGTACGGCGAGCTTGTACAGGTCACCATGTCACCCAGTCATCTTGTCACCCGGTCATCCGGTCATCTTTCCGCCCTGTCATCTTTTCAGCTCTTCAAGAGGGAGCAACCACCATGTTAAAAGACTTGCTTGCTTCAATCTCACGCCAATCCTTGCTGCTGGTGGGTCGCATTCTGTGCTGGCTGCTGCTCGACGTGCAGATAGTTGGCAAAGAAAATCTACCCAAAACGCACGAGCCGTTGATCCTCATCTCCAATCATTTTAGCTGGTTCGACGCGCCGCTTTTGACGGTGCTGCTGCCCTTTAAGCCGGTCTTTTTGGTGGCCACCGAATCGCAACGCAAACTTTCTGTGCGCCTCTTCATGAGTATGTTCAACGGCATCCCCATCTGGCGTGGGCAGGTGGACCGCAGCGCCTTTCGTCATGCCCGCCAGGTGTTGCAACAGGGCGGCGTGCTGGGCGTTTTCCCCGAAGGCGGCATCAACCCGGATCTGCGCGAACTGGTGGCGCAGGGCAAAGTAATCATGGACGATGGCTATGCCAATACATTTCGGCAAAGCGCCCAATTGGCCCGCCCGCGCGCCGGCACGGCTATGCTGGCCGTGGAAAACGATGCGCGCATATTGCCCGTGGGGCTGCTCGGCACCGAACGCATTATCAACAACGTGACCGACTGGCGCAGCCTGCTGCACTGGCGGCGCACTTCCATAACGCTCACCATTGGGCCGGCGTTCGGCCCGCTCAAAATTGACCCGGCGCTCAAAGGCCGCGCCCGTCGTCAATATCTGGACAACACCGCCGACATGATCATGCGCCGTGTGGCCGAACTCTTTCCGCCGGAACACCGCGGCCCATATCGCGTGTGAGGAGTGGCGGGTAGCGGGTGGCGGGTGGCGGGCGGTCATTCACTCGCACACCCGCCACCCGCATACCCGCCACAAAAAACAGAGCAACAGGTATATCATAGCTCAACTTTATACCTGTTGCTCTGTCGGAATTATTTCAATTTCCTGCTATCACTTGAAGTTACCCCAATCTCTGCTCCATCTCCGCCGTGATCGGTACAATGATGTGCCCCTCGTTCAGCGCCCCATAGACCCGGGCCCGGCCGGGGCCGTGATGCCAAAGATAAGACACAATATACGCGCAACTGAGCGCATCCAGCACATCCTCATACTCTTTGAGCGCTTTACCGCGCAATGTCCGCACATCCGTGTTGACCAGAAGCTGCTTCGTACCCTTGAGCGCCGGCGTGGCCTTGCGCAAGCCGCGCAAATAGCGCTGATAGCGTTCAAATTCGGGCCAGCGCGCTTCATAAGCGCGCCCGCCGCGCGCCTTATATTTTAATGTCTTTTCTAGTCCGAAAAGGCTCACGTGGGCGGGGTGTGGAAAGATTTCGCAAATAATGCGGTCCTGCGCCTGCTGTGGGATCGGAGCAATCTCGCCAAAGTGGAGTCGCTGTACAAACATCTGCGTCAGCATCTCCCCGCGCACCGGTAGCTTTTGGGCTGCCGTTTCTTTGGCGCCATCGGTTGTATTGTTGGGCAAAGGCGCCAGGCCGCGACTCAACAATTGGCGGTTGGTCGGCAGTGCGCCCGCCTCAAACTGGCGCCACTCGGCGCTCAGCTCGCGGTCGCAGCGCCGCTAGCCAGTGCGGTTGGGCACGCGAATCGGTGCATCCACGCCGATAATGGCCGGCGCGTCTTTTTCCAAATGGTCGCGCACAAACTGGAAAATCTCATCATCGCTGCCCAGCCCGCCGCAATAATCGACCAGCCGCTCGTTGCGAATGACCGCGCAGCCGCTGGGGTTGCGCGGGCTCCAGGCCAAGTCCAGCCCGATAAAGGTTACGTTGCTCCCTTTTGTTTTGGATTTGCCGCCCAGTTTTTGGCGCTTTTTACCTTTCTTCGCCATTTTTCGCATCACTTTCATTTCGAAGCCGTTGCTGAATCTGCGCCCATGCTTGCTGCACCGCCTGCACATCGGCGGGAGTGGGCGGCTCATGCCCATAGCGCGCCAGATAATAGCGCTCGGTGATCACAGACAGCTTTTCGGTCATGTCATCGGCCAGGCGGGGCGCGTTCAAATCAACGCTCCGGTTGGCCAGTGAACGGCCCAAAGGCGCATTGTACTCGACCGGCGTGGCGTGCGGCTGGCGCGCTACGCCAAAGCCAGATGCGGTTTGCAGCAGATGCTGATAGGCCGCGCGGATCTGGCGGCGGGCGTCCACTTCGCCATCCAGCGCCAAAAAGGGGCTCAACGCGTCCGCTGCCCGTCGGAAGCGGCCCATCAAGTTGTTCCACAAATTGCCCAGCTGCGCTTGCAACAAATCGGCAGACAGAATGGACTCGCGCGACTCATCGATCTCCTCCTGCCCCGCCGCCCGCAGCCGCCGGATCACAATCACAAAAATGATCAACATAATGATGATGGCAATGGCCAGCCCAATGTAGCGATAGCTGTCCGGGATGACGGCGACCTGCTCCTGGAGCTGCTGCATTTCCTCTTCGGGCCGCCGCTCCAACAGCATCTGCTCCGGATCTACCTCGCGTTCTGGAAAGAGCCGGCGAATCAGCGGGGCCAGCAGCCGCGCAATGTAGTAGGCAATGATAAACAGCACATAGGCAATCGCCAGCGCGATCTGTCCAAGGACGCGGCCCACCGCGGTGACGATGTCGCCCAGCCAGTTGAGCAACGCCGCCACCATCTCTGGCGCCAGCAGCGCGCCCAGCAGCACGCCTGCTGTCAGCAGCAGTGGAATCACCGTGGTCGTGCTGATCAGCCAGCTTCGGCTCAGCACCGGAATGCTGGCCCCCGTGCGCTGACCGGCGCCCAGCGCCCGATCCAGCCCGGCGGTCACCTTGAGGCTGGATGCGGCCAGCGCCGCCATGCCGCTGCTCAACAGGATCAGCGCCAGCGCGCCGTCCCAGCCGGTTAGCGTCAGCCCGCCAATGGCGCTAAAAACCAGATAGAGCACCAGCGCCACAATGCCGGTCTGAAAAACGGTCCACACATCATCGTGCGCCATGCGCATGGAGGCATCCAGCAGCCCGCGCAGCCACAGAAAGGCGGTGAAGAGGCCGACGATCACGGCGCCGGGGATGGCGTTGCTCTGCCAGTGAATCAACGCATCCCCCAAGGCGGCCAGCCACCCCCCGTCCAATAACCCAAATTGGCTGCGGTAAAGCTGGAGCCACAGCACCAGCACAATCACCACCAGCCCCACCAGCGCAATGCCCATGCGGCTGGATAGACTGGCCGCCGGCGCCGGTTCCGGGCGCACCATGCTGTTCAACTCTTCAGTGGGCGGCGCAATCAAGCGCCAATAACAGGCTCAACAAAGGAATACTCATTAACAGCCACACCGGCAGCACCACGCCCACCTCCGTCGGCGCCAGCACACGCTGAATCAGCATGAGCCAGGGCAGCCACCAGCAACTGCGCAAAATCGCCAGCAGCAGCGGCAGCGCACCGTTGTCCAGCCAGTTCCATTGTTTGAGGGTAAGTGTGTTCATCATTGTATAGTTGATGTTTTTATGACAAGGTGAGGGGATGACAGGATGACAAGATGACTTCGACAGGCTCAGTCATCTTATCATCCTGTCATCTTGTCTAAATTTCGCTACGGCAATTGCGATAATCCCTGCCAACGCTCCTTGCCCCCAATATAATATATAGTGACGCCCGGCAGCAGCAGCTTTGGCTCCTCCTCGCCCAGCGTGATCAGCGTGACGCCGAAGCCTTTGCGGCGCAGATCGGCCAGGGCGAGCTGCAAGCGGCGGTTGATCACGGCGCTGATCACGACCAGCGTGGCGCCAAAGGGCAGATCGCGGCTTTCCAACTCCAGTAGCACTTCCAGCGACCAGCGGCCCCGTTCATTGACGCGGGCCAGCGCTTCCAGCATGTGGGTCAATTGGCTGGGGTGGCGGCGGGGCAGAATGCGCACGCGGCCGCTGCGCAGCATTTTGGCGTCGCTTTCCGCTTCGTCATCGTCGGTGGCTTGATCCACATGGGCCAGCCAGGCGTTGGCGTAGAGTCCTACGGCGTAGCCATTCTCCCACACGTGTTTGCCCACCGACGCCGCCGCGCAAATGGCATACTCCATCAGCTCCCAATCCTGCCCCTCGTGAAAAAACTCGTGGGTGCTCACGTTGAGAAAAATGGCCACCGGCCGCGTGCTGGAAGGCTCAAAGACCTTGGTTTGCAGCGCCTGCCGGCGGGCTGTGGCCTTCCAATGCACAAAGCGGAAGCTGTCGCCGCTGCTGTATTCGCGGGCGCCCATGAGCCGCATGGGGTCTTCAAAAATGCGCAGATTGCTCTTTTCTTCGCCAAAGGGATGGCGGGCGGGCAAGCCCAACTCAACAATGGGGACCACCTTGGGATAGACCAGCACATAGTCGTTGCGCTCCATGGTGGTGCGGCGAATGTCAAAGCCAAAGAGATCGCCGGAGCGCAATTGGGCCGGGCCAAAGCGCCACACGCCGCGCTGCCCGCCGCGCATTTGGTAGCGCCGGGTCACCAGCTCGTACCAGCGCAGCGAAAGCACGTTGACCAGCCGCCGCCGCCCGCTGGCTCCGCTGGCCGCCTCAGCCGTGAGCGCCGCTGGGATTTCGTCATCGGCGCGGAACCAGGCCAGCGGAATCGGTTTGGCGTTGATCACCTCGATGCGCATCTCCATGTCGTCGCCAAAAAAGAGCCGTCGCCCGCTAAAATAGCGCCGATAGGTCACCCCGTGCAGGCAATATTTGGCCCACACGGCAGACACAATGGCCAGCAGCGTCAAGATCAGCCCCATCAAAAAGAGCAACTGGTGGCGCAGCACCGCGCTGACAATTATTAACGCACCAATGGCAATCCAAGTCAGTCGATTCATTCGTTACGCATTCAGAGGAGAGATTGGGATCAACAGATTGTACAGATTACGCAGATTTCTTCTATCTAATTGACAGTGTCATAAATAAAACAAAAGAGGCATTGTACGCGGATGTACGCAGATGAACGCGGATTCTCATGTCCTCTGCAAGAGTGACCTACGAAGGGTTGAATGTGTGCAATCTGTTGATCATACTTTTTGCAATTCAATGATTTTGGCGGACACGTGCTCGATTAATGATTCGAGGCAGCCGGGGGCCAGGATCGACGGCTCTTCCTGATATAGACCCTGGCCATAGGCTTCGGGCAGCAGATAGGCTGCCTGCATAGGCCCCAGCAGCGGCGAGATGAGCAATATCTGTGCGGGGAAGCGACGGCGCAGCTCCGTTTGCAGTATATTGTATGGCTCGCCGCCCACGGCCACCCAAATGGCGTCGCCCAGCCGATGCACCGCGCAGGGCAGCGGGAAATCGACCTCCGCCGGCAAATGCGCCACGCGCATAATCCAGCGGCGGGCGCGTTCGGCGCGGGCGCCAAAGTCGCGCGCCGCCACGGCGTCGCCCTGTTCAACAGCCACGGCCTGCTGCCCCAGCCAATCCTCCATTTCCTGGCGCAGCGCAACTGGGTCGGGGCGCGGCTTCATGGGCAAATCCAGCGTGTGGACATCGCCGTGAAAATGGCGGCTGTTGGATGTGCGTTCGGCATCGAAGGGCGCATGGCGCCACGTCCCCAAGGTGGCGCCGGAGATCACCGGGCCGGCATAGGCAAAATCGGTGGCCGGCGGGTCCAGCGCGGTGAGGGCCGAGAGTGCGGCATAGCCCAACTGACGCCCGTTCTGGTCGGCCACGGCGGTGCTGCCCTGATGGCTGTGGCGCGGCCCCAGATCGCCGCACGCGCCCTGCATGAAAATGCACGGCGCCCCCAACTCCGCTTCCACCACGGCCCGCATGGCGCCCACATAGTCCGGGCTGATCTGGGTGTTTTCCCAGGCTAGCGTGGTGGGGTGGCAGGCGTAATTGACCAGGCTGGCCACAATGACGCCCACCTGCGTGCAGACGCGGCCCACAATCACGGTGTCATCGGCGGGGGCATCGGGGTTGAAGCCGCAGGCATAGAGGTTGTTCTCCACGTCCCAATAGTCGCGATTGGCCGCCATATGGCAGCGCCCCGCGCCATAGGTGATGGTGCAGGGCTGCATTTTGCGGATGGCTTCGGCGGCGGCCACACAGATCTGTTCGCGCAGCGTTTCCAAATAGGCGGGAATCAGCTCGCCGCCGGGCAGCGGAATGCGGTCTTCGGTAAAGAGGCCGGCGGCGTGCGTGTGCGAAAAGGAGACGACGATCTGGCTGGCATTCAAACCGGCAGCGCGGCTGAGCGCATCCAGCAGCAGTTCGAATTCACTTTTGCCCATGCCCACCAGATCAAGCTGGACGCGCAGCATTGTGGCGGCGGCGTCTCCGTTCTCCATAGCCCCCAGCGCCATCACATCCCCCAGCAGCGGGCGATGCACGCCGGTGGCGCGATGGTGCCGCGCCGCGCCCCACATGGGATGATAAATGCCGACGGGCGGCGTCATATCGATGCGGGCGTGTCCAAAACGAACGTGGGAGGTGGGCGAGTGGCTAATGGTGGTGCTCATCAATGGGTGCATCCTTTGGTTGTGGGCAGCTTAGGTTTTTCCAAAAAAACAAAATATACCGGAAAACCTGCAAGCTAATCCAGAAAACCTTTATCATCAGATACATTTATTTTTCTGGATTAGTCTTAGTCGATGCTGATGGCGGCCAAGTCGGCCAGCAGCGCGTGGAGCTTGTCGGTGGTCAGGCCAGATTCGGGGTAGGTGGCCACTTCGCCCAGCGACATGTAGAGCGCCATGTGCAGTTGTGGATGCGTGGTGGCGCCAGGAATGTGTCTTTCCAATGCGGCTTTGGCGCGGTCATCGGCCAATATTTCACGGATTTGCGTGCGAATCGAAAATGACATGGGGTTTCTCCTTATATACTCCTTAATATAAACGTGTCAAATTGTTCGTGCTTGCCACAACTGTATAGTTCACAGTATTATACCGCATACCCCCTGAACATTGATAAACAGTTTTTCCAGGCAATACAACTTATATGTTCGCAGCCTGAGCTTGTCGAAGGCCGCCTTCGACAAGCTCAGGCTGCGGCCAGAAGTTTCCAGGCAATAAGGATGTGAACCATGCAAGTGACATTAACCATGCCCGACTGGGCCGATGCAGAAATTGCCAAATTACCCGCGTTCTTGCCCACGCTGGAAGAGCGGATGGCCACGGTGATCCGCTTTTCGCAGCTTAACTTTGAACGCAACACGGGGGGACCCTTTGCGGCCGGCGTTTTTGAACGCGATACGGGCAAATTGGTGGTGATCGGCGTCAACCGCGTTATGCCCACCACCTGCTCCTCCGCCCACGCCGAGGTGATGACGCTTTCGCTGGCGCAGCAGAAGCTGGGCGTGTACGATTTGGGTGGGCCGGGGATGCCGGCGCACCAGCTTGTGGTCAACTGGCGACCGTGCGCCATGTGCTATGGCGCGGTGCATTGGTCGGGCGTCCGCTCGCTGGTGATTGCGGGCAGCGGGCCGGAATTGGAAGAGCTGACCGGCTTTGATGAGGGGCCGATCCATCCGGATTGGAAGGCCGAACTAAACAAGCGGGGCGTCGAAGTGATCGAAAATGTGCTGCACGACGAAGCCTGCCGCGTCTTCCGCGCTTTTGGCGCAAGCGGCGCTTTTGTTTATAACGGACGGCAAGGCGCCACCGAATGAACATTGATGCCACCCCCAACCAAATTTCGAATGACGAGGCCGCGGCCAAGGCCGAACTGCGCAACCGTGTTTCTACCAACGGCCAGCGCTGGCTGTATGCCGTCTCCATGATGGGCATCCAGATTCCGGCGCAGGTGGTCAACGTGTCGCTGCTCTTTTTTTACACGGACATCAAGCGCCTGCCGCCGCAGTGGAGCGCCATCGCGCTGACGCTTTACGCCATTTACAATGCGGTGAACAACCCGCTGATCGGCTTCCTTTCGGACCGCACGCACACGCGTTGGGGGCGGCGCCTGCCCTATCTTTGGTTTGGCACGCTGCCCTGGCTGCTCATTTTTGGCGCGCTGTGGCTGGCCCCGTTTGACGGCAACTTGCAGCCGGTGGCGCTGCTGATCTATATGGTGGTGGGCATTGTGCTCTATGATGCACTGGGGACGGCGGTGGGCACGGCCTACTATTCGCTGATGCCGGAGATGTTTCCGTCGTATGACGAGCGCACCGATGTGGCCGTGCGTATGAACATCTTTTTGACCGCAGCGCTGCTGTTGGGCGTGGCGCTGCCGCCGATTATTGCGCAGCAGGTGGGCTGGGGCGTCATGGGCATGATCTTTGCCGGGGTGGCGCTGATTGCGGCCTATGTGGGCTATCGCGGCATGTACGAGCGGGGCGGCCCGGCAGTGGCGGATGACTTTTCATTTTTCGCAGCGTTCAAAGCCACTTTTGTCAACCGCAGCTTTTTGCCCATGACGGTGGCGCAGACTATGCGTTTTGTAACCACCAATGCGCTGTCCACGGGTATGATTTTCTATATTAAATATAGTATCGGCGCCGAGGCTGGCCAGACATCGCTTATTTTGGCCACGGCCTTCATTGTAGCCGCGTTGGCGCTTTATCCGTGGCGGCGCTTTGTGGCCAGCCGCTTTGAAGCGCGCACCACGGCGCTGATTGGTTACGCCGCCTCAGCGCTGGCCGCGCTGCCGCTTTGGTTTGTCAATTCGCTCTCCGGCGCCATCATTGTCTCCGCCATTTTGGGTGTGGCCTTTGCCGGCATCTTTTTGATGGACAACGTGCTGATCGCCGATGTAATCGATGAGGACGAAGTGAAGACGGGGCAGCGCCGCGAGGGTATGTACTTTGGCCTGAACGGGCTGGTGGTGACGCTGAGCGCGGCCATTGTGTCGGTGGTCTTTGGCATTATCGCCCCGGCCTATGGCTATGATACGCGGCTGGAGGTGCAGCCCGCGAGCGTGGCCACCGGCTTCCGCGTCTTTATGACGGGGCTGCCTTTTGCCGGCTGTCTGCTGGCTTTCCTGGCGCTGCTCACCTATCCGCTGCATGGCGAACGGCTGGCCGCGGTCAAGGCGGAGGTGGAGCGGCGACGGACGTCATTGGGGAATTAGGCACAACTGGCATCTTTCGTCAAAACAATCCCGGAATCTTCTGAGATTCCAGGATTGTTTTGACTCTACCCTGAAAAGGGTGAATAGGGAAGGGCTATTTTTACCAATCCGGGTCCGTAAAATTCCCGAGATCACAATGTCATCATTCGCGCCGTCGGGCTCAATGAGCATGATGGAGCGCCCGGCAGAGGTAATCGAGTAGTACACAATTGCGAAGCCGCGGGGTGACCAGCTCGGCGCCAGATCGCGCTGGCTGTTATGGGTAAGCTGCACCTGGTTGCCGCCGTCCGGCTCCATCGTAAAAATCTCAAAATCCCCGTCTTCGTTGGACGCGTAAACAATGCGGTCGCCAAAGGGCGACCAGTCGGGCGACTGGTCCATGGCAATGTTGTCGGTCAGGCGCGTTTGACCGCTGCCATCGGCGTTCATGACGTAAATCTCCGGGTTGGCCCCATCTCTATCCGACATAAAGGCAATCCGATCACCGCCTGGCGCCCAGGCCGGTTCCTCGTCGCGCGCCGTGTTGTTGGTGAGCTGCGTCACGGCTGAACCATCCAGGTTCATTACAAAAATTTCGTAATCGCCATCGGCATCGCGGTCGGACACAAAGGCAATGCGGTCGCCATCGGGCGACAGCGCCGGCTGCAGGTCCATGACGCGGTTATTGGTAATGCGCACCGGATCGGTTTCCCCCACTTCCATCATATAAATCTCGTCATCGCACACGTTGGCAAAGACCACAAATTGGGTGTCGTTGGACAATGACGGCGCGCCGGCGCAGTTGTTATCGGTCAACTGCTCCTGATCCGAGCTGTCGGGATTCATGCGATAGATATTGAGATCCGCCAGGACGGCAATCTTGGGTGGGACTTGCTTAGGCGCAATGGGCAAATACATGGTGGGCACAAAGCCAGAGGCTGACTCGCGCGCGTGACTGGGCAAAACGGTGAAAAGCAGAAGGCAAAGGGCGGCGATGAATACAGCGATGGTGGTTGGAACTTTAGGGGACATAGCTCTCCTCCTCGTGTATATGATGTGGTATATAGTTGTGGAATCAAGTCGAACGGCGCACGCTTAAAAGTACGCGGCGTTATTATGCACTTTCCTTTCAATTAGGTCAAGTTGCCTGAATTACCAGAAATGAGACTTAACTTCTTATAGTCATCGTGTCGTCGCAACCGATACGATCTCTTCTTGCCCCGTAAACATTTGGAATGCTCACTAGAGTGGATTTACATAATATCCCAAAAATTTGTTAAAAAACCCAATTGGGGGCTGGACAAGCGCCCGAAAGTAGATTATAATGTGGGACAATGTGGGAGGATGTGGGGGAAAACCTCTAAAAATAGCACGCTTTAGCGATGGTTTCACGAAATATCTAAAGTTTGGGTTATTTTGGGATATTACGCTTAAAACATAGACGATCAGATTTATGCCCGCTCCATCCCATCCATTTGGCAGACTCTGCCAAAAAATTTTGCCCTCTTTTCGGCCAAAAGTGCAACACGCATGTTTTTAGGTTCTTTCAAACATACGCTTGATAACAAATTTCGGCTGACGGTGCCTTCACGCTACAGAAATCTTTTGGCCACCGGCGTGGTGATTACGCGCAGCCCGAATGAGCCCTGTTTGATGGCCTTTCCCATGCCGGAATGGGAGCAGATTGCCGCCAAGATCGATGCGCTGCCCAAAATGGATCAGCGGGCCAATCGGCTGCGGCGTTCCGTTTTTAGCAATGCGGAAAGTATGGAGTTGGACAAGCAGGGGCGGATTTTGCTCAGCCAGTTTCTGCGTGAATTTGCCAATATTGATAGCGAAGTGGTGCTGGCCGGCATGAATTCGCATATCGAAATCTGGAATCCCGAAAAATGGCAACAGGCCACGCAAAATCAGGAAGACGACATGATCGAAGCATTTGATATTTAATAGCCACAAAGCCAACCAAAGGTGGACACAAAATTCACAAAAGGCTCAGAAAGAAATTTTTGTGTTTTGTGGCCATTCAGACCTTCTCGCAGTGAAACATGAATGGCAGCGACAGCTCTTCCGACCAGCAGCACGTTCCGGTGCTTTTAAATGAAGTGGTGACCGGGCTCAACATTCAGCCGGGCGCCCGCATGATCGACGGCACGGTGGGCGGTGGTGGACACGCCGCTGCCATGTTGGCGCAGTCGGCGCCGGACGGGCGGCTGCTGGGGCTTGATGCCGATCTGGCGGCGATTGAGCGGGTGCAGCGGCGGCTGGCCAAGGAAGTAACAGAGGGCCGCTTGCAGCTTGTCCACGCTTATTTTGAAAACATGCCCGCCATTGCCCGGCAGCATGGTTTTGACCCTGTGGACGCCATTTTGCTCGATCTAGGCGTCAGCTCTTTTCAAATTGATACAGCCGCACGGGGCTTTTCGTTCCAGCAGGACGGCCCGCTGGACATGCGCTTTGATCTTAGTGCGCCCACCACTGCCGCCGATATTGTCAACCAATGGGACGAGCGCGAGTTAGCCGACCTGATTTACGAATATGGTGAAGATCGCCAGAGTCGCCGGATTGCCAAAGCCATTATACATGGGCGACCGTTTGCCGCCACCGCCGAGCTGGCCGCCGTGGTGGAGCGAGCCGTAGGCGGGCGGCGCGGCAGCCGTATTCATCCGGCCACGCGTACATTTCAGGCGTTGCGCATCGCTGTTAACCGGGAGCTGGAGCAGCTTACGCAGATTTTGCCCGCCTGTTTGGAGCTATTGACGGTGAGTGGGCGCTTGGCCGTTATCAGCTTTCACAGTCTGGAGGACCGCATTGTTAAGCGCTGGATGCAGGCGGAAGCGCAAAGCTTTACACCAGACCCGCTGCATCCCATGGGGGGCGCGGAGCGGACGCCCAGCGGGCGCATTATCACCCGCAAGCCTATAGAGGCCACTGCTGCCGAAGTGAGCCAAAATCCGCGCAGCCGGTCCGCCAAGCTGCGCATTATAGAACGTTTATAAAGCCGTAACTACTTAGGCTGCTCGAGGCCTGAGCTTGTCAAAGGCCGAGTTCCCATTGACAAGCTCAGGGAACGGCTGCGGAGTTACATAAAGCAATACGCAGAACAGAAGAAGAACACCATGATGCACCCTGCTGCCCAAAACTAAAATCGTCCGGGACGAGACCGCTCCTCACCCTGGCCCCTTCTCGCCACTTGTGGCGAGAAGGGGGAAAGACGCACAAGGTGCGTCAAGGGGGAGGCGAGGCCCACCCGGAAGGCATCCAACTAAATACCATTTTGAGATCAAGATACTATGTTACAGCCATCCAAGTTCTCCCGATCAACGTTGGATTTACAGAACACAGATCTGCAGGCGATTCTGGCCAATACGGCCTTGGGACGTCTTTGGCAGGTGCTAGCGCAGCTATTGCGACTGCCGAATGATCTGGTTTCCTTTTTGCTTTTTCTCATGGTGCTTTCGGTGCTGTGCGGCGGGCTCTTTCTGCATATTCATTTGTCGGCGCGCATCATGCAGGCCCGTATCGACATTGGCGAACAGCGGGCGCTTTTGGAGGCCATTGAGCAAAAAAATAGCGAAATAGTATGGCGGATCAATCAAGCAAGTGCATTGCCCAATGTGAAACAGCGGGCTGTAGCGCTGGGCTATGTTGATATGCCGGAACATCAATATATTGGCGCTGCGCAAGTTGATCAGGCGCTGTTGCCCGGCAGTCCGGTGGCCGCGAGCCTTGGTTTGGTCAATACATCGGCCGCGGCAGCTTTGGCTTCAAACAGCAGTTTAAGTGCAAACGACACCCAACCCCTCTTGGTTTCCTCTGCATCGAACACAGTAGCATCCGGCTTAAACAGAACAGATTCAGACCCACAGTTGTTGAATACATCCACTTTGGCCGAAGCGGCGAGTTCGTCGCCGGTTGGGCTTGAAAATGCGAAGCGTGGATGGCGTCAATGGATTCCAGGCTGGCTGCCCTTTCCCTGAGGCCGGCCTTCGTCGAGAATTTAGCCGTTTGACTTTGTAGCAAAGTCGAAATTCTATAGCGCGGTTGCAGCAAAACAGAGCTTAGAATTATTGTATCTAACAAGGGCGCACCATGCAGAGCCAGGCCCCATACCCTTCGTTGCGCACATTGCGCGATGAGCTAATTCCAGATGCACTCTCGCCGGTCGATGAGCCCGTTCAGCGGCATCCCCGGCGCGTTTGGGTGATTGTATTCTGTTTTTGCTTGATTGCCAGCGTCATTGTGTGGCGGCTGCTCGACTATCAACTGTTTCGTTGGGGAGAGGCGCCCGCAGCCAATGTGGTGTTTGAGCTGCCAGCGCCGCGCGGCGTCATCGTAGATGCGCATGGCCAACTGCTGGCCGGCGACCGCTTCTTTTACGACATTGCCGCCACGCCAAACTTGATCAAAGGCGATGAGGCCCGCGCCGAAGTGGGCAGCATATTGGAACAGCTCGTGGGCATTTCCGCTATTGAAACCGCGCGTATCCTGCGCGAAGCCGCCGACCAGCCCTATACACGCATTGGCAAAGGCGCCACGTATGAGCTTGCCCAGAAAATTATCGATTGGAAGCGCGATTTTCCAGAGCAGGCGGTGGCTTTGCGCCACATCTATTTGGAGCCGGTCCCCAAACGTTATTATCCGCAGGGGACGTTGGCCAGCCAGCTGATTGGCTTTGTGGGCATCGGTTCTGAACGGGAAGCCCATTATGGCGTGGAGAAATATTACGATCTCTTTTTGCGCGGCAACGGCGTGGGGCTGACCGCCCGCACCGAAGAAACGCTCGACGTACTGCCCCAGGCGGTGCGCACTTTTGTCCCCTCAGCGGCGGGCAAAGATCTGGTGCTCACTATTGACCGCGGCGTTCAGTGGATCATTGAGGAAGAGCTGGCCAAAGCGATAGCTTTTTATCAGGCGCAGAGCGGCACCATTATTGTGATGGACCCGCACACGGGCGCCATTCGCGGCATGACAAACTGGCCCACTTATGACCCCAACTTTTACGGCCAAGCCAATCAGGATGCGTTTGCCAATTCAGCCGTCAGCGCGCAGTATGAGCCGGGCTCGATTTTCAAAGTGATTACCTTTGCCGCCGCGCTGGACGCTAACCTGATTACACCCGACATGCCCTTTAACGATACAGGCTCGATCATGGTGGGTGGGCGCGAAATCTTTAACAGCGATCAATCGGTCTGGGGGCCGCTCACCGCCACCGAAGCACTGGCCCATTCGGTTAATGTGATAACGGCGGAAATTGCCACCATGGTCGAGGCGGATAAGTTTTATGGCTACGTGCGGCGCTTTGGCTTTGGTTCCGCCACTGAAATCGATCTGGCCAACGAGGTGCCGGGGCTCCTCAAAGCGCCCGGCGTCTCCGAGTGGAGCGAATCGGATCTGGGCACCAATAGTTTTGGGCAAGGCGTGGCGGTGACGCCCATCCAGATGATCAACAGCGTGGCCGCCATTGCCAACCACGGCGTGCTGCTGCGGCCCTATGTGGTGCAGGACCGCATCTATGACAACAAAGTGCTGGAGACCGGCCCCACTGTGATCCACAGCGCTATCCGCCCGCAGACAGCCAAAACGCTGACCGACATGATGGTGAAGGTGGTCGAAATTGGCAACAAAGCCGCCCAGGTGCCGGGCTATCGCATTGCGGGCAAAAGCGGCACCGCCCAGATTCCGGTCGAGGGTGGCTATTCGGAGGACGAAACCATTGCCAGCTTTATTGGCTTTGCGCCGGCGGACGATCCCCAGTTTGTCATGCTGATCAAGCTGGATCGGCCCAATGCCCAAATTACGCAATGGGCTTCGCAATCGGCGGCGCCCGTTTTCAGCCTGGTGGCGCGGCGGCTTTTTTCGTATATGAACATCCCGCCGGACGATGTGCGTCTGGCGGCGCAGGCTCGGTAAATTCGGATGCGACCAGTTATTCACGCGCACATTACGCAGCATACTGTATGGCAGGCGCTGGTGGGGGATACGCCGCCGCTGAGCCTGCCGGCCACGCCTATTGTCAAAGCGGTGCTCGATAATCGCGACGCCGCTGCGGGCGATCTATTTGTGGCGCTGGTGGGCGAAAACACAGATGGCCATCGCTATATTGGCCACGCCCTGCAAGCCGGGGCCAGCGTCATCATTTGCGAAGCGCATGGTGCAGAAGTCGCACAAGCTCACAAGGCTCTCATTCTCGATTGTGGCCAGAGCGTAGCGGAGCTGCGAGCCATTTTGGATCAAACGGATGCGCCCCTTGCCGCCGCTGGCCTATGTTGTGCCGAATAGCCTGACGGCCCTGCAAAAGTAGGGGCGTTCCAGCGTCTGCACCGTTGTGCACCAGAATTGCGCGTGATCGGGATCACGGGCAGCGTGGGCAAGTCGACCACCAAAGAGCTGGCGGCGGCGGTGCTGCGGCAGCGCTTCCAAACGCTGCACAGCCAGGGCAGCTTGAACAACGAGCAGGGGATTCCGTTTACGCTCATGGGGCTGGGGCTGGCGCATGAGCGGGCCGTGCTGGAAATGGGCACTTATGGCATCGGCGAAATTCGCGATCTCTGCACTTGGGCGCGGCCCCACGTGGGCGTAGTGACCAATATCGGGCCGGTGCATCTAGAGCGCATGGGTACGATTGAAAACATTGTGCGGGCCAAAGGGGAACTGCTAGAGGCGCTGCCCTCGTCTGAAGAAGGTGGCGTGGCCATCCTCAACTGGGATGACGAGCGGGTGCGCGGCATGGCGGCATTGACCAAAGCGCGGCTCTTTCGTTACGGGCTGTCGCCGGAGGCCGATCTGTGGGCCGATGAGATCGAGGGCGCCGGCATGGAGGGCATCCGCTTTCGCTTTCATTTTCGCGACCCGTTGCGGCAGGACGGGCGGCGCGCAAAGATCGATTCGCTACACGTGCGGGTGCCGCTGCTGGGCCGCCACAGCGTGCATACGGCGCTGCGAGCGGCGGCGGTGGGGCTGGTGGAAGGGCTCAGTTGGGAAGAGATTGTGGCCGCGCTGCAAAGTTCGCCCAATCAGTTGCGCCTGGTGGTGGTGGCAGGCATCAACGCAAGCACCATCATCGACGACACCTACAACGCCAGCCCGGCCAGCACCATTGCGGCGCTCAATTTGCTGGACGACCTGGAGCCAACCGGACGCGGACGCCGCGTCGCCGTGCTGGGCGACATGCTGGAATTGGGGCCATACGAAGAAGAAGGCCACAAATTGGTGGGGCGGCGGGCCGCCGATGTGGTCGAACTGTTGGTGACGATTGGCCAGCGCGGCGGCCAGATTGCGCAAGAGGCGTTGGCCGTGGGGTTGCCGCCCGCGACCGTCCACCAGATGGCCACGCATACTGAGGCCATCGAACTATTGAAACACGAAATTCAGCCGGGAGATCTTATTCTTGTCAAAGGCAGCCGGGCGGTGGGTATGGACGCCGTGGCCGCCGAACTGTATCAGTAGCCTTGTGTATCAAGTTAAGCTGTTCTGTGCTGTTATGCAGAGGAGCGAACGGCGGTTGAGTAGGCCGCGGCTGTTTGGGCCGTATCGAAACAGAGTGAGCGGGTCGACCCGCTTGGCTTCGGCGTGAGTTCAGTCGAATGGTCTCGATATGCGGCAAACTGCCGCCGCTGCCCTTCGATGAACTCAGGACACCGCTCGACCGGCACTCGTCTCAGTTCTAAGCTTGAAATCTTACCAAGGCAAATACGTAAACCAGGAGAGTGCTTATGGCGTACGCATTGATTATGGGCGCCGCGAGTTTTTTGTTGGCCGTTGTGTGGGGCAGACCGCTGATTAGCCTGCTCAAGCGGTGGGGTATTGGCAAGCAGATTCGCGTAGAGGAGCCGGATTCGCGGCAAATTAAGGCGGGGACGCCCACCATGGGTGGGATTTTGATTGTGGTGCCGGTGCTATTGATTACGGCGACGTTGAACATTGCGGACTTATGGGTTGGCAACATTATTGGCCAAAGTACATTGCTCTTATTTTTCTGCCTGGGTTCATTTGCCCTCCTGGGCGCCGTTGACGATTGGCAAGGCATCAAAGGCATTCGCGGCCGCGGCGAGGGCATGAGCGCCCGCACCAAAAGCCTGTTTCAATTGCTCTTTGCCACCATTATTGCGCTGGTGCTCTATTTTGGCCCGCCGCAGCTCGATTTTGTGGGCGTGCCGGGCTGGCGGGATTATGTAACGGTGGGGCCGCTTTTTATCCCCATTGCCATCTTTATGATTGTGGGGACCAGCAACGCCGTCAATTTGACCGACGGGCTAGACAGCCTGGCCGGCAGCAGTTGCAGTATTGCCTTTGCCTGTTATGGGCTCATCGCCTATTTGCAAAACCAGAGTTATCTGGCCGCTTTCTGCTTTATTATGGTGGGCGCGCTCTTTGCCTTTCTATGGCACAATGCGCACCCGGCGGAGATGATTATGGGCGACACCGGTTCGCTGGCGCTGGGCGCCACGCTGGCGCTGGTGGCGCTTATGTCCACCCAGTGGCTGCTGCTGCCGATTATCGGGCTGGTCTTTGTGGCGGAAGCCGGCAGCGTCATGTTGCAGGTGAGCTATTTTAAGCTGACCAAGCGGCTCTATGGCGAGGGTCGGCGCATCTTCAAAATGTCGCCGCTGCACTACCATTTTGAGCTGACTGGCTGGAGCCCCATGCAGGTCAAAGAGCGTTTCTGGATTGTGGGCATGTTGTGCAGCATGGCGGGCGTGGCGCTGGCGCTGCGCTAGGTCAGCCTCCAGAAATAACTTATAGATTTAAACCTGTCAGGTCTCGCAGACCTGACAGGTTAGGCGCCATCTTATTTCTTGACGATTCCTAAGGGCAACTCGTAAATGGCCTATCCATTGACGCTAGGCGCAATTACATTTTTTCTGGCCGTCATCTGGGGACGCCCGCTGATTGCCCTGCTCAAACAAATGGAGCTGGGCAAAAAGATCCGCATTGAAGAGCCGGACACGCGCCAGATCAAAACCGGCACGCCCACCATGGGCGGCATCCTGATTGTGGTGCCGGTGCTGCTGATTACGGGGGCGCTGAATGTGGCCAATTTGTGGGGCTTGAACACCATTGGCAAAAGCACGCTACTGCTCTTCCTTTGCGTGGCGTCACATGCCATTTTGGGGCTGGTGGACGATTGGCAGGGCATCAAGGGCATGCGCGGCCGTGGTGAAGGCATGAGCGCCCGCATGAAGAGCGGCTTTCAGTTTTTCTTTGCCACGGTGATTACGCTGGTGCTCTACTTTGGCCCGCCGCAGCTTGATTTTGTGGGCGTGCCGGGCATTCAAGATTATGTATCGGTGGGGCCGCTCTTTATTCCGATTGCCATTTTGGTGATTGTGTTTACCAGCAACGCCGTCAATTTGACCGACGGTCTGGACAGTTTGGCCGGCAGCAGTTGCAGCGTGGCCTTTGCCTGCTACGGTATGATTGCCTTTTTGCAGGGGCAAACCTATCTGGCGGCCTTTTGTTACACGGTGGTGGGCGCGCTCTTTGCCTTTCTGTGGTACAACGCCCATCCGGCCCAAATGTTTATGGGCGACACGGGTTCGCTGGCGCTGGGCGCTACGCTGGCGCTGGTGGCGCTCATGTCCACCCAGTGGCTGCTTTTGCCGCTCATCGGCTTTGTCTTTGTGGCGGAAGCGGGCAGCGTCATGTTGCAGGTGAGCTATTTTAAGCTGACCAGGCGGCTTTACGGCGAAGGGCGGCGCATCTTCAAGATGTCGCCCATTCATTACCATTTTGAGTTGCTGGGCTGGAGCGAAACGCAAGTGAAAGAGCGCTTTTGGATCGTCAGCGTGCTGTGCGGCATGGCCGGCGTGGCGCTGGCGCTGGTGTAGCGTGAGGATGGAGCGATTGGCGGCTCGGGGCTGGGCATCGGGGCTCGGGGGATCACCCCAATACCCAGCCCCGAGCCGCCAATCAAGGACGTTGTGGCACGGTATGACCACGAATTTTGAATTTGCCAATCGGAAGGTCGTTATTTTGGGGCTGGCGCGCCAGGGGTGGCGTTGGCGCGGTTTTTTGCCGATGCCGGCGCGCAGGTGGTGGTCAGCGACCGGGCGTCGGCGGCAAAGCTGGCCCGTGAGATTGGCGCATTGGATGGGCGGGCAGTCGAATTTGTGCTGGGCGAACATCCCGATTCATTGCTGGAAGATTGTGCGCTGCTCTGTTTGAGCGGTGGGGTGCCGCCCCATTGGCGATTGTGCAAAAAGCCGTGGCGCGGGGCATCCCGCTGAGCAATGATTCGCTGCTCACGTTTCAACTGGCGCGGGCGCGGATTGGGGCCGCTGGTGGCCATTACGGGCAGCAGCGGCAAGACAACCACCACCACATTGGTGGGGCAGATGTTGGCCGAGACAATGGCCCGCCGCGGCCAATCGGTTCACGTGGGCGGCAACATTGGGCGTCCGCTAATCGACCGGCTGCCCGAAATCGCGCCGGGTGAGCCCATTGTGCTGGAATTGAGCAGCTTTCAACTGGAGCTGTTTGACCCGCAGATCGCCTGGGGGCCCTTTGCGCAGATCGGGCCGGACGTGGCGGCGCTGCTCAACATTACGCCCAATCACTTGGACCGCCATCCGTCCATGGCGGCCTATGCCGAGGCCAAGCTGAATCTGCTGCGCTTTTTGCCCACCGGCGCCACCGTGGTGCTCAGCGCCGATGACGCGGTGACGGCGCGCTTGGCGCATGAGGAAAATGCGCCGGAACTGCCCCGGTTGGAAGCTGATTGGAAGCTGGGCGATCTGCTGCGCCCCATGCGTCAAACGCTGGCTGACGAGGCGGTCAATGTGATCATGTTTAGTCGGGAGCGCATATTGAATGAAGGGGCCTGGTTAGTGGAAGATAGGCTTGTTTACAATGGGCAAGCGTTGTGCGCCCAACCGGAATTGCAGCTGCGCGGCGACCACAACGTGAGCAACGTGCTGGCGGCGGCGGCCATTAGCGGCGCGGCCGGCGCCGAAGCGGCGGATATGGCCGCCGTGGCCCGACGCTTTACCGGCGTGGCGCACCGGCTGGAAGTGGCGGCGCAGCAGGACGGCATCACCTGGATCAACGACAGCATTGCCACCTCGCCCGAACGTTCGCTGGCCGGGTTGCGCTGTTTTGAACGGGGCGCCCAGACGCTGATTTTGCTAGTGGGCGGGCGCGACAAAAAGCTGGATTGGAGCCAGCTTGCCAATGAGGTGCTCAAACGGGTCGATTTCCTGATTGGTTTTGGCGAAGCCGGCCCCATGTTTGTGGAGCTGGTGCAGGAGCAGGCGCGCTACACGGCCCAGCCCGCGCCCAATTGCGCCACCGTTTCGCGTTTGGAGCAGGCTGTGACGCTGGCGTTCCAGGCCGCGCCGCGGGTGGATCCGAACCTGGCGGGAAGCGACCCATCCGTGAAAGAGACAGTGGTGCTGCTTTCACCCGGCGGCACTAGCTACGATGCCTATCGCGATTTTGAGGAGCGCGGCGAGCATTTTCGCCAATTGGTGCAGCAGATGTTGGAAAGGGCGACGCCCTTTCCGATTTTGGCGGTTAAGTGAGGGAGATTTTGGCTACCCTGCAAACCGTAGATAGCCGCAAAAAATACATAAAACACAAAATTTCTCGCTAAACCTTTTGTGTTTTTGTGGCGATTCAGCCTTTTTGCAAGCCGTGCATTGCAGTCGGGATGGGTGAGTTCAATGGTCAACGTTATGGCATCGCAAACGAGTACGCGCAAAGAGAATAGCACATCCGGCAGCTACGATTGGGGGCTGATGACGGTGGTGGTGAGCCTGCTGGCCATGGGGCTGGTGATGGTTTTCAGCTCCAGCTTTGGCCCATCCATCCGCGATTTTGAGTCGCCGTTTTACTATTTTACCCGCCAGGGTATGTGGGCCTTTTTAGGATTGTGCGCTTTGTTTGTAGCGGCGCGCATCCGGTATACTGTGTGGGAGCGCTGGAGCATTGGGTTGATGGCGGTGGCATTATTGGGGTTGTTGCTGTTGATTCCCTTTGGGGCCGAACGCTTTGGCGCCTCGCGCACCTATTTTTCGGGCAGCGTACAGCCCAGCGAGCCGGCCAAGATTATCGTGATCATCTATATTAGTTCGTGGCTGGCCAGCAAGGGCGCCCGCATCAAAGATGTGCGCGTGGGGCTGATTCCATTTAGCGTGTTGCTGGGCTTTATTACGGTGCTGATTGTATTTCAGCCCGATATTAGTACAGCAACGCTGGTGGTGGCCACGGCGTTAATCATGTTCTTTATTGCGGGCGCCGACCTGAAGCAGCTTGTCTTTATTGGCATCGGCACGGCGCTGACCTTCTGGTTGATCATCACCAATAGTACCTATGCCGGCGACCGCGTGCAGAAATTTTGGAACTCCATCGCCAACCCATTGAACAGTCCAGATTGGCAGGTGCGCACGGCTTCAAAGCTGATTCAGGATGGCCATATTCTGGGCACCGGAATTGCCAATAGCGAACAAAATGTGCCGCTGGCCTGGAGCGACAGTATCTTTGCCGTCATTGGGGGAGAGACAGGATTGGTGGGCGCGCTGTTGGTGATTATGCTCTTTGCGCTGCTGGCCTATCGCGGGTTGCGCACGGCGCTGCGCGCACCCGATAACTTTGGCATGTTGTTGGCCACCGGCATTACGTCGATGCTGATATTGCAGGCGTTGCTCAACATGGCTGTGGCCGTCGGCGCGGCGCCAATTACGGGGGTCACCTTGCCTTTTGTGTCGTATGGCGGCAGCTCGCTGGTCACAGCGCTGGCGGCGGTGGGCATTCTGCTGAGCATCAGCCGCTACAGCAGCGAGGTGGCAAGCAGTACTTCTGAATTGGGAAAGTTAGCCTATGCGCGTTTTGATTTCGGGTGGGGGAACCGGCGGTCACGTGTATCCCGCGCTGGCGGTGGCCGACCATCTGCGAGCCGCAGCCGCTCCACTGCATCGCGAAGCAGCACTTCACGAACCGGAACTTCACGAACCGCCACTTCACGAACCGCCACTTCACGAACCGGCACAGGGCGCCGAACGTCCACGCGCAGCCGTCCCAACCGAAGTTGAGGCGAGGGATGCCGAACTGCTCTGGATTGGCAGCCGCGGCGGCATGGAGCAGGCGCTGGTGGAACGGGCGCACATTGCCTATCGCGGCATCGACACCGGCCAGATCAACGGGCTGCATCCGCTACAGGCGCTGCGCAACATTGGGCGCATGGTGCGCGGGGTGGGGCAGGCGCTGCAGCTGATTGATGAATTTCGGCCGCAGGTCTGTTTGGCGACGGGGGGCTATGTCTGTACGCCGGTGGTGGCGGCTTGTCGATGGCGCGGCATACCGGTGATGATCTATCTGCCCGATATGTCGCCGGGCTGGGCCATTCGAGCGCTGAGCTATTTGGCGCAACGGGTGGCCATTACGTTGCCGGGCGCCGCCGCACATTTTGGTGGGCTCTATCCGCAGGGCAAAGCCGTGGTTCCGGGGTACCCAGTGCGGGCGGAATTGGTGGCGGCGGCGCGGGACCGGCAGTTGGCTCGCCGGCAATTGGCGCAGGCGCTGCAATGCGATTTGGATGGCGATCTGCCGTTCGTGCTGGTGTGGGGCGGCAGCCAGGGCGCCCGCTCAATTAACCAAGCGACCTGGGCGGCATTGGCAGATTTGACGCCCCATGCCCAGATTTTACATGTGGTGGGCCAGCGCGATTGGCCCCTCTATTTGGATGAGTTTGCAAAGTGCGCCCAGAAATTGCCGCCGGCGCTGCGGGCCAATTATTGGCCGCTGCCCTATCTGCACGAGGAGATGGCGCTGGCGCTGGCCGCCGCTGATCTGAGCGTGGCGCGGGCGGGTGCCAGCACGCTGGGCGAATTTCCGGTGGCCAAGCTGCCCTCGATTCTGGTCCCGCTGCCCTTTGCCGGCGTCAACCAGATGCGCAATGCGGCCGAGTTGGCCGACCGCGGAGCGGCGGTTGTGTTGGCCGACGAGCAGTTGGCGGATAAGCTGGCCGCAACCGTATTGACGCTGTTGCAAGATCAGCCCAAACGGCTGCATATGGAGGAGGTTCTGGCGCAGATGGCGCAAGCGGAGGCCGCAGCCAACATTGCGCACGAATTGCAGAAGTTGGTCAACTATCCTCAGTTCAAGTTCAAAACTGGAGTTCGGGAATAGGCACTGGAGGTTAGGGATTGGGCCGTCGCCACGAGTCCCTATCCCTGATCCCCAATCCCTCAAAAACTCGGGTCTCATTTTGAACGCAGTATAGTAGCTGAAATACTGACCGCTAAAAAGGTGTACCATGAACGAACAAATCCAACTCTTTGTTGCCTTTGTGATTTATATATCGATATTCGGTTGGATTGGGAGCCAAATTGAGCGCGGCGGATGCAGTGGCTTTTTGCTGTGACGGTGGTTTCCTATCTGTTTGTCTTTTTTGCCGGCAGCGCCACCATAATACGAATGCTCAATCTGGCCAGCAAAGCATTGACTTTTGTGCGGGCGGGCGGGCTGGGCGCCAATCCCGATGCGGCCATGGGCCAGATCGGCACGGCGCCGCAGATTATTACGCTGGAAGGGACCTATATTTTTCTGTGGCTGGTCTGGGTGGTCAGCCTGGTGGTGGCTTTAGAGTCATTACGCAACGCGCAGACAAGGGGCCATCGGACGCGTATGCCATCATGTGGGGCATGGCCGGTGGCATTCTGCTGCTCTGGTGTCTGTTGCCGATGATGCTCAACGTGATTGCACCCAATGTAATTTATATGCCGGAGACACCCACCCGGCCGACCTTGCGTGACCAACTGCTGGTGGCGTGGAACGCGACGAAAGTAACTTGGGCCGCGCTGGGCGCTTATATTGACCGTCTGGCATTAGACGCCAATCTGGGCGTCGACTTTGGTGAAGTCTGGCGGGCAACTTTGCTGGCCGGTTTTATCTATATTGTATACACCATCTTTAAAAGCCGCGAGCAAAAGCAAACCAATATCCCTTATAGCAACTTCGCCCGCTTTTTGGCCATTGTTTTTATGGTCTATCTGGCGATTCAAATTTACCTGGGAACGGGCGGCATCAAAATTTGGTAATCGAGATGTATCATGGGACCCATTGAGACAGTATTCATCGGCATCGGCGCGGTTCTGGCCATCATTGGCGTTACGCGGGGTCACGTCAAGGAAATTGGCGTGATGATTATTCTATTCACCCTGATATTCCTGCTGCTTTTTTTGGAAGCTCGTATTATCACGGTCTTTACCTTTATCTTTGGCCCCATGTCCACGGTTAACCGGCTGGATCCCAACAACCTGCTCTATTTTGTGCTCTTTTCCAGCGTCTACCTATCCATGGTCTATGCCAGCTACAGCGGCTGCGCATGCTCGACTTAAAGCCTCAACAAGTGGGCGGTACGCAGGGCGCGTTTTACGATCTGCTGCTGGGTATTACGAATGCCTATCTGATCTCGGGCATGGTCTGGTACTATTTAGACAAGTTCCAATATCCGCTGCCCTCCATTCAGCTTCCGTTAACCGCCACGGCCCAGGCGCTCATTCCTTTTTTGCCGGGCAATCTGTTTCCATCGCCCTTTTTCTGGATCGTACCGGTGGCAATTATGCTGCTGCTCAAAGTGTTAGGATAGCTACCCATGACAACCAACTGGCGCACCAAGCTCGCATATCCCGGTCCTGATTTACACGTTCATCTATTGGGTATTGGTGGCGTCGGTCTCGGTCCCATTGCGCAGATGCTTTTAGAAATGGGCGTGCGCATCAGCGGCAGCGACCGCCAGAGCAGCGCCAATACGGAGCGGCTGGCCCAAGCCGGCGCGCAAGTGTTTATTGGCCAGGTGGCGGCTAACTTGACCGAACTGCCCCCCGCGCAGCGTCCCGATGTGGTGCTGATCAGCAGCGCCGTGGCCGCCGACAACCCCGAGCGGCAGGCCGCCGAAGCATTGGGGCTGCCCGTGGTCAAGCGCAACGAATTTCTGAGCACGCTGCTGGCCCGGCGCAAAGTGATCGCCATTGCCGGCGCCCACGGCAAAAGCACCACCACGGCCATGATCGTCAAGGTGCTGCGCGAGGGCGGCATTGATGCCGGCTATATTATTGGCGCCAATCTGCCCGGCTATGGCAGCGCCGCCGCCGGCACGGATGACTATTTTGTGATCGAAGCCGATGAGTATGACCACATGTTTTTGGGCCTCAAACCGGCGCTGGCCGTCATCACCAGCGTGGAGTGGGATCACCCCGATTGCTATCCGACGCCCAAAAGTTTTCACAATGCTTTTGCCCAATTTGTGGCGCTTGTACAGCCGGATGGGCTAGTGGTCTCCTGTGCCGATGATGCCGGGGCCGAAGCGTTGCGTCAACAGTGGACCGCGGAGCGCCCCACCTGGCTCACCTATGGGCTGGATGAATTGGCGCATCTGCGCGCCGATGATCCGCAGGCCGCGGCGGGCAGCGGCTATTGCGCTGAATTGCAGCTCTACAACGCCCCCATGGGCGAATTGAAGCTGCGGGCGCCGGGGCTGCACAACGTGCGCAATGCCCTGGCCGCCGTGGCTGCGGGCTGCTGGTGCGGCGTACCGGTGGCCGATTCCAGCCGCATTTTGGCCGAATTTGGCGGCGTGTCGCGGCGCTTTGAAATCAAGGGCGAAATCAACGGTGTAGTGATCATCGACGACTATGCCCACAACCCGACCAAGATGCGGGCGGCGCTGGCGGCGGCGCGCGCCTATTATCCCGACCGCCGCATTTGGGCCGTGGTGCAGCCGCACACTTTCAGCCGCACCAAAGAGCTGTTGCCCCAGCTTGTGCAGAGCTTTGGCGACGCCGATCAAGTGCTGGTGACCGATATTTATGCCGCCCGCGAACGGGACACCGGCCAGATCAATTCGGCTCAGGTTGTGGCCGCCAGCCCGCATCCAGCCATCGGGCACACGCCCAAATTGGAAGATGCCGTCGAACTGCTGGCCCGTAGCGTGCAGCCCGGCGATGTGGTTATTACGCTGGGCGCCGGCGACAGCTATAAAGTGGGCGAAATGCTGATGCAGGCGCTGCGGGTGAACGCATGATCGCGGTGGCGGAACGCGTGCCGGCGGCCAAAGAGTGGATGCTGGATATTGATGTACCGGTCCAATTCGGCGTGCAGATTGAGCGCAACGTTTCGCTGGCCGCCATGACCACCATGCGCGTGGGCGGTCCGGCGGCCTATTTTGCCACGGTGACGCAGACGCATCAACTGCTGAAGCTGGCGCGTTGGGCGCGTGAAGTTGAGCTGCCCTATCTGATTTTGGGCGGCGGCAGCAACATTTTGATCAGCGACCGCGGGGTGGCCGGGCTGGTGATCCACAACCGCTGCCGTCACGTGCGCATCGATGCGCCGCCCTGCTGCAACGCGATCCACGACGACGGCATGTATTTGATGGCCGAAAGCGGCGCCGCCATGGCCGGCGCCGCCCGCACCAGCGTGCGCGCCGGGTTGACCGGGCTGGAGTGGGCGGTCAGCGTGCCGGGGACGGTGGGCGGCGCGGTGGTAGGCAACGCCGGCGCCCACGGCGGCGAGGTGAAAGATTGTCTGCATACGGCGCTGCTGCTGGATACCAATGGCGATGTGCAGGAATACAGCAATGCCGATTTTGCCTACGCCTATCGGGCCAGCACTCTAAAAGAGCAACATCGCCAGGAAAATGGGCTGCCGCAGCCGCTGCGCCCGGCTTTTGGGCCGGTGCTGCTCAACGCCAATTTTCGGCTTTTGCCCGCCGCTGTGGATGAAGTAACACAGCGGGCCGATGGCTTTTTGGCCCACCGCCGCCGCACGCAGCCGGTGGAGCCTAGCCTGGGCAGCACCTTTGTCAACCCACCGGGCGACTACGCCGGACGCCTCATCGAAGCGGCGGGCCTGAAGGGCGCACGTGTGGGCGGCGCGGTGGTCAGTGAACTGCACGCCAACTTTATCACCAATCCAGGCGGCGTCGGCCACGCCACGGCGCAGGATGTGATTGATTTGATTCAGCAGATTCGGGGGGCAGTGGCGCAGCGTTTTGGTATTTCTCTCGAAGTAGAAGTACAGCTTGTAGGAGAATGGTGAGCAGGAAATTCGTAGGTCACTCTTACAGAGTGACATGCTTTGAGCGATAGATCACCTTGTCACTCTGCAAGAGTGACCTACGAGTATAGCATCTTTGCGTGAGATTCTATTCTTGACAGGAAAACTTATGCCCAATTCCAAACCCATCCGCGTCGGCGTGCTTTTTGGCGGGCGCAGCGGTGAACATGAAGTGTCGCTGGCCAGCGCCCGCAACGTAATGGAGGCGCTGGACAAGGCGGGCTATGTGGTGGCGCCCATTGGCATTACGCG
>JAWKON010000004.1:0-223639 GCA_041391125.1 Caldilineaceae bacterium
GATGCCGGCGCCACCCTCACCCGTGGTGATGTTTATGCACTAGAGATTCTTAAAACGGATGGCACGAGCCAACGCATCGTTATCGACGTAATGCACAACACCCTTCTCCATCTGCCGCTCATAACGCGATAGACCGTCACACGCATGACCAGCGTCTGCGCAAGCAAAGCGGCGATGTCGGTCATGCTGTTTCCGTCACCTCCACCAACCACCCCTCCACCGTCTTCTGTTGGCTGCTAAAGTTGATGCCGAGCAGCACTTTGGGCCGCGGGTCGGCGCTGGACTTAGCGGCGTAACCTTTGTCGTGAATCTGCCGGATCGCTTCAGCGGCACTCTGGTAGAGGCGGCTGAACAAATCACGTTGCCCCAGATAAATGGATTTGATCGTCGAGAGCGTCAACGATTTGCCTGAACGCCGCGGACGCGAAAGGAAGAAATATTTACCGGATGTGATTAGCCGATGAATGCTCTCGCTCTTATCAACATAAAGATAACCATCTTCAATAATTTCAGAAAATGTCTGAATACCAATGGGCAGCTTTTTTAACATAGTCGCGTCTCGGATTTATGGCCGTTCAGAAAACAGGAGGGGCCCAAGTATACCACACGCAAGCAAGGGCTGGCACGCTCTGCGTTGTCCGTCGGAGAGACAATTCTATACTGCGGTTGAGATGAAAACTGCGGGTTTACCATAGGGGTTTAACCAAAAGTAAAATCGCAGTTTGCATTCAGAGCTGAGTATAGTGGTTGCCTTCAATGCAGAAAGCATCTTGCCGCGGCAAACGGCTATGCTGTTTGGCCCACATTTGCCTATATGTTGGAAAGAACATGAACAGATTTTATATGGACAAATCTTTGACAAATCATTGGCTCACATGCTAAGATGGCAAACGCAGCATCAATTTTCCAACATATGGCCAGACAACAGGCAACAATTACGCAATGAAATCCTTGGATACAGCATCTGCCAACCGTCAATTTTCAGACAACCTACCCATCTATAACCTTAAGGCCGTCGTCCAGGAAACCGGGCTTAAGCCAGATACGCTGCGCGCCTGGGAGCGGCGCTATGGTCTACCCGAACCCGAACGCACGGAAGGCGGCCACAGGCTCTATTCCCAGTATGATATTGACACCCTTAAATGGCTCAACGCGCGCTTGGACGAGGGGCTAAATATCAGTCGCGCCGTCGCCCTCTGGCGCGAGCTGATCGGCAGTGGCCAACATCCCCTGCAAACGGTCGTTGAATCACCCATCCAAACGAGAGAGCAGCCGATTGCGCCCCCTCTCACGGTCCCGCAGAGCCAACCCCCAGCCATTGTCCCGCGGTCTGACGCGCGCGAAATTGCGGGGGATCAAATTGGCGAACTGCGGCAATTATGGCTCGCGGCTTGCCTAGATTTTGATGAACAACTGGCCGAGCAAGCGTTGAATCAAGCCTTTGCCATTTTGCCGGTTGAGACGGTTTGTACACAGATCATACAGCACGGCCTGGCCGAAATTGGCCAAGGCTGGCAGCAGGGACAGGTTACCGTGCAGCAGGAGCATTTTGCATCTGCACTGGCCATCCGCCGCCTACACTCACTGCTTAGCGCGGCCCCTCCACCTACGCGCACCGGTTCGATCCTGGTGGCCTGTCCACCCGCAGAAGAACATACTTTTTCGCCCATCTTACTCACGCTTTTACTGCGGCGCCGGGGCTGGCATGTGCTCTATTTGGGAGCCAATGTACCCATCAGCCATATGGTAGAAACCATTGGCCGCGCCCGCCCCACATTGGTGATCCTGACTGCGCAGCAGTTGCACACGGCGGCCACGTTGTTGGAAATGAGCAACGCGTTGCGCGCCCACAATCTGCCCATGGCCTATGGCGGGCGCATATTTATCCACGAGCCGTCGATTAGAGCCCACATTGCGGGCTATTTTCTTGGGTCATCATTTGAGAACGCTTTGGAGTTAATCGAGCAAATCATGGCGTCGCCGCGACCACACCAGGTCGATCAGGAAGTGCAACCCGCATACGTCCAGGCTTTGCACACTTTTCAGGCACACTCCGCGCAGATTGAGGCCTCGGCGTGGGATAGACCCCGCGCGGCCAATATGGGGCAAAACGCCATGATGGCCGCCTTCGAATTGATGCATCAAACGGCGGCAGCCTCGCTCACATTGGGCAACGCATCCTATCTGATCAATGGCGCCCAATGGATCCGAGAATATCTGGCCATTCATCATCAGTGGGAGACAGAACAGATTGACCTCTTTTTTGCCTCCTATGTGGACGCAGCGCAGATGCATCTGCCCCCCCAGGGCGAATTGATTTTGCAATCCCTGCGAACACTAAACGAACCTACGGAGTAAAACTATGCGAATTATCATAACGGGCGGTACCGGACTGATCGGCAAAGCCCTCTCATCCCATTTGATCAAACAGCAGCATGAAGTCATTGTCCTCAGCCGCAATCCACGCAACGCCCGCGGGGTGCCTTTTGGCGCCCAAGTAGCCGGCTGGGACGCCAAAAGCGCCGAGGGTTGGGGCGAGCTGGTGGAAGGCGCCGACGCCATTGTGAATCTGGCGGGCGCCGGCATTGCCGACAGCCGCTGGAGTGAACGGCGCAAACGGCTCATTTTGGAAAGCCGCCTTCACGCTGGCCAAGCCGTGGTGCAAGCGGTCAAGGCCGCCCAGAACCCACCCAAAGTGGTAATCCAGGCGTCGGCGGTCGGCTATTATGGCGGCAATCGCGGGGATGTGGTTGTCACCGAAGAGAGCGGTCCGGGGGGCGACTTCTTGGCTCAGGTATGTTTCGATTGGGAACGCTCCACCGCCGAACTCGACGCGATGGGCGTGCGGCGTCCGGTGATCCGCACAGGCATTGTGCTGAGCAACCAAGGCGGCGCTTGGCCCAAAATCAAGCTGCCATTTCTGCTGTTTGCGGGCGGCCCGCTGGGCAGCGGCAAACAGTGGTATCCGTGGATTCACATGGATGATGAAGTGCGCGCCATCCAATTCTTGATTGAGCAACCCGACGCCACCGGACCCTATAATTTGTGCGCACCCGCACCGCTGCCCAATAAAGAGCTGGCCAAAGTCATCGGCCGCGTCATGGGGCGCCCGGCCTTTATGCCCGCACCCGCGTTCGCCCTGAAAGCCGTGCTGGGCGAAATGGCTGCCATCCTGCTGGACGGTCAACGCGCCATGCCACAACGGCTCACTGAGGCTGGCTTTACCTTCAACTATCCCACGGCTGCCGCAGCCGTAGAGTCATTGGTAAATCCACCGGTGAGCGCGGCGGCCACACCGGTAAAGAACGCCGCATAGGTTCAACTCGCCATGAAATATACGCACAAATTTGAAGTCCGCGCGCCGCTGGCGGCGGTGGCGGACTTTCATCAGCGCGCCAGCAGCATGGCCGCTATTACGCCACCGCCCATCATCACGCAGATGCACCAGGCGCCGGCAACATTGGCGGATGGCGCTGAAATGGCCTTTACGCTTTGGCTCGGCCCATTGCCCATCCGCTGGCGGGCGCGCATCGAGCAGCGCGGTCCGCACAGTTTTATAGACAGGCAGATCAGCGGTCCCTTTGCAAAATGGGTGCATCAGCACACTTTTCACGCCGTTGACACCAAGCGCACCATCGTCATGGATGAAATCGAAGCCGAGTTGAAACCCCATTTGTTCTGGAAAATCATCGGCGCAAGCATGTGGCTTAATCTGCCCATCCTCTTTGCCTACCGCGGTTGGAAGACGCGCCGCTTGCTGGAAAGAGAGCTGGTGATTGGGTGAGCCACGTAACCCCCACCACGTTGTTATCATCGGCGCCGGCATCGGCGGGCTGACCACGGGGGCCATTCTGGCGCGCGCGGGGCTAAAGGTGACGGTGCTGGAAGCGCACGTTTATCCTGGCGGCTGTGCCGGTACTTTTTATCACCAAGGGTATCGCTTTGACGCCGGCGCCACCCTGGCTGGCGGGTTTTACCCCGGCGGTCCTATGGAGCTGGTCGCCCGGCGCACCGGGATTGACGCCTGGCCCGCGCACAAAGCGGACCCCGTCATGGCCGTCCATTTGCCCAATGGCCAGTGCATGACGCGCTGGGCCGGCGCCGCACGCTGGCGCGAACGCGAGCGCATCTTTGGCCCGGCGGCGCGCTCGTTTTGGCGCTGGCAGGAGCGCACAGCCGATCTGCTGTGGGAGCTGGCGCTGCGTCAACCGGCATGGCCACCCCAAAGCGTCCGCGACGCCGCGCGACTGTTGGGCGCAGGTGCAGGCTGGCTGGCGGAAAATTGGCGCCATCTGCGCCCCCATCTGCTGGCCGATCTATTCCGACCCCTTTCGGCCCACCTGCAAGGGGCATCCGAAACGCTACGCCTCTTTGCGGACGCCCAGCTTCTCATCGCGTCCCAGGCCATTAGCACGCAGACCAATGCACTCTACGGCGCGTCGGCATTGGATTTGCCGCGCCGCGGCGTGGTACACCTGGCGGGCGGCATGGGCGCCATCGCCCAGCGTCTGGCCCAAGCAGTGACGGACAACGGCGGCTCTGTGCAATATCGCCAGGAAGCCACGCGCATTGTGTTGGAAAATGAACGGCCCAAGGCGGTGCAAACACGCCGCGGGCAGACGTTCGCAGCAGATCTGGTGGTGGCCAATTTGCCGCCATGGAATGTTGCCCGGCTCTTGGGTGACCAAGCGCCACCGCGGCTGCGCAATCTGCCCGCCATGCCGACCAAAGGCGGTGGCGCCATTATGCTCTACGTGGGGGTGGATGACAACCTAATCCCCCGCGACTGGCCGCTGCATCACCAAGTTATCGTACGCGAACCCATGGGCGAGGGCAACACAATTTTCTTATCGGTGAGCCCGGCGTGGGATGCGCAGCGCGCGCCGTCGGGCCGGCGCGCCATCACCATCAGCACCCATACTGCACTCCAGCCCTGGTGGCATCTGTTTCAACATGACCCGGCGGGCTATGCGGCGCGCAAAGAGCTTTATGCGGAGCGATTGTTGAGTGCGGCAGAGCGCGCCCTGCCCGGCCTACGCGCCGCGGCCCGCCTCGTCAAACCAGGCACGCCGGTCACCTTTCAGCGCTTTACGAGGCGCGATTGGGGCTGGGTGGGCGGCTTTCCGCAGAGCACGCTGCGGGAAAATTGGGGACCGCGTCTGGCGCCCGGCCTATGGATGGTGGGTGACACAATTTTCCCGGGTCAATCCACAGCGGCCACGGCCTTGGGCGCGCTGCGTGTGGCGGATGCGATCCTGGCGTGAGCCGCTCCTCTCCCTGGCCCCCATCCCGCAAAACGAGACGAAAATTATGACTACAGATCAGCCCCACAGCCCTGTTGCCATTTGGTGGATTCGGCGCGATTTGCGTTTAACCGATAATCCGGCTTTACAGGCCGCGCTTGACTATGCTTCGCAGGTGATCCCGCTTTTCATTTTGGATCCGCGGCTGCTCAACTCATCCTATAATGGACCGAAGCGGACCGCCTTTCTTCTGGCTGGACTGCAAGCGCTGGACGACGCCCTGCGTCAGCGCCACAGCCGATTGATTGTGCGCCAAGGGGAGCCGCTGATCGAACTGGGACGGCTATGCCGGGAAGTCAGCGGCGTCCACATCTTTGCCCAGCGCGACTATGCCAAGTATGCTCGCCAACGTGACGATGCCGTCGCCGCCGAACTGCCCATCACCTTTACGGAAGGCGTTGCCATTCGGCCGGTTGAGGCAGTGCGCAAAGATGACGGTGCCCCTTATACGGTCTATACGCCGTATAGCCGCAAGTGGAAAACATTGACGCAACTTAGCCGATCTGACATCTTGCCGGCGCCGACCAAGTTTGCCACGCCCGCAGACGCGCCCACTTTGGACATCCCCGCGCCGAACGAGCAGTTGCCTAATTTCGTCGCCGGGGAAATTGAAGGCAAGAAGCGCCTGGCTCACTTCCTTACGGGGGAGGCGCCGCCTATTTTTGCCTATGCAGAGCAGCGCGACCGGCCGGATCTGGACGCCACGGCGCAGCTTTCGCCCTATCTGCGTTTCGGCATGGTCTCGGCCAGGCTGGCTGCATTGGGCGCCGAGGAAGCCATGCGCCGCGCGCCATCCGCGGCCGCGCGCAAGTCGGCTCAAACGTGGCTGGATGAGCTGATCTGGCGAGATTTTTATCTTTCCATTTTGGCCAATTTCCCCACAGTGCAGGGGGCGAGCTTTCGGCAGAACTACGACAAAATCGCCTGGCTCAACAACGAAGATGACTTTGCGGCCTGGCAGGAGGGGCGCACCGGCTATCCCTTTGTAGACGCCGCCATGCGTCAGCTTGCCGCCACGGGTTGGATGCATAACCGGGCGCGCATGGTGGTGGCTTCGTTTCTGGTCAAACATCTGCTCATCGACTGGCGCTGGGGTGAGCGCTGGTTTATGCAGAATTTGGTGGATGGCGACCCGGCAGCCAACAACGGCGGCTGGCAGTGGTCGGCCGGCACGGGCACAGATGCCGCCCCCTATTTCCGCATCTTCAATCCCATTACACAGGGGGAAAAGTTTGACCCGAACGGCGCCTACATTCGCCAATGGGTCACGGAGCTGGCCAACACGCCTTCAAAATATATTCACGAACCGTGGAAGATGGGGCGTGCAGAACAGGTGAAAGCCGGGTGCCGCATCGGCGCCGATTATCCAGCGCCCATTGTGGCGCACAAAATGGCGCGCCAACGCGCGTTGGATACGTATAAGGCGGCGCTGGGTAGTGTCTAGCGCGCGAGATTCCGGCATTTTGGGCAAGGATTTTGACCACGAAGGACACGAAACGCACAGGAAGGACCACAAAGGGCGAAGCCCTACTTCGTGAAGCTTCGGGGGAGCTTCGTGCTTCTTTGTGGTCCGTTTTGGTTCTGGCTTGTCCAGGTTAGGTAATATTATCGGGCTAAGTTTGATCTTTGATCTGTTCAGTCTGCTCGGCATTTACGGAACTGGCAAGCAGAGAATCTGCCGGGGGCGGCGACTGCTGGTCATGTACTTCTTTGCTAGGCGTGCGCAGCTCTTCGGCGATATTGCGATGTGCGGCCAGCATTGCGGACTGGAATTGAGGGAGAGATTCCGCATTGATCACTAGGTCATCGCCTGTGGCGTCCGGCTGGGTACGCGCTATACGTTGCATCTGTTCCAGCGCATCCACCGTGCGAGCGCTGGCGCGTGACGCCACGATCATAGCCGCCACCAGCACCAAAGAACAGAGAAAGCTAACACTCAGTAAAGCTACCAGCACCAATGTAAACACGTTGTCCCACTTTCGTGAATGTCTGCTATACTTGGCTGTGGCATAGATGAAAATCAGCCACTCGGGTCAAAGTAGGCGTAATCCTTCTCATCTATGCCAACCGCGCGTATATGTCGAGGGAATGTAGTATAATATTCTTAAAATCCTTAAGAATTTGAGGGTGTGGACACTTTACCTCAGCTTGTGCGAATCGACAAATTCATGTCATCTTTCTCAATGTACTTTATAATTGTTGCCGATGATTTAACTGGCGCAGCCGATACGGCTGCCCGCTGTTTTGGCGCCGGTTTGCCTGCGCTAGTCTATCCGGCGCCTCCGCAACAAGCGTTGGCAGCAGGTGCGTCCGCTTTTACGTCAGATTCGCGCCATCTGCCGGTGGTGCAAGCCGCGCAGACCGTCTCTGCACTCATTGACAGCATTGATGCGCCATCTGACGCCATTTGGTACAAAAAGATCGATTCGACCCTGCGCGGCAATCTAGGCAGCGAACTGGATGCCATGCTGCAGGCATTGGCCAACAAAGAAGGCGCCGCGGGCGAACCTGCTTGTGCGGTCATCTGCCCGGCATTTCCCGACCAGGGTCGCGGGCTGCTCAATGGCCAACTGGTGATGCGGACAGGCGGCGCCCAGGGCATTCATCTGCCCACCCGCCTGCTGGAACAGTCGACGCGGCCACAGGCGACCATTGCCTTGACCGATGTGCAGCAAGGTGCGACGCATCTGGCCCAATGCATAGAGGATTCTGTCCGCGGCGGGGCTCAGTTTTTAACTGTCGACGCCTTGACCAATACCGATCTGGATACAATTGTGGCGGCGGCGCGACACGCGGCGCCCCGCGCGCTTTTTTGCGGCAGCGCCGGGCTGGCCGGCGCACTGACGGCCCATTTACTGCGCCAGCACTCCCAGACATTATCACCTGGCCGCATACGCAAACAGCTTCCGGCGCAAAGAGCCACGCTGGTGGTCGCGGGCAGCGGCAACCCGGTTGCGCAGCGCCAAATTCAGCAAATGCGCGGCATGCCCAATCTGCACGCCATCGAATGTCAACCGCAGCGGACATGGGCGCTGAGCCCTGATCTGATTCTGAGCAATCCCACCATCCTGCTCCATCTGCCCCCGCCGGATGCATCGGCTCTTCTAGATGGCCCAGAGGCGCGCACCCATGCGGCCATGCTGGGCGAGCAGGCCGCCACTCTGTGGCAAATGCTGTGGCCGCGCCGCGCTATCCTCACCGGCGGCGATACGGCCATGGCGGTATTGAGCCGAGTGGGCATTGGGCAGTTGACCACTGTGCAGGAGTTGATGCCGGGCATTGCGCTGGCGCGGGGAGAAGATCGTTGGGGGCGCACGGTGGAGGTGATTCTCAAGCCGGGCGGTTTTGGGGATGACCAAACGTTGGTGCAATTAGTGGGTTGATGCCATATTCAATACACCGCAACGATATGGGCTTCTCGATTTATGGAAAATAAAATTGACGGGAGTAGCATCTCGTAGGTCACTTTGCAAGAGCGACCTACGAGTGGTCGCCTCATCACGCACTGGCAGAATCATAGCCCCCAATGCGCATCAATTGGCTCTTGGTATTGGCTGCGAGCGCCGGAAATAATGTCGTCCACTTTGATCACGTCACCGGTGACAATCGACTCATAAATGGCGTCGCCGGTGGCCAGTGAATAGAGGCCACCCCAGGCATCCACTTCGGGGGCGGCGCGGTTGCCGCGTACGGTTTCCACAAAGTCCCATATTTCGATGGAAAAGCCGTCGTCGGCGCCGCCAGGGAAGAGCCGTTCGCGCTCGTCATCGCTGAGCGATGCCAGGTGCATCTGCTCCAGTTCGGCCAGCGAATAGCTTTTGCCGTCGCTGGTTTGCAGCTCGCCATCTTCGCGTTCGCCCAGCCGTCGTTCAAAGAGGTGGAAGATGGCGAAGGGCGTATTGGTCGTATCGCGCAGCGAACCTTGCGTGCCGTAAAAAGTAACGTTGCGCGAGGGCGCGCCGGGCGCAGCCAGGCTCCACGACCAGCTACCGGTGACGCCATTTTTAAAGGTGAGCGTCACGAAAACAGTGTCTTCCGGCGCTTCTGTAAACGAGCCGCCGGCGTTGAGCGCCCGTGCGTAGACCGTGTCCAGCTCGCCAAAGAAGTAGCGCATAGAGTCGCAGTAGTGGAACCCACTGTCCAACACCGGCCCGCCGCCGGACATGAGCCGGTCGCGCCGCCAGCGCACGCGTTCGGGTACCGGCGCATTGGTTTGAGCGGGCGCGGCGGGCGGGCGCGTGTAGCTGTGGAAAAACGAGCGCACATCACCCATGAGGCCAGATTCATTGAACACCCAATGAGCGGCGCGCTGACCGGGCTGGCAGCGGTGCGGCACGCCGGTGGCCAGCACCAGCCCGGTCCGCTCGGCTGCTTCGGCCATGCTGCGGCACGCTTTGATGGTGATGCCCAGCGGCTTTTCGCACAGCACATGACGACCGGCTTCCAGACAGTCGACGGTCACGCCGTGGTGCAGACCGTGCGGCAGGCAGATGTCGACGCCGTCCAGCTCTTCGTTGGCCAGCAGTTCTTTGTAGTCCGTGTAGATCGCAGGGCGCAGACCAAAGTGTTCTTCAAATTGGTCGGCGCGCTCCTGGGCGGCGACTTCATTGACATCGCAGACCGCGGTCACCACGAAGCCGTCGCGGCCGCGTTCGTGCAGGTCTTTCATCGAGAGGGCATGGCGGCGCGAGATGCCGCCGGCGCCGATGAGTCCAAGTTTGAGAGGTTGGGTCATTTCTATATCCTTGGTTCTGTAAGTCCTTGTTTGCGTATTTCAACTCTTTTCAAAGTGGATTGACAACAGGTTTGGCAGCATATATAATACCAAACATGAAATCGCCACAAATTGTCATTGACACCAGCGCATTTATCTCAGCGCTGCTCTCACAGCGGGGGGCGGCGTACAAGCTGCTCATGCTGGCTGATCAAGGCATCTTTGAAATAAACGTTTCAGTGTCTCTCATCGCTGAATATGAGGATGTGGCCAAACGATTGCTAGAAAAGTCGCCATTAAATGAATCAGATATTGATGATATTTTGGACTATGTATGCATGATTGCAAACCGGCGACGTATCTTTTTTCTAGCGTGCCCGTTCCTGCGCGAGCCCAGGTGATGACATGGTCCTTGAACTGGCGGTTGCGTCGAATAGTCAATACATCGTTACCTTTAACACACGACATTTTGTAGGCAGTGAACAATTTGGAATCGCTGTTGTAAGTCCAAGAGAGTTCCTGCAACGGATTGTGAAATATCATGGCAACTATTAGTCTGCGGATTACACTGTTCACTCCACGTAACAGCCAAAGAGCTGGCAACTCAGAAGGCATTTCTTAAATCAGTTAATTACTCTAGCGCTAGCTGAAAACTATCGGGCCATTGGCGTGCGGAACAGTATCTGGAAGCCCGCGCAAAGCGTGGCAATCGAGAAAGTTCAGCGGCGTGGCCAAAGTGCCGAATATTGAGCCGCCCGATGAACAAGATCGGCTTCCATGAATTTCATCCGCTCCCCATGGATATGGATTTACGCAAAATCAGACGACAGCGCCCCCTATGAATGAGCGCGCCTCTGTGGACCACGATATTGGAAACTGCCATCACTTCTGCTGCAATCTCGATTGAGCGCATCGTTCAACCCGTCGCCGAAGAAGGTGAAGGCCACCGAAATCACGCCAATGGCGATGGCTGGGGCCGGGAGCAGATGCGGATACGAGCGCCAGAGCTGCTGGCTGTCTTTGAGCATAATGCCTGTTCGTTGGGCGGCGGCACGCCAATGCCCAACCAGCTCAGCGCGGACTCGGCCACAATGGCGCCGCCCATGCCGGCGGTCACCGCTACCACCAGCGGGCCCAAGGCGTTAGCGCCACGTGGCGCAACATAATCCGCCGCGAAGTGACGCCCACAGCGTGGCGGCTTCCACATAGGTCGTGTTGCCAATGTTGAGCACCTGGCCGCGAATCAGGCGCGCTAGCCCCGGCCAGCCGATCAGCGCCAGAATGCCAAAGAGCAGCACAAAATCAAGCCAGAGCGTGTTGAGAAAAATGGGGTTTTTGGTCTGGGCGTACATCTGCTCGAACCAGGCTAAAATGGGGCGCTTGAGCGCGGCGTTGATGAGCATGGCCAGCAGCAGCCCCGGCACCGACATGGTCACATCGGTGAGCCACATGAGGAATTCATCGGTGCGCCCGCGCGCATAGCCAGAGGTGACGCCCACGGCCAGCGCAATCAGCAAGCCGACGCCGGTGGAGACCAGCGCCACAATGGCCGCCGTGCGCGCGCCATAAATCAGCCGGCTCAATATGTCGCGGCCCAGCGCATCGGTCCCCAACCAGTGCGCTCCGGACGGCGATTGAAATTGGCTGGTCACATCCTGCTCGCGAAAATCATAAGGCGCCAGCCACGGCCCAATCAGCGCCGTGACGAAAAAGAGCACAATAATGGCAAAGCCCATAACCGCCAATTTGTTCCGCACAAAACGGCCACGCATCTTCCTGCCATAGCGTGCGCGCACGTTTTTGCTCGAGCTGCAATTGAAGTGTGTTGGTGGAAGCGTTTGCGGACATGGTGTTGGGTGAACGAGTCGATTGGAACGAGTTGATCGGTTTGAAAAATTGGTGCTATGGAGTTTTGTTGCGTTGCGTATTGCGTGAACTGGTAAAGATACAAGTGACTCTACCAGTACACGCAACACGTAATACGCAATACGATCTCTACCGCGTAATCCGCGGGTCCAAAAGCGGATACACCAGGTCAACCAGCAGATTCCCCACCATCACAATCAGCGCGCCGATGATGACGGTGGCCATGATGATGGGGTAGTCGACCTGCTGGATGCCCTGGACGGTCATTTGGCCAAAGCCGGGAATGTTAAAGATGAGTTCGATAAAGATGGCGCCGTTGACCAGTGAAATCAGGATCAGGCCGACGGAGGTCACCACGGGTGTCATGATCGGGCGCAGCATGTGGCGCACGATAACCATCTTTTCGGGCAACCCTTTGGCGCGCGCCGTGCGCACATAATCTTCGCCCATCACTTCCAACATGGCGGCGCGCGTCTGCCGGATCAGCGTGGGCAGCGGCCCCAGCGCCAGCACCACCACGGGCAATATGACCTGCGGGTGCGTAATGCCTTCCCAGCCAAAGGGCACCTTCATAATGCCCAGCCCCACCACAAAAAGCAGCAGCAGCATGGGTCCGGTCACAAAGATGGGGACCGCGTTGAAAAAGACGCCGGAGCTGACAATGAGCTGATCCACCCAGCGATTGTGATAGAGCGCGGCCACAATGCCCAGCGGCACGCCGATGAGCAGGCTGAGCAGCGTGGCGGCAAAGCCGATCTGCATAGAGATGGGCAGCTTAAAGAGGACCATGTCGCGCACCGGCCGCTTTTCGCGGATGGAGATGCCCAAATCGCCCCGCATAAAATTAGCCACATAATTGGTGAACTGCTGCGTCATCGGCTTATCCAGCCCATATTTGGCGCGCAATGCGTCCATCATTTTCTCATCCAACGCAATGCTGCCGCCCTGCTCATCCATAAACATGCGCTTGATCGGATCGCCCGCGCCATAAAACATCATGGCATACGCCACAAAGGCCACCAGCAGCAGCCCGGTGACCCAGCGGAAGATGCGGGAGAGAAGGTAGGAAATCATGGTGTTTTTTGTTCTGAAAGGGGAAGGGGAGAAAGGGGGAAGGGGAGCTGGGGCGTCATCCCCCTTTCTCCCCTTCTCCCTTTCCCCCTTCGGTCTTCACTTAATGCTGCTTCATATAAATCCGCCACGGCGCAATTACGCCAACGTCCGGGCCTTTTTCATAGTTGGCCACGTAGTCGCGGGCGTTGATGGTGGAATCGCCAATGCCAATAAAGAGAAATTGGTAATCGTCCATGAACTTGCGCTGGGCTTCCAAAGCCAGTTCGCAGCGCTGCGGATCATCAGCGGCCAGCGAGAGCGCTTCATCCAGCATGGCGTCGATTTCCGGGTTGTTGTAGCCGCGCATCATGTCGCCGCTGGCCACCGGGCCTTTGCTGTGAACGCCCACCCACATGTAGGTGGCCGAATCCGGGAAGCGGGTCACAATGTCGTCGCGCGACAGGTTGATCTTGGCCTGCTCGTCGTCACCACCGAAACCATCGGGCGCTTGCTGAAATTCAACATTGGTCAGCCCCAGGTTCTGCCGCCAGAATTCCATGACGGCTTCCAGCGCGCGGTTGTTGACGGCATCGGTGCCGCGCGGCGTAATGCGAATCTTGGGCAGATTTTCAGCGCTGCCGTAGGAGGAGGCGGCCAGCGCTTCTTTGGCGGCTTCCGGATCATAGGGATACCAGGACATCTCGGTCTCCAAACAGGGCAGGTCGGGGTCAATCAGCTGGTGCGCCTGCACGCCGTTGCCTTCGGCAAAGCCGGCCTGGAAGACGGCATCGCCATCCACCGAGAGCACCAGCGCCTTGCGCACATTGATGTCATTAGTGGGCTCGCCGGTGGCCGACAGCCAGAACGAGTTGAAGCCAAAGGCCTTGATGGGGCGGAAATAGTCGGGGTAGGTCTCTTTGAGGAAGAGCGGTGCGCTGCCCAGGCTGGCGTCCACTTCGTCGTTTTGCAGCAGCACGGCCAGCGTCTCCGGCTCGGGCTGGAAGCGGAACTCAATGCGGTCCAAGTACGGACCGTCGTCCATCCACCAGTTGGGATTGGGGACCAGCGTGGCTTCCTTGCTGTCTGGGTTAAAGCTCTCCAACATATAAGGACCGCTCACAATTGGATTATTTTCCGGCAGCCAGAAGGTCTGCTGCGTTTCGAGCGTCACGCCGTCCAGCTTCACCGGATTCATATGGGTGGTGGCTATGCGCCAGTGGAAAACCGCATCCGGGTTGACGAGATCGACCTGCAGCGTCTGATCATCCACCACAACGAGGCCGGACATCTCGGTGGCCGAGCCATCGCGAATTTGGTCAAAGCCCTGGACATTACCGGCGTATTGGGTAATGCGACCATGCTCGGAGTCGGGGCGGGCCATATATTCCCAGGTGGCTTTCACATCGCCGGCGGTGATGGCGGAACCATCGGACCACTTGGCGCGCGGGTCCACAGTGAAGACCCACTGCGTGAAGTCATCGTTGGATTTCCACGAGTTGAGTACGCCCGGCTGAAGGTTCAGGTCAACGTCAAAATAGAGCGGCGGCACATAGAGGAAAGGCATCCAGCTCTGGTTATCGCTGCCGCCGGCCATGGGATAAAAGCCAAAACTGGCGGCGCCGGTAGAGCCGGTGGCAATGCGCAATACCTGCTCCGGTGCGGCGTCGGCGGGCAGATTGCTGGCCGCCTCGCCACCACCCGCAGGCGCGGCTGCTTGGCCGCCGCCACTGGCCGCACCACCACCGGTGTCAGCCGCGGGCGCAGAACAGGCGGCAAGCACAAGCAAAACGACAAGCGCCAACGAAAGAAATCGCCAAATTCTCAGGGTCCTCTGCATGAGCTTCTTCTCCTTTGTGAGGAAATTCATTGATATGAAATTTATGTGTGGAGCAAATTCGTGAAAACGGGGAAATGGATATGTTTCCACAGGGAACTTAGGGGGAGTATAGCAGAATTGAGGTGTAAGTGCAATTGAGACAGGGATTGGGGATCGGGGACTAGGGATTGGGGATCGGGGGCTAGGGATTGGGAGCGGGGACTGGGGAGCGGGATCGCCACGACGATCCTAATCCCCAATCCCGAATCCCTAATTCCTAATCCCTGCCCCCCTCAATGATGATGCGACGACTGATAGTGCTGCGCAATTAAATCGGCGCCGAAGTCGTTCTGCGCATCGCGCCAGACGGCGTGGATGTGGTTGGCATCGTTCTGCGTGTTGTCATATTCAACCAAGAAGCGCGTCCCCTGCATACGATAGTAATGACCCTCGCCGCGTTCAAGCCCACCAGCCCAGGCAAAGTGGATCTGGTCCACGCCCTGTGCGTGCAACTTCTGCATTTCGATTTCGGCCAGTTCATCGGGCATGAAGTGGATGTAATCGGCAATCAGCGCGTGCAGAATTTCGCGCTGGGCGCTGCTCATGCTGGCGGCGGCAATGCCTTTGGGACCGTTCAGACGCACGGCTTCCAACTCGGCCGGGGTGACGCCCCGCTCCTCGATCAGCCGTTCCATGGTGCGGAATTGAGAGGCCACGGCCAAAGTGTCGTCAATACCGGGCGTCTGTGCGGGCAGCGAACCGGCGACCACCGCCGGGCGATTCAGCGTCACAATGTCGGGCGGCGCCTTGGTGGTGAGCAGCGCCGTGGCCTGCTGCTCGGCCGAAAGCGCGTGCATGAGCTGACGCGCCAGGTCTTCGATGCCGGCCAGCGGGCGCAGCATCTGCCCGCCGATGAGCGGTGAGGCGGCCGGGTTGGAGCCGAAGAACGTGGGCGTGGGAGAGACGATCTGGCCGCCCACAATGGTGAAATTGAGCGAAATGTGGTGCCCCTCAAAGCGCCAACCCCACGGCTTCTGCCCATCGGGCTCGCCAAAAACGCTGACGTAATAGAGCCGCGAATCGCGCCACCAGAGGTCGGTGCGAAAGCCCTCTTTGCCGTCCAGCAGCGTCTCAATGCCCATAATGGTGGTGGCCACGTTGTACCCCTCGCGGCTCAAGCCGGACATAATCAGCCGCTGGGCCAGCCGCTGCTGCTGCCGGTCCATCTCGGTAAAGGGCAGACCCTGGCGCGGCGTGGGCGTATAATGCCACGTCGTGCGCTCGGCCTGGTCGGCAAAATCGAGCTGCGCCTTGGCGCGCTGGTCCGTGGAGAGACCGGCCAGAAAATTGGCCGCTGCCTCGCCCATGCGCTGCACCGTTTCCCGCGCCGCCGCCCCCACCAGCTTTGCACTATTTTCTGTAAACATGATTGGATTCCTTCCTTTGGTTCCGTTTGCTTATTATGACAAGGTGACCGGATGACAAGATGACAAGGTGACCGATTCTGTCGAAGTCATCTTGTCACCTTGTCATCTTGTCACTCCTACTCATCTACTCCTCCACTCCTCTACTCCCCTACCGTAATCGAAATCTCATCCCGATACTGCGCCCCCTCCAGCGCGATGTGGGCGCCGTTGGCCATTTGCAGCCGCAAAATGTGGGCGCCGGGGGTGAGTTCCAGCTCAGTTTGCAACTGGCCGGCGCCAAAATGCAGATGCTGCTCGTCCTTGGGGATCACCTCGCCTGGCGGCACAAAGTCCGCATCGACCAGAATGTGCATGTGGCCGCCTGGGTAGGGTGCGTCTGCCGCCCGCAGCACCCCGCCCGCCGGTTCTACAATCAGCCCGGCGGCCGTCATTTCCACAGCCACCGGCGACGACACCGCGTCCCCATCGAGCGGCGCTGCAAAACGCACCTGGCGGGCGGGTGCGCCATCCACCACATTGACGTGAATCGTATCGCGATATTGATCGCCGTCAAGCGCGGTGTGCGCGCCATCGGCCAACTGGAGACGCAGCGTGTGCTCGCCCGACGCCAATTCCAGCGTGGTAGTCAGTTGGCCGCTGCCAAAATGCAGATGTTGGTCGTCTTTAGGAATCACAGCGCCCGGTTCGATGAAATCGGTATCGACGAGAATATGAAAATGGCCGGCGCCTTCCGCCACGACTCCGGCTGGCTCTACAACGAGGCCCGCCGCCGCCATCACCACCGCCACCTGTGGCGGCGTCACGGCTCCGTCGCGCGGCATCACAAAATGGACCGCTTGTGCAGGCGCGCCATCCACGGCGCCCACCACAATTTCGTCGCGATATTGGTCGCCAGCCAGCGCGGTGTGGGCGCCGTCGGCAAATTGCAGCCGCAGCGTATGCGAACCGGCCGGCAGGCCAATCTCGGCAACGGTGGCGCCGTCGCCGAAGTGCAAATGCTGCTCATCTTTGGGAATCACAGCGCCAGGTTCAATAAAATCGCTATCGACCAGAATATGAAAATGGCCCACACCATCCATCGGTTCGCCGGCGGGTGCAATGGTCAGACCCGTGGCGCTCATGATCACCGTCGCGGTCAAGGGGACGGTGGCGTTGTTGGTGGGCTGGCGGAAGAAGACGCGTGGCTCGGTTGCGGATGCCGCGGTCGTTGCCGTAACCGCAGAGGTGGCGGTTACGGTGGCGGTGTTGGTCATCGGCGCACTTTCGGTGATGACCGTTGATTCAGTAACAGCCGCGGTCGTCGAAACGGCATCAGTTGCCGTGACCGCCGTGGTCTCACTGATACTCGCTGTTGCGCTCAGCGTTTGCGTATCGCTGACCACAGCCGAGTCACGCGTTTCTGTGTCCGCCGCCGCGGCCGGTTCCGGGGTGGCTGTGGAAGTGTCGGTCGGGATGGCGGTATCGGTGGGCGCCGTCGTTGCGGTCGGGATGAGGGTGTCGGTGGGCGCTACGGTGGCCGTTGGAATGGTGATGACCGTGGGCTGGCTGCCCAGATTACCGGCCAGGGCAAATGTAACGCGCGGCGCCAGCGTGGGCACGGCGACGGGTGACGGCTCGGGTGTGCTGATGCTGCACGCGCTGACAATGATGAGCGCGGTCAGGAGTGTGGGCAATCTGAACAGAATGGTGAACTGGCTGCGGTGTGGATACTTCATTGAGTGCTCCTCGTTTTCTTGCCAATGGGGGTTGTCAAAAGTACAATCATCATACCGTTCAAAAAGTAGATACGCAACATCGCAAGCAATGTGTTGCTGTATTGCTATATTGCTGTATTGCTTTGGGGTTGGCGCCGCGTTGTTACGTCAATACAGCAATAAGCAATACAGCAATAAGCAATACAGCAATAAGCAATACAGCAATATTCCCCCAATTTCATTCAACAGAAAGAAGAACCATGATTCACGAATCCCTTTATGAACTCAACGTCGCCCTGCACGGTGCGGTGACCGTGACCGACGCCCAGGTGGCGGTGGTGGACGCCGCGCGCGTGCGCAATGAACTGATCGACGTGTTGATTCGCGACGCCGTCTTTGGCGGCCGCGACGTGCGCGCCCAGGCCAAATGGCTGATCTGGGAGATCGGCCAGCAGATGGGCGCGCGTCCGGCCAGCATTCACGATCTATATATGGCGCGCGCCCGCGGCGAATATACCAACGTGACCGTGCCCGCCATGAACTTGCGCATGATGAGCTATGACATGATGCGGGCCGCCTTGCGCGCCGCCAACCAGCTCGACGCCGGTGCGCTGATTTTTGAGTTGGCGCGCAGCGAAATGGTCTTTGCCATGCAGGAGCCGGATGAATATGCCGCCTGCGTAATTGCCGCCGCCATTCGCGAAGGCTACACTGGGCCGCTCTTTATTCAGGGCGATCACTTCCAGGTGAGCCACAAAAAGTATGCCGCCGACCCGCAAGCGGCCATTCAGGAGGTCAAAGATCTGATCACACGGGCGATTCCCCACGGCTTCTGGAATATTGACATTGACACCAGCACTCTGGTCACGCTGGAGCCGCCGGATGTAAATGAACAGCAGCGGCTCAACTATCAACATTCAGCCGAGCTGACCGACTTTGTACGCAAGCTGGAACCGGCAGGCGTCACCATCAGCCTGGGCGGCGAAATTGGCGAGGTGGGGCTGGCCAATTCAACGGTGGAGGAGCTGGATGCCTACATGCTGAATTACAGGCGCGCGCTGGCCCAATATGGCGATTACACCGGTCTGAGCAAAGTAAGCGTGGCTACCGGCACCACCCACGGCGGCGTCATCATGGCCGACGGCTCCATTGGCGACGTGACGGTCGATTTTGCGCTGCTGGACACATTAGGCGCACGCACGCGTGAATTGGGCGGCGGCGGCGCGGTGCAGCACGGGGCCAGCACGCTGCCGCGCGAGGTGTTCCATAATTTCCCCAAAACGCAGACGCTAGAGATTCATCTGGCCGCTGGCTTTGTCAACCTGGTCTTTGACCATCCGCGCTTCCCCGCCGATCTCATGCAGGAAATCCACGCCCATCTGGACAAGCATCATGCCCACGAGCGCAAAGCGGGCGATACCATCACCCAGTTTTATGCCAAGGCGCGTAAAAACGCGGCTGGTCCGTTCAAAGCCGAACTGTGGAGCCTGCCCGCTGATGTGTATGGGCCAATTATGCACGATTTACAGGAGTTCTTTGCGTTCCTGTTTAAAGAGCTGGGTGCAGCCAACACCAAAGCCTTGGTCAACCGAGTGGTGCAGCCCATTGAGTATCATCAGTCGCGGCCGGTATTTGCGCGCAAGACTGCCCAAAGTGTGGGTCTAGCGGATTGAGCATTCGCTACCGTGCGTTCTATCAACTCATTGCGATTCAACGCATCTGCACCGCTGGTCTGCCCGTTGACCGGCGCGAGAAGAGGACACGGTGACAGGGTGACACGATGACTTCGACAAGCTCAGTCACCGGGTCATCCGGTCACCGTGTCACCCTGTCATCCACCTCATACCCCTCAGCAATGGGCAGCCGCACGAGGAGGATCGTACCACATCCGTTGTAATTTTCAGTGGTGAGTGTGCCGCCCAATTCTTCCAGATAGCGGTAGGCAACATCGCCGCCGCGCCGGTGATCGGCTACACCATTTACAGCGAATAAAGCGGCGCGATGGGCTGCTGCCTCCTTACGCGCATCTCCACTACACGAAATGACGATGCGCGCCATCTGTGGCTGCACCTCGTCCTCCAGCGTCGATTCAACGCAGATTTCACTTTCACAAGGGCAGTCGGTGGATGGGGCGGCCGCGTGCTCATGTAGCGCACAGATAGCCTGGGCCAACAGTTTACCAAAGATGTCGGTCAGATGCTCTTGGTCGCCCACCACGGTCATATCGCGCACGTTCATGCTCAACGAATAACCTTCGGTCAAGCGGAGTGGCTGGTTTGCCAAACGGTTGCGCGCCGCGTCCAGGGCGGTGCGCAAATCGGTGCGCCCCCGTTCACGCTGCTGCAATTTGGTCGTCGTTTGGGCCAGCCGTTGCTCAATGCGCGTCACTTCATCAACCAGTTTTTGTGCACTGACCAGCAATTCGCTGCGATGCACCACGTCACCGCTAGAAATTTCGTGGGCAATGGCATGAATGGCGTCTAGTGAGCCACGCAGTTCGTTGTGGACGGCCAACAGCGTGCTGGAAGTGGCGTTCATGCGGCTGGAGGCTTCGAGCTGCCGCTGCCGCTGTTGCAGATTGACATTGACCACTTGCAAATCGGCAATGCTTTGGGCATTTTCAATGGCAATGCTGGCGGCGGACGCAATGGAGGTCAGCGAATCCAGATGCTTTTCATCCCAGCGGTGCGACTCCGAATCGAGCACTTGCAACGCCCCCAGCAACTCGCCATTGGTCGAGAGCAGCGGCGCGCACAGCATGGAGCGGCTGGTAAAACCGGTCTGCATGTCAAAATCATATTTGAAGCGGGCATCGTAGAGCGCATCTGTAATCACCTCGCTCTTTTTGTTCTGCGCCACAATGCCAATAATGCGGCTGCCCAACTTGATGCGCGAATTGACCAGCGCCTTTTTCAGCTCCGGCTCATCGGGCGCCACATATTGGAGAATCAGATCGTTGGAGGCAGGCTCATAAAAGTAGACGGAGACTTGCCGGGCAGCCAGCGTGGTCTGGATGGCGCTGAGCAGCCGCGGCAGCAGATCGTTAACGCTGCGGGCGGCAATGATGGTTTCGTTGATCTCGCGCAGCTTGCGCTGGTGCGAGGCAATTTCGTGGCGGGCCACCGTGCTGTTGATGTGTTCGGCCACGGCCATGGTCACGCGCAGGTCTTCGGCGCGGATGGGCTCTTTGTCCAGACCGGGCTGCAGCGTTTTCAGCTTGTAGACATTCATGCAGCCAATGCCGCGGATGTTTGTATTGGGCAACGCGTGCCAAGTGGCGCGGTTGCCAACATATTCGCGAATATTTTCAGTGGCGATCAGATCAAAGCCGGGCATGGCTTCCACTGCATCCTCGTGCAGCAGATCTTCGCAGCGGGCGGCCAGATGCACGGTTGTGCCCAGCAAAAACATTTCGCGCCGCCACACCGAGCCGATGTCGCCAATCCACAGATCGCTGCCATAGGCCACGCCAATGCCCACCTGAAAGGGCGGCACATCTTGCAGTTCGTGATTCCACAGGTTGATCAGCTGCTCGTTTTGGCGCAAAATCTGCACGCCGCAGTCGAGCGCCCGCGTGTAGGCCGGCACGGCATCATCCAGCAGGCCAAAGGCGCCCAGCACGCGGTCGCCGGCAAACTCGCCCACAATGCCCTCATGCTCAAAGATGAGTTGGGCCACGCGGGCATAAAAGCGCTCCAGCAGCTTTTCCATGATCTCGAGCTTGCCGTGCGCCAGTTCGGCGGCGCGTACGGCATGGACAAAATCGCGCACGTCGGTCACCAGCACGGCCACATTTTTTTGCGGCCCGCGCAGCAAAATTTTGGACAAATTGCCCGAACGAAAGAGGCGCTTGGTGGAAATCGGTGACACATAGCGCAGAATGTACGTGGCCAGGCGGGCGCGCACATCATCGGACATGTGGCGCAATTCCTCATCAAGCATCGGCAAACAGCGGGCATACCACGTTGGCAAATCCGATTTGTCATAACGTCGCGCGCCCAGTTCGCGCCAGATATTTACAGAGTCATGTTGGTCTATCATACTGCAATAATTCCTGTGTATAACTGAATTCAATGTCATTAAGTTAGCAGTTTTCAGTCCCCAGTTATCAGTCCCCAGTTATCAGTCCCCAGTTTTCAGTAGTCAGTCTCGAAACACGCTGAAAACTGAGCACTGGAAAACTGGTTGCTTTGACGAGATTTTGCTTAACTTAACGACATTGTAACTGAAGTAACTGATGCGCTATTGTGTTGTCGGCTTTCGTTCAAAATAGCGTATAGTGGACGAAAGTATAGCGACCATAAATGGTACAGGCAACGTGGGGAGCAGTAGTCTATCATACATTTTACTTACGACAAACTTACAATGTTTCCGAATACAGAATCCATTTGGTGTTTGGACATGCGTAGGCCTCCCCGACAGAGTGACATGGTTGGACATAGCAGGTCCGTATGGTATCATCACAGAATTGTATTGCAATACCCATTCCAACCGCCATCCACCATGACGCAACGACCCAACATCCTCGTCATCATGACCGACCAGCAGAAGGCTCTCAGCAGCCACCTGTATGGCAGCCCCTTCTGCCAAACGCCCCATCTGGCGCGGCTGGCCGCGAGCGGCGTACTCTTCCGCCACGCCTTCACGCCACACCCGCTCTGTATGCCCGCCCGCATCTCCTTTTGGACCGGCCAATGGCCCCACTCGCACAGGGGACGGCGCAACGAGACGCCCATGCCAGCGGGTGCAACGCACGCCGCCCGCATCTGGCAAGAGGTCGGCTATCACGTGGGGCTGATTGGTAAAAACCACTGCTTTGCCCAGCCGGATGATCTAGCGCTTTTCGACACTTGGTGCGAAATTTCGCACGGGGGATTGCCGGCTGATCCTAACGCGCAGCATGAATTGGTTCCGACCATTGGAGGGAGTCCACGCCGCCCACGAGTTGCGCCGCACCATGACGCCGCAGAATCCGCGCTTTGCGTACGCTGCCTCCAACTTTCCGCTGGAAGATTATGGGACCGGGCTGGCAGCCGGTCAAACCGTGCGCTTTTTGGAGCAGCACTGCCAAAGCCGCGCCGACCAGCCTTTTGCTCTGTGGCTCTCCATCCCCGATCCGCACGAGCCGTGGGTCTGTCCCGAACAATACGCAACGCTCTTTCCACCGGATAAAATTGAGCTGCCGCCCTGGCGCGCGGACGAATTTAGCGACGGCCGCGTACGCCTCAACCGTATTCTGTATGAAATGCTGGGCCTGCGCAATGACGACCTGAACGACCTGTACGGCCTGATGGCGGTCTATTATGGTATGGTGCGCTTTATCGACGGCGCGCTGGGACAGATCTTGGATGCGCTAGAGCGGCTAGGGCTACGCGAAGAGACCATCGTGGTCTTCTGCTCAGATCACGGCGACATGATGGGCGAACACGCCATGCAGTGCAAGGGCGGCGCCTTTTACGACTGCTTGGCGCGTGCCGCTGGTCGTTTGCGTGGCCGGGGCAAATTCCGGCCGGGTTTATCGATGAGAGCATGGTCAACCTGGTCGACGTGATGCCCACGCTGCTCACGCTGCAAGGGCTGCCGATTCCGCGTTCCATGCACGGTCAGCCGCTGCCCACCGTGACCGATGCGGCTGCGCGAGGCCACATTTTCTGAATATGGGCGCCGGCAACCGCCCTTTACACAAGCCGATCTGGAGGCGTTGCCGCAGCCGTGGGGCGTAAACGCTGATCCAGTCGCTGCGCCACCGCGAGGCCGGTCGGCGCAAAATGGTGCGCCGCCGATTGGAAATATGTGCACGACCCCATGGGCGACAAGGATGAGCTATATGACCTGCGCGCCGATCCGTGGGAGTTGACCAATGTCATCGATGAGCCGGCCCATGCGCTCACCGTGGCCGATCTGCGGCTGCGGCTGGCCGATTGGATGATCACCACCGAGGATGCGCAGCCCGTTCCTTTACCATAATGATTGACGATGATGCGTATTCAGAGTACAATTGCGTAGAAATAAAGGGGCGTCCTTGTGGTCACTCTTGCAGAGTGACGTCGGGAGTTCTCCGAAGCATGTCACTCTGCAGAGTGACCTACGAATAAACGACGTAACTTTTGGGCAGATACATGCGTACCATCTCAGGAGAAACGGAACCTATTCCTGCCTAACTCATACTCCTATTCCATCTTTGAAGGAGAAACCCATGCAACCCGCCACGACTATGTGGAATCAAAACGATTTCAAAATTCTCCCTAGCCCGGAAAAGCTCAAAACGCTGGCCCGCGATCTGCGCTTTCACCCCAGCACCAATACAGATTTGCAGATGCTCACCGCTGAGCAGGTCGAATTTTACAATCGTGAAGGCTACCTCAAACCGTTTCGTATTTTTGACGCAGCTGAGATTGATAAAATCACGCCTATTTTGACCAAATTCTGGCGCAGACGCTGGCCAGCGGCGTAGACAGCTACTCCATTATCTCGGCGCACCTCAAATATGGCCCGGTCTATGATCTGCTGAATCATCCGCGCATTGTGGCCTACGTGACCGATCTGCTCGGACAAAATGCAGTGGGCTGGGAAACGCATTTTTTCTGCAAAATGCCCCACGACGGCAAGCAGGTTTCCTGGCATCAAGACGCCAGCTTTTGGCCGCTGACGCCGTCGAAGACCGTCACCGTCTGGCTGGCCATCGACGACGCCGATGTGGAAAATGCCTGTATGCGCTTTGTCCCCGGCTCGCATCATTATGGCCACCTAACCTACCGGCTCAGCGAGAACGATGAGAACAATGTGCTGAATCAGACTGTCGATGGCGCTGAAAACTTTGGCGAACCGGTCAACGTGGAGCTAAAGGCGGGTGAAATTTCGCCGCACAGCGATCTGCTGCTGCACGGGTCGGCAGCCAACCATTCGGCCGCCGCCGCTGCGGCCTGACGCTGCGCTACTGTGCCGCCGAGGTGTGGAGCGACCCCGAATTGCGCTGGAACACGGAAGGTGTGATCGTTAGTGGTGCGGGCGCGCGGCCATTGGGCCAATCCACCACGCCCGCACAATTGAACGCACGCCAACACGTGCGAATACGAAAATCTATTTAGTGGGCGTAGCGGAGAATTAAGACGCTGTTAACACAAACCGCAGAAAGTTGATGTAGAATATATCTCGTTTTTTACCCGCAGATTACACAGATTTTACAGATTTCGCCTCCAGAAATAACAAAATCTGTGTAATTTGTTGTTTATGAGCTATTTTGCATTTTTATAATCACACAAGAAATTAATCACAATATGGATATTTGGTCGTTGTTGCAGGCGCTCATTTTAGGCATAGTCGAAGACGCCACAGAATTTATTCCCGTCTCCTCTACTGGACATCTCATCCTCGTCCAAAACTGGCTCGGCTTTACCGGTGAAAAAGCCAATGCATTTGCCATCTTTATCCAGCTTGGCGCCATACTCGCCGTGGTCTGGCTATACCGCACCAAGCTTTTCACAGTGGCCATCAGTTGGCCGCACGATGCGGCAGCCCGTCGCCTAATTCTCAACATCCTAATTGCCACCATTCCGGCGGTGGTGGTGGGGTTGCCCACTGAAAAATGGATCGAAGCGCATTTATTCAAACCGTGGCCGGTGGCGCTGGCGCTGGTCTTGGGCGGCGTCGCTATATTATTAATCGAGCGCAGAGATACTAGAGCCTCATTTGCCACCATCGATGAAATCCCTATCCGCATAGCAGTGGGGGTGGGGCTGTTCCAAATATTGGCCATCCTTTTCCCCGGCATATCCGGATCGCGCCACGATTATGGGCGCCTTGATATTGGGATTATCGCGCTTAGCCGCCACCGAATTCTCCTTTTTCTTGGCGATTCCGGTGCTGATTGGGGCGTCACTCCTCAAGCTCAAAAATGTTTACATGCTGTTGACGCCAAACGATTGGCTCACCTTTTCGGTGGGGCTGGTCGTTTCCTTTGTAGTGGCGATTATTGTGATTCGGCGGTTGCTCGCCTATGTGTCGCACAATTCGTTCACCGTCTTCGCTTGGTATCGCATTGTATTGGGCTGCATATTGCTGTTCGCCTGGCGCGCAGGATAAGCGCCATTGTTTTCAGCCCGCCTATTTGCATCCGCTCCTGGCCTTGGGTTATGCTATGCCGAAAGCCAATACAGAAAGAACCCATAAACAAGAAATGGAGCAACTATGCCAAAAGTAACCGGCGGCGAGGCCATCGTCCAATCGCTCATTGCCCACGGCGTCGACACGCTCTTTGGGCTGCCCGGCGTGCAAAACGACCATCTCTACAACGCTCTTTGACGCCGGCAGGGCTATCCGCGTCATCCACCGCGGCACGAGCAGGGCGCGGCCTATATGGCGCTGGGCTATGCGCTCTCCACGGGCAGGTGGGCGCCTTTAGCGTGGTGCCGGGGCCGGGCTTTCTCAATGCGTGCGCGGCTTTGGCCACGGCCTACAGCAACAATGCCAAAGTTCTTTGCCTCACCGGCCAGATTCCGTCGGCCAACATCGGCAAGGGCATTGGGATGCTGCACGAAATTCCCGATCAGTCCACCATTATGCAGACCTTGACCAAGTGGGCGGCCCGGCTGACCACGCCCGCTGACGCCCCCATCTTGGTTTCCGAAGCCTTCCGCCAGATGCAGTCGAGGCCGACCGCGACCGTGGGGCTGGAAGCGCCCATGGACGTATTGGCGGCCAAAGCCGCAGTAGACTTGGCGGTAGTGGAGCACGATATTCGCCATCCGCTGGTGGACCCCGGGCCATTGAGGCAGCCGCCAAACTGCTGGGCAACGCACAGAATCCGCTCATATTCGTAGGCAGCAGCGCCATCGAGGCCGCACCCTGCGTGCAGCAACTGGCCGAAACATTGCAAGCGCCGGTGGTCTCGTCGCGCAGCGGCAGCATTCTGGACAGCCGCCACTATCTGGCCGTGCGCACCACGGCCGGTCATCGGCTGTGGAAAGGCGGATGTGGTGCTGGCCATCGGCACCCGGCTGCAAAACCCGCAGATCACGTGGGGACCGATGATGAGCTGAAGATTATCCGCGTGAGGAAGTGGATCAAGAGGAGCTCAACCGCTACCCGGCAGCCAGCGCTGAGCCGCACCAGTGGCGCGCAGCCAGGATGTGCTGCCGCAACTGCTGCCTGCGGTGGAGAAACACAACCGCCAGCGCCCATCGCGCAAGAGGAGATGGCGGCGCTGCACGCTTCGATTGATGAGCTGATGACGGCCATTGAGCCGCAGATGTCCTTTATTCGCGCTGCGGGCGAGGAACTGCCGGAGGACGGCATTTATGTGGATGATCTGACGCAGGTGGGCTACGTGAGCCGGGTGGCTTTTCGGTTTACAAACCGCACCTATTTGTCGGCGGGTTATCAAGGCACATTGGGCTGGGGCTTTGCCGCCGCGCTGGGCGCCAAAGTGGCCAACCCAGACAAGCCGGTGCTCTCGATTTCGGGCGACGGCGGCTTTATGTTCAACATGCAGAATTGGCCACCGCCGCAGCACAAGATCAACACGGTGAGCGTGGTCTTTAACGACGGCGCTTACGGCAACGTGCGCCGGATGCAGCGCTATGACCACGGCGAGCGGCTGATTGCCAGCGACTTAAAAAACCCCGACTTTGTCAAACTAGCCGAAGCGTTCGACATGCAGGGGCTGCGCGCCAACGGCCCAGACGAACTGCGATGCCCTCCGCACTGCCTTCGCCCACAACGGCCCCACCCTCATCGAAGTGCCGGTGGAAGAGATGCCGAATCCGCGCAACACGTATTGGTTGCCGCGCATTCGACCGCAGAAGAGCTAGAAGAGGGGAAGGGTGAAAGGGTGACAATGCCCCCTTTCACCGCCCCTCTCCCTTCCCCCTTTGCCTCACCCCCCTTCATGCATTCCGTAAATACGCCAAACTCCGCCCAATCCCCGCCTCCGGGTCATCGCCGCCGCGGAATTCGAAGCAGTAGAGCAGTCGCTGCGGGAGCTGGTCCAGCGCGTGCAGGATGTCGCGCAGGGGCAGGATGCCGTCGCCCAGCGGGATGGGGGTTCGCCGGCGACGCCGCTTTGTCTTTGAGATGCGCATAGACGGCGCAGCTACCGATGGTGTGGATGGCTTCCACCACATCCTGGTTGTGCTGAGCATAGTTGCCGATGTCGATATTGGTCCCCAATGCCGGCGACTGAATTTGTGATCAGCACCCGCTGAATTTCCGCCAGCTTGCCGCCGGGCATCCCACATAATTTTCCAACGCAATCACAATTCCTTGCGCCGCCGCGTGTTCGACGGCGGCTTGGGCGGCTTGCCATTCCAGTGCATCGTCACGTTCTGGGCGCCGGGCCTTGGAAGGCGCGCAGGATTGGCGAGCCCAGAGCGGCGGCGGCGTCAATATCTTGGAGCAGCGTCTGCTGGCCATCGGGCGCTGGGGAAGAGCGTTACGTGGGTGGCGTAGGCGACAAGCAGTCCCAGTTCCGCAATGCAGTCGCGGGCCGCGCTTAGTTCTGATTGCCAATGGGGCCAGGTTTCGCGGCGCAGCTCGACGCCGTCTGCGCCCAGCCGGTGGGCGGTTTCGATGACGTCAAAGACAGTGGCAGCGCCGCTTTTGAGGCAGTCTTCGTACTGCATGACCGAAATGAGGAGGGGGCGATTGGTGGATTGAGATGTCATTTTGCTTCTTTCTGTTTTATGGGTTGAGTTTAGTCTCCTCATTATACAACACCTGGCAAAAGAAAGGAGCGGCCATCCACACAAATGCCGCTCCTTTGTATAAATTATGGGTTACCATTCAGGCTTTGCAAGCGAAAGATTCTGATACTTGGCGAAATTGGCGTCTAAACTGTGATTTGAATGATTAGGTGATGGGCTATGATTACGTGTTGTGGGAGAGAAGGGTTTGAAACTGGATGATGTACACAACACGTAATCATAGCACTCATAAAATCATACGAATCATAGTACAGACAACGTTTTTCTGTTATCTATAGCGCTTTCCTGATTAGTAACTTTTGAACTTGCACATTGGCCGCTAGAGCCACCGCGGCCATCCTATGGCGTGACCTTACTTACGCGCGTGGCCCAGTTGGCCAATGAGGTACGCGTGCCGCCACAACTGCCAAAGCCACCAAATTAGGCGGATTGATATAGTATTGCGCGTAGGTGCATGTCTAGGCAATATACTCCGACGCAATCCAGATGGCGTTGCCATCGGTGACGGCACGCCGTAGTCTCCCAGCGTGCTTGGGGGTTGCCCACAAAGGCTTTGTAGCTTGTAAAGCCATCGGATGGTCCTGCGCCAGCCGCAGGCTACGTGAATCAGGCCGGCCGCTTTCATCGATGGTGACATAACCGGCGCTAGGATAGTACTCTTCGCCCACAATGGTAAAGGCGATGACGCCTTTGCCGTTGGGTGCAATGGCCAACGCCGGATAGGTGAGATTGTTGTTGGCCAGGGCAATATAGCCCTGCTTTTTGACCTGCCCCTCGACCTTGCCGGCGCCGTTGATCTTCGGGCTGACGGCAAACCAGGCAATGCCGGCCTTCAATTCACCACCCACCCACACGGCTGTGCTGGCGGCCCCACAACATGCCGTTGACATACCAGGTCTGCTGCATACGCCTGTCGCCGGCATCCAGGTGCGACTCAACTTCATCGTGTGCGGGTTCATTCACAAAGAAGAGCTGCCAGCAGCCGGGGCCAAATATGGTGGGCGACCCGGTATCATTAATGCAGTCGCCCTGCGGAATGTTGCCGGGCTTTTGCTCGGCTTTGGGCGGGAACACATAGGTTTGACTATTGATCAGACGGCTGGTAACGCCCAAGGAGGGCGATGCTGAATCGAGAGAACGGGTATTGGTCAGCGCCCACAGCCCAATACGCCGCGCGCCGTTCCGGTGGGATTGCCGGTTTCCGAACCATCACCAGCGATGGTGCTGAGGAGATATTCGGTGCCGTTCTTCTCATTTGAGTATTCACCCGCCGGCGATGTGGCCGGCCAAACCGTAAACCCAGGCGAACCGTCTACGTTCAGATTCTCGACCAGCGTGACCGAAATCGCAGCGGGATGGGCGGCCAACTGCGCCTTGGAAAAGGCAAATATCTGGGCGGCGCTATACGACGGGCCAAAGAGATCGTACTCATTGGTCGTCACATATACGCCATATTTGTCGGCGCAATATAGGGATAGTCCTGAAAACAGGGGCCAGGGTTGGCGCCGTCCAACGTGCAGCCATGATTGGGCGTATTTTCCGTACCGTCATTGTGGGCAGGTATGTAATATATTGTCCATGCCCCGGTGGGATCGCCCGAATTGGAGACGGCGATGTCAATCGTATTGCGCCCGGCAAAGTTGCCGCCCAGGTCCGAATCCAGCGTTGTAATCACCACGATGAAGCGCTGGTGATCGGGATCATAGTAGCAAACAGGGTCAATTACATTTGGCCCAAACTCGAAAGTAGTGCGGTTGATGGCGGCAGGATAGCCAAAAAAGGTATTAATATCCTGCACGCCGGACAGTGGCGCGCCGCTGGCGGAATCGTACACGCGTAACACGCTGTTGACCGCCTCGAGGGTATAGCCGTTGCCTACGCACAGCGCCTGATCCGGCGGTTCCAACGGAGGCTGATTGCCACCATTGGCCGGCGCTGATCGCGGTGATTCAGCCCGTTAAAACTCATGGCCAGCTCGCCATTGGCCGTGCCACCGGACTTGACGCCACTGTGGGGGCATCCAGCGGTTTTTTGGGGAATTTACCATTTTTAAAACCGGGCCGCGGCCGATTAAAGCTGCCGGCGCCCTCATCTTCATCCGAACCGGGGCGCAGCTCCGGCTGTTGCAGCGCATCGCTGCCCGTGGCCCCGCTGCGGATGGCGGTGACGCCGCCGCTGCTTACCAGCGCGTAGATTGATTGGGAGCGCTGGCCGCCTGCACAACTTGCTCTTGCGCAGCATTAGGCCAACCACTACAGGCAGATAAATGTGGTTCTGTCCATCCTGTGCAAACGCATTGGCATGTGTCCCCACCAGCAGACCGAGTAAACCCACAATGCAAAACACTTTATTCAGGCGCGAGAGTTTGTACCCATTTCTCTGTTTCCTATATGCTTCAGTACACCGCAACTATAATAAGGAACATGGTCGATACCACATGGCTTTTATAGCGGGCTCTGTCATAGAGGAAAATCGACTACTGGACTAAAATCCTTTCAACTATGCCAGCCGCGTATATAGAGCCAAGTGGCATTATTCAACGCGAAATAGCGGCGGGGGTCGGGTGTGGCGGCAACCGTCTAAACGGCAAAGCGTGGCGGAGTGACAAAGCGGGAGTGCAAAAGGTGCTGCAAGAGTGGAGAGCAGAAAAATATGATGGCTGGCTATCAGCAAAGGTGACGAAGGCATAGGGCTGGACGGCAATGTTTGCAGTCAGCCGGGTAAAGCGTAGACGCACAGGCGCAAATGCACCCATACATTTCCTTTTGACCCATCCAAAATAACATTTTTGCGCATTCCCCTCGCTTTTGAGGAGGGTTCATGGCGGATGTTAGGGATAGCTCAATGGCGCAATTATATCATGCCGATTTCTTTATGTCTACGGTCAAAATCTTAAGGTATACGTCCTCACTAGGAGGCATCGCCTCTCCCTGCTCTGCGGAAGTGCGCCGCGTCCCTCTCCCGCCTGTGGAGAGGGGTCAGATTTGGCGCTAAAGCGCCAAATCAGGGAGAGCATCGTGCTCACCATGCTCAGGGTGGCGGCACTCTGTCCATCTCAAAGAGTTCGCGCACGTAGATAGCCGGAACCGCTCAAGCGCCCAATGGGCTTATGCGCGTCCAAATGAATGTAGCTGTTCACATAAACGTCATCGCCCAGATAGACGCCCTGCACTTCGCCAAAGATGACCGAGGAACCTTCGTGGGCCGCGCCAATGGTCACAATTTGCTGCAACGTACATTCAAAAGCTACGGGCGCCTCGGCCACGCGCGGCGCCCGAATGGTCAGGCTGGGCGCGGGGGTGACGCCAGCCCAGGCAAATTCCGATTGGCCGTGGGGCAGCACCGTGGCCGACAGGTTCATGGCCGTGGCGGTCTCTTCGTTGGTCAGGTTCACCACAAATTCGGGGATGGCTTCTATGTTGGCCAGCGTATCCTTTTTGCCGCCCTGCTTGCTGGCATCCGCCGCGCTGACCGAAAACATGAGCGTCATGGGGTTAGAGCAGGCCACGTTGAAAAAGGAAAAGGGCGCCAGGTTGGGCACGCCCTCTTGATCGATGGTGCTGACCCAGGCAATGGGGCGCGGCAGCACGGCGCCGGAAAGAATTTTGTAGCGGTCCCTTTCGGGCAAATCAGTGGTTCGGATGAGCATAAGTGATTCTCCTTATTGGGCTTGGCGGCCGATTTGATGATAAACGCGGTTGGGCATCATGCCCAGCGCCGAGGCCATGCGGTTGGTGAAGTTAAAGAGCGCGGCTGTCTCGGAAATATCAAAGATGGCTTCGTCGGAAAAGCCGTGGCTGCGCAGCACGTCGTGATCGGCCGGGCTGCACTCGACGGGATTGACCGTGATTTTGACGGCGAAGTCGAGCATGGCCGTTGTGCGCGCGTCCAGCCCGGCGCGGCGATAGTCCATAACAATGCGGTCGCCCAGCACTTCGTCTTCCAACAGCCGCCGCAATTCAGCGCCGTGGGCGATCAGACAATAGAGGCAGTGGTTTTGTGATGAAACCGCCACGCCGATCATCTCGCGCTCGGCCACACTCAGATCGGATTCGCCGTACATGATCGAGTTGAAGTGTCTGATCCAGCGGCGCAGCCGCTCCGGGCGAAAGGCATAGGCGGCCAGCACGTTGGGCAGAAAGCCCACGTTGGCGCGCGCTTTGGCAAACATGGCTCGGATATCCTCGTCCAATATTGTCTCATCCGGCGTGGGCAGCCACCAGATTGGTTCGGAGATTGTAGATTTGGTTGGTTCGGTCATTGTGGGTTATGCTCGCAGCTTATTCTATACATGTAGTTTTCAGACACTGATAAAATTAGGTTCAACCGATCTCATGTGGTTGACACCGCCGAATAAATTCGGCGTTGCAAAGCAAACCTGCTTGCCGGTTTGATATCAGCCACCGGTTTTAACCGGCGGTGGGGTTGTCAACCACATGAGATCCCAAGGAGCCTGAAATTATAGCAGACAATATGCGGCTGCCGCACGGAAACTTTTCCTCAAATTCCCGCCGCCAGCACCTGCGCCCGCGTCTCCGCCAGCAATTCCTGCACCTTGACCGGCTGGCCGGACCGGTTGCTCTCAATGGCGGCAAAGATAAGCGCCACCGACTGCAAATTGTCCTCAATATTGGTCTCCATTTTGGGGCCGCCGTCCAGCCACTGCACGAACTGCTCGACCAGCCAGGTGTTCATCCACTTGGGCTGCTCCAGCGGCGCAATCTCGATGCCTTCGCCCTCGCGCTTGTAGATGCGCCCGCCCTCGTACGGGTGGCGCTCAACGCGGCGGCGGTCCATGATTAAGGTGGCGTTTTGGCACTCGGCGCGCACATATTCCTGCGCCCAGCCGTTGAGCCCGACCGAGTTGGTTTTGGCGCCTTCATAAAAAGCGCGCACGCCGTTCTCAAAGTGCATGGTGACCAGCCCCTGCGAATCGCCGCCATATTCGCCCCAGCTTGGGTTCCAGGTCTGCGCGTAGATCGTGTCGCATTTGGCCCCGGCCAGGTCGGCCAAAATGTCCAGGTGATGCACCGAGCCTTCGATCATGAGCGCGTCCTGCATGGTGTGGCGGAAGTGAGCGCCCCAGTCGCCAAAGTTGCGCATGTTGCAGGTAAAGCGGCAGATCAAGTAGTCGATGGCGCCGTTGCGGCCCGAGCGCAGTTCCTGGCGCAGCGTGGTCTTGTCCTGGTCAAAGCGGTGGCTCATGGTGACGCCCATCTTTTTGCCGGCGGCTTTCACCTTTTCGGCAATGCGCACGGCGCCGATGAGCGTGTCGGCAATGGGCTTTTCGGAGAGGATGTGCATGTCGTGGGCCAGCGCCATATCGACCACCGATTCGTGATAGGCGGGCGGCGTCACAATGGTGCAGAAGTCGGCCGGATTTTCGGCAAAGGCGGCCTGCATGTCGGTGTAGCATTTCGCCGCCGGCAGCCCCAAATGCTCCTGCGCATTGGCCAGCGCGTCGGCATTCACGTCCACAGCGGCGACAACTTCGATGAGCCCGTCGGCAATGTTGGGCGGCAGAAAGCGGGCGCACCAGGCGCGGCCCTGGCCGCCGGTGCCGACTTGAATTACTTTGTATGGCATGGGGAAGCTCCTTGGTTTGTGGGGTTTTGTGGGTGGATGATGATCGGTTTGTTGAGTGTGTTGCGTGGTGCGTATTGCGTGTACCGGTTGAGGGGGTGGTTGGTACGCGAGTTGCGCCATTGGTTTTAGTAACCGCATCATCTTGACGAGTAAAAATCTGTGAAATCTGCGTAATCTGCGGTTTAAAAACTCCAGAGTTATTGGGTTGGGTTTTCCATTACGCCGACGACCTGAAACCAGAAGGGTTCGTCGTGCTGGTTTTTCTCGATGCGCATGCCCAGTTTGCGCATGACGCTCATAGAGGCATCGTTGTCGTATTCGGTGGTGGCCACAATGCGCGTCAGATGCAGCTCGTTGAACGCGTAATCGACCAGCAGACGGGCGGCTTCGGTGGCGTAGCCATGCCCTTGCTGCGCCGGCGCAATGGCCCAAAACATGCCAAACTCGGGCACATTGGCAGCGAGCGGAATGCGACCCTGCCAGGTGGGCGCGCGGCCAAACTGATTCAAGCACGGCACATAGCCCACGGCGCCAATCAGCTCGCCCGTGGCTTTGAGCACAATGGCGCGCTCACCATACGGCGGCTGATGCAGCTTGGCCAACTGTTCATATGCCAACACCGTCCACTGTAACCAGCGCGCGCGCTCGACCAGCGCTGCCGGATCGTGTGCCAGCTCCGGCTCATCAAAGGCGGCGCACAGAACGGCATGAATGGCATGCAGATCGTCGTCGGTCAGCTTGCGCACCAAAACGCGGGTCGATTCTAGCGTTGGGACATCCATTGCTTGACTCCTTAAACTCAGTAGTTCAGTAGAACAGTAACTCAGTAGGATTGCCCCAGTCACTGTCTCACTGCCCTACTGAACTACTGTTTTACTTCCGCCGTTGTGTACTCATATTCTAACGCACGGCTTGCAGTTCAAAATAATCTTGAGCGGGCAAAGTGGCCAACGGCAACCGTTCGCCATTTTGGGCGTTATAGAATCCGACGATGAGCCTGGCCCACGAGGCGGGCGCGGCCAGTTGATAATTGTCCACGATTTCCTCGTTGACCAACCAGGTGGATGTGGGCGCCTGTCCCGCCTGCGGTGGCGCATCGCGTTGGGCCACCACGTCGCCGGCGGCATTGAGAAACTGGACAAAGACCGTGTAATCGGTGGCCAGCAGCGCCGTCGTCCGCCACGACAGCGCAATTTTTATCTGATCAGAGTCGCCTGGCTCGATCGCAGCGTTTAGCAAATCGATGCCGCCGGCCCATTGCGCCAGCGGCTGCACGGGCGTCGTAATCAGCCGGGGCGGCGCGGCCAACACCCGGATCTTGCTCAACACCAGGCGATCCCCAAATTCAGCGCCCGTATGGTCAAAAACGGGCAAACGCTGATTGGGTTCGCCAATTTCGTAAAAGCCCACCGTTAATGTGGCCAGTGTATCTGCGGTCACGGGCGCTGCCAATTGGAGCGCATAGTCATCGCGAAAAACCTCGCCGGGCCGCCACTGCCGGGTGGGATGACGACCCGCATACGTTACACCATCAAATTGAAAGAGCAGCCGGTCCTGATCGTCCACTAAATGCAGAAAGAGCGTCTGGTCTTGCGCAATGGGCTGCGCAGTGGTCAAATAGAGCGTGAGCGGCAATGGGGCGCCAGGCGCCAACGCGGCGCCAGCCGGCAACGTGTAGCCGATCACAGTTTCACCGCCCTCGAAGGTAGCATGGATCGGGCGTGCGGCGGCTTCCGCCGGAACAGCATTGGGCAGCGCATGAGCGGCGCGCAAAGTGGGCCATGGCCACAGCGCCAGCAGCACGAAAAAGGGCAGCACCAGCACGCGCAGCCCGCTTGCATATCGGCTGGGCAGCCACGCTTGCCAGCCCAATACCATCAGCAACCCAAGGGCGGGCGCGCCGGGCAATAGAAAGCGCGCCTGTTCCCCATAGGAAATCAGGCGCATGTAGTTGATCATGCTGAGCAGATTGAGGCCAAACCAGAGCAGCGCCAGCCAAATAAGTTTGCCGACCGCGGTTCCCCACGCTCGATATAGCCCAATGGGCAGCCCCACCACGGCCAGCAGCACCATCCATTGCACCGTGCGCAGAAAGGGCTCGGGCGCAAAGATGGCCACAAAAAGCCCCCAGTACGAATAAAAAAGAAAGGGCAGAATCGCCCACACCTGGGCCAGCGGCATCAAGACCGGCCTTTGCAGCGCGATGAGTGCTTCGCTCATGGCGGCCAGCGGAATGGGGGAGCCGTAGAGCAACATGCTGCGGCCATACCAGAAGCCGGCCGTCAGCACGGCCCCTGCAAAGAGCATGGCCGCAATTTGCATAAAGCGACCAATGGGACGCTGGCGGCCATATTGGAGCAAAATCAGCAGCGCCGGCGCGGCCACAATGGGCACGCTATATTTGATGAGCACAGCCAGCCCGGTCACCACACCGACCAGGAGCCAATGATACCACGGGGTCTTCTCTCGGGCGGCGGCGGCTGTGACTAGCCAGATCACCACCACAGTGCCGGCGGCGGCCCAGGCATCGTTGGTGATGGATGTGGAGATAAAGAGAAAGAGCGGATTCAACGCCACCACAGCGGTCACCGCCGTCGGCAGCCAGGCTTGATCGGGCAAAACCGTGCGCACCCACAGCCAGGTCGCCGTCACCGTCAGCACGCCGCCGAGCAGCGAAACCAGCCGCGCCACAAGCAGCGCCCGACTGACCGCGGTCGGCAACTGGGGCAGGATGACACTTTGATGCTGACTGCGCTCGGGGAAGTAGCGATTGGCGCTCTCCTGCACATATTGGGCGGCGTTGTCATAGGGCAGCCAGGCCGTGGCCAGCGCGCCCAGCACGTGATAGAGCGGCGGTTGGGCGATCAGCTCATACGAGAAATCGCCCGTGGCGCGGTCAAACAGGGGGAAATGGCGCTCTGTGCGGTAGAAATTGATGGCGTTCATGTGGGCCACCGCATCAAATCCTTCCAGCGGCGGCACAGCCAGCAGATAGGCGGTGGCTATGATCAGATAGACGGCCAGCGGTAGCCAGATGCCGGATGCCGCAAAGCGGCGCGGGGAGCGCGGTGTTGTCAATGCCGCTGCGGTGCGGGATGTTTCAAGGGCGTGTATGCTCATCGATAGCAGCGTACTTCAGGAGGGGACGCAGGTCAAATTGGCGGCCCGCTCCTCACCCCAAAAGCGACTGCAACAGTATATTAATCTGCCGCGGATATTGGTTGACCGGATCGAGCAGCGGGTTGTAAATCGTCACGTCCATGCCGATGAGGGCGGGCGATTGGGCCAGGGGACGGAGCAGCGCTTCCAACTCGTCCCAAGCCAGCCCCTCCAGCATGGGATAATCGACCGCCGACATCACCTCTTGATCCAGCACGTCCAGGTCCAGATGCAGCCAGAAGCGACCGGGGTCATCAGCAAAGCGCTCGGCAAGCTCATAGCCCAGCGATACAAAACCTTCCCGTCGCACATCATAAACGCTATAGCGCGCCATCTGCGGGAGCAGTTCACCGGGATCGGGCGCGCCATCCAGCATGGCCTTGCGCTCATCACGGAAGCCCAGCGCCACAATGTGCGCCGGGTCCAGCAGCGGCGGTGCACCGACCAGATCGATCAAGCCGCCCGGCCCGTGGCCGGTGAGGATGGCCAGCTCCATGTCGGCCGCTTCGCCAGTGGGCGATGAATGGCCATCATAAAAATCGAGATGTCCGTCCACGAACGCCAGCCCAGTGGGCCCAAAATGTGTTTTGAGCGCCGCCGCCACGCCAATCAGCAGCGTGCAGCAGCCGCCAATCAAGAGGGGGCGTTCGCCCGCGCGCAACATATCAGTTACTGCGGCTTGAATCGCGCCCGAGGCTGCGCAGACGGCGCCAAAGCCAATCATGCCCGTGGCGGGATCGCGTTGCGGGTCATCAATGGCCACGGGCAGATCGCCGCGGTCCTGCGCATCCAGCAGTTCCGCCAGCCCGGCCGCCCGCAGCGCCGCCGGCATCCGCTCCACGCCGGTGCGCTTGCCGCTAGAGTCAATGGGAATTCCCAAAATGGTCCAGTTTGTCATGGTGTTGGGAGTAGGGATTAGGGAGTAAGGAGTAGGCAGGTGTGTCGCTCCTCTCTCTACTTCCTACTTCCTACTCCCTAATCCTTCCCCCGGCAACAAGTGCCAATCTAAAAATTGTTCAATGCGCGTGAAGGCATCCAGCGCGTTGGCGCGTTTGAGGAAGCCGTGCGGCTCGCCGGCGTACGTTTTGTATTCGAAAGGTTTGTCGTGGCGCTTGAGCGCTTCGACCAATTCCTCCGATGCTTGCGGCGGCACTACGGTGTCCTCCAGCCCGTGCAGAATGAGCATGGGCTTTTGGATATTTTCCACCTGATGGATGGGCGAGCCCTGGCGATACGTTTGCCAGTTTTGCGCCGGATGCCCCAAGAAAATTTCGCTGTAAAGGCGCAGATCGCGGTTGCACTGCGCCCACGAGCTGACCAGATTGGCATCGCCAAAAACGTCCACCCCGCAGGCAAAGAGATAGTCCGGGTCGCGGGCCAGGCTGCACACGGTCATATAGCCGCCATAGCTGGGGCCGTAAATGGCAATGCGCGCCTTATCGACCCAATCCAGTGTGTGCAAATGGCGAGCGGCGTGCAGACAATCCTGCATATCACCGCCGCCCCAGTCGCCGTAATTGGCGTGCTCAAATTCGACGCCGTAGCCCGTGCTGCCGCGGTAATTGGGCGCCAAAACAGTGTAGCCCTTGGCCAACAGGTATTGGATGAAAATGTGCCAATCGTACACATATTGCGATGAAGGACCGCCATGTACATAGACCACCGCCGCGCCGTTGGGCTGAACCGGACGGTATAAAAAGGCCGGAATCTCCAGCCCGTCAAAGCTCCGATAGCTGATGGGCTGCGGCGTAATTAGTTCCTGGCGCACCAGCGCTGGCAAATTGGAAAAAGTAAGCCGCATGACGTGCCCCTTGACCAGATCCATGCGATACAGGTCGGGCGGCTGCTGCGGATTTTCATATTCAAAGGTGAGCGAGGCGCCTTCGGGTGACCAGTGCGGCTGCATGTGGACGCCGGCGCCGCTGCGTAAATAGGTGAGCGCGCCGTTGCCCGCATCCACCAGCACCAGGTCAAACGAGCCGCCGCGATTGAGCGTGGCCGCAAGCTGACTGCCATCGGGCGCCCACACAATTTCGGCGAAGTCATAGCCCACATTGGTCAACTGACGCAGCCCGCCGCCGTCCGCATGGATGAGCCAGATTTCAAAGTAGCCGCTGCGTTGGGACAAAAAGGCAATGCGCTGGCCGTCGGGCGCCCAGCGCGGCTGCGTGTTGATCTGCTGGGGACTGCGCGCAATTTCATGCACCTGGCCGCTTTCCAGCTCAACCAGGCAGATATCGAGCCGGTTCAAATCGTCAAAAGGGCGGCGCACAAAGAGGGCGCGTTGGCCATCGGGCGATGGCTGTGGGTCCCAGGCGTCACCAGCGCCGGTCACCAGTCCGCGCGGCCAGCTTCCCTCGCGGTCGGTCAGCAGAAGCTGCACGCGATTGTCCCGCTCCACGCTGATCAGCAGGCCGTGGCTGTCCGGCAGCCACATGGGGGTAGATGCGCCATCGCCAAAATCGCTGATCTGGCGCGGCACACCGCCCAGTGCGTCCAGCACATAGACGTGGTCGTTCATTTCAAAAGCCAGCCAGCGGCCATCGGGCGACCATTGGGGCGCGGCGTCGGCGTAGTAGCGGGTGACGCGCCGTTCGGTCGTCAAACGTTGCGGCCAGCCGCCCGCCACATCGAGCACATATATGTCCGACTGGTCGTCGCGATCCCAGATAAAGGCGACCTGTTCGTCGGCGGGCGAGGGGCTGTGGTTGCGCACCCGGTTCACGCCGGTGATCAGCGACAGCGACCAGCCATCAGGCGGCTTCAGGTCCGGACGGGTCAGTGACGGCCAGCCGTTGCGTTCATATTTTTCGGTCAGTTGAATGGAGTTGGCCATGTGACATTTAACAGGCTAAAAGTGTGGAATCGAAGTAAATGTCATCATAATGGAGGGCAAGCGAAACTGTCAAACCGACGTGGAATTGCCAAAGCTGCATAACAACGTGTTGCCATATTGCAGAAAGGGTCCCTCTCGTTTGAGAGGGCTCCTTTCTGAAACATCATCTTACCCCAACACCTTCCGCAAATAGTCGCGGCTCACAATGGCGCTTTCTAGTGGCGTGGCCAATTGCGTCACGTCGGTCTCCACAATGATCCAGCCCTCAAAGCCAGCCTCTTCCAGCACCTGGAAAATGGCCGGGAAGTCGAGAAAGCCCTGCCCCATTTCGGTCCAGATGCCTTTGTCGGAGAAGGTGCGATAGTCCCATTCGGCGGCAATGCCTTGGTCCATGACGGCTTTGTTGACATCTTTGACGTGTATGGTCTTGATGCTGTCGGCGTAGTCGCGGCAGAATTGCAGCACGTCGGCGCCGGCCCAGGCCAGGTGACCGGTGTCCGGCCCCATAAAGACCACGTTGCGATCCACCATGCTGAAGAGGCGGTCGATCTCTTCGCGGGTTTCGACGGTGCTGCCCACATGGTTGTGGAAGCAGCTTTTGACACCCTTGGCCAGTGTGATCTCGCCCACCCGGTTGAGCACTTTGGCAAACTGTGCGAACTCTGCGTCGGTCATCATGTCCTCGGCGCGCACATTGCCCGATACGCCCATGCGGTGCAACCCGCGCTTGGTGATGTAGTTGGTGAAGCCGCCGGCTGCCACGTACAGTTCGGTCAATCCAGCCGCTTGCCCAAAGTCCGCCTGGGCGCGTGCGCGGTCCAAAATCGCCGCTTCTTGCGATTTGTCCCAGAAGTCGGCGCCTAGATAACCGGGGGCCGGCTTTAGCCCGTACCGCGCATATTGCGCCAAAATATCTGCCGTGGCTTTGCCCTCGCGCGGACCAGCGGGTGCGCCTTCGTATCCCGCCTGCGCAATGTCAGCTAGCGCTTGTTCTGGATCCATGCCGCGCCAGGTGATCTGCCCACACCCGATATGAATATTGTTCATGATATTCTCCTTTTTGAGCAATAGGATTGTCGATAAATTTGCGTGTTAATTGACAAGGTGACAGGGCGACAGGTGAGATCATTCACCTTGTCACCCTGTCACCTTGTCAGCAATCAGCTTTGGATTGGCCAACACGAAACAGAAGCGCTACCCCTTAATCGAACCCGCCAGCAGGCCGCGCAGGAAAAGCTTGCCCAGCAGCAGATAGACCACCACCGTGGGCAGCGCGGCGATCAGCGCGGCCGCCATTTGCACGTTCCACTCGACGGAAAAGCTGCCGGCGATGTTCTGCACAGCCACATTCACCGGCGCGCGAGGGGTTGCTCAACACCACCAGGCCGACCAGATAGTCGTTCCAGATGGTGGTAAATTGCCAGAGCAGCACAACGGCGAACGCCGGCATAGAAATGGGCAGCAGAATGTAGCGGTAAATGCCAAAAAGCCGCAGCCGTCGATTTTCCCGGCATCCAGCAACTCGTTGGGAATGCCCGCATAGTAGCCACGGAAGAGCAGCGCCGTAATGGGGATGCCAAAGATACAGTGGACCATCACCAGCCCAGCCACCGTGCCATACAGCCCAAACACTTTTAGCGTCAGCACCAGCGGGATCAGAATGCCTTGATAGGGCAGAAACATTCCCACCAGAAAAAGAATAAAGAGCGTATCGGCCCCGCGAAAGCGCCACTTGGCAAAGATATAGCCGTTGATCGAGCCAATGAATGACGAAATGAGGGCGGCGGGCACGGTAATGAGCATGCTGTTCTGGAAATTGGGCGCTACCGCCTGCCAGGCCGCCGTGAAACTTTCCAGATAGATGCCCTGCGGCAGCTCCCACATGCGCGTTACGTTCACGTCTGCATAGGGTTTCAGGCTGGTGATGACCATGACGTAAAAAGGCATCAAATAAAACGCGCAAAAGGCGACCAACACCAGATAAATTGCACTACGATTCCAAGCTTGTTGCAGCATAATTACCGCTCCACTTCTCCCTGCATGCTGCGCAGGTATGGCACAATTAAAAATGCAGAAAGGATGATCATAAATGCACCAATGGCCGCGCCCAAGGAATAGCGATAGGCGCCAAAAGTGGATTGGAACATGTAGAAGGCCAGCGTATCGGTGGCAAAACCGGGACCGCTGCCGCTCATGGCCGAGACCAGATCGAAGACGCGAATCGAGTTCATGCCGGTGAGCACAATGGCCGTAAAGGTGACCGGCATGAGCAGCGGGATAATCACGTAGCGGTAGATGGCGTACGTGCCGGCGCCGTCAATGGCGGCGGCTTCGCGCAGCTCATTGGGGATGCCGCGCAGGCCAGCCAGATAGAGCGCCATGACGTAGCCGGTAAATTGCCACGCCGCCGGAATGGTAATGGCCAACATGCCATACTTGGGGTGCGAATTCCAGACCGGCTGCCACTCAAAGCCCATCCCGGCAATCAGCAGATTAATCCCGGTGGAGGGCTGCATGAGCCAGCGCCAGGCCACACCGGTCACAATGCCGGAGACGGCAAAGGGCAGCACCACAATCGTGCGAAAGAGCGCTTCGCCCTTGATTTTCTGATCCAAAAACGCGGCAATAATAAAGCCGAAAATAATGCATTGGCTCATAAAGCCGGCTGCGTAGTAGACCAAATTGCGCAGGTCAATATAGAAGCGGTTGTCCGAAAAGAGCCGCTGCCAATTTTTCAAGCCCACAAAGGTGTAATCCACCACCTGACTGTTCCAGGCCACGGTGGAAATATAAAAGGTCCAGCCAATAAAGCTGTAGATAAAGAGCGCCACAGCCAAAATGGATGGCGTGAGCACCAGGACGGCCAGCACCATATCGCTGCGCCACCACGGGGCTTTCTTGGGGTGTATGCGGGGGGAGGCGGCCAGGCCGGCCTCCCCTTGCACAGACAGTGTCTTATTGGCCAAAAGCGGCATCCTCCGCGGCCTGCACCAGCATCTGCTGGGTCGAGGCAACGTCACGCGTGGTGGCCAGGTTGTTGATGGCGATGGCATAGTCGAGCACAAAGCTCTGCTTGGCCGCCGCACCGTGCTGAATGCTGGGCATCAGCTTGTTGCTGCCAAAAGCGGCCATGGCCTCGTGCTGATACTCATCATAAACGGCCATGTCGGCATCGGTGCGCGCCGGGATGGAACCCTTGGGCGGGTTGAAGGCATCCTGGCCCGCTTTAGAGCCCACAATGCGCAGGAAGTTGACCGCATTGTCGCGATCCGGGGCATTCTTGGGCAGACCGAACGAGTCGGACAGCACGACGAAGGTGCCGTCGGTGCCTGGCGAAGCCGCCCAATGGTAATCGGTGAAGCCCTTGGACTTGAGCACGCCGTGGGTCCAGTCACCCATGACCATCATGGCCGGACCGTCATCCGCCACAAAGCGGTCGTTGATGTCGCCCCAGCTTGTACTCAGATAATCGGGATTGGCGTAGTCGTACGCCTTGTTCAGAATCTCCAACGCCTGCGTTACGCGTTCGTCATCCCAACCAATGGAGCCGTCAAAGAGTCCGCGGTAATCATCGCCCATGGTTGAAACCAGAATCGTCTCAAAAACATGGCCGCTGAAATTGGGTTCGATCTCGGCAATAGCAATGGCCGGGATGCCCACTTCCTTCAACTTCTCAGCCACCTCAAAGAACTCATCCCACGTCTTGGGCGGCTCGGTTACGCCGGCGGCTTCCAGCTTGGAGGGGCGATACCACAACACGTTAGAACGATGGATGTTGACCGGCACGGAGTAAGGATGGCCCTCATAGGAGGCGATGTCGATCAGATCTTTGGGGAAGATATCATTGAGCCCCTCTTCTTCATAGAGGAAATCCAGCTCTTCCATGCGGCCGGGAATCACGTGGCTATCGATCAGCTCGCGGCCCAAGTGAACCTGGAATGAATCTGGCGGCTCGCCGCCGATCATGCGGGTTTCCAGCAGCGCCTTCATGTTGCCGCCCTGGCCGGCGCCGCCCGCCAACGCCGCGTTGACAATTTCCACATCGGGATATTCAGCGCTGTAAATCTCATACAGCGCGTTCAACGCCTCGACCTCACCGCCGGATGTCCACCACGAAAAGATCTCCAACTGACTGCCCGCAGCATCACCGCCCGCGGCAGCGCCGCTGTCGGCGGCTGGCGCCGCGCCACCTGGCGCCGGCGCGCAGGCGCCTACCAGCATGGCCAAAACTGCCACAATCGAAAGCAGCAGAAGCCCGCGTCGGTTATTACGACTTTGCAACTTCATATTAGATTCTCCTTCTAAAACTTACGAATTGTTTATTGGGCAAAAAAAGAAGCGTCCTTTGGGGGAACGCTTCTCATTTTATCCTGTTCTGAAATCGAATGCAATTGTGGTGGTTAGGGAATAGGGATTAGGGCCTGGGGACAAGGGATTGGGGTTCCGCGCGACACCCCAATCCCTTGTCCCCAGGCCCCATTCCCCTAACCCTTCAACGCACCGGCCATAAGGCCCTCAATAAAGTAGCGCTGCATGGTGATAAAAATAAGAATTACCGGCAAGGTGGCCAGCACGGCGCCGGCTAGCACCAGGCCATATTGATCGCCATAGGGGCCGCGCAAGGTGGGCAGCGCCAGGTTGATGACGTACATCAGGTTGTCATTCAGCACAATCAACGGCCAAAGAAAATCGTTCCAGGCGCCGTTAAAGAAGATAATGCCCATGACGGCAATGGCCGGCTTCAAATTGGGGAAGGCCACGCGGAAAAAGATGCCTAGCTCACTAGAACCGTCAATGCGGGCGGCCTCCATGAGTTCGGTGGGAATGGCTAAACAGTATTGACGCGCCAGGAAGATGCCAAAGGCGCTGGCTGCAAAAGGTACGATCAGCACCCAGTAGGTGTTGAGCCAGTTGAGCCCCACCATCATTTTATAGAGCGGCACCAGAATAATCTCAAAGGGCAACGTCAGGCTGGCCAGAATAAATACAAAGAGAAATTGCTTGAGCGGAAATTCGTATTTGGCAAAAGCAAATCCGGCCAGCAAACAGAGCAAAATGGAGAGCGAACAGCGTCCCAGCGCCACAATCAGCGTATTCAGAAACCAACGCATAAAGAGCGTTTCGCCAAAAAGTTTGGTATAGTTTTCGGTAAATAAGGTCTTGGGCAAAAGCTGCACGGGGAAAGTAAAAATCTCATACTGCGGCTTTAGCGAGGACGAAACCATATACAAAAAGGGCATGGCCGTCAACAAAACAGCGCCCACTAAAATCACATTGGTCAAAGTGACCCAGCCCCAATGGCGCGCTTTGTATATCGAAATGCCCGATTTCTTCACAGGTGAAAGGCTTTGTACACTCATGTTGCTTAATCCTCGCGAAAGGCGCCAAAAAAGCGCAAATTAATAATGGCCAACGTCACTACAATCAGCACCAGTGTATAGCCAATGGCCGAAGCGTAGCCCAGGTTGAAGTACGAAAAGCCGGTGTTGTAAAGATACATCACCACGCTGATCGATTGGTCGCGTGGACCGCCGCCGGTGAGCAGATAGGGCTGCGTGAAGATTTGATACGAGCCGTTGATGGCCGTAATCATCACAAAGAGAATCACCGGACGCAGCAGCGGAATCGTGATGCGCGTCAACACGGTGAACCAGCTTGCGCCGTCAATCGACGCCGCTTCTTCGAGTTCGCGTGGAATATTTTGCAAACCGGCTAAAAAGTAGAGCGAATTGAGCCCAGTAAATTGCCAGACCAGCAAAATGATGATCGACCACTTGACCACCGATGGATCGCGCAGCCAGCCCACTTTGGCGTCATCGCCAAACCACTCCATCAAATAGCTGTTGATCAGCCCCGAATTATAGTCATACAGAATGCCAAACATGAGCGACACCACCACGCCTGAAGTGAGCAGCGGCACAAAAAAGGCTAGACGATAGGAGCTTTTGACATTTGGCCACGGCACTAGTTTGGAGTGGACCACCACCGCCAGAATAAAGGCCAGGGGCAGTTGAATCAAAACGCTGCCCAGTGCATAAACGGTGGAATTTATGACTGACTGTTTGAAACGCGGATCAGAAAGCAGATTGATGTAATTTTGCAGCCCGATAAAAGTGGGCGTACTGATGCCCTGTTGCTTGTAAAAGCTGATCAGAAAACTGTTTATGACAGGATATGCCAGAAAGATGGAAAAGAGGATAAAAAACGGCGCGATATAAAAATAGGGGATTATTGTCAGGCGATGCCGACGCCACCAGCGCGTCAGCCCGGAAACCTGACGCACTTGCGTCACCCGGGGGGCAGCCACTCTCTGCTCAACGGCCATTATTTTCTCCTGTATTTCCACACGGTAATCAACCAACACACAAGTCGATATGACAAGGTGAGGGGGTGAAAGGGTGAAACGGTGATTTTCACCTTGTCACCCCCTCATCTTGTCAGTCTCACAAAACAAGCTATCGATCAAGCAGAGGGGAGTGTTGCCCCACCCTCTACTATATAAAAGCCTACAGCGTCTTCAAGCGCTCCAGTTCGACGCCCAGTTCGTCAAACATGGCGTCGTAATCGGAGGCGCCTTCCTGCATCACAGGTGTGATCACAATGTTTGTAAAGGCAGTGTGGAATTCAGGGGCCCAAGGCGACTGGTAGATGCGCGGCATCTGGTTGGCCAGTTCCTTGTAGAATTGGCCCAGCACCTGGCCGCTGTAGTAGTCGTATGGCTCGTTGAGTTCAGGCGCATCCAGCACCGGCTTGTACGAAGGCGTAATGCCGCGCTGAATGGCGTCTTCCAGCACGCCCTCGGTCAGATGGGTGTGCTCGATGATCATCCACGCTTCTTCAGGATGGGCCGCACCCTTGGGAATGCTGACGCTGGTGCCGCCGTGGGTGGCGGTGGGGATGCCAGTGCCAAAGCCGGCCGGCAGCGGCTGCAGGAACCATTCACCTTCCTGGCCTGGGCCGATTTTGTCGTCGCGACCCAGCTTGCCATTGTGCCACGGCGCGCCCATGCAGGTGGCAATTTGGTTCTGGCGGAAGGCTTCCCAGTAAATGGGCGGCGACCAGGTCGAGTCACCGGTCACGGGGGCGATCATGGCTGTTTCGTCATCGTGAATCATAGACCGCATGTACTCAAGGATCTCCTTGCCTTGGTCGTTCATGCCGCCAAAATTGCCATCAGCGTCAAACATGAGTCCACCCGCCGCGAAGAGCATAATTTGGAAATCGCCGTCGCTCAGATCGTGGAAGGAAGTCACGGCCATATCAGGATTGGCCTCTTTCAAGGCGGCGCCAGCGTCCTTCAAATCCTGCCAGGTGGCAAATGGCGTCTCGATGCCAAGGTCATCAAAGACAGACTTGCGCACGGCCAGCGAACAGGCATTTACCTCGTTGCCGATACCGTAAATCTTGCCTTGCCACGACCAGTAGTCAACCGCCGAACCGAGCACCAAATCGTTCATCTTGTCGCCGATTAAGTCGGTCATATCCACAAAGCAGACTTCGTCACCTTTAAAGAAGGCGGCCGCGCGCCCCTGTTCCACGCGCATAATGTCGGGCAGACCGACGCCGGAAGCACAGGCCGCCAACATTTTGTCGTGAATTTCGGCAAAAGGCGCCACGACCTGCTTGAGCTTGATATTGGGGTGTGCTTCGCTAAAGCCGTAGTGATCCATTGAATCTTGCAGCCACTGTAAACCCTGTTCCCAGTGCGCCCACGCCTCGACCTCAACTACGTCATCACTAGAAGCTGCCGCGCCGCCGCTATCGGCCGCTGGGGCTGCGCCTGGTGCAGCGGGCGCACAGGCCGCCAAAAAGGCCACGCCAGCCGCGGTGGAACTCAGGCGCAGAAAATCACGCCGCGAAAGACCCTCTTTCTGCTGAAACTTGCGAGACATGTAATGTCCTCCTTGAATTTTAGGTTGTGAAAAAAGAAAACTGGAAGGTACAAATGCAGTTTGGAATCTGACTGAGGGAAGCGAAGATACCAATTGCCAACTATTCTGATTGGGAAGCAATAGAACCGGAATATCAGTTCTACGTCAAACTATACTGTGGTTTGGGGAAATTGTCAAACAGATAGGACGTATTAACTATCCAGCGCAGCCGCGCCTCAAATCGACAAGCGTAGCGGGTCGCGAGTTGCGGGTGGCGAGTTACGGGTTGGTGAAATTTGTTCTGTTTATAAAGATTTTTCGTTACCAAATATCAGATCAATCACTGCCCGCCAGACGAATCACATATTCCAGCGCATCACGCATGCTGCCTGCATCCGCCACACCTTGCCCGGCAATATCAAACGCCGTGCCGTGTGCCGTCGTACCGCAGACCACCGGCAGCCCCATAAAGAGCGTGGTCCCCGACCGGCTGGGCTGCAATTTGCGCGCAATATTGGCCTGATCGTGGTACATGCAGACCACACCGTCAAACTCGCCGGCTGCGTGCGCACAAACACAGCATCTGCCGGAATCGGCCCCTCGGCGTTAATATCATCCTGCTGGGCGGCGCGTACGGCTGGCGCAATCTCGTCGATCTCCTCACGGCCAAAGAGGCCGCTCTCGCCCGCATGAGGATTCAACGCCGCCACCGCAATCCGCGGCTCCGCAAACCCCACGCGCACCAACACATTATATAATTTGCGCGTGCGGTCCAAAATGCGATCTTGGCGAATGTGTTCGGCAATCTCCTTAAACGGAATGTGCTCGGTCACCGTCACCGTCCACATGGCGCTCGTCACCCCCACCAAAAACGGCTCGGGGCTCTGCGTCATCGCAGCCAGCCACGCCAGCTCATCATAATAATGGTAGCCCGCCCGATGGAAAGCATCCTTGTTCATAGGGGCCGCTGCCACCCCTTGCACCTGCCCGGCCTGCGCCAATGCATACGCCGTTTCCAAGCAGAGCGCGGCAGCCTTGCCCATGGCCGCATCCACCCGCCCCACGGGAACCTCGCCAATCTCCAAACCGGCGGGACACAGCACATCCACCGTCCCCGCCTCAAACCGCGCCTCCGCCAGCGCCAAAATGCTGCGCCACGTCAATGCGCTGCCCACCAGCGCGCCCGCCGCTTCCAACACGGCCGGATGCCCAATCACAAAGGGTGCGCACAACGCATAGATCGACGGCTCGGCCAGCACCTTGGCCACAATTCCGGCCCTATCCCCGCCGGGTCGCCCATTGCAATTGCAATCACAGGCTTTGACATCATAAAAATCCTAATTTCGAATGACTAATGGCTAATGGTGAATGGCGAATTGTGAACGGGCCACCACGCAGCGCTCGGGATGGCTGCATTCAACGGCCATTTCGGTCATCAAATAGCCGGAGGTGCTGCTGGCGATGACCGTATCCGGCGGGCAGGCGGCGTCGATCTGGCGCAGCGCATCGATCTTGATGGGCAGCCGTTCGGGCGTCGATTCCTGCACAAATTGAGCGTCGGCCACCGCCTCAGCCAGTGAATCAGCCCAGCGCAAATTAGTGGGCGATGCATTGGGATGCAGCCACAGCCGTTCCAGCACGGGCCACACGTCGCTAATGCGCTGGCGCAATTTCGGCTCGGCATCCGGCGCTGGGTCCCAGGCGGTGACGGTCATGCCGTTGCGCAGAAAGTGCGCGGCCCAGCCGCCGCCGATGACGCCGGTTCCGATGATTGAGATGGTGGTGACGTGGGTGGGAGATGGTCGTATCATAGGTTAAAACCCAACTTTCTCAATTCCCTTCAACCCCAACATTGCCCGCGCCTCCGCGCTGCTGGCGGTTTCCAGCGAAAGTTCGCCCAAAATGCGCTTGATTTTGGCCACCTGTTGGGCGTTGCTTTCGGCCAATTGACCCTTGCCCAAATAGAGGCTGTCTTCCAACCCCACGCGCACGTGGCTGCCCATGATAGCGCCGGCGGTCACCATATTCATTTGGTGGCGCCCGCCGCCCAGCACGGACCAGTGCAGGTCGCGGCCCAGCAGCCGTTCGGCGGTTTGGCGCATGTAGACCAGGTTGTCCAGCAGGTCGGCGCCGATGCCGCCCATGGTGCCCATGACAAACTGGATAAAAATGGGCGGCTGCACCAGCCCCATCTCCAGATAGTAGGCCAGCGTGTAGAGATGGCCGATGTCGTACGCTTCAAATTCAAAGCGAACGCCCGTCTCGTTGGTCAGCACTTTGAGCATATATTCGATGTCGGAGAAGTTGTTGACGAAAGGCTCGCGGCGCGTCATCTCCAAAAATTCCTCGTCCCAATCAAAACGCCACTGCCCGGCATATTTGGGAATCATGGGGAAGCCGCCGTAGTTGATTGTGCCCAGATTGCAGGTACACAGCTCGGGCTGCAACACCTTGATCACGTTGAGTCGGTCGGCAATGGATTGGCCGGTGGCGCCGCCGGTGGTCAGGCTGATAACAGCGTCGCCGGTGGCGGCTTTGATACGCGTCACGTAGTCGCGGAAGAGCTCCACATCGGGCGTGGGCGCGCCGGTCTGCGGGTCGCGGGCGTGCAAGTGCAGCACCGCCGCCCCCGCGGCATGGGCGGCCACGGCCTGCTCCACAATGTCATTAGGCGTAAAGGGCAGGTGGGGCGACATGGTGGGGGTGAAGGAAGCGCCGGTGACGGCGCAGGTGATGATGGTTTTGTGGGGCAAGGGTTGCTCCTTTGGAGTTGGCGCGAGTTGCGAGTTGCGTGTTGCGTGTACCGGTTAGCATCTCAATGGATTTTATAGCGGCTCATTGCACGCGTGATGCTCGATATAGTAACGTATTCTCCCCATTAATACAACAATCTTGGCTCTTTGGGATTTTATGTAGTCGGCAAAGAGTAGCGGCGGTTGAGTAGACTGGGGCAGTTTCCAGTCGTATCGAAACCAAAGCGGGTCTACCACATGAAGTCCTACTGAATCACAATCTTCGTAATCTGTGCAATCTGTTGATCAAATGCGAAATCAAGGATGAACCAATGGAATACATCAACTTTGGCCGGGCCGGTCTGAAAGTGAGCCGATTGGCGTTGGGATTGGGGCTGCGCGGCCAATCGGATGAAGCCGCGGCCCAACGCATGATCGAGCGCGCCATCGATCTGGGCGTCAACCTGCTCGACTGCGCCAATATTTATGGACCCAACGATGACCGCGCCAACCGCGGCCGCTCCGAAGTGGTGCTGGGCAAGGCCATCAAAGGCAAGCGCGACGACCTGGTCATTACCTCCAAAGTGGCCAGCCCGGTGGGCGGCGGTCCCAACGATTGGGGACTTTCGCGGCTACACATCATGCGCGAAGTCGAGCGTTCGCTGCAGCGGCTGGAGACCGACCACATTGACGTATATCTCGTCCACGTTTTTGATGAGACCGCGCCGCTGGAAGAGACCGTCCGTGCGCTGGATGACCTGGTGCGCAGCGGCAAGGTGCGCTACGTGGGCTGCGGCAATTACGCGGCCTGGCAAGTCTGCCACGCGCTGTGGATTGCCGACGCCATCCACGCCACACCCTATATGTGCGTGCAAAATCGCTACAGCCTGCTCAACCGCGGCCTGGAAAACGAAATGTTCGGGCTCATTCGCGACCGCGGATTGGGCGCCATGGCCTATAGCCCGCTGGCCGTAGGGCTGCTCAGCGGTGCGTATACGCCCGGCCAACCGCTGCCCGCCGGTACGCTGTGGGAGCACTTTCCCGCACAGTATCACGACGCCATGCAGGGGCAGAAAGCCCGCATCATCAATACCGTGCTTCAGGCGGCAGATGCATTGGGCAAAACCCCCGCCCAAGTGGCCCTGGCCTGGGTGCTCTCCCACCCCGAAATCACCGTGGCCATCACCGGCGGCGACACCATCACCCACCTGGAAGACAACCTGGGCGCCGCCGATTTGACGCTGGATGCAGAGATTTTGGATGCGCTGAATGCGGTTTCGGACACGACGCAGAATACGATTTATTAACGATATTGCTGTATTGCTTATTGCTATATTGCTGTGAACGACACGGCAATACAGCAATAAGCGATACAGCAATAAGCAATACAGCAATAAGCGATACAGCAATAAGCGATACAAACCCAAGGAGAAAACCATGTACGATTACACCGGAAAAGTCGTTATTGTCACCGGCGGCGCCAAGGGCATTGGGCGCGGCATCAGCCTGGCCTTTGCCGAAGCAGGGGCTAATGTGCTGGCGGCGGATGTAGATGTGGCGGCGGGTCAGCAGTTGGAAAAAGAGGGCGCGGCGCTCAAAGGCGAGCTGCGTTTTCGCGACGCCGATATTGCCAAAGCCGTCCCCTGTCGCGAGCTGATTGAAACAGCCGTCTCCTATTGGGGCGGCGTGGATGTGGTCTGCAACAATGCCGGCATCCAGCCGCCGTCCAGCTATCTGCCCGCCGATGAGCTGCCCGAGGAGATGTGGGACCGCATTATGGATGTCAACGTCAAGAGCCGCTTCCTCATGACCAAATATTGCGTGCCGGAGATGCGCAAGCGCGGCGGCGGCGTCATCATCAACACGGCCAGCGTGCAGGGCTTGCAGTCGGCCTACAACGTCCCCGCCTACGCCGCCAGCAAAGGCGCCGACCTGTCGCTGACGCGCCAGCTTGCCCTCGACTTTGCCAAGGACAACATCCGCGTGCTGGCCGTCAACCCCGGCACCATCGACACGCCGCTGGTGGCCGAAGCCGCCCAGGCCATGGGCCTCACCGTCGACGATCTGCGTGGCGAATGGGCCGCCGCCCACCCCATTGGGCGCATCGGCGCTCCGGCGGATATTGCCAAAGTCATGCTCTTCCTGGCCAGCGATGACGCGTCGTTTATGACGGGATCGTATGTCAATGTGGATGGGGGGTTGATGGCCAAGGGGGCGTGGGCGTAAGAGAAAGATACAAAATTGCGAATGGTAAATGGTAAACGGTGAATTGTGAACGAGGCCGGCTACTCGCTCCCCCGTCATTTACCATTCATAATTCACCGTTTACCATTTACCATTCAGCTTGTTTGCACTAATATTTGCCGTTCAATAGTCAAACCAAGGAGAAACCAATGGACACCACTTCCCTACAACACTGCCTCACCGAGGAAGAGCGCGCGGCGTTCGACCGCGACGGCTACTTTATTGTGCGCAACGCCATCTCCCCGGAAAAAGTAGCGCAATTGAACAGCGCCTTGGACCGCGTGCAAGCCGAATACCGCGCCGCCAAAGGCATTGACCCGCACGAGGCCATCAACATTCTTGACTTTATTGGCAAGGATGACGTCTTCCTTGAACTGCTGGACTGCCCCACCACCCTCCCCAAAGTGTGGGGCATATTAGGCTGGAACATTCAGCTCTACCACTCGCACACCATTATTACGCCGCCGCGGCCCGAGGGCGCCGCCACCAAAATGGGCACGCTCAATTGGCACCAGGACAGCGGCCGCCTCAACCGCGAGCTGGAGACCACGCCGCAGCCGCGCATTTCGCTCAAAGTGGCCTTCTTTCTGACCGACACCACCGAGCCGGGCCGCGCCAATCTTTACGTGCTGCCGGGCAGCCACACCACCAATACGCCGCCGGTCGCCAATGGCCACGACCCCGAAGGCACGGAAATCGTGCGCGCCGGGCCGGGCGACGCCGTCTTCTTTGACCGCCGCATCTGGCATCGCTCCAGCGCCAACACGTGGACCGGGCCGCGCAAGGTGCTCTTCTATGGCTACAGCTATCGCTGGCTGCGCCCGCGCGACGACATGACGGTGGCGCACTATTTCGAGCGCTGCGATCCGATTCAGCGTCAACTGCTGGGCTTCAGCCCCTCCGGCGGTCACGGCTATTCTTCCCCGCGCGATGAAGATGTACCCCTGCGCGGCTGGATTCGCGAGCATTTGGGCGAAGAGGCGGTGATGGCGTAATGGCCCGCATTATCGACACCCACTGTCACGTGGGGCTGCACAAATACGAGCCGCTGGAAACGCTCATCTATCACATGAACCGCGCCGGGGTCGAGGGCGCGGTCTTCATCCAATACATGGGCAACAGCGACAACAGCTATCTGGTCGATTGCCTGCGCCGCCACCCGGGTCGCTTTGCCGCCGCCATGATCGCGCCGACGGACGACGACGGCACGGCCATCCGCACCTGGGCCGAACAGGGCATTGGCGGCATCCGACTGGCGGCCAACGCGCGAGCAACGGGCGTCGATCCGCTGGCGCAGTGGCGCACGGCCAACGAGTTGGGGCTGGTGGTCAGCGCGCCGTGCAGCGTGGATTCACTCCTGAGCGTTGAATTTGCCGAATTGGTGCAAGCGTTTCCCGAGCTGTCCATCGTCATCGAGCATCTGGCCGGGGCCAAACGGGATTTGGAACCGCCCTACACCGATTTCAAAAAGGCGCTGGAGTTGGCGCGCTTCCCCAACTTGACCATCAAGCTGCCCGGCTTTGGTGAATTCTACGACCTTACCGCGCTCTTCCACGGCGCCCTGGGCGAAAATCAGGCCGAGCTGGACGCCGCCCTGGCCAGCCGCGACCCGGCCCTCTTCGCCCCCATCCCACCGCTGGCCGACCTGGTGTTGGAAGCCTTCGGCCCCAATCGCATCATGTGGGGCAGCGACTGGCCGCCCGTCAGCAGCCGCGAAGGATATGACAGTTCGCTGGCCGTCCCGCGCGCTTGGGCATCTACACTAAGCCAAACCGAACAGGACGCCATCTTCGGCGAGACCGCCAGCCGCGTCTGGAAAGTATAATTATTGCTGTATTGCTTATTGCTGTATTGCGCGTGAGGAGAGAAATACAGCAATACAGCAATAAGCAATGTATTTTAAGGAGTCATCCCCGTGCAGCCGCCAACGCTTGCTGAAATTCGCGCTCGTGATTTTGCGCGCGGCTTTTTGCCCACGCCCGATCCGTTGCGTCGTTTGCCCGCGCCCTTTGCCGCCTGGGAAGCGGTGGCCGCTGAGCTGTCCAAGCTGGCGCTCAGCCATCACCTGCGCCCGACCATTGCGGGGCTGCCGCCCTTCCCCGTGGCGGAATTGCACACGCTGGCCGCATACGAGCGCGCCATGACCATGCTTGCCTATATGGCCAGCATGTACACCTTTGCGCCCGCGCAGCCGGTGGCGACCAGTCTGCCGGCGGCATTGGCTGCGCCTTGGGTGCAAGTGGCGCGCCATTTGGGCCGCCCGCCCATTCTGAGCTACGCTACGCAGGCGCTCTACAACTGGCGGCGCATCGATCCGGATGGTCCCATTGCGGTGGGCAATCTGACGCTCAATCAAAACTTTCTTGGCGGCATGGATGAAGAGTGGTTTGTCACCATTCACATCAATATTGAGGCGGAGGCGGGGCGAGCGCTGGCGGGGCTGCTCCCTTTGCAGGACGCAGTGACTACGGCAGTACGACGGCTATTGAAAACTATTTGGCGCAGATAGCCGACACGCTGCAAACCATGTACGATCTGCTGCACCGCATGCCCGAGCGCTGCGACCCGCACATCTACTAATCACCGCGTGCGCCCGTACATGTTTGGTTGGAAAGACAATCCGTTGCTGCCCGACGGTATGATCTATGAGGGCGTGGCCGAGTTTGGCGGGCGTCCGCAGCAGTTCCGCGGCGAAACCGGCGCCCAAAGCAGCATTATCTACGCCATCGACGCCGCCTTGGGCATTACGCATGAGTTTGATTCCATCGCGCCTATCTGCTGGAGATGCGCGATTACATGCCCGTACAAGATCGCGCCTTCATTGAGGCGCTGGAGAAAGGCCCATCACTACGCGAATTTGTAATACGGGGGCACAACAGCCACCCCAATCTGACCGCTGCGTATAATCACTGCGTGGAAAAGCTGCATCAGTTCCGCCAACTGCACATCGAATATGCCGCCCTTTACGTGCTCAAGCCCGGTCAAGGCTCCAGCCAGGGCGAAGTGGGAACGGGCGGCACGCCGTTTACCGTCTATTTGAAGAAGCATATCAAGGAGACGCGTGAGCATCTTATCAGTTGAAAGACGCGCTCAGTGAATCTTTTCTGTAACTACTAACCCCTCCCTAGCCCTCCTGGCCGCTACGCTAGGGAGGGAAATATGCTGCCTGCGGGCGCTCTGCAGCGGCGCCTGAAGCTTCTTCCCCTCATGGGCTTACTTTACCCACAAGTGGTTGGCTTGTGATGCCCGCCCAGGGTTAAAACCCTGAGCTAGCGAACGAGCGCCCCTTCAAAGGGGCTGGATCGTCGCCCCCCATACGTATCAAGCTAAGCGATTTGGGCTATCGTACAGGAGAGCGAACGGCGGTTGAGTAGGCGTGGCTAGCGCCCTAGCAGTTTGAGGCCGTATCGAAACCAGAGTGAGCGGGTCGACCCGTTTGGTCTCGATACGCTGCCAACTGCCGCAGCTACTCGACCGGCACTAATCTCACGCCTTCACTAGCTCTTAGCTTGATACAGATGGGGGCTGGATCGTGGCCTCCAGCCCCTTTGAAGGGGCGTCTGTTTTGTAACCCGATGACCGGTTCCTGAGCTTCGCCGAAGGATAGCCTCGGGCGGGGCCGACAACCCCGCCTCTCTGGCTATAGATGTGGCTAAAGGTAAGCCTTGAGGGGAGGGAACTTTAGCTCCTCCCCCTCGAGGGGGAGTTCGAGAGGGGGTCTGTGAGGTCACTTCAAAATATAATAAGTCGCCCGCTTGCTGCCGATGCGCAAAAGCAGGTTCTTGTCCACCAGATCGGCCAGATCGCGGCGGATGGTTTCGGCGCTCACGTCGGGGACCAATTCTTGATAATCGCTATTGGTGATGCGCCCGTTCTGCTGCACAAAGGCCAGCGCACTCTCCTGGCGCTCGTTCAGAAAAGCATGACCCCACGGCTGCTGCGCCGGCTGCGGGCTGACTAAATCCACGCCCGCCGAATAGAGCGTCACTTTGAAGCCGGCGGCGGTCTCTTCAAAAAGGGGGGCCGGCAAACCCGCCGCGCGCATAGTGGCGATCATGCGGTCGATGCCGTAGCCCAGCCGCTCGATGTAGCCCAGATCAGTCAGCACGGCCACCAGCGCTTCGTTGCGGCTGTAGCGCTCGTCTACCAGATTGTCCAGCGTCACGTGGCCGGGCAGTCGACCGGGGCTGTAGACCTCCATGCGGTCGCTGTACATAATCAGCCGGATGCCCTCGCCGTGCTGGCTGTAGTCGCGATGGGCAATGGCGTTGACAATGGCTTCGCGCACCACGGCCAGCGGATATTCGGTGGTCTCCTCACGCGCCATGCCGGTGATGCGCATGCCGCGGCGCATATTGGCGGTGATAAAGGTCTCGGCCTGCTGAATCTGCTCGGGCAGCGTCCCCACAATCTCCTGGCGCACAAATTCATCACCCATGGACGTTCCCATATAGCGCACGCAAATCAGCTCGGCGCTGCGCAAAAAGCGTTGGGGGTTGCGCCCAAAGAGCAGCAGCCCCGCCACCGTGGGGACAGCGCGGCGCGGCGCGGCTTCCGCAGCGTCGGCAGCAGCCGCGTTCTCAGCGCGCCCAGCGGTCTCTTCACGCACAAGGGTGACACAGCCGCGCGAGGCCAACATCTGCACGGCATCGGCATCCGGCGCGGCGCCAATGCGGGTGAGATAGCGCTCAATGCGCCGCGGGTTGAGATCGTCCAGCGCGGCTTCCGGCACGGCCAGCTCTTCAAAGCCGCGGTCGCCGCGCTCCAGCAGCAGTTGACGCAATTGCATGGTATTGAGCGGCTGGTTTTGGGCGCCGTCCCGCGTCAGGTAGGCGCCGCTGACGTGATAGACGTGGGGCAACCCCGGCGGCACCTGTACCACCACAATCACGCCCTGGCCGGCTTCCACCGCGCGGGCGCCCAACCGATCCAGATGCGGGTGCGCCATCACCTGCGCGCTGGGCAGGATCAGCGGCGGCTCGGTGAGCAGGCTGGCTTCGTTGATCAGATCGCGCAGCGGCTGCACGTCCACATCCTGCTGGAAGCCGCCCGCAGCGGTCACCCCCAGCAATACAAGGCCGCCATTGGCGTTGGCCAAGGCGGCCAGCGTTTCGGCCAGGCGACGGGCGCTGGTTTTGGCCGATAAAAAGGCGGCGTGGGTGCTTTGGCCAGCCTGCACAACCTGGCGCAATTCCTCTGGCGAGATGGCGGCGTATCGATTGGGTAGATTCATGGTGCGTCTCTCTGCCCCGCGTCCGCGCCGCCAATCAGCGTGCGGCAATCGGCGGCCACGGCGCCCGCTGGCTTTGCAAGGGCGTCAAGAATAAAGAGCCGGTTTCCGCCCATGTGCGCCTGTCCCCGCCTCCACCCCGTGCAGCAAGCGAAAGAGCAGCGACTGTACCCTGGTGGAGCTTGCAATTGCCAGGCCAGACCGCGGTCTCAATATAGTTCTGCCCTTCAACCGGCGTGGGCGGCCACCACTGATACCCCAGCAGCGCATCGACGCGCGGCGGCGTCTCCCCGCTCCACAGATTTTGCACCGTACTGGCAATCAAAGCTTTGTTATCGGGGCTAAGGTCGGGAAAAAGCAGCCCCTCTTCGCCTTGCGGATTCTGCAAATAAGCCAACACCACGCCTTCGGGGTAATAGGGATGGCGGGGCGCGCCGTGGCAAAATTTGATGCCTTCGGGACTTTCAACATAGGAAATGGTGTCAAAATTAGCAAAGGGCGGTGCGGGCGGCTCGGCCAGCTTGACCACCCGATCATACCGCGAGCGCAGACAGAGCATGTTGCGGTCATTCAACGGCGTATCGGCCCACAAGGTGCTGATGGGTTCGGTGAGATTGGTAAATTCGGGATCCTCGGCCGCGCGCAGCAGCCCACCCGGTCCATAAACTTGCGTTACGCCATAGCCCAACCGGGCTGCGCAGCCAGATCACGGTCATGCGCGTATCACCGGCGAAGATGGCGATCTCGGTCAAAGTGGCGTTGGCTATGCGGCCGGTGGGGTCGCTGACCACGCTGGTCAGCGGAACCACTGTGATGCTGCCTTCTTCGCCCGGCCCGGCGATAAACTCCCTGCCCCTGCCTCCCGGCCAATAGCCAGGCAGCACGGGATAAAAGCGTAATTCGTCTGGCGCTAAGGTCTGATCATTCGCGGCCACCGTAACGGTGACCGTGTCGGCAACTACCTCTGCCGCACGGTCTGGCGGGCGGAATCGTATCCAACATGAGGGCGCCAATGGGGCCAATTTGGGCCTGGCTGGAGCCGGAAATCGCAATATTATCATAAGTTACAAAGAGCAGATATTCATTTGTGCCGTCATTATCCATGTCAACGTCAACCCAGGCTGGTGTGTTTCCAATCGACGGGCAACAGATCGTCAATCGGCCGGGAGAGATTGGGGCCGTGCTGCCCCTCGTTGCACGCGGTCAACAGGCAGAGCAGCGGAAAGACTGCGGGTCAGTTTGAGGTTTGGGTTGCCCACGAAGTCACGCAGTTTCACGAAAACAAGCATTATTAGTTTCTGTTGTGAAAGTCAATTTCTACCGCCATGAACGCCAGGAACTGCCAATGCACCTCAGAGGAATATCTTTATACTCCTGCGCTCCTTGTGCGGGTGAAGCTGTTTCGCAACAAGAACTGGTTACAGATCGCCGTTCATATACAGTTCACCCAGCTCAAAGCCGCGCTTCGGCATAATATTCACGTGTCGATGGCCGAAATGACGCTGATGCGTTTGTAGTTTATGGCCTGACTGATCCGGCGCGCCGCTGCCAACAAGCCAAAAGTGCCCAGGCCGCTGTGTTGGGCCTGGCCATCGCTCTCTTTGCCCAGCGCCAGCGCCGGCCCATACGTGAATTTCTGCGGATCATGGCGCTATCGGCAATCTCATCCAAAAAGGCGCGGCTGCCCACCCGCCCGCCGTTGGCGGAACGTTTGGGCAAACTCAAGCGCAGGAAACCGGCAATGAAGCCCGGCTTTGTGCTGGTTGCGGCGGTTTCAAACGACAGAAAGTGTTCGCGGGTCAAATCGGTTTCGTACGCGCACCTTTTTGAGCAGCAGCGCCGTCGATCAATTTCGCGCCGCTTGACTTCGCGACAGCGGATGCAGCCGCAGTGTTGACCGCGCTGCTTTCAACTCCGCGCGGTGTGTGCACCACCTCGCGCAGATTGCTCAGCTTGACGCCTGCCTGAATGTGTGGTGGGCCGGGATGTCAGCAGAAGAGCCGGTTGACGTGTAGGGCGGGATGGTGGGCTTGACATCGGCCAGCAGCGCTACCAGTTCGTCCTGGCTATAGGGCTGATAGGCTTCGCCAGCCAAGGGTCATACAGCTCCGTCTCTTTGATCAGCGAGCAGGGGTAAATTTTCAGCTCATCGGGCCGAATGGCTGGGTCGTCAAAAGCGGGCAAAATCGGCGCGGTCTTTGGCGGGCGTGGCGCTGTACAGATTGGGCATCCAGTGCAGATGCAGCTTAAAACCGGCCGTGCGCAGCAGCTCCCAGCGCCTGGCGCACCGTCGCCACGTCATGCCTGCTTGTTGAGCGCCAAAATCTCGTCATCCAAACTCTGCACGCCAATCTGCACTTTGGTCACGCCCAATTGGCGCAGATGCCGTATCTCGGCGGGCGTGATCCAGTCCGGCCGCGTCTCGATGACCAGCCCCACGTTGCGGTGGCTGGCCTGCGCATTGTGCGCCTGCGTGGCCGCCAGCGATTCGACCGGCGCGTAATCCACATCCCCGGCCGCGTTCATGGCGTCCAAACAGCGCCGCACAAACCATTCGCGATACCCTGGCTGGCGCCCAGGCCCAGGATCAGCAGCTCCACTTTGTCCGCCTGATGGCCGATGCCTTCAAAAGCGCGGATGCGCCCCAAGGTCTGGCGGAAGGTCAAAGCCGTCGCGCTCGGCGCGCTGGCAACCCGGCTCGTCATAAATGTAGCTCTTGGGCATGCGCCAATCGTCCGGGCAAAAAATGCACTTGCCGGGGCAGCCCGCCGGTGCGGTCAACACGGTGACGGGGGCCACGCCGCTGGCCGTACGCATAGGTTTCATGCGGATGCGCTGCATGAGCAGCGGGTCCGGCTCTTAGGTCGCCCTCGGCCAGATGGTGATAGCCTTTGATCAGGTCGGCTTTGAATAGAGCCCCTTGCCCTCGTAGCGGGCCAAAATGGGGCGCAGATCGAGCGCCGCGCTCCACTGGTCAGGCACCTGCCCGATAGTCTGAAGATAGCGGTGCACAGTTCGCCGCCGTGCTGCCGGTCAAAGCTATCGCTGGGTTTGCGGCGTGGGCCGTCTCCACCTCAGTGGGGATTTGCTCCTGTGGGATGATTCGTTTCATAATGGGTATTATAACAGCAGGGGGAGGAGGGATCAACAGATTACACAGATTTTAAAGATTTTTGAAATCTGTGCAATCTGCGTAATCTGTTGGATCACGCAGTGGGCGCTTACTTCATCAAGAATTCCTTTAATCATATGATAAATGACCTTGTATGCAAGAGATTACTAGAATTGAATCGCCAGTTTTATGCGGCGGTGGCTTCGCATTTTGACCAGACGCGCCAGGGGTGGACGCCGGGGTTGACGCGGCTGCTCGACTATGTGCCGCGCGCACCGATTGGCGAGCGATTGACTGTGCTGGATGCCGGTTGCGGCAATGGCCGTTTTGCGCGTATGGTGGACAGCTTGGGGCTGCCCTTTACGTATGTGGGGGTGGATGGCGCAGAGACGCTGCTGGCGCTGGCGCAGCAGAATACCGCCGATCTACAACATGGAGTTGCGCACTTTTATCGGGCCGATTTGGCGCAGCCGGATTGGGTGGAAGCAATGGAGCCTCTCTCGGCCGCTCACCCCCTCTCGGCCGCTCACCCCCTCCCACCCTCCCCCTTGAGGGGGAGGGGATCGGCGCGACCCGAAAGTTCCCTCCCCTCGAGGGGAGGGCCAGGGAGGGGTCAAGGTTTCGACTTTGTGCTCTGCACGGCCACGTTGCAACATTTGCCGGGGTATGCGCTGCGGCGGCGGCTGGTGCAGGATTTGGCGGCATTGACCGGGCAAGTTTTGGCGCTGTCGGCTTGGCAATTCCTTGACAGTGCGCGTTTTCGGAGCCGCCAAATTCCGTGGTCGGCAATTGGATTAGCGACGGCGGATGTGGAGCCGGGCGATGCGCTGCTGCCGTGGAAGCAGGGGCAATTTGCCGTGCGCTATGTGCATCAACTGGACGAGGCGGAACTTGGGCAGATAGCCGAGGATTGTAGATTGCGCGTGGTGGAGCAGTTTCGGGCGGATGGGAAAGAGGGCGATTTGAATTTGTATCTGGTGATCGCTACATAATTTTGTAGGTCACACATGCTGTGTGACAAGCCAGGTCAACAGGCAGCGCCTGCGCGATGTGAAATTCAGGAGACCGCAATGCTCGGCGGCTGAGCCTGTCGAAGCCAGAGAGCGTTGTGGTCTCCTGAAACTTGTCACTCTGCAAGAGTGACCTACGAAAGATCTATCTTGTAGTCAATATTGGCGCTTGCTCAATGCGATGCCATGGGCGGCATTTCGGAGACGCCTTGGCCCGCGGTGGCGGGCAGGCGGCGAAAGGTGCGGATGGCCAGCCCGAGCGCAAAGAGCAGGAAGATCGCGCCCACAAAAAAGGCGGCGCCGGGCATCTGCACGGGGGCGGCGTCACTGATAAAATAGCGAAAAACATTGGTGGCGATCAGTGGCCCAATCACGCCGGTCAGCGAATTGAGGCTGGTCAGCGCGCCCTGGATGGCGCCCTGTTCGTTGTCGGCCACGTTTTGCGTAATAATCGACTGGGCGCTGGGGCCGGAGATGCTGCCAAAGGCGCCCAAGAATGGGATGACATAGAGCATCCAGCCCATGGGCGCCAGACCATAGAGCGTAAAACTGACCACGCTGACGGCCAGACCCACCAGCAGCGCTTTGCGTTCGCCCAAAAAGCCCACGATTTTGCCCACCAGCCCGCCCTGCACAATGGCCGCCGACAGCCCCACCACGGCCAACGAATAGCCGACGTCGCGCGTCCCCCAATCATAGCGAAAACCGGTGTAGAGCACCCAGACGCTTTGCAGTGCGTTTTGGGCCAGGCTGGCCAGCACAATGGTGGAGACCAGCGCCAGCACAATGGGATAGCGCCCCAGGCCGCTGAGCGAGCTGATGGATTGGCGCGCCGCCAGCTAAAGGGACGGCGGTTTTCCGGTTTCAATGATTCGGGCAGCACAAAGTAGCCATAGAGCCAGTTGAGCAGCGTAACGCCCGCCACCACCAAAAACGGAATGCGCAGCCCCATATCACCCAGCAGCCCGCCAATGGCCGGCCCAATAATAAAGCCCAGGCCAAAAGCTACACCCAAAATGCCAAAATTCTTGGCCCGATCTTTGGGTGCGCTTACGTCCACAATATAGGCCGAGGCTGTCGTAATGTTGGCGGCGGTGATGCCGGCAACGACGCGCCCTACAAAGAGCCACGACAAGTTGGGCGCAAAGGCCAAGAGTAGATAATCCAGCCCGGCGCCCAAAAGCGAAATCAGGATTACCGGTCGCCGGCCATATTGGTCGGAAAGGCTGCCCAAAATCGGCGCAAAGACAAACTGCATGAGCGCATAGATTGCGATCATAATGCCGTAGATCGTGGAGGCGCTTTCGACATTATTGTTAGTAAAGCTTTCGATGAGCTTGGGCAAGACCGGGATGATCAGCCCCAGCCCCAAAATATCCAGCAGAAGGGTGACGAATATAAAGCCTAGTTTGGCTTCACGTTTTGGCATGGCAGAGTTTTCCGTTTGGCATGAATAAATGAGACCATTTGCGCACGCAATAGTCCGCGCCCTATTTTGATGGAAGCGGTGCGCAAAGTCAAACAAAGCCACATCAAACAAGAGAAAATTTGTCCGAGAGCGTTTTAGTTTGGGGGCGAACCATGAAACTCACGCGGCGGAGACCTGTCAGGTGCGGGTTAACGGGTTGAGAAACTAGAGGAACAGAAAGGGTCTCCTGCCGAAAATGCCGCACCTGACCGGCCTGGTTGGCCCGTCGGCAATATATACCCCAGAGCGAAGCGCTGCCAATTCGTCCACCAGAAATGCTCAAAGTACGTCAATATGATATGATTACGCAGAAAAGCTGCCCGAAAATCAGCGCTGATCCACTCCTCCAGTTCAGCCAATTGAGACGCCTAGCGTTCAAAAGGAAAGCCCAATGCCAAGACGAAAACCCCAATCACCCGACCAACTGCCGCAACGTGAAGAGATCTGGTATGTCGATACCGAACGCATGCGCACCTGGGTGGAAAACGATGAAGGCGATGTGTTTCGCCCGCACCTGCTGCTGATCGCCAACGGCAACACTGGCATGGTGATGCACAGCGATATGTTGGATCATCCGGTGGAGGACACGGACATTTTGCAAGGCTTGCACAGCTTGATGCAGGGCAAAGGCGGGCTTTTCAAGACCCAAGCGTACCGCCCATCCCACGTCTATATGCAGCTCGCGCTGGCTACCGAATCGCTGACGCTCGAACTGGGTAAGCTCGGCATTCAGCTCCAATTTGTGGACCGCCCGGAGGAGATCAGCGACATGCTGGCGCAGATGGCCTCCTTTATGTTTGAAGGCGAACACGAGGAGCCGCCGAGCATGCTTTCTGTGGAGGGGGTAACGCCCGAATTGGTGGGGGGCGTCTTTGCCGCCGCCACCGCATATTACGACGCCACTCCCTGGTATGTGCTGACCGATGAGACGCCGCTGGCCATTGACGTAGTGAACGGGGGCGGCAAACGCTTTGCCGTCGTCATGGGCGGCGGGGGCATTGAATATGGCTTGGCCGTTTATAAAGAGTGGGCCGATTTGGAGCGCCTTTATCAATTTACCGAAAACCCCCTGGAAACAGTGGCGGAGGCAGGTTCCCATTCGCTGCTCTTTGGCGAGATCATGGGGCTGCCTTTTGATGATGTGGACGCCATTGAGGAATATGGTTGGGAAGTGGCCGATGAAGACGCCTATCCGCTGTTTGTGATTTTCAGCCGCGACCAAGGCGTTTTGCGCCCCTCGCCGGCTGACCTGATCTGGTATGAAGCGGCGCTGCGGGCTATTCCCCAATTTGTGGAGCAGCATGAAGAGGCCCTGGACGACATGTGGCTTGGCGAAGAACAGCCGCCACTCGAGGCAACCTACCAAGTTCAGACCGCCGCGGGCGAGTATGCCGTGCGCATTACTTGCCCTGGCGGTACATTGCCCGACATAGAAGACCGCCCATTCGCTATGGGCGATATGCAGGGAATTCCACCCGAACTGGCCAAGATGTTGGAGGAAAGCGGTTTGGGAGAAGTACTGGGCCAGATGTTTGACGACGATGATGAATTTGATGACGAAGAGTACGAGGATGAAGAAGAGTACGTCAACGGCGCACCCCCGGCTTTTGACCGGCGCGGTATGGAAGGCATGATAGCCCAGTTGACCGGCCAGCGCCGCCGCAGCTCGCCGCTGGATCGGGCGCAGGAACTCATGTATCAAGCGTGGGAGGAATCCAACCCGGCCCGCCGCGTGATCCTGGCCCACGAGGCGCTGGAGATTTCACCCGATTGCGCCGACGCTTATGTGCTGCTGGCCGAGGAGGAAGCGGACACGGTGGAGCGCGCGCTGCACTATTATGAACAGGGCGTGGCGGCCGGTGAACGGGCGTTGGGGCCACAGGTTTTCGCCGAAGACACGGGCCACTTTTGGGGTCTGCTGGAGACGCGGCCCTACATGCGGGCGCGTCAAGGGTTGGCAGAGGTGCTGTGGCGGCTGGGGCGCACCAAGGAGGCCATCCACCACTATCGCGAATTGCTGGTCTTGAATCCCGGTGACAATCAAGGGGTGCGCTACACGTTGCTCAACTTGTATATGGACACGGGGCAAGACGCCGAAGCGCGGGCTCTGCAAAAGGCGTATGATGATGATGGCATGGCCGAATGGCTCTATACGCGGGCGCTGCTGGCCTTTCGCCAAGACGGCGCCGGTCGCCAATCGGACAAATTGTTGCGCGCTGCCCTGGAAATGAACCCGCACGTTCCTCAATATTTAACCGCCCGCAAACGGCTCCCCGCAACCCCGCCGCCCTACATCGGCTTTGGCGACGACAACGAAGCCATCAGCTATGCAGGGCGCTATCTCCAAGCCTGGCGCAAAACCAAGGCGCGGTGGGTGGTTGAAGAAGATGGCGAAATAAGAAGAGAGTGGAGGGAGTGGAGGAGTGGAAGGAGTGGAGGAGTGGAGGAGTGGAGGAGATCGTGTGGCTTCTCTCCTCTACTCCTCTCTACTATCTACTTTCCCCATCCTTTCGAAGACCGCGCTCGCCCGCTGCAACCCGTCCCAGGCGGCGGCGAAACCGGCGTAGGCGGCGACTTGGAAGAAGACTTCGGTGATCTCTTCCTCGGTGGCGCCATTGTTGAGCGCCATTTCTATGTTGAGTTCCAGCGCGCTGATGCGGCCCAGCCCGGCCAGCAGCGCAATGCTGCACAGGCTGCGCGTGCGCAGATCCAGCCCCGGTCGGCTCCAGATTTCGCCGCCCACCACGCCCATAACGGCGCGCTCGAAGTCGGGCGAGAGCGAGGAAAAGCGTGCCCGCAGCGCATCAATTTTGTCGGCGCCCACCATTTGGGCAAATTGGTCCACGCCGCGTTGGTATTGTTCGTCGTTCATGAGCCTCTTTTAGTCATATAGGTGAGTATAAGTGTTTGGGGTTCGGCGTTTCACGGCCAAAATATTCACAATTTGTCGCGCCTCATCCACAGCATAGAAAATGCGCCATCCATCCACTTTGAGCTTCCACGTGCCAGAAAAGTGATCGCGCAGTTCTTCTGCACCGGGTGGATATGGTTCATCTTTAAGATCCAAAATATTTTCGGCAATGTCTCGTTCCACCCAAGTTGGAACGAGCCGCAACTGCTTCTTAGTTTGTAGGTGCCACCTAAGCGCGTACACGTTGAGCCATCTCTTCAAGCAGGGCGATGTCAGCGGGTTCTGTTTCAACTCTTCCCGTTGCAATTTCTAACTGAGCTACTAATGCATCAATGACATCTTGCTGATCGTCAAGTTGCTCCATGAGGCGGTTCCACATTGAGGGTAAGATCATAATAGCGGCTGGTTCACTTCGAGAAAGTAGAGCGATTGGACCCTTAGAGAGTTGAGCTATAATTTTATTAGGATTTCTGTTCATGTCTGAAACAGGTGCTGTATTCATTAATGGATACATTATTGAACTCCTTATTACTATTCTTTCGTATGCAATACGTACACAACCACGAATCTTATCATGTCAGCACCTGTATGTCAATGCTCACCGATATTCGGTACACCGCAACGATGTTGGCGATTCAGGCAGCGGTCTCGATTGGTGAATCTGGCCTAACCCCGCGCCGTTGCAATCTACCGATATTTGGCAATCTAAATTTCTGCAATGAGTCCATTCAGATTGCAGACTCCCGTGTTAATACAACCAAAATTTTTAACAACCAAAGGAGAAAACCATGTCATTTAAATTAGGCTATTGCGCATTGCGCTGGCGCGAGCCGGACCTGGAAGCAGCGCTGACCGAACTCAAACAGATTGGCTGGGACGGCTGGGAATGTCGTCTGCCGCTGGATTGGCTGGGGACGCCTAAGCATGTGAAGCAAATTTGCGACAACGTGGGCATGCCCATGGCGGTCTACTCGGCAGCCGGTACGCCGGACGACCGCTCCTACGCCAACGTGGAGCGCAACAAGCGACGCATGGAGTTTGCCGCCGAAATGGGGGCGGACTGCTTTTTGTACATGAATGGCCGCAAGCCCGAAGGCCGCGCCGTCACGGAGGCCGATGTGATTGCGGCAGCGGAAGGCGCGGAGGAGTGGGCCGCGTATGCCGGTCAGATAGGGCTGGAGCTGACCTATCACATCCACACCAATCTGCTGGTGGATAACATTGCGCACTGGCGGCTCTATATGCAGCATATCGACAAGGCCAAGCTCTGCATCGATGTCTCCCACGCCGAGCTGTGGGGCTATGATCCTGTCGCGTCGCTGCGCGATTTCGCCAGCCAGCTCAACTATGTGCATTTGCAGGATTATGCGTCCTGCACCGTGCGCAAAGAGGGCGAATACAATCCCGAATGGGTGGCCGTGGGCCAGGCTGAGTGTTTGGATTTTGGCGGCGTGCGCAACGTGCTGCACGACATCGGCTACAACCGCTGGGTCACCGGCTGCCCCGGCGCCCCCTCCCGGCGATGACCCGGTGAGCGAGGCCAGGCGCAGCAAGGGGATGTTTGAGTATATGAAGGGGAAGGGGTTTTAGGATGACTGGGGAAGGGGGAAAGGGGAGCATTGACTCCCCTTCTCCCCTTCCCCCTTTCTCCCCTTCGACTAATAGCCCTTGCGCTTGTCTACAATGGCAATCGGCGTTTCGCCTTTGAGGTAGCGTTCCAGGTTTTGCAGGAAGTATTCGAAGACCAGGCGCGGGCGGTGTTGGGAGGCGCCGGCGCGGTGGGGGGTCAGGATCAGGTTGGGGGCTTCCCAGAGTGGGCTGTCGGGGGAGAGGGGTTCTTTTTCCACCACATCCAGCCCGGCGCCGGCGATTTGGCCGTTTTGCAGCGCATTGATGAGCGCCGGCTCATCGATGATGCCGCCGCGGGTGACGTTGATCAGATAGGCGGTGGGTTTCATGAGGGCCAGCTCCTCGGCGCCGATGAGGTGGTACGTCTCTTTAGTCAACGGGCAGGCGGTCATGACTACATCGGCGCGGCGCATGAGATCGTGCAAGTTAGTGCGGTTGAAGGGCTTGAGTTCGGCTACGTAGGCGGGCTTCTCGGTGCGCACGGGGTCAATGGCCAGAATGGACATGTCGTAGCCCTGGGCGCGGCGGGCCATGTGGATGCCAAAGCCGCCCAGACCGATGAGCCCCAACGTCATGCCCGCCAGCTCAATGTTGGAGCCGCCGCCCCACTTTTTCTGCTTCATGTTGTCCCACGAGGTGTGGATGCCGCGGGTCAGGCTGAGCAGCAGCGCCCAGGCGTGTTCAGCGCCCTGGCTGGCATAGAGACCGGCCACGTTGCTGATCTTTACTTCGTCGCGCTCTATAATTTCGGGGAAGAGGAATTTTTCCATGCCGGTGCTAAAGGATTGGATCCAGCGCAGGTTGGGGGCGGCGGCGCAGACGGCGGGCTTGAACCAACCCAACAGCACCTCGGCGTCGGCAGCCTCGGCAATGGCGTCCGCGTCGCTTTCCACGTGTACGACCTGGTGATTGCCCAGTTCTTCGGCCAGGGCGCTAAAGGCATCGACCTGCGCGGGCGTAAAGGGGTATTGGATTAAGATTTTCACGGTGGCTCCTCCTGTTTTATGGGGCGAAAATTTGATATTGAATGATAGTTGACGAGTGAAAAATTTTCTGCTATCCTGTAGGCAATTGCTTCCCCGCTCTGTAAGTTAAATCATAGTTTGTTGTACTCACCGATTAAAAGTAAAATATTCTGGCCCAATTTCCCAAAGAAAACGTACTGGTTCACCTTTCGAATAGTTGAGCCTCAAAATACAAACTTAATTTTGTTTCCCCTTTGCGTAAAACGCAAATTTATACCCAAAGATTTGTAGTGCGGTTGTTTGAAATCGGTGGATCTCCACGGTCCCGTCAACATAGACAACTCACTGATTTTAGATAGCGCCCACTATAATATACTGCAGTTGGATGGAAATTGGCTCTCAGGCTAATTTGGCAGGAAGTAAGCGTCAATTTTCATGCAAAGCAGCGTAGAGCAGTAAATTTCAAAAAGTCAATTTATGACGACAACCGATTAAGGAGGACAATGTGTCGAACAATAGTCTAAGTCGACGAAGTTTCCTGAAGTTTGCGGGCGGCGCTTTTAGCGTGGCTGCATTGGCGGCTTGCGCGCCGCAACCAGGGGCGGCGCCGGCGGCTCCCGCGGCCGAAGGCGGCGGTGAAGCAGCGCCAGCGGCCGAAACTGGCGCCCTCTGGGTGATTTTGGATATTGATTTCCATGACACCTACAACCAGCACACCCAAACTGAATTGCAGGAATACGCGGCCGAGCAGGGGTGGGAGCTTGAACTGGCCGACTCGCAGGGCTTTGCCGCCGGTTCCGGTGAAACCGAACGCCTTTCGGCCGCCGTGCAGGCTGGCGATCCGCCCGATCTGGTGCGCCATACCCTTTCGGCGCAGTTGCTGCATGAACTTGATTTGACCCAAGACGTTTCCGATCTGGTTGCGCAGATTGAGGACGTTTATGGTCCGGCTTCACCGTATTTGCAGTTGACCAAGATTTTTGACGGTGCATGGTTCTCTGTACCCTATCACCAGCGTGCGGGCGGCGGCTACTATCGCAAAGACGCCTTCGAAGGCGCCGGCATTGATATTCAGACAATCCGCACCTATGACAAGCTGCGCGAGGCCTGTCTGCAGGTGTCCACGCCTGAACTATACGGCTGGGGCATCACCGTAAACCGCTCTGGCGACGGCAACAGCATTATCAATCGCGTCAAATGCGGGTGGGGCGCCGGCTGGCAGGATGAGACCGGTCAGTATGTGCGCACTAATTCACCGGAAATGATTGAGGCCATGAATTTCCTCAAGGAAATTTATCTCGATCCCGAATGGGCGCCCATGTTGCCGCCGGGCGTGTTGGCCTGGAATGACATTTCCAACAACGAAGCCTTCCAGGGCGAGGTGATCGCTTATACGGAAAACGCCGGCACGGTCTATGCCAAAGCGCTTGTGGATGGTCTGCCCGTGGCCGAGAAGACCGGCTATCTGGCGCCTCCTGGCGGCCCGGTCAATCAAGAATTTAACACGATTGGCAGCAAAGACTGGTTTATTTTAAAGGGCGCCGCCAATACGGCCAACGCCCAGAAGACCATCATTGATTTAACGGCTAATCTGGACCGCATGGACGCCATGCTGGAATCGTCGCCAGCCTATGCGGTTCCGGCTTACACCAACCTGTGGGAAATGTCTAAATACACGCAGAGCAACGAGATGTCGCTACAGGTGAAGCCGGCCGCACTTGATGATTCCGGCATCGAAGCCGGTTCGTGGCCTGGACCGCCCTCGGCTGCCCTGACTGCCGTTGAGAATTCTGGCATCTGGAATGACATGGTCAACGCCATTATGACGGGTACGGCCGTGGAAGAGGCGGTGGCTACCGCCCATGATCGCATGGTGCCGGTCTTCCAGGAATATGGTCTGCCCGGTACAGAATAAGTAGTAAAAGTATTACGTTCGAAAAGATAGAGCCGTTTGAAACGGCTCTATCTTTTCCCTTGTTTGCGCATTTAAATTAGGGGAACTGGTATGGAACTAACTAGTCCACGAACAATTATTGGTACAGAAGCTGCGGCAAAACCCACCCGCAAGCTGCGGCACATTCTAGGCCCGGACTGGAAAGAGGCGTATCTCTTTATGTTTCCAGCCATCCTCCTTCTGGGCACCATTGTTGCATATCCATTTTTGCGCGCGTTTTATACTGGTTTTACGCGAACGACCAGTTTGGAGATCGGCCCTTGGGTTGGGCTATTGAACTATCAACTCCTCTATAAGGATCCGTTTTTCTGGGACTCAGTACGTATTTCTTTGACCTATACGATTTCAGCAGTAGTTCTAAAGTTTTTTGCCGGTATGATAGCTGCTCTGCTGCTTAACCGGCTGACGCGATTTTCAACAATCTTTACGGCATTAGTCATGCTGCCGTGGATTATGCCGGAAGTTGTGCGCTCGATTACGTGGAAGGGGTTATTGGACCCGATTTATGGGCTCGTGAACCCTCTGTTAAAACAGATCGGTCTGATTGATCAATCGATTCCTTTCTTTGGCTCACCGGATCTGGCGTTGCCGTCGGTTGTGTTGGTAAATCTTTGGGCAGGCATTCCCTTCTTTACGCTTTTGCTGGTTGCCGGTCTAAAGGCTATTGACAAAGAACAATATGAAGCGGCCGCCATTGATGGCGCCAGCGCCTGGCGACAATTTCTCCACATAACCCTGCCAGGTCTCCAATATGTGATCCTGGTTGAGACGCTGCTATCCTTTATCTGGACCTTTAACGGCTTTACGCAGGTCTTCCTGCTCACAGGCGGCGGCCCGCTGGGCGCCACCAAGATGTATACGATTTTTGCCATCGAAGCCGCCCGTAGCTTCCGCATTGGCACCGCTGTGGCAGCCGCCATGTCCATGGTGCCCCTCTTGGCAATATTGATTATTATCCTGGGGCGCAATGTGTTGGCAACACAGACGGGCCGGGCGTCGTCCGCTACTACTGAAAAAAGCGGTTTCTTTGATATTATCTCCTGGCCCGTACGCATGGTGTTGCAGGCCATCGTTGCGGTTTTGTGGTTGCTGAATGATGCGGCGGAATGGCTGGTGGAAAAGATTGGCGGACTTTTCAGTGGATTCGGTTCGCATGCAAACGATCCACACGCTTTAAAGTTGCGCGCCCAAGCTATGCGACGACGCGTCAATTTCTTCGCTGGTATTGCATTGGCTTTGTTGCTGATTTTTGAATTGTTTCCATTTTTCTTTGTCTTTATCACCTCTTTCAAGACCGAGGCCCAAGTCGTGGCGTCTGCACAGGCCGCCAATACGCCCAGCCTTGAATCGCTGCGGGTACTTTATTGGCCCGCCCCGTTTACCCTGGAACAGTATGATAAGCTGCTTGGTCCAACGCGCAATTTCCTGATGTGGATGCGCAATTCGTTTATCGTTTCCATGGTGACGCCGTTAGTCTCGACAATAGTCGCTTCGTTGGCCGCTTATAGCCTAGTTCGCCTTAATTGGAAAGGGAGTCGGGTTTTCTCGGGCGCTGTCTTTTCAGCTTATCTGATGCCGGGGGTGCTGCTTGTTATTTCGATTTATCAGATTTTTGCCAAAATCGGGCTGACCAACAGTCTACTTGGCCTGATGATTGCCTACTCGACCTTTGCGCTGCCCTTTGCCATCTGGTTGATGATGGGTTACTATGCGTCGATTCCCAGAGAGTTAGAGGAAGCTGCTCTGATTGACGGCTGCAATCGCTTCCAGGTCTTCTGGCGCATTGTGTTGCCCCTCACCAAGCCGGCGTTGATGGCCATTTTCCTATTTGGCGTTACGAATGCGTGGAACGAATATCTTTTTGCCTATGTTTTGATTAGCAAACAAACGCTGATGACGCTGCCCGTCGGGTTAGGCTTGATGATCGTTGGCGACGTACAGCCGTGGGGCGAGTTGACCGCCGCTTCTTTGCTGATGGCGATCCCCATTTTTATCCTCTATTCGGCTGGCCAGCGCTTTATGGTGGCCGGTCTCACGGCGGGCGCCGTCAAAGGTGGCGGATGATTTACGAGTTTTGATGTACGATTTACGAGTGATCGAAGCCCTGCGCTGGCTAGCGTGGGGCTTTTTTGTGTCTGCAATCTGCTGTTCCAATTGCATAGTATATCATCCGCACAAACATAGTATATCAAGCGTAAAGCGCCTCGCCTTCACAAGCGATAAACTGCTCATTCCCCCCGTTTTATTAACTCAAAATGTCTGCAATCTATTATTGATGAGAGGACGCACGCCGTCATTCTTGTTGCTATACTGCGGTTGTGATGAAAACCGTAGTTTTCGAAAGCTCTATCAGAGAGAGCAAACTACGGTTTTCATTCAGAGCAGAGTATAATGATGCAGAACATATGCAGAGATGTGAGCAGCTCTTATGGGTCAATGGTTGACCAAAGTAGCACAAAGGTCGGGGCGTATCGCTATCGGAATTCTATCAATATCGACCATTTTCTGTGTTTCATTTCACTACGCATATGCAGAGAGTTCATATGGCGCACCCGTATCACAGCAGCTTGCCCCAAACCTTCTTGCCACACAATCGACATGGGCTAGCCCAAGAAATGCTGCAAATTCACCAGAACTACTGCTTACTGCCATTCCAATAATCACGCCCACACCGGTTATCGCCACCACGCCTGTCCCCAATTCCACAACCTTTTCTACATCGCAGCCCACTGCCGACGCAACCATCACACCCCCCCCAACGACGACGCCCCAACCGATCAACTCGGCTACGGCTACCCCTTTTGTCATCCCAATTGGCATCTCCAAAGACCTCAAATACAAACTCTATTTGCCGATCTCTTATGAATAACCTATGCTTGAAGTGTTATTAGTTGTTTGAGATTGGCTAGGCAAAGGAGAACATATGGCAGAGAAGTTTCCGCACAACGAATTGGGGGAAATGGCGGATACGCTCAATGAGCGCATCGGTGTTTTGACGCGGCGGGAAACAGAGGCGCGCATCTTGGGGCCGATTATCGATGCATTGGGGGAAGCTTTCGGGCGCGAGGCCGTGTTGGACGTGATCCGGCGCACCATCATTCAGGTGGCGCAGGAGCAAGGAGGGCAGTTAGCCAAAAATATGGGCGGCGATTCGCTGGCCAATTTTGCCGATTCACTGCAATATTGGACCCGCGACAACGCGCTGGAAGTGGATGTTTTGGCCCAAGACGAGGAGGAATTTGCCTTCAATGTGACGCGCTGTCGCTACGCCGAACTCTATCGCAGCCTGGGCATGGCGGAGTTGGGCGCCGTGCTCTCGTGCAATCGCGATTTTGCGCTCATTGAAGGGTTCAACACAGAGGTAGAGCTGACCCGCACACAAACAATTATGGGCGGCGCATCGCATTGTGACTTCCGCTATAAACTGCGCAAGCAGCCCATTGCGCTTGAATAGGGACACCATGTAAAACAAAGAGGCGGTTTGAACTGGTGCGTTCAAACCGCCTCTTTGTTTTAAAAATAATCCTCGTCGCTCGAATATTCATCCTCGTAAAAATCATCGTCCCAGAATTCTTCACCGGGATAAAATTCTTCGTAAATAAAGTGTTGATTCATTCCCTCAATGCGAATGTCGTCGATCACCTCTTCAAAAAGCTCTTCCGTAATAAAGCGGTACGCCTCATCTGCTTCAATATCACTTAAGAAATCGATATATACATTGTTATCGGCCATCAAGTCTAATATGCGCTCTAATTCGGGCTCCACTTCATCGGGCCGCAGCTCCATGAGCGGCGTAAAGGGCGGGTTCCCCAAATATTCGCGCAGCGGGATCTGTTGGGCAGTTTCAAGCTGGCGGTCAAACTCCTCCAAAAAATCATCCCCATCCATGTAGCCCAACCATGTTTCATCCACCTCTTCGGGGATATACATATCTTCATCAAAGAACAGCACGTTGTACATGCGCGCCAACTGCTGTTTCTGGTTATGGTCGGCAGCCATCCAAATGAGATGTCGATAATCGTCTGGATTGGATCTGTTCACAAAAGTCTCTCCTACAATTGACGTAGACCTATATACGATATTTGTTGCACAACCATATGCGCCTTTCGGCAGACGAACTATGCCATATAGTGTGCTAGGCTCAGTGTACACCCATTTTTCAAATTTGTATAGGGGCTATGGACACAAAAATGTACAGATGGACACTGAACGGCGCCATGATCTACGGCGCACTTATATTAATTCACTGGCTAAACACCTATTTACCGCTCTACGATGCACTGCTAAGCATTGAACCGTGGCAAGAACTCGTCATGCATGGCGGCGGCGGCGCGCTCTTTGGCGCTGTTCTCGGTTGTTTCGCCTGGGAAGTGACCCGCGGCGCCGAGGCCGGCCACAATTCGTAATCACCAACTCGCTATTTTACCCAGTTCCCCATTTAGGCAGAATCCTCCCTCACGCTAAGCAAACCCTGCGTAAATCTGCGGTGTGCAACAACAGAAAAAAAAAGAATCAACTCACGCCAAGCCGCTCTGAGCGCCCAGATCTTCCTTTGCCTTAGCGGCTTGGTGTCTTTGCGCGATTTAGGTTTTGCCAAGCTTTAAAACACCCTCTTTAATTGGAAAAGCCTATTCTCGAACCGCCCCTTCATAAAAGACCCAGCGGTTTGAAAGCTTGAACTGAATATAGGTGAAGATCAAAATAATAATAAAGAGCACCCAAGCCAACGCTGAAGCGTAGCCCATGCGGAAATTTTCAAACGCCATGCGATAGAGATAGAGTACGTAAAAAAGCGTGGCGTTTTCCGGTCCGCCCTGGGTAATAATATATGCCTGCGTAAACACCTGAAAGGCCCCAATAATGGCTAGAATCAGGTTGAAAAAGATGGCAGGCGAAAGCATGGGCAGCGTGATGTTGCGAAACGAAGCCCAGGAACCGGCGCCATCAATATGCGCCGCCTCGTAAAGCGTCTGCGGAATCCCCTTGAGACCAGCCAGCAGAATTACCATCTGCCCGCCAATATTCCAAAAGCTCATAATGATAAAGGATGCTTTGGCCAGCTTGGGGTCCTGCAGCCAGAAGAGGCGCGGCAGACCCAGCGCCGAAAGCGCCGCGTTGGCCAGCCCAAATTCGGGGTTAAAGATCCAAAGCCAGAGCAGGGAGCTGGCCACAACTGGCGTAATGCTGGGCAGGAAATAGACGGTGCGATAGAAGCGTATGCCGCGCAAATTCAGATTCATGGCCATGGCGGCCAGCAGCGCCAGCAGCAGGTGCAAAGGCACGCCCAAGAAGACGTAGTAGGCCGTGTTGTAAAGGCTCAAATAAAAGCGGTCATCGGCAAAGAGTTTGGCATATTGCTCCAATCCTACCCAACGCGCCGGCGTCACAATCTCCCAGCGCGTAAAGCTAATCAGCAGCGACGCGATCATGGGACCGGCCACAAAAATCAGAAAGCCCAGCAGCCAGGGCAGGATAAAAATATAGCCATCGCGATACTCCTGCCACAGCAGCGGGCGACCGATCCATTTGCGAATCAACGGTGGGGTTCTCCTTGGGGTGTGAAGAGTGGGGGCGCAGTTTTGTCTATTATAGCCCAAGGGCTGACAGCATCGTAAATTGGATGTTGATGTTGTGACTGAAGCCAACGCGCGGGGAGCATTATCGAGAGCGCCATGCATTCCTTAAGGGACGATGTTACGCTGCCCAACGCTGCACAAGCTTCAAGCACACCTCTGTCGCCAGGGCCATATCCTGCACGCTGACCCATTCCAGCGGGCCGTGGATGTTTTGCATGCCGGTGAAGAGGTTGGGAGTGGGTACGCCTTTTTGCGTTAGGCCGGAACCATCGGTGCCGCCGCGGATGGGGGTGCTGATGGGCTCGAGACCGCACGCCTGAATGGCCTGCACGGCCAGGTCCACCGGGCGCATATCGTTTTCCAGCCAGTAGCGCATGTTGCGATATTGGGGCGTAATGGTGCATTCGATTTGGGCGCGCGGGTCGCCCGCTTGCACGGCGGCACAGACCGATCGGAGCAGTTCGCCGTGGGCGGCCAGCCCATCCAGCTCAAAATCGCGCAGGATAAAGTGCAGCTCGGCGGCGGCGGCGGAACCGCTCATTTGGTAAATGTGCAAAAAGCCCTGGCGGTCGGAGGTGGTTTCGGGCGTGCGGGCGTGCTGAGGCAGGGCGGCGATAATTTTGGCGGCCAGGTGCAGCGCGTTGACCAGTTTGTCTTTGGCGTCGCCGGGATGGGTGGAAACGCCGGTGATGTTGACCACGGCTTTGTCGGCGGAAAAGGTTTCGTAGATGATTTCGCCGGCGTCGCCGCCATCCAGCGTATAGGCCACGTCCGCCTGCAAATCATCCAATTGTAGATGGGTGACGCCGCGGCCAATCTCCTCATCCACCGTAAAGCAGAGGCGCACTTTGCCGTGCGGAATTTCGGGATGGGCCAGCAGTTCGGCGGCCATTGTCATGACGATAGCCACGCCGGCTTTGTCATCGGCGCCCAGCAGTGTTTTGCCGCTGGCGGTGATAATGTCATGGCCGACTTTGCTTTTGAGATAGGGCAACGCATCGGGCGACAGCACCTGAGTTGGATCATCGGGCAGCACAATGGGCGCGCCGTCATACTTTTCATGCAGCAACGGCTTGACGCCAAAGCCGCTAAAGGCCGCCGTGGTGTCCACATGCGCCAGCAGTGCTACGGTGGGTACATCTTTAGCAACAGTGGCGGGGATGGTGGCGAAAAGACAGCCATAGTCGGTGAGCACGATCTCCTGGGCGCCCATCTCGGCCAGCTCTTGCTGCAATATGCGCTGCAAGTCGAGCTGGATGGTGGTGCTGGGCGCGGTGGGCGAGGCTTCTTCACTTTGGGTGTCCACCTGCACATAGCGCAGGAAGCGGTTGCGCAGATCAAGTGTGCTTTGATTGTTCATGCTTTTTGTAGACCTTTCTAGATTGGCGCTTCAACCGTCAGCCGGTTAGGGGTTCAGCCCATATCGTCCGTGGGACGTAATTTTGCATATGGTCAAGCTACGGTTTTCTAGCTAATTTCACGGTAGCCAATGGTGGATTTGCATCTTTCATAATGCAATTTCTGCGTCCAGCGCGGCGGCCACGCCCCGCAGTAAGGTTGCTTCGGTATATGGCTTGGGAAGATAACACACGCATGGATTATTGGGAAGTTCTTGATGCGGAGCCGTCATGTGATAGCCGGAAGAGAAGATGACGCGCACCCGAGGGTTGACTTGACACAGCGCCGCGTAGGTTTGGAAACCGTCGAGGCCTTGCATCTGCACATCGACCAGCACCAACGCTATATCGGCATGTTGACGCTGGTACAGCGCAATCCCCTGTTCACCATTTTCAGCGCAAAGCGTCCGATAACCGGCCTCACTCAGTATGACCTCAACCACTTCGCGCACCGGCTCCTCATCATCAATAATCAGGATGAGTTCTGAATGATGTACACCTGCGATCTCCTTGACCACGGCCGTCGGGCCAGGGAGGGCGTTCCCCACCGGCAGGTAAATGCAAAATTGGCTGCCCGTCCCCACCTGACTTTCCAGCACCAGAGCCCCTTTTAGCGAACGCACAACGCCCAAAATGGCCGGCAGGCCAAGGCCGTGTCCCACTTCTTTGGTAGTGAAAAAGGGGTCGAAGATGCGGGGACGATTTTCAGCGGAAATGCCAATGCCGTTATCGGCGACCTGCAAACAGAAATAGCGACCTGGCGCGGGGGCATCCCCAACAAAAGGTCTGCCGTCGACGGCCACACTTGAGGCAGCTTCGATGGTGGCGGTGAGTGTTGAGATGCGGATCTCGCCATGATCGTGCGGAATGGATTCGGCGGCATTGAGCACTAGATTCATCAATACCTGCTGGATCTGCCCCCGGTCGGTTTCGACGATGGCCGCGTCCTCTTGGAGATTCAGATGCAGAACGGCGCGATTTTGAATGAGCGTTTCGAGCAGTTGTCGATTGTCGCGGATCGTCTGATTGAGATCGAGCGCTTCGACAATGAGGTTGGCCTTGCCCGCATAGGCCAAAAGTTGACGCGTTAGATCGGCCGCGCGTTCCGCCGCTTCGATCATGCGGTTGATGTGGCGGCTGACTTCATGTTCCGGCCCCAATTTGCGCAGCGCCACGGACGATTGCCCCAACATGCCCGTCAGCAGATTGTTGAAGTCATGCGCAACGCCGCCCGCCAGCAACCCAATGCTCTCCAATTTCTGCTTATGACGCAGGGCGGCCTCGGCTTGCTGCCGCTCTTCCATCTCACTGTGCAGCGCCATTTGCGTCTCTTCAAGCTGTTGGTTTTTGCGCAAAAGCGCATCGGCGGTGAGTTGCAGCTTTTCCGAATGTTCGATCAGCCGTTGGACGGTGATGCGCAAAAGGATGCTCATCATCGACATGGTTAATAGGGTGACGAGCAGATGAATGTATGTGGGCGGATTGTCGGAATAACTCGATTTGACCCATCCAGCATGTTCCCCCCAATAAAGAGCGATCACCAATAGCACCGAAGCGATCCCAAAGAGGACGGTGGCGCGGCTGCCCAGGAAAAAGCTGGTCAGCGTCATCAGCAGCAAGAGGGCATATATACTGGGGTCACGAATGCCTTCATGCACAATGGCTGAAATCGCAATGCCAATAAAAGGCAGCACGATGATCAATGTGCTGACCAAACGGAGCTGACGTCGTTTTAAAAGCCCAAAAAGGACGACAAAGAGCAGACAAAGTGAAGATGTAATGATTGGTTCCCAAATGGAACGATCATAGGAGGGGAAAAGAATGAACGATGTAAATAAAAAGGTGATGGCAATGCCGAGCAACAAAATATGGCGCACTTGCGACGCAATGCGCGCTTGCTCTTCATCTACAAATTGGGGTGGACTCAACAGATCGCGTAAATAGCTCAACATACGCAAAACTTAAACAAATAAACCAGGGACCGGATAATAAATACCCGGTCCCTGGTTTGGGTTCAATATCGTCTTACGCTCATGGTCGCCCTGAAATTCAGTTGGATGGCTCTTTTTCCGTGGCCGCTTCCGGCTGCGGCGGGATGGCCTGCAACTCTTCCAAAGCCTTAACAAGCTGTTTGTCTTCGCTGGCCAGCACATCTTCCAGCGTCAACTCTTTGATCTCCGCCGGCGTCAATAGGTCGGCCTCAATGGGTAAGTCGAGCAGAATGTCCGGCTCAATGCCATGCTTGCGGATCAGCCGACCATTGGCGGTGAGCCACTGCTTGGTGCCTAGCATAATGGCCGAGCCATCCTTCAGCGTGTAGGGCTGCAAAACAGTGCCGGTGCCAAAGGTGGTCTCGCCAATCAGCTTGGCCCGTTTCTGATCCTGCAGGGCGCCGGCCAAAATTTCCGCCGAGCTGGCCGAGCCTTCGTTGATCAACACCACCAGCGGAATATCGGTGGCGGCACCGCCGCTGCGCACTTTGAATTGCGCCGGTTGCCGTGGGCATCCTCTTCCTGCAGCACGTTGCCGCTCTTCAAAAACTGGCTGGAGACGTTGATGGCCTGCTCCAACAGACCGCCCGGATTGTTGCGAATGTCCAAAATCATGGCGTCGGCGCCGGCCGCTTTGGCCGCTTTGGCCGCTTCTTGAATGTCGTCGGTGGCGTTGGCGCTAAATTGGCTCAAGCGCAGCAGCGCCACATCCGTACCAGGCACCATGCTCCAGGCCGCGGCGGGAATCTCGATTTCGCCGCGGTAATGGTGATTTCCAGCGTGGTCGCCCATTCTGGTCGACACGCAGGATGGTCAATACCACATCGGTGCCTTCTTCGCCGCGAATCATATTGATCACCTCGTCCAACTGCAGACCGGAAGTGTCAACATCATCCACCTTCATGATAATGTCCCCCGCTTTGACGCCAGATTTATCCGCGGGGGAGCCGTCAAAGGAGCCACGATCATGGGCAGCGTATCTTTGACGCCGATGCGGCCGATGCCGCTATATTTGCCCGAGATGTCGCTATTTTTCTGTTTGAGCTGTTCGGGCGTTAGGAATGCGGTGTGGCCCTCATCGCCCAGCGAATTGAGCATACCTTCGATGGCGCCGTAGGTCATGCTCGTATTATTCAGCGCCTCGCGGTCCACAAAATTTTCCTGCACCAAATTCCAGGCCTGCCAGAAAACATCAAACTCTTTGGGCTGGAACAGGCTCGATTGGGCCTGCGCCATCAGCGGTGCGCCAATAAAGGCGCCGGCAAAAAAAGAGCCCAGCGTGAGCACCACCAGCAGGGCAGTGATAACGGCCCAACGGCCAAAACTATTCATATGAAGTTAATCCTTGTCATCTTTGTATGTCACGTGCGAATTGCTATTGTACACGCTTTTGCTACATTTCTCCAGTAAGCTACATTATATATTGTAAGTGGATGGATAAAAGTTACATTAGACTTACATTGGAGCTGGCCTAAGATTGTCGGATCATTATGATCAACAGATTACACGGATTTGAAAGATTTCTCTCAGCCGAATAGTTCCAGTCCATCATTGGCAGGATCACCGTCCGGTGGCGCGGTGTTGACCATCCACTAGGAAAAGCCATCCAGAAATGCGCGAAAACCGGCAACGTGCGCAGCAGGGAAATTGTAGCGGGCGGGCGCCTCGGCCAGCACCCGGTCAAAGCAGGCCATCCATTCGAGGCGCGCCGGCTCGTCGATGATGAAGGGCATGTGGCGGGCGCGCATCATGGGGTTGCCATAGCGCTGATGATAAAGCGGCGGCCCACCCAGCAGGCCCACAAAAAAGGCCGCCGATTTCTGCGACGCTTTGACCATGTCGCGCGGAAACATGTGCCGCAGCGACGATTTTTCCAGCTCGCGGTAAAAATCCGCCAACATGGCAAAGATATTGGCCTCGCCCATAATGGCGTAGATTTCGGGATTGGGGGCGGCCACGCGCGGCGGGCCGCCGGGGGGGATGTAGATTTGGCGTTCTTGCATTGGATGATTTGTCCTAAATTTCACTGGAAACACGGCTGAAAAACTATCAATCTACAGGCACATACTGCTGCACGTATTTATCTACCAAAATCCGGATCATGCGCTGATAGGATACATTATTCTTTGCAGCTTCACTCTTAAAAAACTCAACGCTACTCTTACTCAAAGTCAGCGTAACTTTTACAGTCTCCTCCTTCGGAATTAATTGCGAAGGAGGCGGCAAAAAGTCTTGCACTCGCGTCACTTTTCCAATCGGTTCGTCACCATACACCATTTTGTCGTTCATAGTATCTTCTCCGTTTACGCCATTCACCTGCGCCAATGATACGTATCTTCCCACCTCGATAGGTAAACCGTACCGTCAATACCGGCTCTCCCACTTTGCCAATGCAAAACCACCGCTCTTCTTGTTGACTGTGTTTTTCATCATGCATAATAATGCGCTGGGCATCAAAGAATGCATATTGGGCCACATCGAACCCAATCCCATGCACTCGTTGATTAGCTTCATTTTTCTCGTCATCCCATTCAAACGTAGTCACAAGATGATTATACTATATGCCATAAATTTCCCCATATTACCATATGGAAGTTAGGCCTTAACTTTATGAGATTCTCACTCCAAGCACATAAACCGTACGAATGTGGTTAACATGTAAATTTCCACATTTTTTGTTATACTTGGCTGCATGACCACCTTCTGGCAAACTCTGCCCCGCCCCATCATGATCCTGGCCCCCATGGACGGCATCACCGACCAGCCCTTTCGCCACATCCAGAAAAAGTATGGCGACCCCATGCTGATCTACACTGAGTTTGTCAGCGCCGAGGCCATTTGCCAGGGCGACATCCGCCGCCTGCGCGACCTGCTGTATGACGAGAGCCAACGTCCCATCGTGGCCCAGATTTACGGCTTTACCCCCGAACATTTTCGCCAGGTCGCCATTTTGCTATGCGAATTGGGCTTTGACGGCATCGACATCAATATGGGCTGTCCGGCCAAAAATATTGCCAATGCCGGCGCCGGGGCCGGGCTGATCCGCCAGCCCAAGCTGGCCCAACACATCGTGCGCGCCACCACGCAGGGCGTCCACGACTGGCAATATGGCGCCACCGTGGCCGACTGCCCCAAGATCACGCCCGAGCTGGCGGCAGAAGTGGCGCGCCGGCGGACGGAAGTGCCCACAGCTTATCAAACACCACGCCCGATTCCGGTTAGCGTCAAGACGCGCATTGGCTTTGAGCAGCCATGCGTGGAGGCGTGGATTCCGGCGTTGCTGGACGCCGAACCGGCGGCCATTGGCATCCACGGGCGCACGTTGGAGCAGGGCTACAGCGGCGCCGCCGATTGGGAGCAGATTGGCCGGGCGGTGGCGCTGGCGCAGGGCAGCAGCATCCCTATGCTGGGCAATGGGGATGTGGCCAGTCTGGCCCATGCGCAAGAGCGGGTGGCAGATTACGGGGTCGACGGCGTGCTGATCGGACGAGCCGCGTTTGGCAACCCATTTTTCTTCCGCGGCGTCCAATTTGACCCACACGAAAACCCGCCCAATCCGCATGCAGAGTTGCTCCCAGAGATCGCGCTGGAGCACGCCCGACTGTTCGAGCAAACATTCCAACACGAGCCGCGCTATAATTTCCACGCCATGCGCAAACATTTGGGCTGGTACGCCCGCCGGATTTCGCCCACCAAACATCTGCGCATTGGCTTGGTCCAGACGAATAGTCCTGATGAGGTGGCGGCGGTGTTTGCGGAGATGGGGAAGAGGGATGTGGCTTTTGCCGATTAGGGGATGGTGCGTGGTGCGTGAACCGGTTTTGGATCATGCGGGGTGGCAAGTTGCCGCACTGGCAAACTTAGGGGCTGTTTGGGAGGGTCAGCGGCGGTTGAGTAGGCAGGGGCAGTTTCCAGCCGTATCGAAACCAAAGCGGGTCAACCAGATCTACACGCTATCCGGGCAGTTTGGGGCGCGCCAGCGGCTGTAGGATGTCTGCTTGCCCAAGTGGCGCCGCCGTGACCAACTGGGCCGCGCCTTGGCGAATCACTCCGCTGCGCAGAATTTGGCAGCGCAGGCCACCCCGCCCCTTGAGAAATTGGAGCGCGCCCTGCGCCACGCCGGCGTCCATCCAGCGGCAGGGCGCGCAATGTTTGACGCCTGCCAGGCGCACGCCCGCACCATCCGCATAAGCGATCTCAAATTCGTGGCCAATGAGCGCGTTGAGCGCCACGCCTGCCACCACCACGTTGCGCCGCAGTTGCGCAGGTGCAATTTCGGGCCGCGCCAGTTGGGCTTGCAGCGCAGCAAAAACCTCCCACGCAAAGAGCGTCACCTGGCCATCAAAATCGGGCCGCACACCATAAAAACGGTCGCCCACCAGCCCCAAACCGGCGAGTGCCGCCACTTCATCCACATCGTGGGTGGGGTGCGCGCCCGGCTGGTCCAGGTCATGGCCAAAGTAGTTGTGGCCAGGGGAGATGTAGATGTGATGAATGGTGATTTGCGTTTGGTGAGTCATAGTCTTATAGGGATGATGATCCAAATAAGCCGATTGGCGCTACCACAATCACAACCAATCCTTGCGGCCTGAAAGATGACCTTTTCAAAGGACTGTTTGCCACCCCTTTCTTCAGCCTGTCCACTCGTTTATGGACATCCACAAATATTACACCGGAGGCTTACGGAGCACATAACTGACATAGATCATTTCCTCAGATGCAAATGCATTAAAAATGTTCGACCCCTTCACGCCAGCAAACCTGGCAACAGGCTTACGCAATATTCCCGGCGCCAATTGTTGGATTAGCTGACGTTTCGACGGATCATCGATTTCCATAGCCTGTAACACATTGGACGTGATATTTTCTTTTTTGATAATTTTCAGGCCAGACCGCATCAAGTGTTCGCTCAACATTGCATAACCTGCCTGCGTACGGAAGTCGGCATATAGGAAATATCCACCAGGGCGAAGCAGTCGGTTCACTTCCTTAAGAAATTGGGCCATATTGCCGTAACAGTGTGAGGCTTCTATATTGATTATTGCATCATACGAATGACTATCAAATTGCAGGGCCTCAGCATCACCCTGCACAAACGCGAGATCCTTAACCGCATGATGATTGCGACAAAATTCTATGGCGCTCGGATTGCGATCCACCCCCAACATAGCCTTCGGATGCAGATAGCGGGTGACATAGGATGCCCCACCGCCATGCCCACAACTGACCTCCATTACGTCCAGGCCGGTCAAATCAATGGCTCCCACCACGTGATGATAAAGTTGTATGTACAAGCGGTTTGTTTCATCAGCCCTTTGTAAATTAATTGAGCAGTCGTCAATATAACCGTAATTGAGAAAAACTAACGATGTATCTTTTGTTAACCTGGTCAGGTATGGGTACCAGTATTTCCAAAGTATGCGACGGCATGTCCCTTTTAAGTGCATTTTTCCAAATCCTCGCGCCAGGTTCTTCCATACGAATAGGCCCTACTCTTCCTTAAACTTTAAGGCCCGCCCCGGCAGCGTGGCCGATAGCGTCTCAACGGGTTGGCCGTTCTGCACAATAATTGTGCCGTTGACCAGCACGTGCTCCACGCCGGTCGAGATCTGGTGTGGCTGGGCATAGGTGGCGTGATCTTGCACCGTATCCGCATCGAAGATCACCACGTCCGCATACCAGCCACCGCGCAGAATACCCCGCTTGCGCAGCCCAAAGCGATGGGCCGGATAGCCGCTCAATTTATAGACGGCCTCTTCCAATGTGAAAAGCTTTTTGTCACGCACGCAGGAGCCAAGCAGCCGCGCCGCTGAGCCATATTGGCGCGGATGCACGGCGCTGGTGTCGTGCGGTGGCCCTTCGTGAAAAATGCCGTCGGTCCCATCACATAGCAGTCGTGGGCCAGGAAAGGCTCGACCAATGAATCCTCGCCCTGGTTAAAGACGAGCAGCACGGCCAGGTTCTCCTCGATCAGCAGATCGCAAAGCGCGTCCGCCGGCGGCTTGCCCACTTCGGCCACATATTCGGAAAGCAATTGGCCCTGGTGATGACTATTTTCCTTGCCCGCCACCCAGGCAATGTGAATGTTGTCCAGATCACCTAAAATGCGCTGGTTGCGCGCAAAACGCTCGCGAATTTCGGGGCGGCGCAGATGGCTCACCACGCCGATGGGGCCGTCGATCCACGCTTCGTAGGGCAGTAGATAGTTGAGCATGGTCGAGCCGGGGATGTAGGGATAGACATCAAACGAAAAATCTACCTCCTGGCTGGCCACGTTGTCGATGTAGGCCAGCAGCTCTTCAGTATCTGCCAGCAAAGTGGCTTTGAGATGCGAAATGTGGACCGGAATGCCGGTGCGCAAGCCGATTTCGACCGCCTCTTTGACGCCGGCCAGCGTACCTTTTTTATAGCGCACATGGGTCACGTAAAGCCCCTGCATGGAGACCAGCGGTGCACACGCCTCTACAAATTCATCGGTGGTGGCAAAGCACTGCGCAATGTAGTCGAGTCCGGTGGAGACGCCCACGGCGCCCGCCGCCATGCCCAATTCAATTTCATCCAGAATCAGCCCCATCTGATAATCATCGGGCGGCAGCGGGCTCCAGCCGCAGGCCAGCGTGCGCACGTTGGCGTAGGGGATGTGCGCAATGCTGTTCTGCACATTGGCGCCGTCCAGCAACTCCATATAGTCGGCCAGCGTTTCCCAGCCGGTATATTCCTCAAAACGCAGCGCATTGAGGCCGCGCAAATAGTAGATCCAGTCATGGACGGTGTGCTGATTGACCGGCGCGTAGGAGATGCCGTCGGCCATGATCACTTCGGTGGTAAAGCCCTGGCTGGTCTTGGAAAAGAGGTGTGGCGTCTTGAGCAACCAGCCGTCCGAATGGTTGTGTACGTCGATAAAGCCAGGCGCCACAATTTTGCCCGCGGCGTCAATAATTTGATAGGCATCGGCGTCGCCCAAATCGCCAATGGCGTCAATGCGGTCGCCGCGAATGCCCACATCGGCCCGGTAGCGGGCGCCCTTGCTGCCGTCAATAATGTCGCCGTTTTTGATGAGTATGTCGAACATGGTCACAAAATCCCATATTTTTCAAATGCCACCGCGCGCTCATGCCCGCTTCAATGGCCTTGCGCACTTCCTGTTCACCGCGGGCTTTTTCCAGCGCGTTGTGGAAAACTTCTTCCTCCGCGGCTTTGGGGATTACGCAGACGCCGTCTACATCGCCAAAGAGGATGTCGCCTGGCTCAATGCGCACGCCTTCCAGATCCAGCGGCACGCGATAGTCGATCACTTTGCCGCGGCCCCTGATCCTGGGCGTATGACCCATAACAAAAGACGGGAAAACCCAAGTCCAGAATCTCGTGCGTGTCGCGCAAATAGCCGTTGACGATGGCGCCAGCGGCTCCCAGCTTCATGGCGCGTGGTCATGAGCCCGCCCCACAGCGCATAGCGCGGCGAGCCGCCGGAGGACATATAGATTTCGCCGGGCTTCAGATCGTCCAGCGCATCCAGCAGCAGGCCAAAGGGCATTTTGGAGAGGGGCGACGCGCCGCTTTCTGATGGCAAATAGTCGGTCTCCAGCACCGTCATGGCGCGCCGATGACCACCATATCGCGCGCCAGCGGCTGCACACGCGGCGACAAAAATTGCTGCTGCAAGCCCGCCACATCCATCACATCGCCCACCACGGCCGTAAACAGCTCGCGCCGCGCCAGGGCAAAAAGTTCTTCATCGTTTGACCAGAGTTTGGCCATGGGGTTCCTCCGAGGTTGTGTGTTGTCTATGCTTTAAATGGGGAGTTGGGACACTGAAAGGGGAAGGGGGGAAGGGGAGAAAGGGGGAGGCCGTGTCGAAGGTCTCCCTTTCTCCCCTTCCCCCTTTCTCCCCTTCATGTCTTATTCGGCCACTCGGCGCCATCATAATAGCGCGTGCCGCGATGGCCCTGCTTGGGGATGGGCGTGGCCAACTTTTCGCCCGGCGCCTCGACAATGATCAGCGTGCGCGCAACGCCCGAGTCGGGGTTGACTTCATCGTTGATAAAGGCTTTGATTTTGAGCCGGCCCACCAACTCGTTCTGCCAGATGGTGTAGACGTAATCGCCCACTTTCAGTTTGGACGGCTTGCCCGCCATGTGGAATTCAAATTCCGCAAGCGAGCCATCGTAGAGCGAGGTGTAGGCCTCTTCGCCATGTTTTTGGGGAATTGTTTTGGTAATGCCAAAACTCATGTTAATTCACCGCCTGATTCAAATACGCCACCACATCCCGCGACGAAATAATACCTGTCGGGTGGCCTTCTTCATCCACAAGCGGCAGATGGCGGAAGCCGTGGACCGACATGAGATGCAGCGCCTGCGCAATGGGTTGGTCGGCGCCGATGGTTACCGGGCTGGGCGTCATGAAGTCGGCTACACTGACGCTGCTCAAATCATCCACCAGACCGGCCACCTTCATCAGCACATCGCGCTCGGTGAAGATGCCCACCAGCCGGTCGCAGCGTCGGTCACCAGCAGACAGCCAATGTTGTGCGAATTAAGTTGGCGCGTGGCTCGTTCCAGCGAACTTTGGGCGTCAATCGTAATCGGCACGTGCGGATTCAGGTCCGCAATTGTCGACTCGATGAGGCGATCCTGACTTCGGTGGTGGCGTCGGGTCCGGCCTTGTCGATATTGTCCACATATTCCTCATCCAGCTCCAGCGACAGTTCGCCGGCGACGCGGGCCGCCACATCTTCGCGCTCGTTGACCGTCCACAAATCGGCGGCGCGATAGAGCTTGTTCAGATCGCCCACGCCGTTGGGCTTGCGCTGTTTTCACCTGCCCCATAAGTTGGGTCACATAATCGGGCTTGCGCACGTCGCGGATTACGCCCATGGGCGCCGGAAATTGCGGATATTCCATGCTGCTCAGAATAAAGGCCAACTGAGTCGAAGTGGCGTCATGGATCAGCAGATCACCCTCGTCAATGCCGTTGCCCAGCTCCACCACCTCGGGCGTAAAGCCGTTGAGCCGGATGCCCTTGTTGCGGTCCTTGCCAAAGACCATGGGCATACCGTGCTCCAGATAGAGAATATTGTCATCGCGCACGCTGCGGTCGCTCAGCCCTTCCCACTCGGCTGGGTTGAAAATGACGCAGTTCTGGTAGATTTCCACAAACGACGTGCCCGGATGATCGGCGGCCCGGCGCAGCGTCTCTTCCAAATGCTGCGTATGCGCATCAATCGAACGCGCCACAAAGGTGGCCTCGGCGGCCAAGGCCAGCGCAATGGGATTCAGCGGCTGCTCAATCGACCCCATAGGCGAAGATTTGGTCACCTTGCCCTGGCGCGAGGTGGGCGAATATTGGCCTTTGGTCAGGCCGTAAATGCGGTTGTTAAAGAGGATAATGTTCAAATTCACGTTGCGCCGAATGGCGTGGATCAGATGGTTGCCGCCGATGGACAGCCCGTCGCCATCGCCTGTGATCACCCAGATGCACAGATCAGGATTGGCGACAGCCAGCCCCGTGGCCAGCGTGGGCGCGCGGCCATGAATCGAATGCACGCCATAAGTGTCCATATAATAGGGAAAACGGCTGGAGCAGCCGATGCCCGACACAAAGACAATCTTCTCTTTGGGAATGCCCAAATCTGGCATGACCTTCTGCATTTGGGCCAAAATTGCGTAATCGCCGCAGCCCGGACACCAGCGCACCGTCTGGTCCGAAACAAAATCCTTGCGCGTCAGTTGAATTTCTGTAGTTGCTGTTGACATATTATTTTATCCTAAAATCTCGTCAATTTTGGCCTTTACATTGGCAATCTTCATGGGGCGGGCCGTCATGTTGGTGTATGAAATCACGTTGACATCCAGCTTACCGCGCAGCAGCAGGGCGAGCTGACCGCTGTTCATTTCGGGGACCAGCACATGCTTATAGCGCCCAAGCAGATCTTTGAAATTGCGTGGCAGCGGGTTGATGTAGCGCAGTTGGGCGTGGGCCACCGATTTGCCTTCGCGCTGCGCCCGCTGCACGGCGGAACGCACCACGCCATATGGCCCGCCCCAACTCACCACCAGCAAATCGCCGCGCTTGGGGCCGAAGACTTCCTGCTCGGGAATGGCGTCGGCCAGACGCGCCACCTTTTCAGCGCGCTCGCGGTTCATCTGTTCGTTGTGGGCCGGGTCGTAGGAAACGTTGCCCGTGTTGGGCGCTTTGCTCAGGCCGCCTACGCGGTGCTCCAATCCAGGCGTCCCCGGAATAGCCCAGGGCCGCGCCAGCGTCTCCTCATTGCGCAAATAGGGCATAAATGGCCCGTCGCCATTGCGCATGGGGCCGGGATGCTTGACCTCAATATTGGGAATGTCTTCAGCATTGGGAATGCGCCACGGTTCGGCGCTGTTGGCCAGAAAGCCTTCGGAAAGGATAAAGGCCGGACACATGGCGCGCACAGAGAGCCGCGCCGCCTCGATGGCAATGTCAAAACAGTCGGCCGGGCTGGCGGGGGCCACAATGATGACCGGGCTTTCGCCGTTGCGGCCATACATGGCTTGCAACAGGTCGGACTGTTCGGTCTTGGTGGGCAGACCGGTGCTGGGGCCGCCGCGCTGCACATTCACAATGATCATGGGCAGCTCCAGCATGACGCCCAGGCCGATAGCCTCGCTCTTGAGCGCCACGCCCGGACCGCTGGTGCCGGTAACGGCCAGCGCGCCGCCAAAGGCCGCGCCGACCACCGAACCCATGGCCGCAATCTCATCCTCAGCCTGAAAGGTGCGCACGTCAAAGTTGCGCAGCGGGGCCAGGGCGTGCAGAATGTCGCTGGCCGGTGTAATCGGATAGGTGCCGTAAAAGAGCGGCTTGCCCATCTTCTGCGCCGCCGTGACCAGCCCCATGGCGATTGCCTCGTTGCCCGTCACTTTGCGATAGGTGCCGGCGGGCAGCGACGCCGGGCGCACCATATAGCGGCGCTGGAAGGTTTCGGTGGTTTCACCATAAAAATAGCCGGTCTGCATGGCCTTAAAGTTGGCTTCGGCAATCTCCGGCCGTTTGGCAAACTTGGCGTAGAGCCAATCTTTGGTGGTCTCCATAGAGCGGTCAAACATCCAGAAGACCAGCCCCAGCGCAAAGAAGTTCTGGCTGCGATCCTTTTCGCGATTGGAGAGATCGGGGAACGCATCCAGGGCGTTGCGGTTTAGCGTGGTCATGGCCACTTCCATGACTTGATACCCTTGCAGCGAATTATCCTCCAGCGGATTGGTTTTGTAGCCCGCTTTGGCTAGATTCTGTTTGGTGAAAGCATCGGTATTCACCACAATAATGCCGCCCCGTTCCAGTTCGGGCAGGCTGGCCTTAAGCGCCGCCGGGTTCATGGCGATCAGCACCTGCGGCGCGTCGCCGGGCGTCAAAATGTCCTGGCTGGAAAAGTGGACTTGAAAACCGCTCACGCCGGCCAGCGTCCCTGCCGGCGCGCGGATTTCCGCCGGAAAATCGGGCATGGTGCTGATGTCGTTGCCCAACACGGCGGACGTATTGGTAAACTGCGTGCCCGTCAACTGCATACCGTCGCCCGAATCGCCCGCAAAGCGAATGGCCACGGACTCAAGCTCTTCAATAACAGGTTGTACTTTTGTAATTGTTTCGGTCATAATTTTGTTGTCTCTATAAATGAAGCCATTGCCGAAAAACAATCTACGCCGGTGATGTATGTTCCGTGTTGCGTGTACCGGTAGAGTGTATTTGCTCTTTTATAGCGTAGTTATTTCGTCAAGATGGCCTTAAATCCAAGACCGTTCAAATAAGGCCGCTGCGACTGCAACGCACGGCTGATTCCTCGACTGTAGGAACGCGGGTTTCTGAAGCCGTGCATCGCAGTCTCCGCTATTTGATTGGTCTTGGCCTTAAATCTATGGTGCATAACCGGGCTACCCGTAGCCAGCCCATTCACCGTTCACAATTAACCATTCACCATTAGCAATTCCTCACCCTCCCTCCGGTTTGCGCGGGAAGCGTTCCGGGTCGGGCGGGCGGTTGAGAATTTCCACCGGGTAGCGGGCCGCCAAAAAGTTGATAATCGATTGATGGGTCATGTCGCCCAGGATGGCGCCATTTTCATCCACGGCGGGCAAATTGCGAAAGTGATTTTCATCCATCGTGCGCAGCGCCGCCGCCGCCGACAGATCCGGGCGAATGGTGACGGGCGCCTTGGTCATCACTTCATCAATGGGCGCGTCCAATTTTTGCGGCGCATTGACCACTTTGCGCAAAACGTCGCGGTCCGTAAAGATGCCCACCAGCTTGCCATCCGCATCGGTGATCAAACAGACATTGTGCCGCTCTGTCCGCAGCCGCGTCAACACTTCGCGCACCGGCGCGCCACTACGCGCCTGCGAAAAGCCCGACAGCCCCAGATGAGACACCTGCTCTTCACGTAATTCTGACTCTAACGTCATAAAAGCTCCTTTTGCTCTCGGGCCTCGCCTCCTCCTGGCCCCTCCTCCCCACTGGTGGGGAGGAGGGGGAAAGCTGCACAAGGTGCAGCCAGGGGGAGGCGAGGCTCACATCCATCAAGTTAAGCGTGCAAAATAGTTATATGTTATTGTAGCATGGGCTTACATCGCGTTCAATAATCGCCAGTCCGCAATTCAGGCACGGCAGCCCAATGCTTTATTATACGCTTCCCGTTACTGTTCAGGGCGGCGCCGATCAGCGCAAAACTTTGTCTGTACTGTGATTTTCATGATTTTATGAGTGCTATGATTCCGCTGGCAGACACTCGCAGTCATCTCCTTATCGCCATCCGCAATCATAGCGCATCATCGAATCATAAAAATCATAGTTTCGACGCCTATTCCGCTTCATATGAGCATGGCATGTCTGAATAATCGTCTGCCTGACAATGCCATTCCAACCACCCGATGATATAATGCCTTCTCCAATCCATACTATATGCATTATCCACGACAAATCAACCGCCAGCAACCGACAACCGATCATCCGATGAATCATTCACCCAGTCCCCAATCCCTCTTCGCCCATCCGCCCACCGAATATGGCATTATGCCGTTCTGGTTCTGGAATGACGACCTGGACGAAGCCGAGCTTTTGCGCCAGATTGGCGAATTTCACGCCAAGGGCTTTGGCGGCTTTTTGCTGCACCCGCGGGTGGGGCTGGCGCGGCGCATCGGCTATTTGACCGATGAATACTTCCGGCTGGCCAAAATCGCCGTGGCCGAGGCCGCCCGTCTGGGTATGAAAGTGGTGCTATACGACGAGGGCTCCTATCCATCCGGCTCGGCGCAGGGGAAGGTGGTGGCCGCCGACCCCACGCACGCCGCCCGCTGCATCATCATGCAGCAAAAGGAGATCAGCGGGCCGGCCCGCGGCTATTGGCATCCCAACCCCGGCCGCGGGCTGCGCGATGAGCTGCTCTGCGTGGTAGCGGCGCGCGAAACTGAGCCCAATTCGTTGGACCCCGACTCACTCACGCTGCTGCCGGTGCAGGAGCCAGAATTGGTACGCTATGATTTACCAGCCGGTCAATGGCGACTCATGGCGGTCTGGCACGTCTACAGTGGCGGCGCCATTCGCGGCGTTTATGCTGAGGAGGATGACGGCCACGCGCTGGCCCCGGCAGCCGGCGATCTGCTCAACCCGGCGGCGGTGGCCTCCTTTATCCGGCTGACCCATGACCAATATTACGCCTATCTGCACGAATATTTTGGCGACACCATTGTGGCCATGTTTACCGACGAGCCCATGATGCTGGGTCGTGGGGCCAAACGGCGCCCCGATCCCTGGCCTTTTACGCACGGCATTGCCGCAGAATTGCAGGCGAAATGGGATGACGACGTGCTGCGCTGGCTGCCCGCGCTGTGGCTCGATTGCGGCCCGCGCACCGCCGAATTTCGGCAGATGGTGACGCGCGCGCTCTATGACCGGCTAGAGCGCGTTTTCTACGGCGCCCAGAGCCAATGGTGCGCCGACCACGGCATTGCGCTGACCGGCCACCCGGCCGAGAGCAACGACTTTGGCGCGCTGCGTCAATTCCAGTGGCCCGGCCAGGATATGGTCTGGCGCTGGGTGACGCCCGGCGCCGCCTCGGCCTTGGAGGGGGCGCATTCGTGTGCGCCCAAGTGCGCTAGCAGCGCGGCCGCTCTGCAGGGCAGCCGCCGCAACGCTTCCGAGGCGCTGGGCGCGTACGGCTGGCAGCTCACGCTGGATGAAGCCAAGTGGCTGCTGGATTGGCACCTGGTGCGCGGCAACAACCTCTTTTATTTGCACGCTTGCTTCTATTCCGTACGCGGGCGGCGCGCCTTTGAGAGCGAACCGGACATTGGCCTCCACAACGTCTGGTGGCCCTACTTTGGCGTGCTGGGCGACTATTTGCGCCGCGTCTGCTGGCTGCTGAGCGACTGCACCCAGGTCTGCCAGGTGGCCATTTTGACCGACGGCAACGCGGCGGCCTGGCAGGCGGCCAAGGTGCTCTATCAAAACCAGATCGGCTTTATTTATATTGATGAACCGGCGCTGGCGCAATCGCGGGTGGAAAATAGCGAATTGCGCATCGGCCAGCAGCGTTTCCGCGCTGTGATCTGCGATCCGCCACATGTGGCCGGGCAAGCTCAACTGGATACGTTTGTACAGTCCGGCGGGCTCGTACTGACCGATTGGAGGGCGGACACACTGGTTTCAATATTGGCCCCAACTGTCGAACGCGATGTTGATTTTCCCAGCGCGCCCGATCTGCGCTTTATCCACGTGCGCAAAGATGGGCGTGAATACTATTTATTTGTAAACGAGGGTGAAGAGCCAATCGAGGATGCGCTATCACTGGCCGCCGTGGGCGCGCTGGAATGCTGGGATCCGCTGGACGGCGCAACGCAGCCCTGGCCGACTACCGAGCAAAATGGGCGGCTGCACACGCACCTGCATTTGGCGCGGCGCCAGGGGCTGATCCTGGCGGTCGATCCCACTGGCGAGTCGGTGGCCGATTGCGCTCTCCCGCCGCGGCCCGGCGACGCGCTTTTGCCATTGGCTGGGTCGTGGCAAGCCTTCAATGCAGATGGGAAAGCGGCAGCCGTTCCTTGTCCCGACGATTGGGCGCAAGCGGAGGGGTGGGAGACATTTGCCGGCACGCTCACATTCCGCACCCAATTCAATTTGTCCGCCGGGCAAATGGGCCAGCCGCTTTTTCTCGATTTGGGCGGTGTGGGCGATATTGCCGAAGTGCGACTCAACGGCCAATTAGTCGGCGTGCGTGCTTGGGCGCCATACGTCCTGCGGATTGACGCCGCCTGCCAATCCGGCGATAATCAGCTTGCGGTGCGCGTCACCAATTCCGCCGCTAATTTTTACGAAGGGATGCAGCTACCCTCCGGCCTGTTGACGCCGCCGGTCATCCGTTATGCAGGCTAGCGTGCGTTGCACTGGCCAGCAGAACCTTCAAACTATGCCGAACCTTGGCGGCCAGTGCGATGCACGCGGGTCATACAATTGCGCCCTTGCGTCGTTAGCGTCTTTTGCGTTCAAAAATCATTGTGTTTGACTCAAGGAGTTTGGGCGTTCGACTTTCCCAAAACTGACCAAAACCGCGTGGTGCGCCTGCCTAAGCGCGGCCTATGACAAAGAGACCATTTACGCCATTGTGGATGCTTCACTGATCTGCCACGTGGGGCTGATCCAGGACGGCAAGCCGTTTGTCATCCCCACGCTGCACGCCCGCGATGGCGACAATCTGCTGCTGCACGGCTCGGCGGCCAGCCGCATGATCAAACACGCCGGCGCTCGGCCACGATCTGTGCATCACCATTACGCCGGTGGATGGGCTGGTGCTGGCGCGGCTTCGGTCTTTCACCATTCGGCCAACTATCGCTCGGCGGTGCTCTTTGGCCAAGGCCACATGGCGGACGCGGCGGAAAAAAACCGTTATCTCAAAATTTTCACCGACAAGCTCATCCCCGGTCGCTGGGATGACGCCCGCCAGCCCACCGAACTCGAACTCAAGGCCACGTCGGTGGTGGTCATGCCCATTGCGTCGGCCTCGGCCAAGGTGCGCGTCGGCCCGCCGGGTGATGATGACGAGGATTACGCGCTGCCGGTATGGGCGGGCGTGCTGCCCATGCAGACGCGGGGCGCGCCGGTGGCCGATCCGCTGCTGCGTGCAGGAATTGATTTGCCAGACTATGTAAAGGAATATATCCAATGAGCCAATCTATCAAAATCGGCCTGTTGAGCTTTGCGCACGGTCATGCCGTCTCGTATGCGGCCAATCTGCGTACGCTGGATAATGTGGAAATCGCCGGCATTTATGATGACAACGCGCCGCGCGGCCAGCAAATGGCCGAGCGCTTTGCCACTACTTATTTTGCATCGGCAGATGCGCTGCTGGCGCAGGGGCTGGATGGCGCCATTATCTGCGCCGAAAACGCCAACCATCGCCCGCTGGTGGAGCAGGCGGCGGGACGCACCGGCTACATCCTGTGCGAAAAGCCCATTGCCACCACCCTGGCCGACGCCCAAGCCATGATCGACATCTGCGCGCAGACCAATACGCAGTTGCAGATTGCCTTCCCCGTGCGCTATTCGCCGCCGGTGCAACAGCTCAAGCAGATGCTGGATGCGGGCAAGCTGGGGCGCGTTTACGCCGCCAAATGCACCAATCATGGCTCTATGCCCGGCGGCTGGTTTGTGGACAAGACGCTCTCCGGCGGCGGTGCGGTCATCGATCATACGGTGCATGTGATCGATCTGCTGCGCTGGTTCTGGGGCGCCGAGGTGACCGAAGTTTACGCCGAGATTGGCGAGAATCTGCTGCACCCCGACCTGGGCATTGACGACGCCGGCATGCTCTCGTTTACGCTGGCCAACGGCGTCTACGGCACGCTGACACAAGCTGGTCGCGTTGGGTGCGTACCCCACTTGGGGCGATGTCAAGCTGGAAGTGGTGGGCGAGCAGGGCGCGGTGCAGGTGGATGCGTTTGAGCAGCACGTGGCGCTCAGCTCGGAGAAGACGGGCAAAACCCAGTGGGTCAACTGGGGCAGCAACATGGACCTGGGGCTGGTGCGCGACTTTGTGGACGCCATCCGCACCTGCCGCCTGCCGTCGATCAATGGTGAAGATGGCCAGGGCGCTGGAGGTGGCGCTGGCGGCCTATCGCTCGGCGGAAATGGGGCGGCCGGTGCATTTGCCTTTATGATGCGTCTCAAATATGATTGGGCTGGGATAACTATGATAGCTGTTCGATGACCCGTAGATTGTAAACATGGATAGGGGGAACACGGATATAAAAACTAATGAAATCTGTGTTCTTCCCATCCGTGTTCACAAAATTTGTTCTGTTTATGCAGTTCTTCTGCGGCGCTAGGTGATTCAGCAGCGGTGAAGAGTTGTGAGGATACTATGTCACAATTAGTGATTGATCTACCTGAGAGTTTGGAACAGCAAATTCGGGCCCAAGGAATTTCGCAGAATCAACTGCGAAAAGTAATTGCCTATCTGCTTGAGTTGTATCTGAAGGTCGACAAGTCCGCAGAACTATTCCAATCTGCAAATAGCCCCATGCCCCGTAAAGCAGGCAGCGCCAAACATCTTGGCATCTGCATTTCTGATGATTTTGACGAACCACTGGACGATTTCGCGGAATATATGCCATGAGGTTGCTAATTGATACACATACCTTTCTCTGGTTTGTGCTTGATAGTCCCCAGCTTTCAATAGCAGTCAAGGGCTTGATTGAGGATGAAAGAATCAAATTTTATTAGTATTGCTTCCCTTGGGGAACTCACTATCAAAACCAGCCTGGGTAAACTCGACATACCGGTCAGCTTGGAACGATTCCCGCCTGCGCAGCTAACCATCAATCGCATTGCGGTCTTGCCAATAGAAGTGAGCCACCTGCATCGACTTGTGCATTTGCCATTTCATCATCGCGACCCTTCGATCGCCTTCTCATCGCCCAAAGTATAGAAGAAAACATCCCTATCATTAGTCGAGATAGCTCTTTTAGCGCGTGTCCCATTCAGGTATAATGGTGGAACGCATAGTTACTGTTTATGCGGCTAACCCCGGCTTCCCGCAACTGCAAATGGTGCAGGCCAACGCCAATGCGCTCAACGCCACCGACAAAGTCATCTTTACGCCCGATGGCACCACGTGCTGCCCGGCCCCGGCATTGTGCCCACGGTGGGATGACGCCGGCGGCCGAGTAGAAGATGACATAGACAGGGTGACAGGCTCAGTCACCCTGTCACCCTGTCACCCCCTCACCTTGTCACCCTGTCACCTTGTCATCCTACCATCCCTACCTCTGCGTCAGCGGTAAAAACAGCTTCCGCCCCGCTGCGCTGCCACCGGTTTCGACTGTGAGGAGGCCGCTGTCGAAGACGATGAGCGGGTTAAATGTGGCCCATTGGGGCGCTGCGCCAGCAATGTGGAATTGGTCAGATCAAACGCTTTCGGCTAAGCCCCCTTTCACGGCAAAGAGCACGGTAGAGCACATTAGCGCCGTTGCCGTTGAGCGTTTGCGCAGCTGTCGTTACGGCGGGGATTGCGTGAACGCCGACCGGCCGTGGCGTATCCACCTGCCACGTATAACCGTCGGCAAATTCGCTGGCTTCCACCCCCGCATAGCTCAAACAGCGGACGCAAAAGTCAATTGCAGATCGCTGTCCGCTATGCGCAAGCCATCGGCATTGCGCACGTTGATGGGGACGCGCACTTCTGCCCGCCGGGTGCAGCGCTCAAGTCCGGTATCCAGATCAAGCTGGCTAAAGACGGCGCAGGCGGTGGCGGAAGTGCTCAATAGGTTGGCGGCGTCGTCCAGCGCTTCCACCTGATAACAATAGCGTGGCAACATCCAAAGGCTCGTCATCGATGAACGGCGGTTGGGTAGTCTGGCCAATTTCGCCAAAGGTCTGGCCTGCGCGCAGCATCAGGTAGGTAGCTACCGCCATGCTATTTGGCAGCGCCGTCCACGCTAAACGCATGGTGGAAAATGCCGGGTATGAGGGTCAGCGCGAATGACTCTTGCGGGCGATCCGGCGTGGGGGCGGGCGTGGGCGCCGTCGTTAAGAGCAGCGCCACATCATCCACAAAAAAGCTGCTCACCTGGCTCTCATCGGTGATCGTTTCGAATGCGAGCGTCGTTTGCCGGCCGGCCAGTGTGGTCAGATCAACGGTGCGGCGCTGCCAGTCGTTCGTGTTGTTTTCTGCGCAGAGATCGAACGCGGTTATCGCTTCACCATTGACCAACAAGGCGGCGCTGTCATAACCGCACGCATCATCCGACAACGCCTGGTAGTAATAGACCAACGTGATCGTCTCGGCGGCGGGCAGATCAATTGTTTGCGCCAGGCGGCTGGTTTCCCGATCACCACCGCCCAGCCACGCCACATACGGCCCCGAGCGCGGCTGGAACGCTGCGGGCAGGTCGGCCTCACTGAGAATGAGCGCCCCCAAAGCGCCAAAATTGCTCGATTGTTCGTCCCATGCACCATCGGCTCCGTTGTCGAACGAGCCATTGCGCAGAACGGCGGCCGGTCCTGCCGTGGGCTGCACGGTGGGCTCTGTGGTGGGTACGGGTGCGGCCCCCTCCAAGCGCACATCGTCCACATAAAAGCTGGAGGCATGGGACTCATCGGTCTCCACATGAAAAGTGAGCACGATCTGGCGCCCGGCATAATTGGTTAGATCCAAGGCGGCGGGCGTCCAATCGGTTGTGGCCTGGTCAGCGCACAGGTCGTAGGTGGCCATTATGTCATTGTCGACGCGCACGGTGGCGAAATCGTATCCGCATTGATCTGTGGTGAGAATCTGATAGGTGAAGCGCAACGTGATCTTGGTCGCGGCGGGCGCGGTCACCTGCTGCGCCAGATCGGACGTTTCCAGATCGGCCCCGCCCAGCCAGGCCGCGTAGGCGCCGTTGGGCGTGACGCCGCCCAAGTTCGAAGCGGGCAATATCAGCGAACCCACGCCGCCGTAATTGACCGAATTTTCAACCCAGCCCACGCCGGCGCCGGCCTCAAAATCACCATTTTGCAGCGCATTGGCCGCGGCCGGTATAGTAGGTGTTGAGGTCGGTGTAAAGGTTGGGGTGGCCGTGCTGGGTGGCTGATTGGTGGGCGTTGGCGCATTAGGCGTCGCAGTGGCAGTGCGCGTGGCAGTAGCAGTGCTGGTTGAAACAGGTGTGGCAGTGGGCGCTGGCGTAGGCTGAGCGCCCACATGGCTATTGATCCAATCGCGGAAAAAGGAGACGCGCGTATAAACGCCATAATACTGTGGCCGCGCGCAGCCCTGGCCGTAACTCACAACGCCCACTTGCGTCCAGACGCCGTCGCCGTTGCGCACCACCAGCGGGCCGCCGCTATCGCCCTGGCACGAATCTTTGCCACCCTGTTCAAACCCGGCGCAGATGTTGCCGTCGGTAATGCCGCCGCCATAGGCCGTGTCGCAGACGCGGTTGCTCACCAGCGGCACCGACACTTCCTGCAGCACGTTGGGGCCGGCGCCGCCCTCGGTCAGCGCGCCCCAGCCAGTCACGGTGCTCAGCACGCCGGCCTCCATCAACGCATCATCGGCCGGGCTGGCCGCCAGCTTGACGATTTGCACGCGGTTGTTGAGCGTGACCGGCGCACTCAATTTGAAGAGCGCAATGTCGTTGTCGGGGAAATTGTAGTTGGGGTGGATGATGACCTGGCTGACGGTGGGGCGCTGTTCGGTCCCCTCATTTTGGGCCAAATTATGCTCGCCCAACACCAGATCGAAGGTGGACGGTGGATAGACGCCGCCCCGCTGATCCTCCACACAGTGCGCCGCCGTCAGCACCCACTGCGGTGCGATCAGCGAACCGCCGCAGCCAATGGCGTTGTCGTACGTCTGCCACGGATATTCACCGGGGTCCGCCGGCTGCCCGCCCACAATCTCGGCGTCGTCGGGGCTTTGTCCGGGTTTGATGGTCTGGCCGGCCGAAGGGGTGATACGCCACAAAATGATAAGACCAATGATAACTAGCAAACCAATAGCTTTGAATAACTTCTTGCTCATCAACACCTTCCTTTGCATTTATAGTGGTGTATTGTGAGCTTATCATATCAATAAATCTTCACTTTTGCACTACGAGATCAGCAAAGCAGACCTTTTTAACGTTCGGGTCAACTTCTATTGCTAAGAGCATGTGTAGCGGCCAAGACTTTTCGGGGAAAAGTCTTGGCCGTAACTTTAGGAATTGGAGGATGCGTTTTTCGCAAGCGCACGCCACCTGCTTTACAATCGTGTTTAGAAAGTGTACTTGATCTCAATCACGCTCATCACACCTTCAACAATGGTGCTCCACTGGCCGGTAAATTCGGCGCCGTAGGAAGCCGCAATTGCTGGTCCCAATTTTTGCGCTTCGTCGTTGCTCCAGAGAGGACCGGCCAGTACACTCGTCGTGAATTCATGGGTTCCGGCATTCTGCACTTGCAATTCCACTTCGATAACGCTCATCTGGCTTTCAACCACTGTCACCCACTGACCGGTAAATTGCCCTTGGTGAGCCGCCGCGATTCTAGGGCCAACTTTTTGCGCCTCGTCATTGCTCCACAGGGGGCCCGCCGGGATGTTAACTTTATAAGTTGCCATGATATTTAATCTCCTTATATTATAGACATTGAAAATTGGTTCGGGTCGGAAATTATCTCAAGTTATTTCCTGACATAAACGACCTCACTACCAGAGGAATCTGCGTAACATGTGTCAATCCTTTCCAAGCGAGTTAGGACATACGCAAGCCTAGAGTAACAATCGCCGAATTGACAATGCCTTCCCCTCCTGACGATCCACAGGTGCTGCGTAAGTCGTGAAAGTTACTGTTTCATTGTTTTTCTCCTTTGATTTCTTGACATCTAAAACCGATGGGGTACAGTATGTTCGTGGATTTGGTCTCTCAACAACCGGTTTGCAAATCACCCTTTCGGGATATTCAGTTGAGAGAGAGCGAATCCGTATCTGTACTGCTGGCCTCAGTTTAGCCGCCCATCGCCACCCAAGCGCCACCGCCATGCCCAAAAAGCGCCACGAAAACGCCACGAAAATGCCATCTCTGCATCTAACCTGTTTCCAATCCTTTACCACCACGCTGGACGGCGCCCCCGCCGCCTTTCGCAGCGCCAAGGGCCGCGCCCTGCTCATCTATTTGGCCGTGGAGCAGGATCGCGCCCACCAGCGCAGCACGTTGGCCGGTCTGCTCTGGCCGGATGAGCGCGAGGACCGCGCCCGCAAGAATCTGTCGCAGACATTGCTGGAGGTGCGCAAGGCCATTGGCGATGTCGATGCGGCGACTCCTTTTTTGTTAACCACCGCCCAAACCCTGGCCTTTAATCCGCAAAGCCAGCATCAGCTCGATGTGGCCGATTTTGGGGATGCGCTCCAAAGCGGCGACTGCGCGCGGGCGGCGGCGCTCTACAGCGGCCCCTTTCTCGACGATTTCACCATCACCGACAGCGACCTTTTTGAAGATTGGATGCTGACCACGCGCGAGCGGCTGCACCAGCAGATGCTGACGGCGTTGAGCAAGCTCACGACGCAGCAGGAAGCGCAGGGTCAATTGGAGGCTGCGCTGGAGAGCGTGCGCCGTCTGCTGGAGTTGGCGCCCTGGCAGGAGGAGGCGCACTGTCAGCTCATGCGGCTGCTGGCGCGCAGCGGGCAGCGCAGCGCCGCCCTGGCTCAATATGACACGCTGACGCAGATGCTCATGGACGAACTGGGCGTGGCGCCGGCGCCGGAGACCGATGCGCTTTACGACCAGATTTTGGCCGGAGAGATTGAGCCGCAGCAGAGCGGAGCAGGGCCGCACGCGCCGTCTCCCTCGGCCATTGCGCCAGCGGAACCACCATTTCAAGCGCTGGCGCAGCCGCCCCATTTTGTGGGTCGCCGCGCCCAAATTGAGGCGTTGCGCAGCCGGATGAGCGCGCCCGGCTTGCAGATTCACGCCATTGTGGGTATGGGCGGCGTAGGCAAAACCACGCTGACCACGCAGATCGCGCACGCCGCCCGCGCCGCATTTCGCGATGGCGTGCTGTGGGCCAATCCGCTGACCAGCAACCCGCTGGATACGTTGGCTTCGTGGGCCAGCGCCTACGGCTATGATTTCAGCCAGATCAGCGAGTTGGGCAGCCGGGCGGCGGCGGTGCGCGGGCTGTTGGCGCAGCGGCAGACGCTCATCGTCATCGACAATGTGCGGCGGGTCAGCGACGTTGAGCCGCTGCTGCCCAATGGGGGCGACTGCGCGGTGCTCTTTACCACGCGACCTGGAGGCGGCGGCGGCGCTCAACGCCGAAACGCTGCTGCTGGATGAGCTGGATGAAAGCGAGGCGCTGGAGCTGCTTGGCGGGCGACGGGGGGATGCGGCGGGTCGAGAGCGAGCTGGCGGCGGCGGTGGAAATCTGCACGCTGTGCGGCGATCTGCCGCTGGCCGTGGAGATTGCGGCCAGCGACGCCAAACGTTTGGCATGAAGCTGGCGCAAATGGTGGAGCGGCTGGGTCACCAGCAGCAGCGGCTGGCGCTGGAAATCAGCGACCGGGCGGTACGCTCTTCATTTGAGGTGAGCTGGGCGGCGCTGGATGAGGAGTTGCAGGGAATCTTTCCCCTATTGGCCGTCTTTGAAGGGCGCAGCTTTACAGCAGAGGCGACGGCTCATCTGGCCGAACTGACTGGGGCTTGATGCTGAAGATCGGCTCTTTTGCGCTATCCACGCTATCCCTGGTGCAGGAGGAAGCGGAGAATCGTTGGCGGCAGCACCACCATTGGCGGATTTTGCCTTGGAGAAGTTGGGCGCCGGTACAGAGACTTTGAGCGATGGCGCGCTATTTACTATCATTTCTCTGAGAAACACCAGACGGATTATACAGAACTTGAGGGCGATTGGGGTGAATGGTGATGAGCGCCATTGAGGTGGCGCATCGCTTGCAGCAGCGGCATCGTTAATGATTTTGTCCTATTGCTTACTAATTTTTGGCTTACAAGAGCCAGATACACGGAAGCGTTGCAGGTCATTGCATTTCGCGGCAAGAGGCCGCACTCGCTTTGGGTGATGAGATGCAATTGCCAGGCTGCTTGTATTGTGGGGCGAGATTTGTATTGAACAGAGTGACTATGCCGAAGCGGAAGAACATCTACAGACAAGCTACGGCGCTTTATAGTGCCCAGGGCAACCGCTCCGTTACGCGGGGCGCGCTACCATCAGGCGCGTATTGCGATTGAACAGAATCGGTATTCGCTCGCAAGTGAGCATCTGGCGCAGTGCCTCATAATCCGTGAAGAATTGGAGGATCGCTTGAATTGGCCAAAGTCTATTATCGACAGGCTCGTCTCCACGATGATTATGGTCCCAATCTCGACATGGCAACGCAGATGGCCAATAAAGCGTTAACCATTCAGCAAAAGGCCAATGATGCCCTGGGCATGATCCGCACGTTGCGCACCCTGTCCCAGATTGCCAGCACTCCGAACTGATTACGGGCGGCAAAACAACATGGCGAACAAGTTATGACAGATGAGTGAGAAAATCGAAGATCGTACTTCGAACTGGCGGCCAGCTTATATGTCCTCTCACGTTCATTTATCTCTTTCTGATGAGAGCACCAAGTTGACTATGGCGGAGCGTAGCCTGCAATTGTATGGAGAGATTGGCAAACTGCCGGTCAGGCCATGTTGTTGAATCAGCTGACGAAAATTTATATTGCCACCTCGAATATGAGCAGGCCGCCCAAATGTCCGCAGCACTGAGCTATTTCTAACAAGTTGGGGATAATTTAGGCGTCGCCTACGCTATGCAATATAGTGATGCTGCACTGGGACATCTAGATGACAGCAAACATCTATGGCAAACTGCCGTCCAGATTGCCAATTCTATCGGTCAGGGCTTGGTACGGTCGCTAACCGCGCGGCTTTCCCAAATTGATACGTAGTTCTCATTCCACATACCAAGTAATCGACAAGAAATAAGTTCAGCTCAGGTGCGACGCACTTCATGAAGTGCGTCGCACCTAAATCTACAAGTTATTTCTAAACGATTACCAAGATTCCTTATGCCTTTTTATACTTAGCTCTGAATGAGAACTGAGTTTGCTCTGTTGAGCCTATTGAAAACTCCGGTTCTCATCTCAACCGCACTATAGGATGGTGACTGGGGTTGTTTATTGGATTACGATCATGGGTTGTGTCCTACATCTCCACCTTCATCTGTCCAACCGGCAATATTATATATTTGGCGCCACTGGCGATAGAGACGACCACAATTCTGTCGGTATTGAGCCGATTGGTAATTTCTTGAATTTTCTTATGAAGGTCAGAGGGGTTGATAGTTGCGACTATTTGGGGCTGTATCGCATAGACACTATCTTTAGCATAAAATTGCTTATACTGCTCTGCAATTCTTCCAGATTTTGGAAGACAGGCTGCCCTCGTTCTTGCAATGTCTATACTCCACGTTTGCCAATGTTTGGGCGAATGATCGCCGTGGAAAATCTCCTCAAACACGTTGGAAGATCGGATCTAAAATTGTCGCACCTGCGTCAGTATGGTCTGTCCGCTTAAGGGTGTATCTTGGCCGGGTACTCAAAATCTACAGTTCGCACATCTTGTGTACGCAGCAAACCAGTGCCATTGTTGGTCAGGAAGTGTTGCCAATGCGAATCCAGGAGATCGGGGACGTACTCTTATAAGGTTTATGTGTTGCAGTCGTCTAATATCCGCAACATTTCGGATTGAATCAACGGCCGGATAGTGCGCAATTGGGTGAACAGGTGTTGATTCTGCGAAATGCTTCGGGTGACGGGAAGACAAATATGCCCTGCAACCCTAGAATCGAAGCTGGCCCCGCCTGCAAGCAACCAAAACGTACCGGCAAACAGCTCTTCCAGCTGTAAAGGGGTGATCGCCAGTCGGTGGGCTCGATCCGTTGTCGAGCAACTCATTTTCCAATACGGCATGTACCTGGGCTTATGTGGTCGGTTCATCACGCCAAAGCGAAAGCAGAATGGCCCACCTCATGGGGAATGACTGCGCGGCCGCCGGTGGCCAACACAAAGATTTTGTACCCAGGACGGCAGCCCTATTAGCACATAAGATTACAATAGGAAATTTAGTCGAATCTCAGTCTCTCTTTGCGCTGGAAAATAGGTGACAACGGCTGTATCCGTGGACAAAAAGCGCAGCTGCTTTCAATGGCTCAACACATTCATAGGCCATTATATCGGCCAGAAAAAGCATATGCCCTTCCCAAGTAATCTTGGTAGCGTCGTTACCTGACTAGCACGTGTTGCTGCTGATGACAGCCTGTTGGGCCAGGCGTAACCGTGGCGCACTTGTACATGAGTTCAGCATTAATATGCATGGCGGGGAGCATTCGGATCAATTGAGCGCCTGCGGCGTTATGCTTCCATTCCCCAACAGGTTGTGATAGCGACAGCAAGCTGATGCCAGCATAAAAAGCCCGCCCAGGTGCCGAAGTTGCTCGTAATCAAAATTATCGAACGCAAGTGGTCAACTAATCTCTGAGTACGCCGCAGACGGTCGGGATAGAGCGGTGCAATGGCCGGGAAGAGTCATCCACTGGGTCAAGCTCTTGGAGCAGAGCGTTGTCTAGTGGACGTGGATGTTCTGCACTTTTTCACGAAATTGCTCGAACTCAGTTACTTTATCTGGCTGCCTTCGCGGCTATTCGACTTAACCTGTACAAGACCCAATCCACTACTTCATCATACGCCCAATCCGCGGAGGCGGTACGCTTCATCCAACTCTGGCGAAGCAAATCACCAGAAATGATAAAGCGGCCATTAAGGCCGTGCCATTCGCCGCCCCACTGATCCTGCTCTTGACCAGATATGATCAAACAATGTTTTTTCAGACATTTGGTTGCTCCTTGTTTGTGAGGCATCAGTAAAGTTACAAGCAGAAGAGAACGAGGGAGATCAATTTCAAGAGAAGACGCTATGGCTGTAATTGTACCGAAGGTATTGTTTGAACATACGCTACTCCGCTCTATTAGAAATCAGCCCCAACCAGGCAGCGCCTTCCAATCTGCCCTGTCTAACTGGGCCGCCCGCAGATTGGCCTCATCCAACACAGCGCCGCGCAGATCCGCGCCTGCAGATTGGCGCAATAGAGAATGGCGCCATAACCGGCGCCTTGCAAGTCCGCATTGCGCAAATCCACCCCGCAACAAGGCGCCGCGCAAAGATCCCGATTGCGCATTTCCAGCAGCCGGACCAGTCGACCAGACTGGCGGCCTCTGCCAGACAGGGGTCGGCGGCGGGCGGTTGAATCACGGCGGCCAATGCCTCCCCTGATTGGGTTGCCTGTGGTTGGTCCATGACCAGCAGTTCCGGCGCCATCTCTGGCTTCTCGGGCATGCTATTGCTGTGTAAGCAGCGAATCGCTGGCAAAGAACCGGTCAGCGACCGCGGATAGGTCGCCATGTGGCCTAAAAAGAAGACCAACGATATGATCAAAGTCAATTGCCATACATATTGATGCGGCATCTCGCGATAATTATTTTCATTGCTTGTCTCCATTCTGCTGGATATGATTTGTTCTGCAGAAAGTATATATATCTATTTAGCGCCTCGAATTCGTCACGAATTCACGATAAAACGCCCGCATAACGCCACGAATCAATCAGCAATTACCCACACAATGTCATTAAGTTAGCGTCATGGCGATTGCTCCAACTGCAACGCACGGCGGACCCACCTACACAAGTTTATCAATTGGGGACGCCGTACACCAGTCTCCGCTAACTGAATGGCATTGATTACCCACAATCAGCTTATTGCCCTGAAAATTGCCACACAAACACAAGGCACAAATGGGGACGATTTTCATCCCCCATGCTTTTATAGGCGTCCCGCTTTGTGGCTTTTGGTCGAACGCGCGAATGGATTATTGCTCGCATGACGCCAACCCTTTGATTGTAGCGAAATCAAAACTTGGTGGCGGCATCGCGCAATTCCACATCATTAAAAGCCAGCGCCACATCGCCCAGCAGCATCCACGACAGCCCCACCGCCACGCCCACCCAGTCGCCGATCAGTAAAGCTTTTGATGATGAACTCGCCGCAGCGGCGCTTGATCTTCAGCGCGCCGGTGACAAACGGGCGCTCGTCGAAAGCGGCCAAAGCGGGGGAAGCGCTTGGCCAAAAGCGCTACCGGACGCTGATACCACCCCAGCACATGATCAGTTGCGGTTAAACGTAAATTGATGCGATTGTCCCTTGAAGGACGCGTGGCTCAGCGTGCGGTCCACATGGGCGGACACAATGCACACATGCTGCCGCGCCGTTTCCAAGGACGTTAGCACCACCGCCAGCCCGGTCAGCGCGAAACCGGCCATCACCTGAAACCAAGACCGCCCAACGCTGGGCATCCAGCCGCCGTAAAAGAGCATGCGCGGTCGCCGCTCCGGCTCAAAACGCCAAATGAGCCTGACAAGCAGGCGCCAGCGCCGCCGCTGTCTCCACATTGGCGCCGCAGCTGCTTGCTCCCCCGTGTGCGTGGCATGATGCAGCACTCCAGATCGCGATTGGCCACTTCATAACCAAAAAACTGGAATCTTGTTGCGTGACGGGCGAAAAAGTTGACCATGGGAGTTCCTTTCGGGTTTGCGGGTTGCGAGTTACGGGTGGCGAGTGGCGGTGGACGCCACAGAATGAATTCTGTGGCTGATATGGGAAACCGGTTAAAACCGGTTAAGCGCCATGACCATAACGTGCTTTAGCACGTTTGCCGTAGCAGGCTAGGACCATTCCTTGCCCACCCCACCCGCCGGCACCATCTCCTGCACAGCTTCTAGGCGGCGGCTGGATTTTGTGACCGTCGGCTGTGGGTTCAGGCGGGCAAAGTAGCGTTGTTCGCTCTGCAAGACATAGATAAAATCGACCATCACCGGCAGAATCTGCGCAACGGCCCGCTCTTACCATATCATCGGGTAAAGGGGAAGATGGCCGCCCACGTTTCGGCCAACGCCTGCGGCGTGAAAGCATGGCGCCGTTCTGCAAGAACGGCTCCACGAGGGAGGCGGCGGCGTGCAGCAGGAAGCGCTTGGTAAAGCCCGACTCGACCCACAGCGGATGGCGGTGGCAATAATCGTGTGGGCGCTCTGCAAGGCGGCCACACGGTTGCGGTCCCGGCGCAGGCGATCTGCTGTTCCAAAATGCGGATGATGGCTTGGCGAAGTTTCATGGTCAACTCTCCTTGTGATAGTCAAATTCTATTTGTATATTTTTCCGTCCATTTGTAAGTTACAATACCGTCAGGGCATCGACTTACTCCCTGACGATTTTGGCTCCCTGTTTGCTGGTGTTGCTGCACACAATATAGGTTCCCGTTGCCACCGCTCCGCCACCGTGCCTCCAGCAATTTGCGCCACGAAAACGCCACGAATTCGTTACAAAATCAACCAGACCCATTGCCACCCCGAATCACGACAATTCAAAGATAAGAATGTCAGACCAGCCAGATTGCACAGATTTTTGAGCACATGAAATCTTTAAAATCTGTGTAATCTGTTGATCCCTTCCTAATCCCATGCATCAATTGATCATTAAGCTCTTTGGCCCACTGGAAACTCAACTGAACGGCGCGGCGGTGGATGTGGCTTTCGCTCGAACAAAGCGCGCGCTGCTGGCCTATCTGGCGGTGGAGGCCAACCGGCCCGTGGCGCGCACGCGGCTGGCCACGCTGCTGTGGGGCGACTATCCCGACGCCCAGGCGCGCAAAAGCTTGCGCAACGTGCTGGCCAACCTGCGCCAGATATTGACACCGGACGGTCTGGCCGCAAGCCTGCACTTGACCATCGACCGCCAAACCGTGCAGCTTACGGTGGATGGCGACTCGTGTCAGGTGGATGTGGTGCGCTTTGATGAATGTATGCGCAACGCCCAAGCTGTAGCCTCTATCACCAGCCAGAATGCGCTATTGGCCGAAGCTGTGACGCTTTATCGCGGCGAACTGCTGGCCGAACTATCCGACGTTGACAGCCCAGATTTTGAAGAGTGGCGGCGTCTTCAGCAGGAAGCGCGCCATCGCTACCTTTATGCGGGCGCTGCAGCAGCTCACCGCCTTCGCCATTGAGGAAGCCGGATTACGCCACGGCGCATGGCTATGCCCAACGCCAGCTCCAACTTGAGCCGTGGCAGGAGAGCGCCCACCGCCAGCTCATGGAAATCCTGGCGCTACAGGGCGACCGCGGCGCGGCCCTGGCCCAATTTGCCGCCTGCCAACGCGCCCTGGCCGCTGAGCTGGGCGTGGAGCCGGATGCGGAGACGGTGGCGCTGTATGAGCAGATCCGAGCGGGGGAAGTGCTGCGAAAGGGAGAAGGGGGGAAAGGGGGAAGGGGGGAGGTACGAAATACGATGTACGATTTACGAACGGAGTCCGTCGAGCAGACCATCGTAAATCGTAAATCTGAAATCGTAAATCACCTGGATCCTTTGCCCGACCAACGACTCTTTGGCATTGAAGCCCCAAAGGCGCGATTATTGGAAGTACTCCACGCTGTCGACCGGCCGTGGCTGGCGGCCATTGACGGGATTGGCGGCATTGGCAAAACCACGCTAGCCACGCTGCTGGTGCATGAGATGCTGCCGAGCGACCGTTTTGCCAACATGGCGTGGGTCAGCGCCAAGCAGGAGGAGTTTCGGCCCGCCGTGGGCATTGCCGAAACCGGCCGGCCGGCGCTGGATGTGGAGACGCTGACCAACGCCCTGCTGGAGCAGCTCATGGCGCGGCCGCCGCTGACCGCGGCGCTGCCCGAAAAGCAGGCCGCGCTGACCAGCCTGCTCAAAGCGCAGCCCCATCTGATTGTGGTGGACAATCTGGAGACGGTGGCCGACTATCAGGCGCTGATTCCCTTTTTGCGCCAGTTGGCCAACCCCAGCAAATTTCTGATCACCACCCGGCTGACGCTGCAATCCTATTCCGACATCTTCTGCTACAGCCTGACCGAGCTGCCCGCCGCCGAGGTGCATGCTTTTATCCGCTATGAAGCGGCTGGGCGCAACATTGAGCGGCTGGCCGGCGCCACCGATGCCCAGCTTCAGAACATTTATGAGGTGGTCGGCGGCAATCCGCTGGCGCTCAAGCTGGTGATCGGGCAGGCCGCGTTTCTGCCGTTGGGCCAAGTGCTGGAAAATCTGCAACTGGCCCAGGGTAAAAAGATCGACCAGCTCTACGTCTATATCTATTGGCAGGCGTGGGAGATGCTGGACGATGCGGGCCGCCAGCTCTTTCTCGCCATGCCGGCGGTGGACGACGGCGCCTTTATGGAGCTGGTCATGGTCAGCGGGCTGGACCCCGATGAAACGCAAGAGGCGCTGGTCCGCCTCATCGATCTCTCCCTGGTGCAAACCGGCGGCGACCTGGACGAACCCCGCTACCGCCTGCACCGGCTGACGGAAACGTTCCTCATGCACGAAGTGCTCAAGTGGCAACAGGGTGATTAGCAGATATTTTGATCAACAGATTACACAGATTTTCAAGATTTATTGGAACAACGGATTACACAGATTTTCAAGATTAAAAAAATAATCTGTTTAATCTGCGTAATCTGTTGATCCAATAATAATCCCCTCTGAGAAAAAGGATCGCAGTGACCAGTTTGCGGTTGGATGGTGAAGAGAATCGGCGGAGTTTTTTCCAGGGCTGCGTAGAGCGGATGCTGCTCTATTGGCGCGACCACCAGGCGCTGGCCAGCATTGATATTGCCGTGCTGGACCGCGAGCGGCCGCGCATTCTCAAGAATATTGCGCTGGGGCTGGAGCTACAGCCGCTGTGGCCGCTGGTCAAGCCGCTGGTGATTGCCTTTGCGCCCTACATGGAGCGCCGCGGCCACTGGGACGCCTGGCATTCGGTGCTGGAGCAGGCCATCCGCATGGCCCAACGCGCCGGCGATATTGAGAGCGAAACTACGCTGACCGCCTTCTTGGCCCGCGTCTGCCAGCGCATGAGCCGCTACGACGAGGTGGTGCGCTACTACCGCCGCGTAATCCGGCTGGCTAAAGTGACCGGCAACCGCTTTGAAGAAGCCCGCGCCTGCTCCAACCTGGGCTACTATTACATTGACGGCGGTCGCTGGTGGCGCAGTGAGGTGTTGAGTTGCCATGCATTGGCGATTTTTGAGGAGTTGGGGAGCGATCATGGGCGGGCGCATACGCATAATCATTTGGGGTTGTTGTATATGAGACGGCACCGCAACGAAGAAGCCAGAACGAATCTCGAAGCAGCACGTCACATTTGGCAGGTAAATGAAGATACCCATAGTTTACTTCATGCCATATAAATCTGGGTCTTTTAGATGTTGAAATTGAGAACCTCAACAGGCTATTGAAAACCTTGGGAAAGCGTACCGAATAGCTAATCTCGGGGAAAAATCAAATATTGCTAAAATCTGGAACAATCTATCAATGCTTATTCACAAATTTGAACTGGCCAGAAGCGAAATGATTGCAAAGAAGGGAAACCTTTCAAGAATATGCAGATGACCTTGGCTAGCGAATGTCTGGCAGAATCTTGGGTAATTAACGGCACATGGGCCGATTGTCGAATGCGATTACTACTTTGCAAGCTCTAGCAATGTAACGCAAGCTAAAAAATCAGATTAGTGAAACAAGTTTACAGATACAATAAAGTCTTAGCGGTGCCGAAGGGATGACAAAGCCGCTAATTATTATATAATTGGCTAAACGGTCTTAACAGCCACCACCGCTGCCACTTCCTGTACACGGTCCTGCATACACAACCGCCCCAACATCCACTCCCACCTGCTCCGCCAGCACACCGGAACCCACGGTGGCGGTAACCGTCAACACCAGCGCAACCAGAACCTTGACCAAGAATGAGCGAACAGCGTTATTATGCTGAAGTTTCAGCTGAAGTTTCATCTTTAGATTCCTTTCGTGAAAGAAGTGAGTTAATTTCTCGAAAGGGTCGTTAAGATGAGAATTCTCTCGGTGACTCTCACTCCCACCGCTTCCGGCGTCCCGGTAGCGGCTGGGCGGAAGTGAGCTTTTCACCGGCTTGCAAGCTTCTGTGTGACCCGTTTTGTGTTGCTATGCCTTCATTGTAGCGGGCCCCTCACAGCGTACTATCAGCAAACTATCAGCAGATTTACCAGCAAAAGGGCCAGGGCCGAGACAATGTCTCGGCCCTGGCCTTTTTGCTGATAGTACACTTTCTAGGCTATATCCCCCGCAAAGTGATTTGAGGCAAACAGATGTTCGGTGATATACTACGACTCAGTCGAAGTGGATTTGGCAATAAGGAACCTAGAATGGTAAACACATTTCCAGTTGTGTACGAACACGGTGTCTTACGACCGTTGAAACCCGTTAACTTACCTGAATCAAGTCCGCTACAGGTGCGGGTCATTGACGATACGTTTGATGATCAAACGCTGTCGTATCGCCAGGCGCTGGTTGATTTACACCGCTTTGCCACCTTAGCTGAACAAAATTGGACTAATCCCCTCGTTCGGGAAGTTTTTGCGCAACGCATTGAGCCTGATGTCCGCAAACTGTGGCGGCTCGCCGACACATCGGTACGCGATCTATGTGGGATGTTGGTGCTGGCGAGCGCACAAGTTCAGCCGGAAACGGTCAACATTATACAGGTGCAGGCATTTCTATTGGGGCTGAATCTGCTCGAAACGGCCTGGCTGAATCAAAACCGCTGAGCGATACAGAGCTGGATCAATGCTTCGATCGGCTTACGCTAGCTGGGGTACCCCCGGCCATCGCGCTTAATAACAGCACTGTGCAGTCGTATGTAGATGAACTCTAACCGCCGCATCTTCCTCGATACCAGTATTCAAGTCGAACGCCTCATTGGTCAAGTGGCAATTGAACGGCAGTTGACTTTGCCCAACTTTGGCGCTGTCACCAGCCACTACGTGTTGATGGAATTTCAGCGTTCGGTTGTGGCTGACTATGCCCAAGTCTACAATCAAATATTGCACAGCCAAAGCTGGGAATTAGCCGCCCAAAAGCTTCGCGCCAGCCACTGGGCAACGTCTGCGGTCGCTGGGGCGTTGTCTCCAGATTTTGACAGAAGTTATGGTGCAGAGCCAGTTAGATCGCGCTGATGCTCTCAGCCTTTTACACATTACTATCAGGTATGGGTTGCGACGACGGTTTTGGCAACATGTCACGCCAATCGATGATGCCATTGCATGTGACTTGGTGGCAGCAGGTACAACACATGGGCAAGATGGTTCTTATGCGGTCGCAGCTTCCGGTCGAAAACAGACTGCCACCTGTCTCTTGCCCGCTTTCCTCGTCGAGCAGACAAGTAAACTTCACATGCTGCTCGATTATCTGACCGCCCATTCACAGAGTATAAAAGAGCAAGTACGCGTTGAACAAGCGCTGCGCAAAATTCTGCTTGATCCCACAGCGGCATTGGGACAGCGCACCTGTTGGCCCATGGGTGATATCATCATTGCGTTGCAGGTTCCACCCCATGCGGCTTTATGGACACGCGACCCCGATTTTGCGCCGCTAGCAACAGCGCTGGGAATAGCCCTTTATCACCCACCAGAAGAACTGATTGAATAGATCCGGCGCTCCCCTGCCCCCTTTCTCCCCTTCTCTCCCCTTCGCCTCTACCCCCCAAACTCAATCCCCTGCGCCAGCGGCAAACTGCGCGACCAGTTGATCGTATTGGTCTGCCGGCGCATGTAGGCTTTCCAGGCGTCGGAGCCGGATTCGCGGCCGCCGCCGGTCTCTTTTTCACCGCCAAAGGCGCCGCCGATCTCGGCGCCGCTGGTGCCGATGTTGACGTTGGCAATGCCGCAGTCCGAGCCGCCCACAGAGAGGAACTGCTCGGCGGTCAGCAGATTGGTGGTGAAGATGGCGCTGGAGAGCCCTTGCGGCACCGCGTTGTGGATGGCAATGGCTTCCTCCGGCGTTTCGTAGGTCATCACGTAGAGGATGGGCGCAAAGGTTTCGTCGCAGACCAGCGGCGTCTGCTGCGGCATCTGCACAATGGTGGGCTGCACAAAGCCGGGGCCTTTCTCGGGCAGCGCGCCGCCGCCGGTCAAGATTGTGCCGCCATCGACCTGGGCCTGCGCCAGCGCCGCCCTCATGCGTTCGACCGCCGCGGGGCTGACCAGCGGCCCCATGAGCGTGCCGGGCTGCATGGGGTCGCCGATAGGCACAGTCTCGTACGCGCGCACCAGGCGGCTGGTCAATTCATCGGCAATGGACTCATGCACGATGATGCGGCGGGTGGTGGTGCAGCGCTGGCCCGCCGTCCCCACCGAGCCAAAGACAATGGCGCGCACGGCCAGGTCCAGATCGGCGTCGGCGCTGACGATGATGGCGTTGTTGCCGCCCAGCTCCAAAATGCTTTTGCCCAGGCGACCGGCCACAATCTGCGCCACGTGGCGGCCCACCGGAATCGAGCCGGTAAAGCTGATCAGCGGCAGGCGGGCGTCGGCGGCCATGCGCTCGCCAATCGCCTGGTTGCCGCCGATGACGCTGGTGAAGACGCCATCCACGCCGTGGTCGGCCATAACGCGGTTGCAGATGTGCTGCACGGCCAGCGTGCAGAGCGGCGTGCTGAGCGACGGCTTCCACACCATCGTGTCGCCACAAACGGCGGCCAAGGCGGCATTCCACGACCAGACGGCCACCGGAAAGTTGAAGGCCGTGATAATGCCAATCGGCCCCAGCGGATGCCACTGTTCATACATGCGGTGGCCGGGCCGCTCGGAGTGCATGGTCAGCCCGTAGAGCTGGCGCGAGAGCCCCACGGCAAAGTCGCAGATGTCGATCATCTCCTGCACTTCGCCCATGCCCTCAATGCGAATCTTGCCCATCTCCAGCGTAACCAGCTCGCCCAGCGGCTCCAGGTTGTCGCGCAGCGCGTTGCCTAGGTCGCGCACCAGCAGGCCGCGCTTGGGCGCCGGCAGCGTGGACCAGCTCGCAAAGGCGGCGGCGGCTTTGTCCACCACGGTATCATAGGTGGCCGGCGTGGCCATGACGACCGCCGCAATGGGGTCGCCGGTGGTGGGGTTGTACGAAACTAATTTCTCGCCCGCCGGATCGCTGATCCAGCCGTCGATGCCGGCACAGGCGCCGGGGTTGGTTGCGGAAAGTTGGAGTTTGGTTAAAAGTGAGTTCATGGTGAAAGCCTTCGTGTTGCGTGTTGCGTGTACCGGTTGAGTGGGCGACGGTACATTGAGTTATTGGTTTGTGATTTGTTTGTTTCGTGGTGCGTGTACCGGTTGACCGTGCTAGCGGCGGTTGAGTAGGCTGCTGTGGTTCGCAGCCGTATCGAACCAAGCGGGTCAGCCACATAATTTTTAACGCAAGAGACGCTAAAGGCGCAAGCATTTGTGGCTCAATGGGATCTCATGTCGTCCCCATGAGAACCGAAAGAGCCTCGTTTTCCCCCTCTTTTGCGCCCTTTGCGTCGATTGCGCCTTTTGCGTTTATCTCTGCCGCAGAACGTGTTTTTTCACGCCATTGTAGAAGAAATGAGCTGAATGGGCAAAGGTTAAACCGGCAGTTGCTCGACGCGCTTGATGCCTTTGCGGTCGAGGACCAGGCGGGTTTTGGTGATCACTTCGTCGTGGATGGGTGTGCGCACACGGTAGACCGACACAATATTGACGTGATAGACCTTGTGGCAGCGCACCGTCTTGAGTTCGTCGCCATCGAGCATGTATTTGCTCTGGCGGGTTGGCCATTTTGCGCAGAAGCTGATGCACGTCATAGCGCATAATGTCGTTGAGGCCGCGAATGGGCGGGCTTTCACCATAGAGTTTGCGGAAAATATCTTTAAAGAGCACCACCTCTTTGGCGTAACAGATGACCTGTTCACCCTGGCCATCGTTGGCAATATCAGAGAGCAATTGGCGGTTGCGCGCTTTCAGCACGGCGGGCGGCGCCGCCTGTTCGGAAACAAAGCGCACCTTCTCGCGGATGTAGCCGATCTCATGTTCACCATCCAGCGTTTTGACCACAATGCGCCGGTCATATAGGCGATTATGCAGCGAACGGGCAAAGAAGGCGCGCCCCAGCTCTTTGATGCGATCTTTGAACATATAGCCCACCACCAGGGCCACAAAAAGCGGCGTGGTAAAATTGCCATAGACGCGCTGAGCGTAAAACGCAATGACGGTGGCGAAGATCATGGAGATGCCGGCGGCCAGCGCATAGAGCACATGCTCCTGGGTGACGCCCTCGCGCTCCACCGCCGTGGAGAGAAAGAGCACGCTGGAGGTAAACTTCTTGAGCACCGAAGAGCGATACAGAAATTCTTCATTTTTACCGTTGCGGCGCAATACGGAGCCGGCGCCATGCTTTTGGCGATGCTGAGTTTCGCGCTGAATGGCCGTGCGCAGCGCCTGCCGCAGCCCATCACGTTGGCCGCTAGCGAGCCGGTCAGACGTCAGTTCATAGGCGCCCAACAGATTTTCTTCAATGAGCAGGCTGATCGATTCGTCGGTTAGCCCATACGCTTGCAATACATCACTGTGCAGATTGGCAGCGGCCAGCGCGGGGTAGAGCTGGTGAAAGCGTCGCGATAATTCGGTCGTTACATATAGAAACTGCTCAATGGCCGCGGGCAGCTTCAGCGCATAATTGATTGAAGGCAAATGTTGAGTGGCGGCGCCATTATAACTAGCAAACGGGCGCCAATGTTCGCGCAGCGTACTTTTCAAAGTAGCGCGCAAAAATTTGAAGCTGGTGATCAAGGCATCAGCATAATGGGCATCCGGCCAGTCGTCAGCCTGCACAATTTGCTCCAAACGCCGCAGGGGAGATTCGGCGCTGTGCAGCAGATCGGGCAGCGCAAATTCGGGCGTTTTCAGGCGAATGTGATTCTGTAAATCGCGAAAAAATTCAGAGCGCGTATAGGTGTCCGCCGAGATGCCCAGCGCACGCGGCACAAAAAAATAGGTCTGCACTTCATAGCGCGTCTGCTGCCCTTCGATCAACTCATAATCCAGCTTCAGCTCCAATTGATAGCGGTCATGCGCGTCCAGCCGCTGCAAAATGTGCGCCGGATGCGCGTCATATTGGTCAAGCTGCTGGGGCCAGACGTATTCGGGATAAACGCCCTGTGGGGACGCCTCAGTCTCGGCACTGCCGGAACCATTTGTTGTTAAATCGACGTGATACTCCTGTTGCACCGTCATCTCATCTCCTCCTTAACCATTTGTTAACATTTAATTATACCACAGCTTTGCGATTGCTTGATTCTGGGAAAATCCGTGGTTCAACGGAATCGAGGACACTACAACAGATTCGGAAAGGAACAGATTTCATGTTAGGATCGGTGCAATCTCCTCAAATATTCGATTTATCACAGAAGGCGGTTTCACTTATGAATACCCCTCTTACCATTGGCATCCTGGGCGCGGCCCGCATTGCGCCCAATGCACTCATCCAACCCGCACGGCAGGTGGCGGGCGTACAGGCGTACGGCGTAGCCGCCCGCGATCCGGCGCGCGCCCGCCACTTTGCCCAGCGGCACGGCTTGGCCAAAGCCTATGCAAACTATGAAGCCATGCTGGCCGACCCCAACATCGACGCCATTTATAACCCGCTGCCCAACAGCCTGCACTGTGCCTGGACCATCAACGCGCTGCGGGCGGGCAAGCATGTGCTGTGCGAAAAGCCTTTTGCCTCTAATGCCGACGAAGCCCAGCAAATGGCAGATGCCGCCGCCGGGACCGGATTGGTGCTCATGGAGGCCTTTCACAACCTCTATCACCCGCTGGCCCTGCGCGCCCGCGCGCTGATTCAAAGCGGCGCCATTGGTACGCTGCGCCACGTGGCGGCGCACTTTTGCATCCCATTGATCCGCTTCAAGGACATTCGCTATGACTTTGCGCTGGCGGGCGGCGCCACGATGGATTTGGGGTGCTACGCTATCCGGCTGCTGCGCTACTTGACCGGCGCCGAACCCGCAGTGACCAGCGCCCGCGCTCATCTTTCCTCACCACAGGTGGACCGCTATATGGAGGCTGCGTTTACGTTTCCATCGGCAACGGGCGCCGAGTTCACCGGACGCATGACCTGCTCCTTCTTCTCGCGCAAATTGCTGCATATCTCCGCCACCATCCGCGGCGATCAGGGCGAGATCCGGCTGCTCAATCCGGTGCTGCCGCACCTGTTCAACCGGCTCAGCGTGCGCGCCAGCGGCCGCATCCGCGCCGAATCTGTGTCCGGCGAAACGACGTACGTTTATCAATTGCGTGCGTTTGCCGATGCGGTCCGTGGCGGCGCGTCAATCCTGACAGATGCGCAGGATGCGGTGGCCAATATGCGAGTGATTGATGCGGTGTATGAAGCGGCGGGGTTGAAGAGAAGAGGAAAATAACCAATCACCAACCACAAAGGAAACCCAATGACCTACCAACCAACCTACGAATCCGTCTCCCAACACCCGGTCCCCGCCTGGTTTCACAACGCCAAACTGGGCATCTTTGTCCATTGGGGGCTCTATTCGGTGCCGGCCTTTGCGCCCCCGGGAGCTGAATTGGGCGAAACGCTGCACAGCGGCGGCTGGGCCGCATGGTTTGCGCGCAATCCCTATGCCGAATGGTACATGAATTCGTATCAGATTGCGGGCAGTCCTTCACAGCAATTTCACGCGTCCGAGTACGGCGCCGATTTTGACTACGCGCAATTTGCCCCGTTATTCAATCAGGCTGTCGAGAAGTGGAATCCATCAGAATGGGCCGCCCTCTTTAAGCAGGTCAACGCCCGCTACGTAGTATTGACCACCAAACATCACGACGGCTTCTTGCTCTGGCCCAGTCGCCACCCCAACCCGTTCAAGCCCAATTATCACGCCGCCCGCGACCTGGTGGGTGAACTGACCGATGCCGTGCGCGCCCAGGGGCTGACCATGGCGCTCTACTATTCGGGCGGGCTGGATTGGACCTTTAACCCCAAAGTGATTCAGGATATTGCCGATATTCAGGGGGGCGTGCCGCAGATGGAACAATACGTGCAATACGCCAACGCCCACTGGCGCGAGCTGATTGAACGCTACCAGACACGCATCCTTTGGAACGACATTGCCTATCCCGCCCACACCAATCTGAACGCGCTCTTTGCCGACTATTACAACCAGTTCCCCGATGGGCTGGTCAACAACCGCTTTACGCAGAAATTCGAAATGCGCGAGAGCGGTATTGTCAGCGACAATCATCACGATTTTGAGACGCCCGAATATGCCACCTTCGCCGAAATCCGCGCCAAAAAATGGGAATCGTGCCGCGGCATTGGCGCCTCCTTTGGCTACAATCACGCCGAAGGTCCAGAGCATTATCAGAGCGGCGAAACGCTGGTGCGCATGTTGGTGGACATTGTGAGCAAAAACGGCAACCTGCTGCTCAACATTGGCCCCAGGGCCGATGGAACCATCCCCGACATGCAGCGCGAGCGGCTGCTGGCGTTGGGGCGCTGGCTGGACGCCAACGGTGAAGCCATTTTTGATACGCGCCCCTGGCACACAGCCGAGGGGGTAGCGGTGACGCCCAACGGTCAATCCATCGATGTGCGCTTTACGCAAACGGCAGACGCCCTTTACGCCACGCTGCTGGACACGCCGCAGGCCACCGAGTTTAGGCTACAGAATCTCCATTTGGCGCCAGGAGCCACAGTCCAATTGCTCAACGGCCAGCGCCCGCTTTCATGGAGTTCCGGCGCGCAAGGTACAATTTGCGGACTGGATGCCCCAATGCCCGATGCGCCGGCCCACGCCATCAAGATTTCGCCTTTGGCAGCCGTCGGGGAAGATGACAAGGTGACCGGATGACAAGGTGACTTCGACAAGTAGCGAACGGCGGTTGAGTAGGCTGCGGCAGTTGGCAGCCTTGAGCGCAGCGGCAGTATCGAAACCGTTCGACTGCGCTCACGCCGAAGCCAGAGTGAGCGAGTCGACCCGTTTGGTCTCGATACGGGCGGATACTGCCCCGCCCTACTCGACCGGCACTAGCTTTTTCGGCGCTCAAGTCCTTTGCTTGACACCTATGCCGGTGACAGGATGACAAGGTGACTTCGACAAGCTCAGTCACCTTGTCATCCTGTCATCCTGTCACCCCTTCATCCTGTCAAGCTTAAATCAACCCAAACAGAAAGTACCCACCACCCGATGCAACGTTCCCTCATTGGCAATTCATCCGTTTTTTGCTGCCCTTGGCGCTGACGGCGCTGGCGCTTGAGTTTGGCGGGCAGGTGCTCAATGGCGGCATGGCGCGCGTGCCCAACGCCACGGCCACGCTGGCCAGCTTTGGCCTGGCCTGGGCGCTGATCAACTTTATTGCCAGTCCGCTGGCCAGGGTCAAACAGCTCAGCCTGGTGCTGGTGCAGGATGCGCAGTCGCGGCGGCAGGTGCTGCGCTTCATTGTGATCAGCGGGGTGCTGCTTTCGCTGCTGCCGGTGGCCATTGCGCTGACCGGATTGGGGCGCGTAATCATCGACGAGCTGCACGATGTGGAGCCGCACATTGGGCAGATGGTGCGTACGGCGCTCTTGTGGATGGCGCCCATTCCGCTGCTGCGCACGCTCTCCTTTTTCTATGCCGGCATTCTCATCCGCCAGCGCCGCACCGATATTGTGAGCTATGCCATGCTCGTTAGCATTGGGGCCAGCATTGCGGCGGTCTTTGTGCTGCTGCCCACGCCTTGGGTCGAAACGCAACCCATTGCGCTGCCGCTAGTCGCCACCTATGCCAATGTGCTGGTCGAACTGGCCATCGTTTTTGGCGGCTGTCTGCGCTTTGGACGCACGGCGGCTGCCAAGCATTCCGCGCAGACGCTCACCTATGGGCTCATCTTGCGCTTTTACTGGCCACTGGCGCTCATCATTATTATCCAGGAGATGAGCCGCCCGCTGATCAATCTTTTCATTGCGCGCGAGGTCAACAGCACCGAGGCACTGGCCGTGCTCACCATTGTCTATGCGCTGGGCCATCTGCCCTACGGCTGGCTCAACGACCTGGTCAATCTGGCGCCCACTTTTCAGCATGAGCCCAACAGCCGCCGCGCCATCCAGCACTTTACGGCCGGCTGCATGGCACTCTCGTTTGGCGCCATGCTGATCTGCTTCTGGTCGCCGCTGCGCGACTATATTTTGCAGACATTGCTGGGGCTGGAACCGGCCTTTGCCGAGTTGTGCCGCATCCCGCTTTATATCTTTTCATTTTTCACATTTCCTGTGGCCATCCGCGCTTTTCTGCATGGCGAAGGGCTGCTGCGCCAGCGTACGGCCGTCATGGCGCCCAGCGCGCCGGCGCGCATTTTGGCCATTCTCACGGCGCTGGTTGTGCTGCCACTGCTGGGCGTCACCGGCGCCGACCGCGGCGTGGCCGCGTTGCTGAGCGGTTTTGTGGTGGAAACAGTTGCCGTGTGGTGGGGGCTCTATGCACCCAGAAAGATGAATCATTCCGCCATTCGTAGGTCACTCTTGCAGAGTGACATGGTAGGATCACCGAAAGATGTCACTCTGCAAGAGTGACCTACAAAAATCTGTGTCTATCTGTGAAATCTGTAGTTGATCTTCTTACCTACAGGGCAAGCCGGTGTCTTGTCCTACAAAAAAGGAGCACGCATTATGCCCGATTCAACCTGGTTTACCCATGACCGTTTTGGTCTCTTTATCCACTGGGGCATCTATTCCGCCGCCGCCCGGCACGAGTGGATCAAGAACCGCGAGCTGATTTCCGATGAGGATTATCAGAAATACTTCGACTATTTTGACCCCGATCTCTACGATCCGGCCGCCTGGGCGCAAGCCGCCAAAGACGCCGGCATGAAGTACTTTGTGGTCACCACCAAGCACCACGACGGCTTCTGCCTGTGGGATTCGGCGCTGACCGACTACAAGGCCACCAACACGCCCGCCGGCCGCGATCTGCTCACGCCCATGGGTGGAGGCTTTCCGCGCCCACAATTTTAAGGTGGGCTTTTATCACTCGGTCATCGACTGGCATCACCCCGAGTTTCCGGTGGATGGTCTGCACCCCATGCGCGAAAATCTGGCCTTCCGCGAGGCGGCCAAAAATCGCGACATTGCCAAATATCGGACGTATCTGCACGGCCAAACGCGAGCTGCTGACCCAATTTGGGCCCATCGACATTATGTGGTTCGACTTCTCGTATGCGGATCGCGACTGGGGCTGGTCCAAGGGCAAAGGGCGGAAGATTGGGATTCAGCGCGGCTCATGCAGATGGTGCGTGAGCTGCACCCCAACATTTTGGTCAACGACCGGCTGGGGATTGGCGGCGATTTGAAGACACCCGAACAGTATCAACCGGCGGGCAAATGATGGTGGGCGGCAAGCCGGTGCTGTGGGAAGCATGCCAAACGCTCAACGGTTCGTGGGGCTATCACCGCGACAACCGGATTGGAAGTCGTCCGATATGCTGATTCGCATGTTGGTGGATGGCGTCGCCAAAGATGGCAATCTGCTGCTCAACGTGGGCCCAACGCACGCGGCGATTTTGAACCCCAGGCGCTGGAACGGCTGCGCGACATCGGCCGGTGGATGCGGCTGCACGGGCGCGCCATCTACGGCTGCGGCGCCAGCGATTTTACGCCGCCGCCGGATTGCCGGTATACCAAAGGCAACCGGCTCTATTTGCACATCTTCGACTGGCCCTTCCGCCACGTACACCTGAACGACATGGGTGACAAAGTGGCTATGCCCAGTTGCTCAGCGACGCCAGCGAGATCAAAATGCGCGCCCATCGACCCCGGCCAGGGCGCCCAAAACACCACCATGGGCGGGCTGGCCCCAAACAGCTGACGCTGGAGCTGCCGGTGCAGAAGCCGCCGGTCAGCGTGCCGGTTGTGGAGCTGTTTTTGAAAGAATGACAAGATGACGATGACAAGATGACACGATGACAAGATGACACGATGACAAGATGACACGATGACAAGATGATGACGATGACAAGATGACAAGATGACACGATGACAAGATGACACGATGACAAGATGACACGATGACACGATGACACGATGACACGATGACACGATGACAAGATGACAAGATGACTTCGACGGGCTCAGTCACCTTGTCATCCGGTCATCCTATCATCCGATCATCCGATCATCCGCTTGCGGAAGTAGAGCCAGAGCAGCAGGCTCACCAGAAATATGCTGGCGGACATGCCCAGCACCCACGGGTTCAGCGCCATCTTTTCGCCCCGGAAATCACCCACAATCGAGGAGCCAAAGAGCACAAAGGCCACTGTGCCGGGGATTGAGCCTAAGAAGGTGGCCAGCATAAAGGGCCAGAAGCGGATGCGCAGAAAGCCGCCCACATAGCTGACCACATCATAGGGCAGAAAAAGGAAGCGCATGACCAGCACGGTGGCAAAACTGTTTGCCTGCATCTGATGCACGTAATATTGCAGCGTGCCTTGCGTTCGGGCCGAGCCCGGCATTTCCACGTAAAAGTAGCGCCCCACCATATACGCCACGGCCGAGGAGAGATTGCTGGCCACCACGGTGTACAATGTCCCCAACAGCACACCGTATAAATAGCCCGAACTGACGGTGAGCAGCCAAGAGGGAAAGAAGATCAGCGGCTGGAAAATGTAAAAAAGCATAAAAATGAGCGGACCCGATATGGGTTGCTGCATGACGCCCAAAAACATGCGCAGCATTTCCAACGGCGTCAACTCGTGCGCCAACGCATAGCGATTATAGACAATCAGGATGGCCGCCCACCCCACAAACGCGCCCAATTTGGTCCAGTTTTTGGGCGCAAAAAGCAGATGCCACATGGAATTTATTTACTCTCTGAGGCTCAATTGTGAAATTAACATGCAACTCGCTGCCAATATGCAGATGAGGGTGGAATCGAAGAACGGGGTGTTAAATTATTATAACTTAGAGCGTGCGCATATTGCACGTTCCCCAACCTGTGCATTGACGTTCCCCAATGGGCAGGGTACAATATCGCCTATTTGCCGCAAGCAATACATAACAATTTATGGGTCTGCGGGTGGCGGGTGGCGAGTAGCTTCCCACCCGCCCCCCGCCACTCGCCACCCGCCTACCCGCAGACCCTCCATTTTTCTGAAAGGTCCATCTCATGGCGAAAATTACATTCATTGGCGCCGGCAGCACCGTCTTTGCCAAAAATCTCATGGGCGATATTCTCAGCTTCCCCGAGTTGCAGAACGTAACGCTCAGCCTGCACGATATTGACGAGGAGCGGCTACGCACCTCTGAAATTGTGGCGCACAACATTGCCAAAGTCACCGGCGCCCAGCCCACCATCGAAGCCACCACCGACCGCCGCGCCGCCCTGGATGGCGCCGACTACGCCATCTCTATGATTCAGGTGGCGGGCTACAAACCGGGGACAGTGGTCGATTTTGAAATCCCCAAAAAGTATGGCCTGCGCCAGACCATTGCCGACACGCTGGGCATCGGCGGCATTATGCGCGGCCTGCGCACCATCCCCGTGCTGCTGGACATGTGCCGCGACATGGAGGAGCTTTGCCCCGACGTCAATTTCCTCCAATACGTCAACCCCATGGCCATGAACTGCTGGGCCATCGGCTGCGCCACCAAAATCAAGACCGTGGGTCTGTGCCACAGCGTGCAGGGCACGGCCATGCAGCTTGCCCGCGACATCAACGTACCCATCGAGGATATTAATTACGTCTGTGCCGGCATCAACCACATGGCCTTTTATTTGAGCTTCGAGCGGCGCAATGGCAAAGGTGCCGAAGACCTCTACCCGCTGATCCGCCAGGTGCTGAACGAAGGCAAAGCCCCCGATTGGAACCTGGTGCGCTACGAGTTGTCTGCTGCTGTTATTTTGTGACCGAATCCAGCGAGCACTTTGCCGAGTATGTGCCGTGGTTCATCAAGCGCGCCGCCCTGAGATGCTGGAGGAGTTCAACATTCCGCTGGATGAATGCATCCGCCGCTGCGAAGTGCAGATCACCGAATGGCGCTATATGAAGCAGAAGATGGAGAATCCCACCATCGACATCAAGGATGAATATGCGAAGGCCATGAAAGAGGCGGGTGTGCCGGAACAAGCCCTGCCGCGTGGTGGAGCGCTTTGAGCGTCAATGAAGTCAAGCGCAGCCACGAGTACGGCTCCGGCATTATCCACAGCATTGAAACCGGCGCCCCGCGTCATCTATGGCAACGTGCCCAACCACGGCCTCATCGACAACCTGCCCGCCGGCTGCTGTGTGGAGGTGCCCTGCCTGGTCGACAAAAATGGCGTGCAGCCGGTGGCCATTGGGCAACTGCCGCCACAACTGGCCGCCCTCATGCAGACCAACATCAACGTGCAATCGCTCACCGTGGAAGCCGCCCTCACCGGCAAGCGCGAGCACATCTACCACGCCGCCATGCTCGACTCCCCACACCGCTGCCGAACTCAGCCTGACCAGATCTGGAACCTGGTGGACGATCTGATTGCGGCGCATGGGGGATTGGCTGCCGGAATATAGGTGATGTACGAAGGACGATTTACGGGGGTCACGTGGGGGAGAGGTTTTTACGGGGTGGCTTGGAGCTGATTTGGAAAGTGGATTTGTTGCGTGTTGCGTATTGCGTGTACCGGTTGAGTATCTTGTATCGAAACAAGAATCTGAACCAGTTCACGAAACACGCAATATGCAATATATCTTCGTACGAGCACCCAACATCGCGTGCCCCATTACCCCAAACGCGCCTTCGTAAATCGTAAATCCCAAATCGTAAATTCCAAGGAGTTTCTCACGAATACGCAAACGGTTGTAGAAAATTCTGTGCGCTTGGTGGCGGAGAATGTTTATCAGGTGCGATTGCCGCTGCCGTTTCGGCTCAATCACGTCAACTGCTATTTGTTGCGCGATGCTGGGGTTGGACGCTGGTGGATACAGGGCTGAACCGGCCCGATGCGCAGGCCGGTGGCATGCTGCGCTGGCCGAGTTGGCCATTGGCTTTGCCGATATTCGCCAGATCGTGCTGACCCACACGCACCCGGATCATTTTGGCATGGCGGGCTGGTTTCAGGTGCAAAGCGGCGCCGGTCTGGATGTCGCCGCGAGGTGGAATGGTCCAATCAGATTTGGGTCAACCATGCCCAGCGCCCCGAATTGGTCATGGATTGGTGGGATGCGTGCGGCGTGCCGCGCAATTTGAGCCAGGATGCCGCCGGGCAGACCACCGGGTTGTGGAACGCACGCTGCCTCATCCTGCGGACGTGTGCATGATTGAATATGGTGCAGGTGGACATGGGCGGTCGCACTTTTACAGCTATCCACGCGCCGGGCCATAGCGATGGCCAGATCATCTTGTACGATGCGCGGGACCGGCTCATGCTCAGCGGGGATCAGTGCTGATGAGGATTACGCCCAACATTGGTCTGTGGCCCGACACGCAGCCCGAACCGCTGGGGCGCTATCTAAAATCGCTGGCGGAACTGACGAAGCTGGACGTGCGGCTGGGGCTGCCCGCCACGGCGCGCTCATCGAAAACTGGGCGGAACGCACGGCCCAAATCCAAGCACACCACGCCAATCGCCTGGAACGCATGGCCGAAGCCGCCGAAGATGGCGCCACCGTCTTCGAAATTGGCCAGCGAGTTTTCAACCTCGAAACGCTCACCCCCCACGAAGTGCGCTTTGCCGTCTCCGAAACCCTGGCCCACGTGGACTATCTGGTGCAGCAGGGGGTGTTGGCACGCGGGGAGGGGGCGCCATTTGGGTATTGGCGCACCGCGTGATGTTTCCTCGCAAACATGAAAGGGGGAAAGGGGGCAGGGGAGAAAGGGGGCAGCGAGTCTCCCCTTCTCCCTTTCTCCCCTGCTCCCTTTCTTCTCACAGCGCCGCCGCCAAAATCTCCGCCAACTCATCCTCGGTCAGCAGAATGGGATTGCCCTTCATCGAGCTGGAGTTTTTGGATTTGGCGATGATGTCGGCAAAGTGAGCTTCTGTCACGCCGTAGCTGACCAGACCGGGGACAGCCAGTTCCGCGCATAATTCTTCCAACCACGCCACGCCATCATTGATTGTCGCATTGGGGTTGCCAGTCAGCAGTTGCGCCACCTCATCATAGCGCGCCACGGCCGGGTGATTGGCGTCGCGGCCTTGCAGCGCCCGCACGTTGACCACCGTGGCAAAGGGCAGCAGCCGCCCGCAGACCGCGCCGTGCGGCGCCGGATACATGCCGCCCAACGGCCCGGCAAAGCCATGCACCGCGCCCAATTTGGCATTAGCCAACGCCAGCCCGCCAAAGAGGCTGGCCAGCGCCATATCCTCACGCGCCGCGGCATCCTCACCATTGCGGAACGCGCGGCGCAACCCACGCGCCGCCCGCCAGATGCCCTCGCGACAGAAACCGTCCGTCATCGGCGTGGCCAAGTGCGACACAAAAGGCTCGATCACCTGCGTCAGCGCGTCCAGACCGGTGGCCGCGGTCAGTGCGGACGGCACGCTGTGGGTCAGCACCGGGTCCACAATGGCCAGATTGGGCAGCATCTTGTCGTGGCGCAAGCTCACTTTGACGCGATGTTCAGGCGAGGCCAGCACTGCGTTTTTGGTCACCTCAGCCCCCGTGCCGGCGGTGGTGGGAATGGCGATGGTGGGCAGCGGGTCCACGGTCAGCGGCTGACCTTGGCCGATCACTTCCAAATAGTCAAGCGGCTGGCCCGGATTGGTGGCGAGCGCCGCAATGGCTTTGCCGGCATCGATCACGCTGCCGCCGCCAAAGCTCACCACTAAATCACATTCGGCCGCTTTGGCGAATTGCACGCCGTGGTTGATCAGACCGATGGTGGGCTCTTGATCCACGGCAAAAGTGGTGCAGGTCAGCCCTTTATCAAGCAGCAGCCCAATGGCTGCCGCCGCCCGCGCCGGGTTCTGCCCGGTGACGACCAGGGCGCGTTTGCCCAATTTGGCGGCGACCGCGGGCAATTGCGTCAACGTCCCCGCGCCGAAGATGATTTTGTTGGCAGTGGCAAATTCAAAGTTCATGATTCGTGCCATTTTACAATATCTATGTTTTGGAAAGCGTTAAAATCCGATATGTTTCTCGTTACCAAGGTAAGGTCATTGACAGCGGCAATCGCAGCAATTTGCCCATCTGGATAAGATGGCGTTTGGCCGGCAGCCGCCAGTCTGGCGCGTTCACGCGCAAAACATTCGGCAGCCCGTGCATCATAAGGCGCAATCGTCGTTGTAGCCGCAACGACTTGGAAAAGATAGGCCTCTATGGCGCTTCTTTTTTTGGAAATTGGCAAACGCAAGACGCCAAACAGCAATTCGTGCCAAACGACAGACGCAATGGCTAGTTCCGTTTGATGTTCCTCCAGTTTAGCCATGACCTGGACGTCGGGCTGTGGCCGCATGGGCTCTGAAATCGTATTTGTATCCAGCAGAAAGCGCGCCATTACCATGCAAACTCTGAATCTACAAGCACATCCCGTACATCGGCATAAACGTCATCAGGATCGATATCCAGATCCGCCAGGTTAAACTGGCGACGATAATCTGTGTACACTGACCAGAAATCGCGTCTTCCTTCCTTCATGCGTCTGTACTCGGCAATGGACACAATCATGGCCACCGGCTCGCCGCGCCGCGTCAATTCAATGGCCGACTCTGTGCCAACCGTATGTACAATGGCAGCAAACTTGTCGCGCGCTTCCGCGATTGAATAGCTTTGCATGGTTTGTTATCCTCTCGACTAAGATTAGGCGTAATCCTTTTTATCTACGCCCACCGCGCTTATGACATGGCCATATAAATGGCCATGTTAACTGTTCAACCGGTATTATGTCAAATCTCTGTATGCCGCAACGATATTGAGAATCTCTGTATCCTCGTGGCGATAGCTGAGATAGATGTTGAATATCGATTTTAGCTGCCAGTAGCGTATAATGAAGACATACTATACTGGTTGAAAAATCATTTGCCCCCGAACTTATCACAATCATATGAAAGGTGAGCGTACGAGTATGAAGCTGGGCGCTATGGCGGCCGGAGCGCACGTTGGCCACAGAAATCACGTGGATCGGCGAAAACGGTTTCGATTTTGTCGATCTATGCATGGAAGCGCCGGGGGCCGCGCTGGAAAAGAACCGATTGGCGCGCCGTGGGTCAGCAATTGCGCGCGGCTGGCTTAAGGGGGTCGTCTGTCAGGCCGCGGCCTATTTGCCGACGGACAGTCCATCGCCGCTTGTGCGCCAGGCCGCGATGGATGAACTGCGCCGTGCGCTTGACGCAGCGCAAATGGTGGGTGCGGCGCTCTGCACTACCCATTTTCACGGTTGGCCCGCGTATTTGTCCGAGCATGAAGGGTATGAATACATCACGCAGCTATATCAAGTTCTGCTCAAACATGGCGCTGAGCGCGGCATCACAGTGGCGCTGGAAAACAGCCCACGCAATTTGCATCAGCTCAAATATTTTCGGCAGATTTTTCACCGCCTGCCCGAACTCAAGCTGGCGTACAATATTGGTCACAGCAACGTAAGCACCAACGCCACCGGTCAGACGCGCGAATATCTTTTCTCCTTTGCGGATCGGCTGGCTCACGTGCGCCTCAGCGATAATGACGGCAGCGCTCCGCAGCAGCTTCCGCCCGGCGCGGCCAGCGCGGCGGCATTGACCCGGCGCACGAGTTGCGCACGCTGCGCAGCTTTAGCTATGACGGCTCCATCACGCTGCAAATTGGCGGTGACCGACGCTGGCTGCTGGCCAGCGCGACGTGGCTGCGCGAGCTGTGGGAACAGGTGGCGTAAAGGACAACAATGGGCTCACGCAAAGACGCAAAGTCGCAAAGATTTTCTTGGCGTCTTAGCGTCTTTGCGTGAGACAAACGCGTTTTGTGAATATGAAAATAGGCGAAATGGCGCCATGATCGATCTGCTCATTTACGGCAAGATTATTATCGACGACATCCTGCTGGCGGATGGGACAGTGGAGCGCGGCGTGTTGGGCGGCGGCGGCCCGCAGGCGGCCTTTGGCGCGCGGCTCTGGCATGATTCGATTGGCTTTTTGTCGCGCTCCGGCGTGGATATTGGGCCGCAGCACGTGCAGAGCCTAGAGGCATTGGACATCGATCTGCGCGGCTGGACACGCTTTGCCGACATTCCAACCCCCTACAATCAGCTCATCTCTTATGACAAAGAGGGCTACTTTGCCACCGGCGACCGCAGCCACATGGTCATGGCGCTGGATCGGGCGGCCTGGGACCGGCTGCTGGCGCAAGTGCTGTCGTTGCCGGCGACCTATCAAACACCCAAAGCCATTCATCTGATCACCGAGTTTGCCGATGAGCCCATGGTGGAAACAGCCTGCAGGCTGCGCAAACAGGGCGCACTTTTTTCGCTGGAGCCCATCATCGATTTTAAGCACTGGAGCAACCGCAGCTGAGATGCTTGAACTTTTCCAGCGTGTTGACATTGTCACCCCCGATTGGCCCTCCGCCAGCGGCATGGCGGGCAGCGACGAGCCGCGCATCGTCATGCGCTATTGGTCGCAATTGGGGCCGCGCTTGGTCGCAGTACGCCACAGCGAACACGGCTCCTATGTGTGGAGCGCCGAGGAAGATCGCGTGTGGCACATTCCGGCCGTAGCGGTCAACGTGATCGACCCCACCGGCGCCGGCAACGCCTATGGCGGCGGTCTGCTGGCGGGCTGGATGCACAGCCGGGACGCAAAGGTGGCGGGCTGCTATGGCGCTGTATCCGCCAGCTTTTTGGTCGAACGGGTGGGGCTGCCGGCCATGACGGCGGCATTAAGCGGAGCGGCAGATGCTCGACTAAAAATCGCGATGGCAGCAGCGTCAACTTTGTAGGGCGATTTTCGGTTCGACTGGATCTCATGTGGTTGACCCGCTTTGGTTTCGCTACGGCTGCCAACTGCCGCAGCCTACTCAACCGCCGCTTACCTCTGCCAACCATATGAGATCCCAAAGAACCCGATTTTCTAATTGCCATTACGCTGGAAACGAGCAATCATGATTCGTCCACAACAGACGGCGCATAAAGATACCCGCCCTACGTTTCGCATCATCATTTTCATCACACTCACTTAACATATATAGCGTCAAGCCACCCAATTATCATCTCAACCGGTACACGCACCACGCAACACGCAATACACGCCCATGTCACGAACCAACGCCATCCTCCTCACCCTTGCCAACCTCATCATGATGTCCCTCGGCACCGTGCTCACCAAATGGGCCATGAGCGACGTGCCGGCCTTTACCATGGCGTGGCTGCCCGTGGCCATCGGCATGGGCGTGCTCTGCCTCTACACCTTTGGCATCCGCCGCGAGCGCATTCCGGCCAATTTGGGCCGCCAGGTCTGGATCTATCTGGCGATCATTGGTTTCATCAACTATTTTAGCTCGCGCGTCACCCAAGTGATCTCGCTGGAGCGGCTGCCCGCCAACACGCACACCTATCTGTTCAACTTTATCGGCTTTATCACTATGGGCATGAGCATCTTTATTTTGAAAGAGTCGCCCACCATCTTTCAAGTGCTGGGCGCGGTGACGGCGCTAATCGGGCTGCGCATCTTCTTTGACCAGATTCCTTCGGCCAGCGAAATGGGGGGCGTGCTCCTCATTGCCGTCAGCATTACGGGCATTGCCTACACCAACAACATTGCGCGCAAGCTGGCCATGCTGACCAATTTCAGCCTAAGCAACAACATTATCACCACGTTGGCCATTCTCATGGGCGGCAGCGTCATGGTGCTGAGCGGCGTGGCCACCGACTGGCCGCCGCAGGTGCATGGGTGGCAAAATTGGGCCGTAGTGCTCTACGCCGGCATCTTTATGGTCGGCGTGGGCCTGACCGTGTGGAATCAAATTCTGCGCACGCTGCGCTCGTACGAAGCCAGCATTCTGGGCGCCTCCACCGTCATCTGGACCAGCCTGCTGGCCATTCCCATCCTGGGCGAGACGCTTGGCCTAAATCAGATTATTGGGATAGGATTGATGATTGTGGGGCTGGCGCTGGTGCAGGTGCGCATTGGTACGCTGGCCCAGGTGCGCGCTTTCAGCTTAACCAGGAAGAGATAATATGAAAATCCAAATCTATTCGCACAAAACGCCCGCGGACGCCGCCATGAGCGCCGCCGCCGGCGTCAACTTTATTGGCGTCGCCACCGGCAACCGACAGCGGTTGAGCGCCGAGGTCGATTTTGCGACCTGCCGCGCCATCTTTGCCGCCCTGCCGCCCGAGGCCATGAAAGTGGCGCTCACCGTGGCCTGGGAGCTAGACGAGATTATCGAGACGGTGCAGGCCGTGCAGCCGGACGTGATCCACCTCTCCGGCGAAATTGCCGACCTGCCGGCGGCCGCCGTGGCTGAGCTGCGCCAGGCCATCCCGCTAACCAAAATCATGCAGGCCATTCCGGTGGGCGGCCCAGAGTCGGTGGAATTGGCGCTGGCGTATGCCCCCTATGCCGATTACATCATTTTGGACACCGATCTGAGCGGCTATATCGGCGTGGGGGCCACCGGCGCCACCCATGATTGGGCCATCAGCGCCGAGATCGTGCGCCGCGTCAACATCCCCATTATTCTGGCCGGCGGCCTCAAGCCCGAAAACGTGGCCGACGCCATTCGCGCCGTGCGTCCGTGGGCTGTTGATTCGTTTACGCACACGAATATGCCGGGGACCAAACAGAAGGACCCGGCCAAGGTGAAGGCGTTTGTGGACGCGGCGCGCAACGGATAAGAATCTATGAATCCCCGCACACAACGCGCCGCCATTGCGGTCGAAACAGTCGAAATACTAAACCGCGGCGTCTATGCGGTGAATGGCGCGCAAATTACGCTTGTTCCGGCGCTTGAGGCGATGCGCCGCGGCACGGTGCTCTATACGCCATCGGATCTCACTGCACTGCTCGAGACGTTGGACCCTCCCGCACCAACTGCAACAGCCATTCATGTGGCCAATTGCACAACTTTGGCCGCCGCTAAATCATTGATCGACAGCGGCTTTGCCAATCCGCTGTGTCTCAATTTTGCATCGGCTAAGAATGCTGGCGGCGGCTTTTTGACCGGCGCCCAAGCGCAGGAAGAATATCTGGCGCGGGCGTCGGGGCTCTACGCCGCACTCACGCAGAAAATGGATTACTATCAAAGCAACCGCGCCTGTGGAACTGCCCTTTACACGAACCACATCATTTACGCGCCAAGCGTGCCGGTCTTCCGCCACGATGATGACGCGCTGATGGCGGCGCCCTATAGTGTGTCCATTGTCACGGCGCCAGCGGTGAATGCGGGGGCCGTCCGCAAAAACGAACAGGAAAATATCGCTCGCATTCGCCCGTGCATGGAGGAAAGGATCCGGTCCGTGTTGGCGGTGGCGCGGCAGTGTGGACACCGAGCACTCGTCCTCGGGGCCTGGGGTTGCGGCGTTTTTGGCAACGATCCGGCGGATGTGGCGCAGTGGTTTGCAGATGCGCTTCTGGCTGATGCGCGGTTTGCGGGGGCATTTGCACGCGTGATCTTTGCGGTGCTGGATTTTGGCGAAGGGGCGCCCACATTTCAGGCGTTTCAGAGCGTATTCGCCCCAAACAGCAGCAGAAACGGCGGCGATGAACTATGAGTTACGCCATCTATGTGGGTAAAAATTTAACTGCCGATGGTTGCGTCTTTCTGGCCGGATATGGCGATGAACCTTCCAGCCACTGGTTGGAAATTACGCCCGCCCGCAACCACCCGCCGGGCCGCACGATCACGGTGGGGGTGACGGAGGAGGCCAATTTCCCCGGCCGCCTGATCGAGATTCCGCAGGTGCCGCAAACGGCCAAATATATAGCGGTCAACTATTCGTATTACCGCGGGCTGCCCGCACCGCTGCTCAACGGCGGGCTGAATGAGCACCATGTGGCCGTGCGCGATGTTTGGTCACCCTCGCGGCCAGAGCTGCACGCTATGACGCCCAAGGTCCAACCGGGGCTCAACTACAGCGATCTGGCCAGAATTGTGCTGGAGCGCGCGACCAGCGCGCGACAAGCCGTGGAGATGGTGGGCGACCTGATTGGGCGCTATGGGTATGCCACTTATGGGGGCAATTCGCACCTTTTTGCCGACTGCCATGAGGGTTGGGTGGTCATCGAGTTTGCGGGCGGGCAGGGGCTGTGGGCGGCGCAACGGCTGGGGCCTGATGATATTCGCATCTCCCGCCCGGGCTACATCGGCGAAATCCCGCTCGATTTTCAGGCGCATCCCGACTATTTGGTCTCGGCCAACCTGATCGATTTCGCCATCGCACAGGGCTGGTTTGACCCAGCGGACGGGGAGCCGTTCAACGTCAACAAAGTCTATGGCGATGGCAAGATGCAGTGGCCCGGCGCCAGTTGGATGCATCAAGAGCTGACGGCGCGCGCCGGCGCTGAAAAGATTACGCTGCGCGATATGATGTGGGCCGTGCGCACGCCCCGGCTAACCGGCGATACGGCCGGCTATGGTCAGGTTGTGCCGTTGCGCCATGCCCATTCTGAATTGGGCGTACTTTGGCGCGCGCAAGGGCCAGCCGTAGCCGCACCGTTTGTGCCATTTTACCTGGGCGTTGACGAGGCGCCAGCCGAATACAAAAACATCGCTATTTAACCGCCGGTGAAAGCGCCCGCTTTATCGAGCCTAGAGCGGATCGGCCTGCCCAGCAGTCACAGGTATCGCAGGCCATTGAGTCCACGCATTCGGCCTTTGCCATCTACAAACGGCTCTTTTACCTGACCATGCAGCACCACGACCAATTTCTGGCCGAGGTCACGGCGGCGCTGGCCGCGTTTGAAGCGCAGCTCATCCAGCAGCATGAGATTGTGAATAAGACGGCGGCCCTGCTTTATGCCGCGGGTGAGCCCAGATTAGCGCGCCACTATTTAACCTATTTCAGCCACACGGAAGCCATAAATGCGCTGCGTTTGGCCCAGGTGTTGTCGGACAGCCTGGAGGCGCGCACCAAGCTGCTCTTTGGCATTGATCAATCGGTGCGGTCGGGCTCGCCAGAGGTGATGTGGTGATGCCAGACATGGTTTTATGGTTCACTCTCGCCCAATAGGATTTGACCAGCCGCGCCCCAATCATCCGCTGGGCGCTTGAAGGGTACAAAGCATGATTATTCTCGAAACCGCACGACTTCTGCTTCGTCATCCCGAGATGAGCGATTTGGACGATTACTACGCGCTCTATCGCGACCCGGAGATGCGCCGCTTTTTTCCCGATGGCGCGTTGAGTTACGCAGAGACCCAAGAGGAAGTGGAATGGTATCTCAACGGCCATCCCGACCATCCCGAATTGGGGCTGTGGGCGACGATTCACAAAGCGGACAAGCGTTTTATTGGACGCTGCGGCCTGCTGCCGTGGACGATTGATGGGCAATACGAAGTAGAAATCGCCTACATGATCGACAAAGCCTACTGGCGACATGGCTTGGGCAGCGAAGCGGCCCTGGCGATCCGTGATTATGGTTTCAACACGCTGCATCTGCCGCGCCTGATCTGCCTGATTGACAAGGCGAACATCGCCTCCATCAGTACAGCCCGCAAGATCGGCATGCACTTTGAAAAGGAGAGCAGAGATGAGATGGGGCTGCTTCAAGTGTACGCGGTTGCCAATCCACAGCCGAGGTGAGTCCTATGAGCGATTCAAAATAAAATGAAATAGATTGAGAATCTCCTGGCGTCCATCCTTGCGATCGTAGAGATGACGAATTAGGTAAAACTTCCAAAACAGGCGATGTTGTGAGTCATGCGGTTTGCTACGATGTCAGCGCCAGTGCAATCGCCTCATCCAGCGATAATTTTTCGCCTTCCTGCCAAGCGGCTGCAAAGACGGGGTCTTGGCGATAGGCTGGTATACGGGCCATGATGTGGTCAAAGTCGGATATTTCGGAGAAAAGAGCGGGGGGTGCTTCTTCGAGCTTTTTCGCTTCGGCAGAAGAAACTGTTGCCAAGAGCAAGGCCGCCAATCGCAAAGTTCCACGGCGCTGCGCGGCTTCGCCAATGCCAGCCAGGGCGCGGTTGATCAACCACTTAAAAGTGTGGAGACCTTTGGCTACCTCCTGTAAACATTGACAAAAATCATCCACCGCACCGTCAAGGTTGTTTTGGGACAAGTGCACATAACCGCGAAAGGTAAACGGTCTTGCCGCGTGAAACGCGTAAATGGAAGTGGCAAACCGCTCGATGCTTTCCCCAAAACAGGCTAACGCCTTCTGCAGATCACCGCGAAAATAAGCCACTTGCCCGCGCACAATCAATGTCCAGGGCAGCCTACTTAGCTCTGGCCGTTCGTTCAAGCGCGGCCAAAGCGCTAGCGCCTCATCCAGCAGATCTTGCGCGCGTTCAAACTGCTGGCGGTTAAGATACATGCGCCCCAGTTGATACAGGGCCACACCAAGCATCACCGAAGGTCCTTTCTGCCGTTGGCGATCCAGCAATGCTTCTGCCAGCTCTATCGCGCCATGTGCGTCGAATTTTTCGAAGTCATAATAGGCATTTGATACAAACCATGTACGATCTTCTTGCTCGGCGAGCGCCACAAGTTGCTTCAGGCTGTGGATCCCGCGACTGCGATCCGCCATGTTTTTGGCAAACTCGACCTGCATGAAATAGGCCTCGCACAAGCCCCAACTTGCCCCGCTTAACTGACGGCGGCGTATCTGTTCCTCTTGCATACTCTGGGCGGCTTCAACATCCCCCTGCTTAAAGGTGAGCCAGATCAACAGATTGTGCGCAAAACTCATGCCACGTACATCGCCTATCGTCTGAAAGGTCTGTTGGGAACGTTGTGCGTATTCCGCAGCCTTTTGCAATTGGCCAGAATATTCATAGCTACCGCCAACAGCCAGCATGAGTTGCGCGGCGGCTTGTTTGTCACCTTGCGCCAACGTTGGTTCGATCAGCGTTTCTGCCACAGCCAGCCAATGCGCGTTTTTAGCCACGTCAGTGATGAAAATGTTCCAATGAAAGTGATTGTTTTCGTTAAGCAACACAACATAGAGCCGCGCCCTTGTCGACAACGATAGCCAATGTTCATCAGCCAACCCGGCCTGTAACCAAGTGAATCCCTCCGTAACATAACCGCGTATTTTCCAATAATAGGGCAAGGCAGCCGCCAGCCCCATACGCATATCCGCGAGTTCCGCCTTGCCGTTGGCATAGGCAAAGGCGGCGCGGATATTGTGGTAATCAACATCCAAATCGGCCATAGCCTGATGATGGTGCGGGCCGAGTATATCGGCTTGCGTTGGGGCAGCAAACTGGGCAAAGTAGCTAAAGTGGCGGCCACGGATGATCTCACGCTTCCGCGTGCTCACTAAGGCGATCCGCGGCATACTCACGAATGGCGCGCAACAGGTGATAGCGTGTATGGCTCTGCGCCGCCGGTTCGCCCTGTTCCACCCGCACGCAACGACTTTTTGCAGAAGCTGACGCAAGAGCGCCGGGCAATCTGCTTCGTCCTGGCAAATCGCCTGCATTGCCTACGCGCCAGCCACCGACAAAAACTGCCAACCGAGCCAGCAGCCGTTGCTCCGCCGGCACGAGCAAATTGTAACTCCAGGCCACCGCTTCCTTGAGGCTTTGATGGCGCACGTCGGCTGTACGATAGCCAGGCGTGGACAACAAAAAGTGGGCGTCCAAGCGCTGGGCAATCTCCTGAACCGAGAAGGTCAACAACGCTGCCGATGCCAGTTCCAACGCCAGAGGAATGCCATCAAGCTGCGCACAGATCTGGGCGATAGCCGCGGCATTCTGGGCGGTTAGCGTAAAATCCGGCACGACCGCCTGGCCGCGCTCGACAAAGAGTTGGATCGCCGCAAAGTGGGGCAAAGCCGCTAGCGTGGGCAGGATCTGCGGATCGGGGAAAGCCAGCGATGCGACTGTAAAGAGCATTTCGCCAGGAATGTTGAGCCGCTCGCGACTGGTGACCAAGATGCGCAGATGAGGACAGGCGCAACAGAGTTTCGATTGTATGCGCCGCAATATCGATCAGATGCTCACAGTTGTCCAGCACCAGTAGGGCGTATTTGTTGCTTAAGAACCTGAGCAACGTCCCCAACGCCGGTTGTTCAGGATCCCCCTCTACGCCCAACGCCAACAAAATGGACTGCACAATGAATGCTGGATCAGTTAGTGGCAGGAATTCTACCAGGTAGACACCTAGTCGGTAAATTTTGGCTTGGTGAGCGCCGATTGCCATGCCACACGCCCCTGCGTCCGATTCCCCCTAGCGCTCTCACGATTTCGATGGCTAGGCTGGTTTTGCCGCAGCCACCAGGACCTATCAGAGTCACCAGGCGAGCTTGCGTTAGCAAGCGCGTCAGCGCGCCGATTTCCGTTTCGCGCCCAATAAAACTTGTCAAGCGCTGGGGCAGGCGATCAAGAGCAGCGTGGAAACGTTGTGAATTCCCCACCGCCGGCGCTTCAATCTGCTTGCTTTCGGCTGGTCTTTCGTCGCGCGCCGCTTGGGCTAACGCGGTGAGCCGGGCCACGGTTTCTGGTTCACCCGCCAGGTCGAGAGGCGGCACAAAGACCGCCAGCAACGTCGCCACATCCGGCGGTCGCTCATTGTGTTCCAGGCGGCTGATCATGCTTTCACTGTAGCCGACGGCAATCGAAAGCTCGCGCTGCGTGAGACGGGCGCGCCGGCGCAGATAGCGCAGCATCTCGCCAAAGCTGCCAAACGATGGAAGGGAAGAGCCGGAAGTCGATGTTGACATGGTTGTCATTATACACTGTCAAGCTGGTTGTCAAGAAAGCGCATATTTGTCAAGGGCACTGGTGATAAAACAGAGATAGCTTTACGTCGTTCGATCCCATTTATGCTTTGCTCTGGTTAGAACAGCGCTTTTTTCTATCGCGCAAAAGCGCTGTTCTAATCCAACCGCCGTGTAATTCAAGGAGCGCTGTCTCATGAAAGCAATCACCATCTTCTGTTTTAGCCTGATTTTCTGCATCAGGGGCGGGTTGGCTCCCGCCGCCCACGCTGAGGTCGCCAAGCCACCGGTCGGCGCGCTTACGCTGGTTGATCGCATCGGTGGCTCGTCATTGGCGGTGGTTGTGCATGGCGACTATGCGTATCTGGGGCAGAGCGCTGAGTTTAGCGTGCTGGATATCCGCGATCGTAGACATCCGCAGCGGGTTGCCTATCTGCCTTTGGCGGCAAATGCGCTGGTTTTTAGCCGGAACTATATCTATGCCACCAACAAGACAGGCATTGCCGTTATCGATGTCAAGCAGCCCACAAAGCCCGTGCAGGTTGCTTTCCTGCCTACGCCTGTGCCACTTCAGTCCGTCGCCATCGCCGGCGACGTTCTCTATGTTGGCGCTTCACAAACCGGTTTCTATACGATAGATGTTGCTGACCCGCATCAGCCAAGGCTGATTAGCCGATTCTGGCAGTCGAGCATTGAAGATATCGCTGTGCAGGGCGATTATCTTTACCTCGGTAGCGCCAGTGGGCTCCAAATCATCAACATGCAGGATGCAAGCCAGCCACGGCTTGCGGCAGAAGATAACACCGTTCGGCAAGTTGAAGCAGTTGTTGTGGCTGGACACTATGCCTATTTGACCACCGCCAATGGTCAACTGGTCGTGTTCGACATCACTGATCCGCAACGGCCCACCCAAACCGCGACACTTTCGATCCCAACTTATACAAAACAGCTCCAAGTGCGCGGCGATTGGGCCTATGTTGCCAATGGCAATCGGGGCATCGCACTGGTTGACCTCAGCAACCGCCAGCAATTGCGCCTGGTTAGTGTGGCGAAGATTGGCACACTGGTGACGGCCCTTGCCGTGGCAGACAAGACCATCTACGCCACCGATGTCTCAGACGGTGGTTTGCATATTGTGGAGAGTAGCGATGCCAATCAGATGACGGAAATTGGCGCCTACCGGGCGCCGGGAATCACCTCTGATCTTGCCCTTGAGAATCGGTATGCCTATCTAATCAGCGGCAGCGAAGGCGATCTGACAGTCGTTGCACAAGATGATTGCACCAACCTGGTTGGGGTCGGCAATTACCGCGTGCATGATAGGGTTGCAAAAGTAGCCGCCAATGCCGATCACCTGTATGCATATGGCGCCCATCACACCATACAAATTATGGATCACGCCAACCCGACGCAACTAACCACACTGGGCTCGCTTGCATTGGATGAGGACGCAACGGCGTTTGCGCTGCAAAGCATATTCGCCTTGGTCGGGGACAAGCATGGCACAGTGCAGATTTATGATACAGCGTCAACCGATCTTCCCGTTCAAATTGGCAGTTTTACGCTCGACGGCGCGATTGGGGCTTTCGCAAGCAGTGACGAGTACCTCTTGGTTGCAGTGGGCGGCCATAAAATTGTGCTGCTCAATATCACCACTCTCACGCAGCCAGTGCAAGTCGCGTCCATTGTGCTGCCCAGCAGGTGCAATATGTAGCGATAGACAGTGGCTATGGCTACGTTATTACATCGGATAGCAACCTCTACGTTTTGCGCCTCAGCCAAGGCCGTACGATCCCCAGTGTAGGCCGTCTGCATTTGGACGCAAAAAATCCGCAACATCAGCGTGCAAGGCGACTATGCTTATCTTGCGGCAGGAGAGGCAGGCATCTATGCAGTGGATGTTTCACAACCATCCCAACCACCTTGATGGCTGCCTATGACACCCCCGGCGTTGCGCTCGGCGTACAGGCAAATGCAAGCCAGATTTTCGTGGCCGATAGCTATGCGGGCCTGTTGGTTCTGGCGCAAGCAGATTTTCCCATTGCCAGAAGTCTAGCTGCCTACGCCGCCAATCCATACTCTCACGCCGCCTGCCACACAAACTTCGCCGCCAGCAACTCTTCCAATCCCAGTTCATTGCGCCACTGATCTTACCCAAAGGCGCGCAGTGACCACGCCACCGCCACTACCTGTTGGCTGCAACCGTAAGGTTTTCCCTCTTCTACACACGGCCTATATTGATGCCGTCGCCACCCTCCCCGCGCCAAGGCCAGAGGTTTGGCCGTGTGGTAATGCGTCAACTTGCCCTGGGCATTGGCGCGTTTGAGATTGGCTGTTTGGAAACAGAGCGAACGCCATTCTATGCGCGCCTGGGCTGGGAACGCTGGCGGGGAGCGCTCGCCGGCAAGCAGGCGAGCTAATCCCAACCCGCAAGATAGGCCAACAGTATCACCTTGTCACCCGGTCACCTTGCCGTCCAGCGGATAGATCGGTCGCGGCAGATGTTGCCAATCAACTCCGCCAACTGGGACATAGTCGGTCCCGGCGTGTTGGCGCGGATGATTTCGGCGGTCATATCGGCGTAATATTGGAAGTTGCTGGCCGTCTTGAGCACCGCCATTTTGGCCTGGGTTGGCTCAATGCCAAAGTGGCGATAGACCGCCGGATGGTTGCCGCCCACCCCCTCACGCTCGCTGACCACCAGCGAGAGACCACCCGCTTGCAGCAGCACGGCGCGTCCCATGTCAAAAGATTCCAGCCCGATTACCTCGGCCTCAATGCGCCCGCCGCCAATGGCCGTCACGCGCGCGGTCAGCGGCGCCGGCTGGTGGAAGGCAGGGGCCAACTTGCCGCCCACAGCCAGCGTCACCGCAGCGCCTTTGCCAGCTTGGATGGCGGCGGCCACCGTTTCGGCATCCACAATGGGGACCAGCGCGCGCTGGTCAGTCTGCTGATGGACGCCCTGGCGCAACAGCTCGTGCAGAATCTGGGTGCTGTCGCCGGGCGCGCCGCCAAAGACGCTATCGCCCGTATCGGAGAGGATGATCAGTCCACGCGGTGCGGCCAGGGCGCGGCGCACGGCCTCCGCCGTCGGGATGCTCTCATACTCCCAGAAGCGGGCGCGCATGGCCCACGCCATCTGAGCGTGCTCGTCGGCGATCTGCTCGGCCAGCACCTGGTCGTCATTGGTGATGACCACCGTGGACCAGCCGCCCTCCGGCACGTCGAGCCAGGGCTGGATGGGAAACGGCGAGACAGAAACGACGCCAGGCTGCTGCTCATAGGCGCGGGCGCGGTCGAACCACTCTTTCATGGGGCCGCGGCTGGTGAGAAATTGCTCCTGATGGGCAATCATGGGAATCTTGCGCCAGGCCATCGTGGGCTTGATCGCGCCGCGCACAATGGCAAAGAGTTGATGGGCGGCCAGCTTGCCCGTTTCAAAGGGCAGATGGGGCTGGGTGCGGTGCGCCACCAGTCCATCCTGCAGGGTGATCATGCGCTGGGTCACGTTGCCGTGATGGTCCAGCGGCCCCACAATGGGAATGTCCGGCCCCAGCACCCGCCGCGCCACGGCCAGCAGATGGCCCTCCACATCGGGTTCATTTTCGGCGGCGGCCGCACCGTGCTGGCTGAAGAAGAAACCGTCGATGGGCAAGCTAGCCCGCAGCAACGTCTCCAGCCGTGCGGCCAAAAAGGCCAGCGTTTCGGACGTGAGCGGTCCGTTGGCGCCGGCCCAGGCGTGGAGTAGCGGCAGCGGCGTCAGGTCGATGCCTTCTGCCCTGGCCGCAGCCAGAAAACCGCCAATCGTGCCGACCTCGGCCAGCTTGGTCAGCATCTCCGTCCCTTCGTAGAGGCCATACTGGCGAAAGGTATCAATCGTGGTGCGGGTCGGGGTAAAGCTGCAAGTTTCTTGTCCGATATGGGCAATCGCAATACGCATGGTGGCTCTCCAATTTGCGTGTTGGTGAAATAGTAAAATAAGCTAGCCACTGATGACGTGTTATGTTATCATAGATTGGCAAATTTGGTGTTCCATGCTGAGAATGGAGTCGTTATGGCTACAATAAACCTGCAACCGGCCTTGATGAAACAGCTAGAGGCATTAGCCGTTGAACATACGACAACGACAGAAGAAGTTCTGGAAAGCGCCGTACGCGCCTATCTACGCGAGATTGATCGCAAGCAGATCAAAACCGAAAGTGCAGCATTCGCCGCCATGCATGAAGCCTTGGTGAAAACGTATCTCGGGCAGCATGTGGCCATGCATCACGGAGAGGTGGTTGATCACGACCCCGACTTCCAAACACTGCACGCGCATACGACAACGCTTTGGTCGCCAACCGGTGCTGATTCGGCGCGTAGAGGATCAGGTAGAACGTGAGCTTGTCTTCCGCAGTCCACGACTAGAGCGCCCTACGACATGAGTCATCCTTACCTCAGCAGTTACTATCCGCCCATCCCGGCTTTGATAATTACCATCTATTGCCCCGGCGAGTCTCTGAATACAGGTCAGCTTACCGCCATTGTTGATACGGGTGCCGACGGGTCGATGGTCCGCGAAGTTATCCTTGGCCGCAACTTTCTCAACAAATTACACATATCTCTAAATGGCCCTGCGCTTACCTCTGAATTGGTGGGGTAATTGCCGTTTCTTTATCCCCGCGCAGGCTCTTTCATCGTCAGCTTCGCCTTCCGCACCTCCTCGGCCAAATGATCCTGCTGGGCCAATGGCTGCGCCAGATGCACCATGCGCGCCGGCGTGGCGGTGGCTAGCATGGCTTCCCCATAGACCGAATCGATCCAGAAGCGAGCCAGGGCGGCCACTTCGTTGCGCAGCAGCGGCAGTTCGTCGTCGGCGTAGCGCGCCGTGCAGTTGATGGTGAACATGCGCCGCCGGTTGCCGCCGCCCCAGGCGCTGTGCTTGGTGTTCTGGTTAAAGACCACCACGTCGCCCGGATTGCTGGCCAGCGCAATGGCCGGCACTTGATCGCCGCGAATGCCCAACGTCTCCGGCGCGCCGCGCAGATTGGCTTGCAGCGCCTCGGCAAAGTGGTCGCCATAGTGCTGGCTGCCCGGAATCACGCGCAGTGCGCCCGATTCCGCCGTGACCGGGTCCAGATAGAGCGCCATTTTGTAGAAGACGCGCGGCGGCTTGCCGCGCATTTTGCCGCTCCAGTCGGTGTCCGAATGCCAGTTGGTGTCGCCCACGTAGAAGTTGCCGTCGCTGCCCAGGTAGGTATAATCCGCGCCAAGCAGGCTGGCAAAGATGCCGTCGACGCGCGGGTCATCGATCAGCGAGGCCAGATAGGCGGTTTGGTCCACAAAGGGCAGGATGCACGAGCGGGCCGCGCCGTCGTGCGGCCGGCCGTTGTGACCGCCGCCATGCGTGGCAAAGACCGTCTCGAATTCCGCGGTGATGCGCTCAATGCGGTCGCTGAGCAGACCGGGGAAGACCAGGTAGCCGAAAAGATCCATAAAATTGAGCTGTTGGGGCGTGAGTTGGAGTTTGTCCATTGGTGGTTCCTTGTGGTTGAGGAAAGCAGAGTAGTTGATCATTAATCCAACTCAACATCCAGCGAAATCAGATGTTGCATCAACTGATCAACATCATTGTGCGCATCATCGTGGAATAGCGTATGAAAGCCAAGGGCGGCCGGCGCAATCAGATTGGCTGGATCATTGTCGATAAAGATGCATTCTGCGGGCTTCGCTTCAGCCAGCGCTAGGGCCAGTTGGAAATTATCCGCGCGATCCTTACGGACGCCCGTTTCGCCCGACACGATGATGTAGTCAAAGAGCGCCGGCAAGCCCAATGCCTCTTTGGCCACATCAAAGCGTTCTTGGCTGTTATCGGTGATGATGCCCAGTTTATAGTGCGGTTTCAACCGCGCGCAGAGCTGAAACATGGCGCCATTCTTGGGGATTGCGCGGAACGCCTGCTCCAGTAAATTGAACTCGATTGTGCCGCCCACACAGGCGCAAAATTCAGCCCAAACATCTTCATGCGAAAGCTCGCCCACCAGCGATTTGACAAGATGCCTGTGGTAACAGGCTAAGAGATGCTCAAAAGGGACAGTCGGCACAGCTCTGTGCAGAGTGCGGCAGGTCGTGAGCGAGCCGGATTTATCCGGCGACAACACGCCGTCAAAGTCAAAAAAGAGTGTCGTAATCATTAGCCCCAACGCGCCTCCGGCGGATCAAAGACAAAGCCGTGAAACAGTTTGCGCTGCTCCGACGATAGCCGCTCGTTGTAAAATGCTTTGGGATAGCTCCAATGCTCCTGCGAGGCCACCATCCACGGGTGCTCGTAGGCGTAATAGAGGATGACGCGGCGGCTGTCCGCTTTGCGGAAGATACCGGCGGTGTGCCAGAGCGCATTGTGAAAGAGGATGGCCGAACCAGCGGGCGCGCACACTTCCACGGCGCCGGGGAAGAGGTCATGGCGTTTGAGATCAGCGGGCGCCGGTTCAATGGTAGCCTTGTGGCTGCCGGGGACGACGGTGAGATTGCCCTGGCCGGGCTCGCGCATATCCGTCAAATAGTAGCCGAGCTTGAGTTGCAGCAGCGGAATGGGCCGGCCCAGGTTGCGGTAGCCGTTGTCGTGGCCGTCCAGATGCCAGCCGGGGCCGCGCTCCGCCATGTCGGCGGCGTATTCCACAATGGCGTCCGAGGCGTGGTGGTGCGGCTTGGGGTTGAGCAGCGCCCGCACGTAGCGCATCATGGCGGGCCAGTCCAGCAGTTCCAGAAAGAGCGGGTCGTCGTCCAAAATGTAGAAGATGCGCGTGCTTTGCGCGCCCATGAGGCGGGTCATGCCGGTGTGGGGGATGGCGGCCTGCTGTTGGGCGCGCCGCTGGCTGATGACGCGATCCAGCGCGGCTTGCAGCCGCGTCACATGGTCGTCGGTGAGGAAGTTTTCGAGCACGAGATAGCCGTTGCTTTCAAAAAAGAAGCGCTGGGAGGGGGCAATGTCGGTCAGTGATGCGGCTGTGGCGGCCGGCATTTGATTTGTGACCATATGGGCTCTCGTTTGTCTGTTTGTGGGCGTGTTACTGTGAATAATTGGTACTCTAGCACAAGGGCAGGATTGGGGGCAAGTCGGCTGTTTATGCAGACATTAGTTTTTATCTGTGGTATAATCGCGATGGGAAGAAAATGGAAATTGTACGCGGATTTTCGCTGATAAACGCGGATTTTGAATCTCGAACGAACAACTGGGTCTTACCGAGGAAGCGCCATGCAAAGATTACCCATAGGCGTGCAGTCGTTTCGGAACCTGCGCGAAGAGGACAATCTATATGTAGACAAAACCCGGCAGATCTATGATCTGCTGCACACAGGTAAATTTGTCTTTTTATCGCGCCCGCGCCGCTTTGGCAAGTCGCTGCTGACGACGACGCTGCAAGAGATATTTCGTGGCAACAAAGTGCTTTTTGAGGGGCTCTGGATCGAGGATAAGATTGATTGGCAACCGCGTCCGGTTATCTTGATCAATTTTAATGATCTTGACTATCTAAGCCAAAGCCTAGCAGATGCCTTGACCAATTACATGGACGAATTGGCGGTTGCACAGGACATCGCGCTCACCGCCACTCATTACAAAGATAAGTTTCGCGAATTAATTGTTCGGCTATCAACGGAGAAAACGGTTGCAATCCTGATCGATGAATATGACAAAGCGATCACAGACCTGTTTGAAAATGACGAAAAAGTTCAGGAACATGTCGCCACGCTCAAAAACTTTTATTCGGTTCTAAAATCAACGGCGTCGGATCATTTGCACTTTGTCTTTCTGACCGGCGTCTCCAAATATGGCAAGGTCTCCATCTTTTCTGATCTCAACAACCTGTTGGACATTACGCTCGACCCGCGCTTTGCCACGCTTTTAGGCTACACGCAGGCAGAACTGGAACACTATTTTCCCGATCGGCTGGCGCAATTGGCGCAACGTTATGATTTGAGCCTGCCCGATATGCTGACGATGATCGCACGTTGGTACAACGGCTATTCTTGGGATGGCGTCAACACGGTCTATGTACCCTTTTCTACGCTGGTCTTTTTAGAGCAGCAAATGTTCGCCAATCACTGGTTCGCCACGGCCACGCCCAGCTTCTTGATCAAGTTGTTGCGCCAACAGCAGATTCCCCCCTACGATCTGGATGCTGTGAGCGCCGATTCTAAACTGCTAGACAGCGCGGATGTACACAGGATCAACGTCTATTCATTGCTCTTCCAAACGGGCTATCTCACCGTCAAAAGTACGTGGCACGGTCCCACCGGGCAAGAATACGAACTGGGCTATCCCAATTTTGAGGTAGCGCAAGCATTTCAGCAGCATCTCCTGTCCGATTATCTGGCGCCATCTTTGGGGCAGATGAGTTCCAACCTGATTTCGCGCCTCTATAAAGTGCTGTTGACGCAAAACATCGAAGGCTTTGTCAACATCCTCAAATCGATCTTTGCCAGCATCCCGCACACGCTCTTTCTGCCCCAAGAGGCCTACTATCACTCTCTGGTCTATCTGCTTATGAAACTGCTGGGCTTCACCGTCTACGCCGAGCCGCTGACCAACTTGGGGCGCATTGACGCCGTTTTGGCGCTGGATGAGGTGGTTTACGTCATCGAATTCAAAATGTCCACGGCGGATATTGCCCTGCAGCAGATCCGGAATAAGCAATACGCTCTACCCTTTCGCAACCAGGGCAAGCGGATTATCTTGTTGGGCCTTGCCTTTGACGCGGCCAGCCGTAATCTGGTGGATTGGCAGATGGCGGAGGATACGAATCCATAATATTGCACCGGAAATTGAATTTATCACGACGCTGATTGACGTAATCACATCGGCAAAGCACGCGGCACAATTAGTGGAATCGCCAAATGGACAAACTCAACGCCACATTCTACAACTTCACCCAACAGGTGCAGGGCGCGCTTTACGGCGCGCTCTTCGTCGGACAAAACAAACTAAGCGAACCATTGCCCACGCTGCCGCCGCTTATACAGGTGCGCGGCGGCTATGCCGAAAGCCCCGGCTGGTTTATGGTGCAGGCCAGCGAGTTTGACCCGCAACCGCTGACTGTGGCTAATCTGCGCGTGCGCGACATTTACGCATCAGAGCGGATTGTGGCCGCGCTGCTGGAGCTGCTAGCGGGCGAACAGTGGCTCCAGCGCCGGGGCGAAGCGTACTATCTGACGCCAGCCGGGCGCGATCTGTTGGCCACAATTCGCCAACGCGCTCGCCTCCTCTTGGACGTGATGGAGGCGCCGCTGCCGCAACCCGCAATGGAACAATTGGAAAGTTTGTTGGCTAGGATCATCGACGCCTCGCTGCAAGCCGCCACGCCACCCGGCGCATGGTGCCTGGCTCATTCGCGTAATCGCGCGCCGGCGGCTGACGCGCCGCTCTTTCTGCGCATCAACCAATATTTTAGCGATCTTAACGCCTTCCGCGATGACGCCCACATGGCGGCCTGGCAGCCGCTGGGCATTAACGGCCACGCCTGGGAAACCTTTGCGCTAATTTATGCGGGGCAGGCCGCATCCGCCGCCGAGGTGTATGCCAAACTGCCGTTTCGCGGTTATGCCGAAGAAGAGTATAAAGCGGCTTTGCTGGCGCTGACACAGCGGGGTTGGCTGGCCAATAATGGCGATACTTTTGCCGTGACGGCAGCGGGTGAGCAGGAATGGACGGCCGTGGAAAAGCGCACCAATGGCTATTTCTACGCGCCGTGGACCACACTCACCGATGCCGAGGTGGATGAAGTACGTCAATTGCTGGAAAATTTGCATGAACGGGCGCAGATTCTAGCAAAGTAAAGTAGATCATCAGGATGGAGATGTGTTTGCGGTTATTGGCGGCTGAAACACGCGACGAAACGTAAACGCCTGTGGCGCATCACCGTGCTGCGCCAGCCATTCCAACCTTTCCTTGGCTTCGGCGGGCGTGGGTGTATGGCCCGCCGCTACCCACCACATGACAAAGTGCGGCGTCTCAATTTTGCTGAACCACTCTTTTTTGCGGCGTAAAAAGTGGGCGTGCCGGCTTTTGTACACATAGTTTTTCAGATCGTCCACCGTCTCCCACACGGACAGGTTGACGATGATCATCTCATCCTCAAAGACGCGCACGCTGGTGGCGTCGCCATTCTCGGTCTGCAAGCGCCACACAAAGCCAGGGCTATCATCCGCCACGGCATTGATCGGCGCCAACCCCGCCACAAAATCGGCCATAATCGGATCGTCCAACGGCGCAATCACACGCGCCACGTTGACTTGGGCCAGGTGAAAAGAGGTTGTTTTGTTCATTGCAAGCCCTCCTTTACATATCAAGTGTTGCGTATTGCGTGAACCCGTTGAGGATCTGGTAACGATGCAAGACGCTATACCGGTACACGCAACCCGCAACTCGCAACCCGCCTCACTTCCCCCAACGCCTCCACCACATACGGATAGATCGTCTCCACCACCACCGCATAGCCCGCCGCCGTGGGGTGTATGGAATCGGGCTGGTTGAGGCTGGGGATGCCGCCCACATTTTCCAGGAAGAAGGGGATGAGAATCACGTCGTATCTAGCGGCCACGGCGGGGTATATGGCGCGGAACTTTTCCGTGTAGTCCGCACCCATATTTTCCACAATCTGCATGCCGGCCAGCACCACCGTTACATCGTTCTTCTGAAACGTGGCCACCAATTCGTCAATGTTTTGCTCGGTCAGCGCCGGGTCAATGCCGCGCAGACCGTCGTTGGGGCCGGTCTCCAGAATGACAATATCGGGCTGCAGCGTCAGCACCCACTGCACGCGCGACAGCGCGGCGCTGCTGGTCTCGCCGCCCACCCCGGCGTTGATCACGGTCACATCGTAGCCATTGTCGCGCAGCTTGCGCTCGAGTTGCGCCGGATAAGCATCTTCCAGATCCACGCCATTCCCCTCGGTCAAGCTGTCGCCCATGGCCACAATGGTGATGGCGGAGTCAGCATCGGTTTCCGCAGACGCGGTCGTTGCAGATATTGGAGTCGGTGACGGTGCGGGCGTGGCTTGGGTACGCGAGCCACAGCCATTTAGCCCAAATAGCGCAGTTAACAGGGCAAAAAGTATATATCGTATTGGCATAAGCGTATTTTTAGACATGATGCAAAGAAATTAACGCAAAAGGCGCAAAAGACGCAAAAGACGCTACCATTTTTCTGTACGCTTGCGTCCCCTGCGTCGTTTGCGTCTCTTGCGTTATATAGGCACATTCCTCGAGGATTAACACCCTCACTCCTGCGTCTGCTCGCGTAAAAAGCGAATGGGCCGCTGGCGCAATATAGGAAGAGAAGCCAGCAGCCCCACCAGCATCACCAGTGCCACCGTGCCAATGACCATGATCGCGCTGGCGCCGAAAAGCGGTGCGTAGCGAATCTCAAAGACACGCGTACTCACAATCCAACTGCTAATCTGCGCCAGCCCCAGCGCGATGGTGGCGCTGACCAGCCCCAGCAGGAGATTTTCCAGCGCAAAGACGCGCAGCACAAAACGTCCCTCCGCCCCCAGCACTTTAAAATAGACCGCCTCCTGAATGCGCGCAAAGCGGGTGGCGTAGACCGAACTCACAATAATCAGCACGCCGGCCACCAGGCTAAAGAGCATGAGAAAGCGCACCACTTGCGAAAGCTGGCGGGCGGTGGCGGCAAAAGAGGCCACGGCTTCGGTGGCGTTGATCACGCTGATGTTGGGGAATTGGGCCACCACCTGATTTTGTAGGCTGGGGATGGCGGCGGCATCCATGTGCAGCGCCGAAAAAATGGACTGCGGCGCGTTCTGCAAATCTTGCGGACGGAACACGAAATTGAAAAAGGGACCGATATTTTCGTCGGTCTGCGTGCGGACGCTGGTGACGGTGGCCGTCAGCGGCACGCCCTGGATGCGGAAGGCGATGACATCGCCGATTTTAAAGTTGCCCAGCGGCGCCAGTTCATCCAGCACAGATACTTGCGCGCCCGCCACGTTGGGGTCAAAAAGGTCACGCCCCGCCACCAGCGCTTCCGAATCGAGCAGATGGTCACGGTAGGTCAGATTGAACTGGCGGGCCAGATTTTCGCCGCGGCGCGCCCGCTCTTGTTCGCGATCCACCGGTGTGTTGTTGATGCTGGTGATCAGCCCGCGCACCACCGGGAACAGCTCAATTTCGGTCTGCGTTTCACCCTCCACCAGCGCTTTAAACGCATCGACCTGATCGGGCTGGATGTCTAGGAAAAAGACGTTGGGCGCATCGTCGGGGTATGAACTGACAAAGGCGGCATCCAGATTCTGCTCGACCAGATAGATCGTGAAAAGTACGGCCAGCGCCGCCGCCAGCGTAATGATGATGGCGCGGGTGGCGTTGCGCGGGCGGAAGAGGCCGCGCAGCGCCTGACGTATTTCCAACTGCTTGACGCGCCGCCGCCGCAACAGCCAGAGCACCCCCTCGGTCACCAGCGCCGTCAGCAGCAGCAACCCCAACACGCTGCCCACAAAGTAGAGGCTGCGGCGCAAAGTCCCGATCTGCCAATAGGCCATGCCAAAGAAGAAAATGATGAGCAGCAGCAGCGAAAGGATAAAGCGCAGCCCGCGCGGCGTGGGCGTCTCCTCTTTGCGCAGGATAAAGCTGGGGCGCAGTTCCTTGAGCCGATCCAGCGGCAAAAAGGTAAAGATGGCCACCACCACAATGCCCAGCAGCAAACTCTCGGCCACGACCAGCGGCTGGATGGTGATCTGCACATCGGGCGGCAAAAAGCGGCCCAGCAGCAGCGGAAAGACCCGCTCCAATCCAAAGCCGCCGGCCAGCCCAATCAGCGTGCCGATGGCGCCCAGAATGGCGATGACGTAGAGAAAGTGGCGGGTTACAAAGCGGCTGTCCGCCCCCACGGTTTTGACAATGGCTACCGTGTTGTCGCGCTCGCGCAGAAAGGCGGTGATGGCGCTTTGGATGCCAATGCCGGCCAGCAGCAGCGTAAAGATGGCCACCAAACTCAGAAAATAGAGCAGGTTATTGAAGAAGCGCTGAATGCCCGACTGGCGCGTGCGAAAGGTGGAGACGCGTTCCAGCGCGGGGTCAGCGGCGGCGTCCAGCTTGTCGGCCACCGCTTCCAGGTTGCGCTCATCCGGCACTTTGAGCAGCGTGCGGTAATTGACGCGGCTGCCCGGTTTGATCAGATCCAGCCGTTCGGTGTCGGCGGCGGCCACTAGAATGCGCGGCCCAAACGAGAAAAAGTTGACCGGGCGGTCCGGCTCGCTCAGTTCCACGTCGCTGATGGTCAGCACGGCCTGGCCCACGTGCAGCGCATCACCCACGTGCAGCCCCAGCCGATCCAAAATGAGCTGCTCCACAATAATGGTGCCGGGTTGCAGCACATCGCGCAGCGCACGTCCGGAAGCCAGCTTCACTTCGCCATAAAAAGGATAGGCCGGCTCCACAATTTTCAGCTCGGTCAGCAGCGAATCATCCTGCGTCAGCACCTGCGCCACCGTGTACAGCGTGATGATGGTGGTGGCCTGCGCTTCACCATCGGCGGCGAGCTGCGCGATTACATCCTGCACGGGCTGGCTCAACGCATAGCTGGAATCGACCGTGGCGTCACCCGCCATCAGCTCGCGAGCGTCGCTATTGAGCGCCTGGTTGACGCTGGACCCAAAGCTATTGAGCCCCACAATGGTCACAATGGAGAGGGCCACGCAGAGGATAAAGATGATCGATTGCTGGCGGGCGGTGGTGAGCTGGCGGCGGATAAAGGTGTAGTGAATCATAGGGAGGGAGTAGGGAGTAGGGAGTAGGGAGTAGGGAGTAGGGGTTGGGAATGCGTATCTCACTGCCTAATTCCTACTTCCTACTCCCTACTTCTTATAAGTCTTCAACGGCCCAGTCGCTAATGTTGCGCGCCGCTTTGTCAAAGGCGATGCCCAGCAAAATGACTTCTTTCTGGCTGTTTTGATAGGCCAGCGCGTATTGCTTGTTGCGGATCTGGCTAATGGCCTTTTCGCTGGTAGTCATTTTGAATTCGATGATGTAGACCAGATTGTCCAGTTCGAGCACGGCGTCTATGCGCCCCAGATTGGTCAGGCGCTCGGCGTAAATTGTAAAGCCAAGCAGGCTCAACGCCAGATAGACCACCGAGTGATAGTAGGCTTCCTCAGAGAGGAACAGGGTGTGCGGAATGCCGCCAAAGATGGAACGCAGGATGTTGATAAAACCTTCCATATTGCGCGTACGCAACGTCTGTTCCAGCCGATCCAGTAGAGAACTGCTGAGGGTGGCTTCGCTTGTCCCCAAATAGTCACGCAGCAGATAGTGCTTAAATGCTTGGGACACTTCAAAGTTAGGATAGCCCAGCTCATATTTCTGCCCAATAATCGAGTCGTAAGTACGCTTGACGGTGAGATAGCCGGTCTGGAAGAGCAGCGAAAAGATGTCAATGTTGTTCACATCGGCGCGCTCCACAAAGGTGCTGTCGCCGCCGATCCGCTCCAGATCATAGGCGGGGACGCCCTGTTTGCGCAACAGCTTAATTAGGAATGTAGGCGTGCCGGTAGAAAACCAGTGGTTGGCAAAGCGCTGCTGTTCCAAAAAGATAAGCGTTGAAAAGGGGACGTAAACGTGATGCACGGCGTCCCACGAATAGCCGTTGTACCAATATTTGACGCGCTCCAGCATGGCGTGGCGTTCGCTGCCAAATGTTGCGGCCAGGCGCGTCAGATGGCCGCTAAAGTTGGCCTCCAATTCCTCCTGCGTGTAGCCCAGCAGCGTGGCAAAGCGCGGATAGAGTGTGATGTCGTGGAGATTGTTCAAATCAGAAAAAATGGCAATCTTGCCATACTTGGACACGCCGGTCAGAAAGGTAAAGTGGATATGGTTTGCTTCCGAAGATTTGAGGACAGAATAAAAATTTTTGAGCGTTTTAACGTGTTCTTCGACTTTCTCTTCATTTTCGAGCAGATCGGTGATGGGTTTGTCGTATTCGTCAATCAGGAGTACAACTTTCTTCTCTGTTGAAAGACGTTGAATTAGCTCTAAAAACTTGCCTTTAGCGGTGGACGCGTCCAACGTCACTCCCTGTTCACTGGCCAACTGATCCATGTAGTGGGCCAGAGCATCTTCCAGACTCATGGACAGATAATCTATATCGTTAAAATTGAGTACAATGACCGGATACGTCGCCCAATCAATCTGATCTTCGATCCACAGACCGGCAAATAGCTCTTTGCGCCCTTGATAAATCGCTTTAATCGTCGTAACCAGCAGCGATTTGCCAAAGCGGCGCGGGCGCGACAGGAAGACAAACTTGCCCAGATTCACCAGATCGTAAATCTGGCGCGTCTTGTCCACATAGAGATAGCCCTCTTCACGCAGTTGGTCAAAGTGTTGAATGCCGATGGGCAGCTTGGGTAGTGTTTGCATGGCGCGTTTATCCAGGCGGGGCAAGTTGGGAAACTTGCCCTACGATGCGGCCGTCCTGCAGCGTGATGACGCGTTCGGCCAGGGCGGCGATTTCCGGGCTGTGGGTGACCAGCACCAGCGTGGTCTGGCGCTCTTTGTGCAGATCGAGCAGCAGCTCGAGAATGGCTTGACCGTTTTTGGTGTCCAGGTTGCCGGTAGGCTCGTCGGCAAAGACGATCTTGGGGTTGTTGACCAGGGCGCGGCAGATGGCCACCCGCTGCTTTTCACCGCCGGAGAGCTGATTGGGGAAATTGTTCATGCGCGCCTGCAAACCGACGCGACGCAGCAGCGCCTCTGCCTTCTCCTGCGCCTGCGCATCGCGCGCCAGCTCGGCGGGAAACATGACGTTTTCCAGCGCCGACAGCGAAGGGGCCAGATGAAACGATTGAAAGACAAAGCCAATGGTGCGGTTGCGCATGGGGGCCAGCTCGTCTTCGGTCTTGTGTGTGATGTCCACGCCGTCCACACAAAGCCGGCCCGGTGGGGTTGTCCAGCCCGGAGAGCAGGCTGAGCAGCGTCGATTTGCCGCTGCCGCTGGAGCCTTCGATCACCACAAATTCGCCGTGGGTAATCGAAAGCGAAACTTCATCAAGCACGCGGATCGGGCGTGCGTCGATGGTGTAGGTTTTGGTTAGCTCGTGTGCTTCTATAATTTTCACAGAGGAATTATAGCATAATTGTGCTATGATAGACGGTAAGAGAAACTGCTAAACCCCAAATATATGCGTCAACACCGTACTCCCTGCCCCGCCCACGCTTTGCAGCAGCGCCCGCTGCGCATTCTTCACCTGATTCTTCCCGGCGCGCCCCGTTAGCTGCTGCACAATCTCACACGTCTGATAGATCGCCGACGCCCCAATGGGGTGTCCCGCGCCTTGAGCCCGCCCATGGTGCAGATAGGCAGCGGCCCTTGAGCCCGATCTGGTTTTCCGCCGCCATGCGCCAGCCTTCGCCCGGCTTGGCATAGCCCACGGCCTCCAGCAGCAGACAAGTCATAATCGTAAACGCATCGTGGACCTCAAACAGGTCGATGTCGTTGCGATGCACATTGGCCTTACGAAACGCATCGTGCCCCGACTTGGCGGCGGCATACAGGTGCAGCGGATCGGCGCGCTGGTCTATGCGAAACCAGTCCGTGGCCACGCTGGAGCTGAGAATGTTGACCGGCTGATCGGTGAAGGCGCGCGCTTCGTTGCGCCGGGTCAGCAGCACGGCGGCGGCGCCATCGCAAATCGGCGCGGCGTCGTACAGGCGCAGCGGCGGCGACACAATGGGCGAACTGGCAATGGTGCGGTTGCTGACGCGCTTGTCTTTAAAGAGCGCATTCGGATTATGGCGGGCATTGCTATGCGCATTGAGCGAAAAGTTGTTGAAATCCTCAATGGATACGTTGTAGCGCTCCAGATACATCTGCATGAGCAGCCGCGTTGTGGCTGAGAAGAGAAGCCCCCGTGGGCGCTTCCAGCTCGGCGTCCAGCGCTTTGGCCAGCACCGGCACCACCTGGTCGCGGTCGCTGCTCATCTTTTCCACGCCCAGCGCAATGGCCGTATGCGCTTCGCCGCTGGCCACGGCAAAATAGGCCATGCGCAGGGCGGCGGCGCCGGTGGCCGTGGCCGCCCGCACCTGCAAAGCCTCCACCCCACGCAGACCGGCCTCGCTGGCGATGAGCGTGGCAATGTGCTTCTGCCCCTGCAATTCATCGGCCAGCATGTTGCCCACAAAAAGCGCATCCACCCGCTCAATGCCCGCGTCGGCCAGGGCCAGCCGCGCCGCCGCTGCCCCCATTTCCTTGAGTGATTGGGGGTTCTCTTGCACCGGCAACTGACCAATGCCCACAATGCTCACCCCGCCGGTGCGGTCTGCTACCCACATGGATTCTGTCCGATCATTTGGTTAAATGGAAATATTGTGTGTTTTGTATTGCGCGTTGCGTGAACTGGTTGGCGATCCGTTTACGCCCCACCAATTATAACCGCAATGGCCACCAAGGTAAGAGTCAGACCGGTAATGTGCGGGTCATAAAACTTGCGTTCTCTATTAGTCCCACCACACCGAACCACAGCGTGATCGCGCCTGTGCCGCCCAATGCGCTCTGCACATTCTCTAAATCCTCATGCACCAGCACCATGCCGCCCCACGTCTCGGCCAGCGCGGCCAAGGCGTGGGCGCTTGCAACATCCGGCGTCAGAATGTAAAGTGAGTCGGCATTCCAGAAATTTTCGGGCAAATCGCGCAGTTTGATCAAACCAATGCTGGGCAATTTGCCCGGATTGAAGAAGCAGAAGCTGTCCATCATGGCGGCCTCCCACAGTTCAACGGTGCAGCCAAATCGGCCACGATGCGGTCACCGCGATCTCACCGGCGTGCGCCGGATCAATTCAAGCTGGATCTGTTGGACGGTGGCGTTCTGAAGCAAAATGGGCTGCTCGTTCTTTTCAGCAGATTTTGTCATGTGGCTCCTTATATCATGGACAAACGAGACCTAGGGTTTCAGGGGCGTTTATCGAATATCGAATCAATGCGGAATCAGAAATTCGCCTAGCAAGAGAAAGAGTATAAACGCAAAAGGCAGGATCGTCAGCCAGACCGGCCACGAACGTTCGTGTTCGCGCATAACCGCCGCCAGCCCTACAATGCCGGACGCCAGCCCACACAGAATCATGAAAATGCTGTAATAGGGCAGGTATCTATGCATCCACGCTTCGTTAGCCGGATTTTGGCCGAGCGGCATAAAGACCGCCGAATTGATGATAAAAAGCCCCACGAACAGCACAGCCAGCCGGACTGACCAGTGGCCCAGTGGCGTACGGGGGCGCTGCCATAGTGAAGAAGTCGACACGGTTGCCATCTTATGCCTCCTAACTTGAAAATTCCTGTTGCAGGCCGCGTGCGTCCATTTTTGGAGTCGATTGCGCCCGCAAAGGCCTGAATATCACTATGCCGCGCCAGGCGTCAATCTAACCAGAAACACCCCTTCGATCGCGCCAACCACGGCGCCGGTGATCAACAGTGCAACGGCCAGCAACAGCCCAGCTTGCAGAGGCGGCTGTCCTTTCTGCGCGGCGTCGATGGCCCAGAAGATAATGGGCATGCCAATCAACCAGGCCAGCATGTTGGCGGGCATCCACCAAGCGGCGCCGTCAACCTTCCCGCGCATCACCCACCATTGGGCAAAGGAGAGCACGGCCCCTCCCACAAGCCCCATGCCGGCGGCAAAGAGCAAGATGATCCATTGCGGCGGTTCAGCCACAGGCGCTGCCCCCGCCTCTGCACCGAGGTCCATGACGGTAGAGGGCAAATAGCCGAGGATATACGCCAGCAGTGCGCCGATCAATGTGGCGATCCACCAAGCGCGACGTTTAATAGCGGGAAACCACGGGTGCATGGCCCACCACTGGGCCAAACCGACAATGGTCGCCTCGAGCACTCCACTGAAGACGTCCACCAAAAAGGAGAGTAGAATAGCGGTCACGCCGCCTTGGTTGCCCAGGTTTATGAAGAAATAGACAAGTACAGCAAAGGTCGCGCCCAGGCCGAGCATCTCGCCAACAGCATTGGCGAGCACCCAACGCAACCAGAGCGTTTGTTTGTTTGTGGGTTTCATCGTTTTTCTGCCACCCCCTTTCTAGAGATCACGCATAACTCTCCCCCGGCCGATAGTCACTCGCCAACAAGCTTGGAGCCGGATTGAAGCCCTTCACAATCAGCCAGACCGCCAACACCAATTCTTGCAAGGCGATGGGGAGCGCCAGGTAAATCAAGTTCCCCGAAACTGAATAGGGTTCGCCGTCGAACAGGGTAAATAACACCGCCGCCGCCAGCAGCACAAGCGCAATGATCCCCCAGGCCGATAGCCAACGCGGGACGAGTTTGGCTTGATAGAAAATGAGGTAGTACATCATCCCGCCCAGGCAAAACGCCAATACCGCAAAGACAAAGCCTGCCAAGTCACCGATGGCGAGCAATAGATCGCTAAACGTTTGAAACATAGTGGCGCTCTGGCCACCCGCATTTACGGCGTGTTGGCTCACAACCACGACTGCCGCCAAACAGAGCGCATCGACAATGTAGAACACGCCCTCGATCAGCCTGAAACCCACCGAGCCAAGCGCCAACCCTTCGTTCTGTTTTTTCAATACCGGATAGAGCGCAATGGCAATACCGGCCGAGCCAGCCGCGGCTAGAAAGGTCAAAAGCGCCCCGATCATGACGCGGTTGCCACTGGCAGCAACGCCAGCGAGATAGTCCGGCGCGTCAAGAATCGATCCCGTAAGCGCATTACCCGATAGACTGGCAGTTGTGGCGGCGATGAACAACACCCCAACAATGACGGCAGTTTTTCGTTCAGTTTTCATGGTGAACCTCCTTTTGAACGCTATTGCTTTTTGAATGCGATGGCTCGATTTCTTAGCCAGATGATTGATGCCTCTTGCCTTTTTAAGTGGTCACGCGCCAACGTCGCGCCACTGCCAGGCATTCCAGATAATCAGCAAGAGACAGATCACTTCAACGGTTGCGATGAAAATATAGTGCGGATAGGTCACTCCCCCGCCGATCACAAAGAGAATCGTGATGATGCCCGCAACGATATTGAGCCAGCGGTTCAGGCGATACTGCAATACGCGGGAAAGGATGATCATGACAATCGCAATCTCCATCATAACCGCGCCCCCCAGCATCAATTGGGGAATCGAGGCGCCGGTGTTGGCGGCGGTCTTCACCACTTCTTCCGTCGCGCCGGGAATATAGAGCGAAAGAATGTCGGCTTTCAACATGTTGATCATGACCACGATCCAGAGAGTAGAAAGCAGCACTTTTGTGTCGATCTTTTGGGCAGAGCTTGGTTGGGTTTTCATTTTTTCGCTCCTTGTGTTTGTGACTCATTACCCAGCAACAGAATCCCAAGCCAGATGAACCAAATAATCTGACCCAAGCCAAAAACGCCGACCAACAACTCGGTTAACCCTGGGACAAGTGAGAGGATACCCACCGCGCCCACCGCCAAGCCCAGGAAATTCAGATACCTGGGCAGCCCGCCCGTTCGCAGCGCGGCCAGGCTGACCAGCAGCACCCAAAGTCCGCCAAGGATTTCGCCATTGGCGTTGCCCAGCCCATTTGCCACCGCTTCAATGCCCTGCCAGGTCAACGCCGCCTGGGTCGGGTCTTGAGCATAGAGCGCAACCACCACCCCGAGCCCGGCATTGGCGACCATGCCGCTGGCGATCAGCGAGCCGGCCCAGATGATGCCGATCGCGGTTGCCGCCTGCATTATGGCCGGGGCGCCGCTCTTCAGCCGGTCGTACAACGCCAGCGATAGGAGAATCAGAAAGAACCCAAAGAAGACGTACATGAGCAGGTTGGTTGCAAAGATGACCATCTTTTTATCGACGTTCAGCGCCACCTTCTGAGCAGCGTCGGTAATGCTGGGGTAGTCCAGAATTACGAGAAAGATCACAATTCCGGTCAGGTGAGCCGCTGCCATATATAGTGCTGCGAAAGCGCCAAATTTCTGCAGGTTTTTCATAACGACACCCCTTTATTCTGTTGTTGGTTATTGTTTCTTACGCAAAAAGCGGCTAACCCATAGTTAGCCGGCCAAACTGCATCATCTCGGTTATGAGTGGTGCATATGTGATGGGCAGCGTTCACCCAGCGTTTGAAATCAGGTTATGTTGTTGATCGTAATGGCAACATTACCGCGTTTGTGGCCAAGTTCCACATAACGATGCGCTTCGACAATTTGGTCCAGAGAATAGCTGCGATCCGTGATCGGCTTGATCGTCCCCATCTCAATGAGTTCCCGGACCCGATCCAGGCGGCTCGAGTCCAGCAGCAGCGCAGCATCGTCAATCGATAGGGACTGCCCGGTCGGGGTCAACGCCCGCTTGCACGCTTCTTTGAGCGGCGAAGATCGCGCTTTGCCAACACAGTCCAGAACGACGTCATAGCGTTCCAGTTTGCCGATCTCACTGTCATTGGTATAGTCGAGCGTTTTGTCAGCGCCCAATGTTTTGATGAAATCGGTATTTTTTGCACTACACACCCCGGTCACTTCCGCTTGCAGGTGTTTGGCCAGTTGCAGCGCAATCGTGCCGGATGTTCCCGATGCGCCATAAATTAGAACTTTGGCATTGGGATGAATCTGCGCCTTTTCCAGAAACTGAAAGGCCAGCAGCCCACCATACGCCGCCGCCGTCGCTTCTTCAAAGGTTAGATTTTGCGGCATGATGGCCACACACCCTTGCTTTGAATCGACAGCTTTCATAGATTTATATTCGGCATACGCGCCGAGTGAGAAGCCGGTAAGCCCATAGACCTGATCGCCCACATGAAAGCGCGTGATCTTTGTCCCAACTTCCTCAACAATGCCCGCAAATACTTCACCAATAATCGCTTTTCGGGGCTTGCGGACGCCAATCATCATGCGGAAGGGAATGAGAATTCGCAAAGGGACTTTTGAACCCCGGATAAATATGTCGCTATTGGTGACGGAGGTTGCACAGATCTTGATGAGAATCTCATCATCCCGCGGGATTGGCTTCGCGTACTCGACAATTCTTAGAACTTCCGGTGGGCCATATTTTGTGCAGACCGCTGCTTTCATGGTTGCCATAGTTTGCTCCAGCGCAAATAGAAGGCTGCAAAAATCAAAACAATGCCGATATTTGCCATCAGCCGCTCCCAGAAGAGTTTCCGGAAGAACAGCAAATCCACGCCGACGATAACGGCGATTAATACCAAAACGCAGAGCGCAATATAGATATTCCTTGGCATATCAATCCTCCCGCTCAAATCTCCATGTGGTCAAGAGATAATACAATTAACCCAAGACCACATTGATGATCCAGATTGGATGCTGGCGTAGCCAGTCCACAAAGTCAAGCTAATATTGCCCTGGGTTGTTTTTATCAATTCGCATCCTGAGGTCTCAATGCTCCAATCAACTTTTCCGCCCTTTGCCCCCCAAAGCCCCCAGAATGGGGGAACCGGCCCCCAGCAAAAAGCCGAAGTCATACCAGTTGCCGCTACGCGCCATATCGTAAAACGGGAATTGTTCCCACCCCCCAAAAACATGCACAACCAGGACAATCCACGCCGTCAGTCCATTCCAAAAACCCCACAACAGATCGTGCCACCACATGCGCATTCTCCTCTTTACTCTGCTATAAAAAATGGGCGATGACTCAAAATTAGGTTTACTAGTACACGGTGGATCAAACCGACCGATAGTTGGCGAGACCGCCAGAAGTCCGACTTCTCAGAGAAGTCGGACTTCTTAACCGTGGATTTACGTGCGCCGCCGTGTACTAGACTCATTTGTCCACCTGAATTTCTGCCCAAATGACCCATCCCCCAAAATTAAACGCTACCGAACTATCGCTCACAACTCTTCATGGTACTTAAACGACAGCTTCAATTTCGCCCGATAGACAATCGGTTTGCCCGCTTCAATGTGCATATCAAACATGTCAACTTCCGCCACGCGCAAATCTTTGAGATGGCCGGCTGCCAGCTCAACCACATTTTTGGCCGCCTGTTCCCAAGACTCGGTGCTTGTTCCCACCAACTCGACGATTTTGTAGACACTGTCCGACATGAGATTCTCCTTTCTTGAAAAGTAGCCACGATCCAGGTGTCCCCTGCGCCAAGCTCAGTGAATACCGGGATCGTCGCCAAAACGCATTTAACCCGAACTATGCCGCAGCTCGGGCTTGTACAGCCAATCCAGCAGCCACAGCACGCCCACCACAAAAGGGATGCCCGCCATCACCAGATAGACTGACGTGGGAAACCGCCCCCACGCCTGCATCAAATACCAGCCCGCAAAACCCATAAAGATGAGCGCGCCCACCCACGGCCAGCGCCAGGCAATGGCCAGACCAATGAGCAATACATAGACCGGGGCGAGATGGATCAAAAACGCGGCAATTGCGCCCCAAAAGCCATAGCCAGCCCCAAACACATCCAGGGCGAATATGCTCACAAAAAGGGCAAAAAGAATGCCCAAGATGCGGGGCGTCCAGAAAATGAGCCGTTTCAACGGATATTTCTTCATTTCGGTTGACATGTGAACCTCCTTGTCATTATCAGTACACCGCAACGGTGTTGGCGCGATACGAGCGTCGGTCTAGTTTTGTGAATCCGATCCTATGTCTTCCCGTTACGAGCTACTGGTTATGCCTCTACAACCGCAGGCAAAATCCGCGCGCCGCCTACCAGCGACGCCAACTGCACCACGGATCGAAAATCTGCAAACCGCTTGCCCAATGTTTGATAGTAGGCGCGCATATGGACTTCCATCTCCGGCAGATCGGCAGCGGCCAGCTTGGCCAACGTGTCGTACCCGCCGCCGCAGAGATGCTGCACCGTTTTGCCGCGCACATAGGCCAAGCGCGCCAGGTCCGCCTTGTGGATCAGGGGCAGCAGAAAGTTGAGCGGGATCCCGGTCTCCTGGGCCAGGTGGGCGCGCTGGGCGGCCGTGCGCCCCTGCGCCAGCAGATCGAGATTGGATGTGAGCCGCCGCTGCTTGAGCGCCTCGAAATAGGCCATCTGCTGCGCATCATCGGTGTTGAAAAATTCGCGCAGCGGCGTCGGGAAAGGCAACACCCAGCGCAACAAATAGTTGAGCGTCTCGATCAGGTCGCCAAACGCCAGCCCGCTCTCTTTGAGGAACATTTCACACTTGTCGCGGTCATCCACCTGCTCCACCAAATCCAGATAATTCTGAACGCCGGCCCGCTTGAGCCAGGTAAAGTTTGTAATCAGGCCATCCAGCCAGACGCGGTCGCCATGGTGCTGAAAGTAGCCGGCATGAACTTCGTTCACGTAATCACACGCCTCATCCATGTTATGGTTGTAATAGTGCTGCACAAAGTCATAGCTGAGCGTCTGCTTGAGCTTTTTAATCAGATCTTCATAGCTCCACAGCGTGCGCTTTTTTACATAATCCCAGTTGATGACCATTCACAACCCCTTGGCGCGCATATACGCCTGCACATCCACGTTATAAACAGCCTCCTCTACGGTGAAGACCGCCCACGGCTTGCCGTCGTCCATCCAAATGGCCGCGCCCGTTTTTAGCGCAGGTTTGCCATCGCGCATCTCCCACTCGAGCAAATGGTTGAGCCAAAGCACTTTATTGGTGCTGCTTTGGCCGTGATAGCGCATGGATTCAAACCAGACGGGCAGCCCGCTGTCGGGGTCAAAACGCACCACGTAGCGCTCCTCGGCGTCATTGAACGGCGCCACCAGCAGCGCCGTCACTGCATCGATTGGCTCCCAGCGCACGTCCGGCGCCGTCAAATAAATGGCGGGCAGCCACAGCGATTCGGACCACAGGCCCAGCGTGGCGCCCTGATCGATCTTGGCGCCTTCTTCCACGCCGAACGGCAACTCCAACCGTCCGTGGCCATCCAGAAAATGCTCATTCACTTTCATGATCGGAATGCCAAACCAGGTCGCCTCAATATAGTGGCGGTAACCCGTGCCCGCCTCGTGAACAAAACGAAAGCGCGCCGGAAATGTGAGCGCCCCAAACGGGCGCATGGTGGCGCGCCCCGTCAACACCGCCGGAGGTGATCACCGGCACGCGCCGCCGTAAACCTGACGGTAAAAGCGCTCAACTGGCGCCGGCAGGTCATCGGGGAGCGGAATCGTTTCTGGAATTGCAGATGAAACGCCATAGGCAGGGAAAGGGGCCGGCTTGATCTGCAAACCGGCCCACGCCACGGCGCCCAATCCAAACAAAACGGAGATGATAATGAACAGCGTTTTCATGCATTGGATCCTATGTATGCGCAGATATTGGGTATCTTGTAGGGGCATGATGGGCGGCGGCAGAACGCTACGACAGAAGAAGAGACTCCTTCCGCCGCCTATCGTGCCCGCCCTCTCCTATAGACACTTTGGTCCGTTACACCCATCAAATAAAGAGCGGCGCCAGCACCAGCGTAATCGTCGCCAATAGCTTGATCAACACGTGCAGCGACGGACCGGCCGTATCCTTAAAGGGATCGCCCACCGTATCGCCCACCACCGAAGCTTTGTGCGCCTCGCTGCCCTTGCCAAAGAGGTGTCCGCTTTCATCGCGCACGCCGGTGGCCTCGATAAACTTTTTGGCATTGTCCCAGGCGCCGCCGCCATTGTTCATGACCGTGGCCAAAATAATGCCCACAATGGTGCCCACCATCAGAAAGGCGGCTTCGGCTTCGGCGCGCAGCAGGACGCCCGTAAGTATGGGCACGCCCACCGCCAACAGCCCCGGCACGACCATGGCGCGCAACGCGCCGCGCGTCGTAATATCCACCGCTTTGGCATAATCCGGCTTGTTCTTGCCTTCCATAATGCCCGGAATCTCGCGGAACTGACGGCGCACTTCGCCGATGATCTGCTCCGCCGTGCGGCTGACGGCCCGCATGGCCAGCGAGCTAAAGAGGAAGATCAGCATGGCGCCGATCATAGCGCCGGCAAAGACCTCCACCTTACCCAGGTCCACAATATGCGCCGCCGCCAACTCCTCCGGCGACCAGCCCAGCGCCTGCCGGATCAGGGCCACTTTGTCCAGATAGGCCGTAAAGAGCAGAAAGGCCGCCAGCGCCGCCGACCCAATGGCATAGCCCTTGGTCAGCGCTTTGGTGGTGTTGCCCGCCGAATCCAGCGCATCGGTGCCGCGGCGAATCTCATCCGGCGCCCCCGACATTTCCACAATGCCGCCGGCGTTGTCCACAATCGGCCCAAAGGTATCCATGGCCAAAATAAAGGCCGCCGTCATCAACATCCCCATCGTTGCCACCGCCGTGCCGTAAACACCCGCCTGATAGGCGGAGACTTGCAAAGCGGGCGCCGCCTGCACGCCACAGGCATACGAAGCCAGCAGCGCCACGGCAATCGTAATGACGGGCATGGCCGTATTTTCAAAACCAATGGAAAGACCGGTGATAATATTCGGACCGGTGCCGCGCAAGCTGGCCTGGGCAATGGATGCGACCGGGCGAAAGCGGCTTTCCGTGTAATACATGGTGATCAGCACAAAGGCCACGCTGGTCAACAAGCCCACCAGCCCGGCCAAAAAGAACCACGCGCTGCCCAACATGGTGTTGACCACAAAATAGAGGGCGGCCACCGAAAGCACAAAGGTCACCCCAAAGCCGCGATAGAGCGCATTGGTCGGCTCCTCACCCGCGTGATATTTGATGCCCGGCACGGTTGTCGTGGCCCACACGCCGATCATGGAGGCGACCAGCCCAAAGGCGCGCACGACCAGCGGGAAAAAGATCCACGCGATCTGGCCCGTGCTGGCATAGAGCGCCACGCCCAAAATCATGGCCCCAATGTTCTCGGCCACGGTGGATTCAAAGAGATCGGCGCCGCGCCCGGCGCAGTCGCCCACGTTGTCGCCCACCAGGTCGGCAATCACGCCGGCGTTGCGCGGGTCATCTTCGGGGATGCCGGCCTCCACTTTGCCCACCAGGTCAGCGCCCACATCGGCAGCTTTGGTAAAAATGCCGCCGCCAAGCTGGGCAAAGAGCGCCACAAAGCTGGCGCCAAAGCCGGTGCCCACAATCAGAAAGGGCGCGTTCTGCGGCTGGTCGGCGCCGCCATACCACAGAAACATGGCATAGACGCCAATCAGCGACAGCCCCACCACCAAAAAGCCGCTGACCGCGCCGCCGCGCAACGCCACGTTGAGCGCATCGCCCACGCCGTTGCGCGCGGCACCCGCCGTGCGCAGATTCGACTTGACGGCCACAAACATGCCAATAATGCCGCTCAGCGCGCTGGCCGCCGCCCCCACCAAAAACGCCACACCCGTGCGGATGCCCAGTTCCCAGCCCACAATGCCGGTCTCGGAGAAGTTTTCAAAGAGGGCCACCAGTACTGTGATCAGCACAGCCGTCACCACTGCCAGCACGGCAATGGTCAGATATTGGCGGCGCACAAAGGCCGTGGCGCCCTCATAAATTGTGTTTCCCACTTGTTGCATGGCCAGGGTGCCGGTCTCCCGGCGCAATACGTCCCAGGCCAGATAGACGACAAAAAGCAACGTCAATACGCCTGAAGCTGGTATAGACCATAAGAGGTTCATCGAATCGTCTCCTCGGCAAGTGGCTCTCCAACAAGCTGCGAGAGGGCGGCTAACATGCGATTGATATCCTCTTCTTTGGCCTTCAGGTTGCGTCGCATTACGTAATAATCCGTATCGGCAATTTCCATCCGCAACTCGGACAGATAGTACGTGAGAATATCCTGCAAAAGTTTGGCTTCCTGTTCACTCAATTTCATGTGCAACATAGCTATCCTCCTTGTTCTTATGCGGGCAAAACATAGATGCCCAATCTGAGTATAAGCTCTTCGGTCTACCTAATCACCCGCCTGTTGCAGGGGGGGCGACCTATACTAATGGCTGGTTTTTGAGGCAATTCTCACTCTACGAATGCGGCCGATCAGAATCCGCCCTGCCATGAATCGCAGAGCTGGCGTGCAGCGCTATTTCAGAACCCGACAGTAGCTAGCTTATTGATTCTCTAGGTATGCAGCCAATCGCGTTTTACGGTAGAATGAGCGTATAGCTATCCTCCATCCATCAACACACATTGTTGATGATTCCCTAACCCGTCAGTGAGCGCGCAATAGATGGGACAATTGGCCCCAAAATGTAGAGGCGGCAGTGTAGTGTCTATACCGATTCAAATTAAGCTATTTGGCGCACCTACGGTTTCCCAGCAGGGCAAACCACTCATCATTAACCGTTTTCAAATCCGCGCCTTTCTCTTTCGTCTGGCCGCGCAGCCCGAGCCAGTTCCGCGCGAACTGATAACGCAGCTTTTCTGGCCACATGCAGCCGATGCCCCCGCGCGGCGACATCTGACGCAACTGTTGAGCCATGTCCGCCGCAGCCTGCCCATGCCCGGGCTGCTGATCCAGAGCCCCACCCATGTGCATCTGGATTGGGCGCGCGTTTGGTGCGACGTGGTCATCTTCCAGAGGGATTCGGCCCCACCTGGCCAGGCATCCGGTGCGGCGTTGCAAGCGCTGATTGACCTGTATGGCGGTCCCTTTCTAGATGGCTTCTCGGCCTCCGCTCTGCCTGAGTATGAACTGTGGTTGTTGAATGAGCGGGTGTGGCTGGAGCGCCGCTATCTCGATCTGCTCGAATTGCGCACGCTGGACCTCATGGCGCAGGAAGCCTTCTTGCCAGCCATTGCGCTTCTCAAGCGTCACCTCGACACCGACGAATTGGCTGAGGGCGCCCACAGGCGGTTGATTGCCTGTTATGCCGCCACTGGGGATCGCGCCGCGGCCGCGCGCCAATATCAACGCTGTGCGGCGCTGCTGCAACAGGAATTGGATGTGCCGCCGATGGCAGAGACGATTGCGCTCCAGCAGGCGGTACACAACGGCGCGGCCTGGCCCGAGCTGAGAGCGCTGGCGCTGTCGGCGTATGTGGCGCAACCGGATGCTGCCCAAACCATCGTCGCCGCCGATGACGCGCCGCCGGCTTTGCGCGCCAATCTGCCCCATGAGCCGCTGCCCATCATTGGCCGAACCGCGGAATTGGCCGCCCTGACGGCCATGCTCGCCGACCCGCAGAATCGGCTGATCACAATTGTGGGCGTGGGCGGCATGGGCAAAACGCGGCTGGCTTTGGCCGCTGCCCAAACGCAGCGCCAGCTAGACCATTTCACTGATGGGATCTACTTCGTTGCACTAGCCGCCCTGACGGATCCAACGCAAATTGTGCCGACCATCCTGCAAACGTTGCGCCTTGCGACCGGCGCCGACACCACCCGACGGCGCACTCCCTTTGAACAACTGGTGGACTTTTTACGCGCCAAGCAGATGTTGCTGCTGCTCGACAACTTTGAACATCTGCTGGCGGGGGCCGATGTTGTGGCCCAGATTGCCCAGGCGGCGCCGGATGTGCATCTTTTGGTGACCTCGCGCAAAGTGCTTGGCGTGCATGGGGAGCAACTCTTTCCGCTCAGTGAATTGCCCTATCCCGCCACCGATGATTTGGTTGACGCCATCACGTCCGCAGACCCGGCTGTTGATCCGGCGACCTATCCGGCGGTGCAGCTCTTTGTGCAGAGCGCCCGGCGCAGCGTCCCCACTTTTGGATTGACGAACAAAAATCTGGCTGATGTGGTGCGTATCTGTCAGTTGGTCGGCGGCATGCCGTTGGCGCTCGAATTGGCCGCCTCGTGGATCACGATGCTCTCGACGGCAGACATTGGCGTTGAAATTGCCCGCAGTTTGGATTTCCTGGAAGCCGAAATCCGCGATGTGCCGCTGCGACACCAGAGTATGCGGGCGCTGTTGGATGCGATCTGGCAACAGATGAACGCGGCCGAACGGGCCGTTTTTGCCCGTCTCGGCGTGTTTCAAGGCGGCTATACCCGGCAGGCCGCCGCCGAAGTCGCCGGCGCATCCTTGCGAACTTTGCGCAGCTTAACCGCCAACCTGTTGATTCGCTACAATGAAAAGAGTGGTCGCTATAGCAGCCATGAACTGCTGCGCGCCTATAGTGCGGAACAACTGGCCGCCCAGCCGACCGTGCGCAAAGAGGTGCGGGAGCGGCACATCCGCTATTACAGCGCGCGGCTTGTCCGGCTGGCGCCCGAGCTAAAGGGGCCGCGACAGCAGCACGCCTTTGCCGAGCTTGTCGCCGATCAGGCCAACTTGCAACTGGCGTGGGAAGGGGCGCTGGCGCACGCAGATCTAAACCGCCTGGAAGAGACCATTGCCGGGCTGGGCTATTTTTATGAGTGGATCGGCAGCCAGATCGATGGCGCCAACATCTTTAGCGCATTGGTCAACACGTTTGCAGATGTATGGCGGGACGATGATGAGTCAGCCTGTGATCTGGTTGAGAATTTAGACGTGCAAACCGGTAAAAGCCACAGCGTCCAGGCCGGGCTAGATCATGATGACGAAGCGCGCGGTCGCCGCGCCCGGCTCTTGGCGCAGGGCTTGGCCTGGCTGGCTTCCTTCACCCTCATGGCCGGCAATGTGAATGAAGCGGAGGCGCAGCTCAAATGCAGCCTGGCGTTACTCGATAAGGCGACGGCGCTAGGCGTGGATTGTCGCCGCCAACGGGCCTTGACGCTGCTCCACTCCGGCCACCTGGAGCGCCCGCGTGACTTGGCCGCGGCCGCCCGCGCCTATGAAATGAGCGTTGCGCTCTATGCACAGATTGCCCTGCCCTGGGAGAGTGCCTATGCCAGCAGTTGGCTGGGCGAGACCCACCATCTCATGGGCCAACAAGAAGCCGCCATCGAATTGTTAACCCAAGCGCGCCGCGCCTTTGAAGCCGTGGGCGATCAGCGCAACGTGGCGCGCGTGCTGGCCACGGTTGCCGACTGCTATCTGTTGGATCGCGCCGAACTCAAAGCTGCGCAAGAAACAGCGGCGGCAAGTCTGCATTTGTGGCGCGCGATTGGCGATCAACTGGGCATTGCCAACACCGCGGTGATCTTGGCATATGCCCACTGTTGGCTAAACCGGCCAGATCTGGCGGAACCGTTGATCGATGAAGCATTGGCGATCTATCGCCATCATGGCCATCGTTATGGCGAGTGTCGTGTTTACTACATGATGATGGTGGCGGCCAACTATCGCAGCGATATCGCAGGCAAAGAAGCGTCCGCCCGCCAGGGGTTGAAATTGGCGCGCGAACTGGGCGACGCCAAACTCGTCAGCGACTTCTCGCGCGGTCTGGCCAATGTTTACATGGCCCGCGGCGACTATGCCAGCGCCTATCCGCTACACGCCCAAGCCATTGCCGTTCAGGAAGAGGCGGGCGTGCAGGCGCTCATGCCCTGGCTGCACGTCGTGCGGGGCTATTCGAGCTGGAAGACCGGCAAATGGACCGAGGCGCGCGACCATCTGGCCTATGCCCTACGCGTCAGCGCCGAAAATGACGATGTGTTTACAGCGGTCTACGCGGTCTTCTTTGTGGCGCAGGTGTTGCAGGCCCAGGGCCGCCTCGAACGCGCCTTGGAACTATACGCTTTGGCGCAGCGCGCCTACATGTGGCAAGGTTCATTGTCCGGCGATGTCATTATGGTTCAACCGCTGCTCACGCTTGAAGATGCACTGCCGCCGGCCGTTGCCGCCGCCGCCCGCGAACGAGGCCACGCGCTCGATCTCCTCGCCACGGCCGCGCAACTGGCGGCTGAAATCCAAGAACCCACATGGCAGTGGTCATAGCCACCGCATGACACCCCTAATAGTTACACAGCCGGACAGTCGCTCAGTAACTGCCCCACTGCCTCACTGTCTTACTGTCTTACTGAACTACCGGCTTGCTTGTAGTTCCCCATGTAAACAATTTGCAAACACCTCCCTGTTATAGTTGCCCTGTCTTCTTTGGTGCAATGCTGAAGCAAATATGTTCCTATTCTCATCATAACAAGGAGGCTCTGATGAATATGAAGCATCGTATCATCCATGTTGTTCTACCCATTCTCGTTCTCTGCGCACTGACACCATTCATGGTAACGGTTGACGCTGGCGCAACCTTGGCGGCGCCGGCCCCCCAGGATGGGACTGTAGTCACCGGCATGGTCTTCGAGGATCAGAACAACAATCAGATCTATGATGCCGGCGAACCCGGTATTGCCGATGTGGCCGTCTCCAACGGCGTCGATGTCGTGCAGACCGCGGCGGATGGCAGCTATTCGTTACCATTGCTTGAAGACACCGTCTACTTTGTGACGAAACCGGCCGACTACATGGCGCCGGTCGACGCCAACATGGCGCCGCATTTCTACTACATCCACTACCCCAACGGTTCCCCCGACTATATCCAGGAGTTTCGCGGCATCGACCCCACCGGTGAGATGCCGGCATCGCTCGACTTCCCGCTCTATGCGCTGGATGAAGCGATGGCCGACGACGAATTTACCTTCCTCGCCATCGGCGATCCGCAGGTGCGCGACTATAAAGAGCTGGTCTACTTCCGCGATGATATCGTGGCCGATATTGTTAAAGAGCGGGGCATGGGCGCCGACTTTGCGATCACGCTGGGCGACATGCTCTCCGACCAACTGACCATGTATGGCCACTATCAGCAGACCATGGGGTTGGCCGGTCTTCCCACCTACTACGTGCCGGGCAACCACGATATGGATGTAGACGCCATCGACGACACCCACCATTTGGACACCTATATCAGCCACTTTGGCCCCACCAACTACTCCTTTGATCACGGCAACGCCCACTTTGTTATGCTCGATAACATTCGCTGGCTGGGCGCCACGCCCAATCATTCGGTGGGGAACTTCACCGATGGCTTCAGCGCTCAGGCGCTGACCTGGCTGGCCAACGATCTGGCCACCGTCCCCAAAGAGAAGCTGATTGTCCTCGGCATGCATATCCCGCTGGTAACCAAGAACGACGCCCCGCCGGCGATGACCCCTGGCGGCGACCGCGACGCCCTCTACGCCCTGCTGGCCGACTACGAGGTCTTGGCGCTGACCGGCCACAGCCATGTGACCGAAGTCGACCTGCCCGGTGATGAAATGGAAGCATGGGGCGCGCCCATGCCCTTTACCCACATCAACGCCGGCGCGGCCTGTGGCGGCTGGTGGGCCGGCCCTGAAGATGAGCGGGGCATTCCGCTCGCCTATCAACGCGACGGCGCGCCCAACGGCTACTTTGTGATTGACCTCAAGGGGAACGAAATCGCTCCCCGCCTGAAGGGCGCCAACGTGCCGATTGAGAAGCAGATGAATGTCTCGCTGCTCAACCGCTGGGATCTGCAATTGCCGCCAAATAGTGTCACAACCGGCGAGTTGGGCCATGCGCAGTTGGCCGTTAATGTGTGGGCCGGCTCCAGCCAAACCGCGGTGACGTGCAGCTTCGACAACGGCGCCGAGACCACCGGGATGCGCAACCCCTTTGCCCGCGATCCCTTTGCCACGGCCCGCCAACAGGCCCTCGATAGCTGGATGCTGGAGAACCGCGGCTGGCAGAATCTGTTGCCACCCCCCATCCGCGCCAAGATCGGCCCGGAAAACTGGATGCAGACCAACAGCTCGTGGCACATGTGGAGCTGTCCGTTGCCAGCCGATCTGGAGCCGGGGGCGCATCGCGTGACGGCGGTGGTCGACGACGGCTTTGGTCAGACTTTTACCGAGCCCTATCTCTTTGACCTGTGGGCCACGCAGTGATGTTCGGCGAAGTGCATATATGCAGATAGCCGTCACCGGCATTCTAAACTCAGCCCCGAATAAAAACTGCGGTTTTGTCTCTGGCGAATGCACTATGGCAAAACCGTAGTTTTCATCTCAACCACAGTAAATGTAACCAACTATTTTGTACCCCTTTTGTACCCCTGATCGGCTGTCAATGGGTACCAATTATTGCGCTTTTTATTGCTTAATAGAAGGCGAGTCTGTACCAACTTCTATTGTGGTTGATGCAATTGAAAGGAGTAAAAATCATGTTAGGCAAGCAGAAGACCATTGGTCTGTTGGTTCTGGCAGCACTGCTATTGAGCGCCTGCCAACCCATTGCGGCGCAGCCGGCGGCGCCACCGTCCAATGATGACGTGGCGGCGGCGGTCAACGCCATTTGGGATGAATATGAGGCCAGCGTGATCGCCGGCGATGTGGATCGCTGGATCGCCCAGTGGACCGACGACGGCGTGCAAATGCCACCCAATGAGCCGTTTGTTGAGGGCAAAGAGAATATTTACGCACGCGTCGGCGCCAACATGGCAGCCGGCCCCACGACGGGCTTCATCATTACGCCGTTGGAAACCACCAGTGCGGGCGATTGGGCCTATTCGCGTGGCGTCTACACAGTGACCTTTCCGTTGGGTGATAGCGGCCAAGAGGGGACGATCGACGGCAAATTCATGACCATTCTGCAACGTCAGTCCGATGGTACATGGAAAATTCACCGCGACATCTTCAACTCGAACGTGCCGCCAGCCGCGCCGCCGGAACCGGATGTCGCAGCCGTGACCGCCGAGATCGACGCGCTCTTTACCGAATATGGCGACAGCCTGGCCGCGGATGACGCGGAACGGTGGATTCAGCTCTGGGTGGAGGATGGCGTGCAACTGCCGCCGGGTGCGCCGCCGAATGTAGGGCGCGATGCGATCTTCGCCAGCATCAGTGGCGCCATGGCGCACTATGCCTATCGAGATATGGACATCCATGTTGACGAAGTTCTGCTCGCCGGTGATCTGGCAATCGCTCGGGGCATGTACAGCGCCAGACTTGTGCCGCACGATGGCAGCGATCCGATTCTGGTCGACGGCAAATACACAACCACGTTCCAGCGGCAGCCTGACGGCAGTCTGAAAATCTATCGCGATATCTTCAACTCAAACGTGCCGCCGGCGCCGGTGGCTGCACCGGCGACCGATGTCAACGAAGTTACCGCCGCCATCAACGCCATCTGGCGTGAGTACGAAGCAAGCCAACTGGCCGGTGATCCCGACCGCTGGATCGCACTGTGGGCCGATGACGGTGTGCAGATGCCGCCTGGCTCTCCCCCGGTTGTGGGCAAAGCGGCAATCGACGCACGCGACAGAGATGATTTAGCGGTTAACGAGTACAGCGAATTCACCATCAATAACGAAGAAGTGGAAGTGAGCGGCGACTTGGCCTTCGCCCGCGGCGCCTATAATGTCACCGTCGCCGCCAAGAGCGGCGGCGATCCGATGCACTTCGAAGGCAAGTATACGACCATTTTCCGCCTGCAGCCCGACGGAACGTGGAAGATTTATCGTGACACCTTCAATTCCAGTACCCCCTAGGTGGAATCACGGTTTGGGGTGGCGAATGCCCTCAGTGGCATTCGCCACCAATTCTTGACCACTTGGACAGAGTCACATTTCACAAAGGGTCGTTCAAAAGATGCTACTATAGGAGCCGAACATATGATAACGAATTCATCGGTATACCAATGGTGCAGGAAAGGTTCATTCGTCATTCTAGCGCTGGTCTTGACCAGCCTGTTGCTATTGGCCGGATGGCGTTCTGTGCAAGCGGCCCGACCGTTGCAAGTCGCAGAAGGCCCACCGGCCCTGCCACAATGGGAGATGCGACCCATATCACCGGCCACCGACACGGTGACATCCACGCTCTATCTCCCCATGGTGGCGCAGACCATCGTCCAAACCATAACGGTCGTAGCCCCGCAGCCGGCATGGACGGCTGCCTGGTGGGAATGGATTGAAGCCGCCAACAGCGTGCCGCTCTATCAACAGGGCCCAATTGATTGTGGGGTCGGTCAAACGGGTGATATTTGGTTCTTGGCCGGCACCGACGGCAGCGATCCAGCCGCCCGTTCCTGTACAGTTCCACCCAATAAGCTATTGGTTGTGCCGCTGCATACCGCCGCCTGGGCTAATGAAGGAACCGAAAACTTAACCGTTGCGGAAAAGCGCGACGTTTTGGATGCGGTCTACTCCACTGAACAACCCGGCCCCTTGAACTCAAAAATCTGTCGTCTGACAAGCACCATTGATGGCGAAGCCGTCAACCATGTGCGCCTCCAATCGCCAACCTTTCAGCGTCAAGCCGACCCGGAGGCGGTGGCCGATGGTTTCTGGTTTGCCTTTCAATTGGCCAGCGGCACCCATGTTGTAGCATTTCAAGGCACGCTGTGTGACTTTGATAGCGACACGCCCATCAACGATGTTGATGTCACCTATACCCTCGAGGTGGACCCCGCGGCAGAGGTGCCGGGGAGACTTGGCAGCTATTTGTCTGGAACACCAATATCAATGCGCTGGCCAGCGGCTGTGCGCCGGCAGATCTAGCGGCGTGACGACGTAACGCCGTGAGCTTGCGTAACGCCGTTTATGCCGGTACACCGCCCTGGTCCTACGTGGCCCCCGCCACGCGCCATCCTGACCAGTGGTGGACACGTCCAGTGGTGGTGATGAATTTGAAGTCTTTGACAAGCGACGTGTTGCTGGTCGCACGCACCGTCACAGGACGATGCCAATGTCCGTTCCCACCGGTGGCGATCCCGGTTTTTGTCTCGGACGAGCTGGGATGAGTTCCGGCACGTTCGACTTGGGGTCAGGTACCCACGCAATCACAATCAAACCTGTGAAAGGGTTCTTTGTGGCCGTATCGAAGCCGTTCGACTGAGCTCACGCCGAAGCCAAACGGGTCTACGCACCGCTCTGGATTGATAAGATAGCTATTTTGCGGCAAAGGAAAGCCTCATGTCCATTGGAAATAAGAGATTGCTCCAACGTTTCTTCGAGGAGATTTACAATCAAGGCGATCTGCGCGTCGCCGATGAGATTGTGGCGGTCAACTATGTCAACCACAACCCCGCCCCTGGTGAAGCGCCGGGGCGCGCAGGATTCAAAGCGTTTGTAGCCTACCTGCACCGCGCCTTTGCCGACTTCCATATCACCATTGAAGACCAGGTGGCCGAAGGCGATAAAGTCGTCACCCGCTTTACCATCCGCGGTGTGCAGGCCAGCGAGTTTGCCGGCATCCCCTCGTCCGGTAAACCCGCGGCCGTCACCGCAATTGGGATCCATCGCATTGTCGATGGGCAGGTCGTAGAGAGTTGGCTGAATTGGGACGCGCTGGGGTTGATGCGGCAGTTGGGGAGCAGGGCATAGTCAAAGAGCCAGTATCTGAAACATACTCAGACGATTGCATATGTTCGATAGCGTAACATTTCGTGTTCTGTGGCATCCACCGCGTACCGGGGTGTTCGGCCGCATCGAACGTTTTCGTTTAGAGCTAAATATAGATGCAAAAGGGAACAAGTTATGCGCTTATCAAGAAACCTTGCAGAACCGACGCGTACCGACGGATCGTACTCTGGTGCTCCATTGCTTGCACTCACCAGCTTGCTGGAAACCGCGCCGCCAGCGAATCGCCCACGTTGCGTGTTGATTACCCATGTGCTGGACACCACTGTCCCCTTCATCGAAGCGGTGCACACCGTTTTCCCGGTAGTCTGCGTGGTTGCCATTCCTTATTCATGCTCCCCCTCCGCAGTGCAAATGTTACAAAAGAAGCGCTTCAAGGTTGTCATACCCACCTCGATTTGTGACACTTTCCTCAAAGCCGAAAAGCAGGTGGTGGAAGCACTAAAGGCGGAATCAACGCCTCTGTTGGTTCAAGAGGTGGGCGGCTATCTGGCAAAATCAACCGAACGCTTGGCTACTTTTCCACATTTCTTGGGCATCGTGGAGGATACCAATAACGGCCATTGGCGCTATGAGAGAAATAGCCCGCACCCGATTCCCGTCCTGTCGATGGCGCAAAGCCCGCTGAAGGCGGTTGAAGATTCGATCATTGGCGATGCCGTGCTCTTCAGCGTTGAAAGGATTTTACGCGAAGAGTTTAAGCTCATTTGCCAAGGTCTCAGGAGTGCCGTCATTGGCTTTGGCAAGATTGGTCGCTCGTGCGCCGTGGCCTTGAATGGTCGCGAAGCGGTTGTTTCCGTTTACGACATCAACCCTGCCAAAAATATCAGCGCAGAGGTGGAGGGATTCTTCCCCCAGCCCCTGCACGAGCTACTTGCCGAATCGGATCTAATTGTGGGGTGTACCGGGCAAACTTCAATCCGCCGTGCTGACATGTACTGTATCAAGAATGGCGCAATTCTGGCCAGCGCCAGTTCAAAGGCCGTTGAGTTTGCCCTGGCTGATTTTGAGCAGGAATGTGTGGTCACGAATTGCCATAAAGATCAGGGTAACGGTCTAAAATGCGAGGCTCTAAAACCGGATGAAGAGCCAGCTCTGATCCAGAAATATACGAAACCAGATGGCACATACTTTTACGTTCTCAAACAAGGCACACCGGTCAACTTTAGAGATCACAGTATCTTGGGCAACGTCCTTGATCTGATCTTTAGCGAACTCTTCCTCTGTATGCGTGAGGTGGCCGCACAATGCGCACCAAAAGGATTATCCAAATCATTACCTCGCCTACAGGACGAGGCGGCCAAAGCCTGGCTAAAAGCACACGCTGAAGAGTTTACACGGGTAGCCGATGATAAGATCTGGAGCTACCCGGAAAGTTTGAAGCTTGGATTGCCCAAGTGGTAGAAAACATATCACAAACATTTGACCTGCGACAACTCGAGGAACAAATCCTGCAACTTTGCCTCCATCTGTTGGGCCATCTCTGTCACAATGACACGGGCCGCTTGTCGCAAGCTTTCAGCAGCAAGCGGCTCATCATTCCGCTGCGCCACCTCGGCCAGGCTCAGCAAGATCGGCCAAAGCGCCCGCTGCGAACCAAGTTTTTCCGCAGCAGCGCGCGCTTTGCAGCACCTCATGCGCTTCCTCAACATTTCCCATCCCCAACAACGCCCGCCCCTTGAGATGCAGCACATCCGCCCGCAGATACCAGATCCCTGCTTCGCACAGATCGCTGTACAGCGCATCCATCAAGCCAATAACCTGCTCACACGCGCCTTGGGCCAGCGCAAATTCGCCATGCGCCAGCCCCACCCGCACCCACATAAAGGGCATATAGCCAAAGCGCTCTTTGACCACCCGATAGTCGGCCAGCGCCGTCACCAGTGCCTGGGCCGCCGCTATGTCCCCTGGCGCAAGTACAGACAAATCTGCACGGCATGGGGCCAGAAGCGCAGAATGGGGAGCTGTTCCTCCGCCGTTTGGCGCGCCAGATTGGCCAGCGCCAGGCCCCGTTCCACATCGCCCAGCTCACCGTAGAGCAAGCCCAGATCGGCCCGCGTGCCAATCAGCGGCGTCAGGCTGTTGACCGATGCGGCAATGGCGACATCCTCCTCCATGACCGCCAGCGCTTGCCCCGCCTGGCCCCGCTCCCAATGGATAAAGCCGAGCATAAAATGGCTTAGGGCTTGGGCATCCACGTTGTGGCTTTCCAGACTCAGCCGATGGGCTTCCTCCGCATGGGCGACGGCTTGTGCATATTCCCCCGTCACCAAATAGGTCCAGTGCAGCCGCATGATGGCTTCGGAGAGCATGGGCAAATTGCCGAGCTGCTGCCAAAGCTCACGCGCCTCGGAGAGCGCCGCGCGGGCGCGCCGCCACTGACCAAAGCCGGCATAGGCGTAGAAGATATCGTGCAGAATAAACGCCAGTTGCTCCGATAGCTCCAGTCCGCGGGCCAACTCCAGCGCTTGTTCACCATAGGCCAGCCGCTCATAGCGGTCGCCGCCCGTGTAGGCGCTCAAAATGAGCAGATTCCACAAGACGGCGGCCTCGGCGGCCTGGTCGTTCAGTTCGAGAGCGATAGCGCGCCCGTTCGAGCAAGGCGCGCCCCTCGATGGGATTGCGGGCAAAGTTCACGGTTATGCGGATGGCCGCGCGCGCCAAAAGTGAAGCGAGCACCATGGCCTGGTTGCCGCCCGCCTGTCCCACGCGCGCCATTTCTTCATAGACGGCAATTGCCTGATCATGGTGGGAACGCAATTCCAGTATCCGCCCGAGTCGCATATAGAGTTGGTGGAACTGCTCTAGCGTCGATGGCTCTGCACTATGCGGCTCTCCCTGGCCAACCCAATGGCGCGGCGATAGTGACCTCTCTGCTTCGGCGTGGGCATAGACGGCAGCCGCCATGTCCCCGGCCACCATCCAAGTAGTGCCGCGCTCGCCGGTTGTCGCCGGCAATGGCAAAGTGGCGCGCCAGTTGCGGAGCCATGAGAGGGGCGTCGTCGGTGCAGCGTTTTTCCAGCTCGACAGCCACGGCGCGATGCAGATGGGCGCGCTGATGCGCATCCAAGCTGTTGTAGAGGTATTGCTGAAAGAGAATGTGGCGAAAGCTGTATTGCGAGAGCTGTTGGGCGCCGACCTGTTGGCGTCCCTGCATGCGGATCAGGCGCTGCTCGCGGTCGAGCACGGCGCCCAGTTGGTTGGTCACCTGCCGTTCATCGGCGCCGTGGACTTGCGCAATAATTTCGGCGCAAAAGCTTTCCCCAGCCACGCTGGCTGCCTGCAGCAGTTCTTGCAGCCGTGGCGGCAGACGCTCAATGCGCTCCTTGATCACCCCTTCCACCCGCGCCGGCAGAATGTGCCAATCGAGCTGCGCCGACTCGATCCATGCGCCACACGCATTGCGGACCACATCACCCCGCTCTTGCAGACCGTGCAGCATTTCGACGGTAAAGAGGGGGTGTCCCGCGGTTTGCCTGTAAAGGGCGTCGCGAAAAGATTGATCCAATCGGTTGGGTTCACTGTCAACGATGGCATCTATAAAGCGCCGCCCATCGGCCAGGTTGAGCCGCACATGAATCTCGCCCAAAGTGCTCTGTAATTCGTTCAGCAGCGGCTCCAGCGGATGGCGTTCACCGCCCCGCCCCAGCGCCACTTCCGCCGCCCGATAGAGCCCCACCAGCAGAATGCGCTGCCCACGCAGCTGACGACTCAGGTGAAAGAGCAAGCTGATGGAGCCCGCATCCGCCCACTGCAGATCGTCCACAATGAGCAACATGGGCTGCCGGTGCGCCAAGGATTGCAGCACGCGGGCGTATTGGGCAAAGAGATTGCTTTGCTGCAAGCCGGCCGCGCTCTGTTTCTGCTGATGGCGGGTGATCAACTCCTGTAGCCTCGCCAGCAACGCCTGACGCGGCGCAGAAATGGTGGCGGCCGCGCGGGCGACCAGGGGCGCGCTCAAAAGGAAAGTGTCTACCAGTTCGGGCCCGACGTCAAGCAGGGCTTCTATTGTATCCGGCGCCAGCCGCCACAAACGTTCGCCATAGCTCCGGCTCATAGCGCCGGCATCCCAATGCGTCTCAATATCGCCGGTCAGCAGCTCGAGTATTTCGCGGAAGGGCAGGTAGGGGTCGCCAATGCCCGTGTACGCATTACAGTGGCCGGTGGCCACGACCAGCTCGGCGTATTTCGCCTGGCTCAGGCGAGCAAAGGTCTGCGCCAACAGGGTCTTCCCATCGCCGGCCTCGCCCGTGATAAAAAGAATGCCGCCGCGGCCCGCCACCGCCGCCGTCAGGTGAGTTTCAAGGGTGGCCAATTCGCGTTCCCGGTACACCAGCAGCGGCGCGGCTTGCTGTGCCTCACGGTCGGCGGAGGGCCAGAGGAAAGAGGGCAGCGAAATCAATGCGGGCGCCGTAAGCGGTGTGGGTACAAATTCGCCACGCGCCATGGCGATAAAGCGCTCTCGCTCCCGTTGGGGAATCAACAAATGGTCGGCCAACAGCGCGGCAATTTGGCGCGATGGCTGCCGCTCATCCCGTTCGATCTTTTTGATGGTGCTGGGCGAGCAGTTTACCTTACGCGCCAGCGCGGGCCGCGTGAGATCCAACGCCAGACGGCGCTGCTGAACCCAATAGCCGAACGAGATAATTTCGTGGCTCTGCCTTGACCGTATTTTTATAGAGCCGCTTTCAAGCTCTGTCACTCCACAAATTCCCCAATCCGCACCAGGTAAACGTGAATCGTCTTGCTCCCCACCGTCAGCGCAAACTCCAACTCCGCGCCAGGCAGCTTGCCATAAACTTTGGGCCGAGCGTGGAAAACCACAAAATAGCCTTCTGGCTCACCCTCCGTTTCCAAATAGGTGGCCAACTGCTGCACGCCCTTATCGAATTCCGCCTTGCCCCGCCAAATCTTGGTTTCGACAATATAGCGCCGTCCCTGATAGACCACAATCAGATCCAGCCGCCCCGGCCCACTGGGAACCTCCACAAAGGTTTCGCTGCCCACCTGCCGCATGAGAATATCCAGGTATGCGCTCAGCAGGTACTGCCCCGTGGCCTCCTGCGGCATCTCTGTGACCTTGAACGCCTCGCGCCCGCGGCGCTCCACAAAGTGGCGAAAGTGAGAGAGGATGGTCAACATCTGCAGCGCGCCCTCCGCTGCATAGGGGCGAAAATCGTGGCCGTTGACCAAAATGTCAGCGCTCAAGCCAATCTCAAAGGGCGTAAAGTGGTCGATGAGCACCCGCTCATAAATGGGGTTGGCGACCTGGCAATTGCCCGCGGCGGTCTCGCTGATCACGCCATACATCTCCAGCGTCTTGACCACCGGGCTGTTGCGGGTAAAGGGATAGATAGCGCCAAAAAGAATGCGCAGGACTTCATCCTGATATTCAGCCGCATGGCGTTGCAGCGTTTCAAAGTTGTAATTGCTCTCGCGCACAAGCTGATCGCGCGCCCGCTGCACTTGCGACCGCGTCACCAGCGCGGCGCGATTGGTCGCCACTTCTTCCGTCGTAATGGCCGCTAGCCGGTTGACCAAAAAGGGCTGGCCGGCCGTCTGGCCGTAAATTTCGTCAACGGCCTCGGCGGCAAAAGGCTGTCCGGTCTCAGTTGTATATTGAGCCAGCAGATCCGCCACTTGGGCATGCGAGAAATCGGGCAGCCGCATCTGGCGCGCAATATTGAACGGGCTGCTGCGGCCTAAATTCAGCGCCGCAATATTTTGAATGCCGATGAGAACGACGCTGTGGACGCTGCGCGGCGGATCGCTGTTCAAATAGATAGCGCGCCAAGTCTGTAATAGATCTGAAATTGCGGCTTGAGGAATCGAGTCGAATTCATCGATGATTATGACGATTTGATGATCGGGCAACAAGCGATGACAAGCTTCAAAAAAACGGCGTAAGCGAAAGAAACTTGTCGGAGATTCGCCATCTACGAGCTTTTCCAATGCGTCATGTTTGGGGGGAGACTTCTCTTGCACCATCGGCAAAAGTCGCTGCCCAAAATCCCAATGAAATGCTTGCAAAAAATCGACGACAGGGAGATCTTCAAACCCCTCAAAATCAAGCAAAACCGGCAGATAGGCTTCATCTTCCGCCAATGTATCGCGCAACTGGCGCAGCAAGGTCGTCTTGCCCATCTGCCGCGGCGCGAAGATGGTGAAACAATGCCCTTCCTCAATCTGCGCACGCAACTCGTTGAGCAACGACGAGCGCGGTACGAAGTAATGTTTTTGTGGGTCGATGGGGCCGTACGTATTAAAGTAGCGCATGGGACTATTATACCATGTACCCGGCTATAAGCGATGAACGTTTGAACCGGCGTTCTGCTATCCCACCGCTATTTGGGCCTCCGTAAAGCCGGCAAGCCCACCCCCGTGAATTTAAAGTCCTCATCACCAGAGATTGCCTGTCCAGTTATCCCGCGCAACAACGTTCCCGCCCCAATTCGGCATTCTAATTCCAACCTTCAATGGTCATTCGGACAGGATCTGACCTAGCCATACCACTAGCCTAAAACTGTTCCAATGATGGGTGTCTGTGGAACGATTCTGGTCGATAATGAAAGACGAGACACCCCACAATGAAAGGTGGGCATCTCAAACAGTTATCATTTCGAGATACGAAGCTGTCCTAAAGTGCGGGGGACGGGCATGGCAAACACGCAAGCAGAATCACCGCAGCAAATCATGCTCAAACGGTTGCTGCAAACAGAGAAAGAGGCGCAAGCGCGGCGGCAGCAGGCCCAACAGCAGCGCGATCAGATGCAGACGGAGAGCATGGCACAGAACAAGCAGTTGCTCGAATCGGCGCGCGCCAACGCTAACGCCGAAGTAGAAATCCGCCAACGGCAGATGCAAGCTGAACTTGACGCCGAACGCCAACAGCTTGCCGCGGCCACGCAGTCCCAAATTGAGACCATGCAGCGCACAGCCCACAGCCACATGGAGGCCGCCGTGGCCTTCCTGGTCGATTGGGTTACCGGAAAGGCCGCGCAGCCATGACCGTCCTCCTGGGCGCCGCCCGCTACGCCGCGGCCAGCGCGCGGGTCCACGCGCTCTTTGCCCAATTTATGCCGGCGGCGCTTTGGGTAGAGCTGCTCGACGCACCCGATGTGGGCGCCGTGCTCAATTCCTTGCACCAAACGGCTTATGCCGACCGGCTGGCCCGCATCGCTGCTGCCCATCCGGATGTCATCACGATTGAGCGGGTTTTGTGGCAACATTGGGTGCAGATGGCGCGCCGTCCCTTTGCGCTATTGCAAGGCAACAGTCGGGAATTGCTGGAGTGGTATTGGCGACGCCAGGAGTTGAACAATTTAAAGACCGTTCTGCGGGCAGTTCATCACCGCCGCCGGAACAGTTTTGCCGGCCCTCATCCCCCTCGGGATAGCAAGCGAACTGCCGTGGCGCACATTGGCCGCCGCCAGAGCGATCCCTGATCTCATTGAACGCCTGCGCAAGACATGGTATGGCACGGTGTTGCAGAACGCATTGGAGCAATATCGGCAGCGCCAGTCCGTCTTTGTGCTCGAAGTGGCGCTGGAGCTGGCCTACTATCGGCGCCTGCGCGATCTGATCGCACAGCTACACGGGCGCGACCGGCGGGAAGCGGAGCAATTCATCGGCTTTTGGATCGACGCCCAAAATCTGCTCTGGGCCTATCGTTACCGCATCTACGCGCGCCTTTCCCCCGAAGAGATCTTGAACTATACGCTGCATCGCAACCTGCGCGTCAATGCCGAAGTGGTGCGCGCCGTGGCGTTGGGGGCGCCGCTGCTGGAGACTGTTGAAGCGCTGTGGCCCCGGCTCATGCCCGCGGTGCAGAGCCTGGCTGATCTGTCCGAGCGTGACGCCTTGCCGCGGCTGGAACTGCTGTTGTGGCGTCATCTCTATGCATTGGCCACCCAGACGCGGGCCGGCGCCGCGCTCCATTTGGGTGCGGTATTGGCCTATGAAGTGCTGTTGGAAAGCGAAGTGCGCGACTTGGTGACGATTGTTGAAGGCAAGACCGCCAACCGTTCCGCCGCCCAACTGCAACCCTATCTCATCCGGGAACAGCTAAAGTGAAATCGGTTTGAGACCAGACTTTGGCAGTTCAGGTATGAAACCAGAGTAGCGGCGGTTGAGTAGGCCCGGCAGTTTGGGCCTTGGGAGCGGTAGCGGCCGTATCGAAACCAAAGCGCGCCCCAGGGGCGCCCGACCCGTGTACTTGGTTTCGATACGGCTGCCAACTGCCGCAGCCTACTCAACCGCCGTTCACTGGCACTTTCAGCAGTCCACAAACAGATCGCAAAGTGGGCGAATAAGGCGAGCCATGTTTATACCGGAACGCATGCGCGAGGTGAACCTCTTTATTTATGAAGAAGATATCCAGGCCGTGACCCTGGCGCTGGCCCAATTGGGCATGTTGCAAATCGAGGTGGATGTCGATGCCAAGGAAGCCACGTTGGCCGGTCACTGGTCCGCGCTGGCCACGGCTTATGGCACGCACGAACGCCGTTTTGCCGAGCTATTAGATGCGCTCCAAGTGGATCGACGCGCCAGCGAGCTGCCCACAGCCATTGACGTGGGTAACGACCTCAGTCACCTGGCAGCCACATTGCAGCAGGCCGAAGAGGCCATCACACAGTGGCAGCAGCGCGATCAGGCCATGCAGGCGACGGCGGCCCATCTACAGTTGCTCATCGAACAGCTACGCCTGCTGGCGCCGCTGAATATTCCGCTCGAGCATTTGACCGCGCTGCGCGACATCCATCTGACCGTCGGCGCCATACCCACGGTCAATCTCACGCGCATCCAAACGGCCCTCTTTCGCATTCCGTTTGTCATCATCCCGGCGTTTCAAAACGGCGCGCGTACATTGGTCTTTGCCGCCACCACGCCGGAGCACGCGCCGATTCTGGACCGCGCGCTGCACAGCGCGTTCTTTGAACCCATCCCGCTGCCGGCCGATGTCGAGGGGCTGCCCGCGCAGGCGTTGACGGAGTTTCTCGCGCGCGCAGATCAGATGACTGCGCAGAAGAACGCGTTGATTGCCGAACGCGCTGCGCTGGCCGCCACCTGGCGCGCACCGCTCCAAGCCGCCTGGAATCACGCCCGCGTCTGCCGCACCCTGGCCGATGCCATCAGCCACTTCCCGCTGCAGGGGCAGATCTATTTGATCGCCGGCTGGACGCCGGTCTCGGCGCTGCCCAATTTGACGGCCACCGTGCAAGCGATCACGGAGAAGCGGGCCATTATCGAAGTGCTGGAGCCCGATGAAGCGCGCTTGCAGGTACCCACGTTGCTGCGCAATCCCCCCGTGCTGGCCGCGTTCGAGGGGCTGGTCACCACCTTTGGTCTGCCCGCCTACAACGAACTCGACCCCACGCCGCTGGTTGGCCTGACCTTTGTGTTGATGTACGGCATGATGTTTGGCGATATTGGGCATGGTCTGCTGCTGGTGCTGGTGGGGTTGTGGCTGCGCTATCGTCAAGGGAATGGGCACGATGGCGTTGGCCAGTTGGCGCCCGTGCTCATCGTTGCCGGGCTCAGCGCCACGCTCTTTGGTGCGCTCTACGGCGCGGTCCTGGGCATGCCGCTGATCGCGCCGCTCTGGGTGCGCCCCCTCGACAGCATGACCGATCTGTTGCTGGCCGCGGTGCTGGCCGGTGTGGTTGTCCTCAACCTGGGCTTTGCCCTGCAACTCTTCATCGCCGGGCGCACCCGCGATTGGGCGACCTTTCTGCTCGACAAAAATGGTTTGACCGGTCTGTGGCTCTACTGGAGTCTATTGGGCGGCGGGCTGGCCCTTTGGCAGGGCTATCTGACGACAAATCGCTGGCTGTTGCTCATCCTGGCGCCGACGCTGCTGCTCTTTTTCAATGGTCCGCTGCGGCGGCTGGTGACGGGGCAATCACCGCCGCTGGTCGAGCGTTGGGGCGAGTACAGCGTGCTGGCATTTTTCGAACTGTTGAGGCGTTCATCGCCTATGGCGGCAACAGCCTCTCCTTTGTGCGACTGGGCGCCTTTGCCGTAGCCCACGAAGCTGACCGAGCCAGGTGGTGCTGCTGCTGGCCGGTCAAACGGGCAGCCCGCGCTGGTTCATCGCTGGCTATCGGCACGGTGATCATCGTGGGCTTTGAAGGGCTGATCGTCGGGATTCAGACGCTGCGTCTCGAATATTATGAATTTTTCGGCAAATTCTTCCGCGACGGACGCCCCTTTCACGTCGCTGCGCCTGGCCGGGTTGTGATATGCCGAAGTCCGGTTATAGAGCGGAGGCTGAGCTTGTCGAAGCCGCAGCGGCTTCGACAAGCTCAGCCTCCGCAAAGTCGGACTTTTTGCGACATCCGTAGGAGCAATCAACTATGAAACCGATTCGTATCGCCAAGCTATTCATATCCGTGGCCTTGCTGGCGTTGAATACATCCGTCGCCGTTGGCGATTGGGCCTTGCCCTGTTACTTGGGCTGAGCGGGGCGCCAGGATTGGCCACGCCGCCCCGCTGGCGCAGACCGGCGCCGTCACCCAGGATGTATCGACGGTGCGGCCCTGGCCATTGGCCTCGCCGCCATTGGCGCCGGTATTGCCGTGGGCATCTGGCGCGCCGCCGCCATTGGCGCCATGCCGAAAACCGGAAATTCTGGGCCGGGCGCTGATTGTCGTCGGTCTCGCCGAGGGGATTGCCATCTACGGGCTGATTATTTCATTTATGATCTTGACGTTAGCCGATCACCTCTCCGTAGCCCTCCCTCGAGGGGAGGAGGCTGGGAGGGGTCTATGCCGGAATGAGCACATATCACGATGAACGCGACAAAACTACAGGTGATTGGCGATGAAATGCGGTTTTTGGTTTTGCCATGCTTGGCGTAACCGGCCAGGTCGTGCAGAGCGCGGCCGAAGCGGCAGGCGCTCAACAGCGCGCTGGCGGACGAGAATACCATCATCTTTCTGACCGATGAGTGGGCCAGCGCCATGCGTGCCGGAAGTGGATCAGCACAAGGCCACGGTGGCCATGCCGCTATTGGTCGAGATACCCAGCAGCCAACCTGGCGGGGGAGCGCCAATCCCTGCGCGATCTGCTGCAAGGCGCTGGGCATTCGGCTGGAAGGGCGGTATGAGTTAATTAAATGGCAGAAATTCTAGGCGATCCGGAAGAATTGATGGCAATCATTCACCGCACCGCACAGCAAGAAGCCATCAACATGGAGGCGGAAACGCAGCGGCGCATTGCGCGTGAAAGGCGCTGATGTCGAGGCTGAGGCCAAGAAGATGCGCGCGGATTATTTTGGTCGCTGCGCAAGCGGAAGCGGCGAAACGCGGCAGCGCCAATTGGCGCAAGCCGAACTCGAGAACGGACACCAGGCCTCTGCGCACGCGCCAGGCACTGCTGGATCAGGCGTGGATCAGCGCCGATGGCATCGGCCGCGGCGCGCTCACGACGCAACCGGAGTATGGCGCAATTTTGCAGCGGCTGGTCTCGCACGCGGCCCAGATATCGGAGGCCGGCGCAATCACATTGGCGGCAGACGCGCGGGCATGAGCGCCGCTTACGGCGGACGCGCTGGCGGCATGGAGCGCCGAGACAAAGGTCAGCTTTGTGCGCGCGCCTGTACCGGGGCCAAGAGCATGGGGTGGGCTCATGGCCCGTCATGCCGATGGCCGGCGGGAAGTGGATGCCACCTTTGCCACCCGCTTGGCGCTGGCGCGCAAGCCGAACTGGAGTGAAGCGGTTGCCCGCCAACTGGAGATCTTATGAAGGAGATCGTATGAACAGCGCTGTTGGTACGCTCACCTGGATCAGCGGGCCGGTTGCCCATGCGCACGTGACCGGCGATTTGGCGATCCTGGAGCAAGTCTGGGTCGGGGATCAACGGCTGGCCGGCGAGATCATTGCGCTCGACCACGGGCTGGCCACCATTCAAATTTACGAAGAGACCACTGGCTGCGCCCCGGCGAACCGCTTCCATGGCAGCGGCCAACCGCCTTCGGTCAAAGCAATGGGGCTGCTGGGCAACATCTTTGACGGCATCCAGCGCCCCCTGTTGGCCATGCAAAAAGCGAGCGGCATTTACGTGCAACGGGGCATCCAGGTTGATCCGCTGCCGGCGCACCTGGCATTTTACCCTGTGCAACAGGTGGGCGACAAGGTGAGCGGCGGCACGCCTGGGTGTCGTCCAAGAGACGCAGCTAATTGAGCATCGCATTTAACGCCGCCCAATCGCCAGGGCACGCTGGTCACGATTGGGGCGGAAGTGGTGACTATGCGCTCGACGCCACGATTGCCGTGGCGCAAGACGACGCCGGTCGCGAACATCCGTTGACATTGGTCCAGCAGTGGCCGGTGCGCCAACCGTTTCCCATCAGCGAACGCTTGGCGCCCACCATCCCGCCTTACTACCGGCCAGCGCGCATACTCGACACCTTCTTCCGGTGGCCAAGGGCGGCACGGCGGCGATTCCCGGTCCCTTTGGCGCCGGCAAAACGGTGACCCAACACAGCCTGACCAAATGGTCCAATGCGCAGATTATCGTTTATATCGGCTGTGGTGAGCGGGGCAATGAGATGGCGCAAGTGCTCGAAGATTTCCCCAAGCTCATTGATCCGTGGAGCGAACGCCCGCTGATGGAGCGCACGATCCTGGTGGCCAACACCTCCAATATGCCGGTGGCGGCGCGAAGCCAGCATCTACACCGGCATCACGCTGGCCGAATATTACCGCGACCAGGGCTATGATGTGGCGCTCATGGCCGACTCTACTTCACGCTGGGCCGAGGCGCTGCGCGAGATCTCGGGCCGTTTGGCCGAGATGCCCGCCGAGGAGGGCTTTCCCGCCTATTTGCCCTCGCGGTTGGCGGCCTTTTACGAACGGGCCGGCCGCGTGCGCACGCTGGATGGACACGAAGGGTCGGTCACGGCGATTGGTGCGGTTTCGCCGCCGGGCGGTGATTTTTCTGAGCCGGTCACTCAGCACACGCAGCGCTTTACCCACTGCTTCTGGGCGCTGGACGCACGCTGGCCAGCGCCCGCCACTTCCTGGCCATCAACTTCCGTTCAACAGCTACAGCCTCTACACCGACGCCGTGGCCAGTTGGTGGGATGAACAGGTGACGCCAGCGGGCGACAAACCCGCCTCGCCGCAGTGGGACGATCTGCGGCAGCAGGCCATGAATCTGCTCGAGCAGGAGGCGCGCTTGCAGCAGATCGTGCGTCTCGTCGGCGCCGATTCGCTGCCTGACCGCCAGCGCTGGGTGCTCGATGCGGCCCGCCTGCTGGAAGAGGGCTTTCTGCAGCAGAACGCGCTGCACGCCATCGACGCCTATGCCGTGCCCGCCAAACAGTTACGCCTGCTGCGTCTCTTGTGGAACTTTGCACAGGGTCGCGGACTGGTGGCGATTGGCGTCCCGCTGCTGCATTTGCGCGAAAAGCTCGATACGCCGCGTCTGCTGCGCCTAAAAGAGAGTGTGCCCAATGACAATGTGGACGAGATCGACCATGTGCGCAAAGAGCTACAGACGCGCCTGCGCGCCCTGGCCGATGAATACCGACAGCGGAGGCAACCATGAAGGCGCAGAGCGATCGGCTGGCCATACGCGACATTCAAGCGCCGACGCATCTGAGGGACCGATCCCGGTCGTGGAAGCCGCTCGCGATGCCGCCTATGGCGAGGTCGTTGAAGTGCTATCGACCGGTGACGCCCAGAATGGCAAGCGGCGCCTCGGGCCGGGTGCTCGAAGCGGGCGATGCGCGCCGTGGTTGAGTTGTGGGGAGAAAGCAGCGGGCTGCAACCGCGCGATGTACGCGCGCTTTTTGGGCCGCTCGTTTGAGACGCCGGTGGCGCGCGAGATGTTGGGGCCGCGCCTTTGACGGTCTGGGCCGCCCGCGTGACGGATTACCCTGCCCCTGGCCGAAGCCCGTGTCGATGTCAACGGCGCCGCGCTCAACCCGGTGCGCCGCTATCCGCATGACTTTATCCAGACCGGCATTTCGGCCATCGACGGTATGAACACATTGGTGCGCGGGCAAAAGCTGCCGATCTTCTCGGGCGCCGGCCTGCCTCACGATGAGTTGGCCGCGCAGATCGTGCGCCAGGCCCACATCACCGGCTCAACCCAAGATCAAACCGGCGAACCCTTTGCCATCGTCTTTGCGGCCCTGGGCGTGCCTCACGACACCGCCGATTTCTTTTACAACAGCTTTGCGGCCACCGGGGCGCTGCGCAAGACCGCGCTTCTTTTCTAATCTGGCCGACGATCCGCCCATGTGAGCGCATCATCACGCCGCGCGGCGCTGAGCCTGGCCGAGTTTCTGGCTTTTGAACAGGGTGACAGGCACGTGCTGGTGCTCATGACCGACATGACCAGCTATGCCGAGGCGCTGCGCGACCACACGCCGCAATGAAGTGCCGGGGCGCAAAGGCTATCCGGGCTATCTTTACAGCGATCTGGCCTCGCTTTATGAACGCTGCGGAGCGTGGGCCGGGCGTCCCGGCTCGATTACGCAGATGCCGATTCTGACCATGCTCAACGACGACATCACCCATCCCGTCTTCGACCTGACCGGCTATATTACCGAGGGGCAGATCGTGTTGAGTCGCGAGCTACAGCGCCAGGGGCTCTACCCGCCCATTGCCGTCCTGCCCAGCCTCTCACGGCTCATGAAGGATGGCATCGGCGTGGAACACACGCGTGACGACCATCCGCACCTGGCCAATCAGCTTTACGCTGCCTATGCGCAGGCAGCAGGTAGTCACTGGCCGCCATCATTGGCGAAGAGGCGCTTTCCAGCATCGACAAAGCCTATCTGACCTTTGGCCGCTTTGAGAATGAATTTGTGGCCCAACGTGCGGATGAAGCGCGCGCCATCGCCCAGACGCAAGCTCGATTTGGGCTGGTCGGCCCTGGCCCATCTGCCCTCGCAGGAATTGACCAGGCTCAGCCCCGCCGAAATTCAGGCGCACTATCAGGGAAAGTTGGATCACAGCTATGGCGAACCAGAAACAAGTCTCACCGACGCGCAGCAATCTGCTGCGGCTCCAGCAAGAAGCGGAGCAGGCGCGAGTGGGCTATGAATTGCTCGACCACAAGCGCGAGGGTCCTTGTCCATGAACTGCTGCAAATGGTGGACGAGGCCGAACGGAGCGCGCGTGAAGCAACCGCGCGTTTCCGCGCCGCCTACGAAGCGCTGATCGAGGCGCGCATGCGCATGGGCGCCGAGGGGCTGCACTGGGCCAGTTTGGCCCCCGCCGCCGCCATTGCCACCGATGTCGGTTTGCGCAGCGTCATGGGCGTTCCCGTGCCGCTGGTACACATTGACGTGACGCCACTACCACTGGCCTATGGCCTGAGCGATACCAGCGCTGCCCTCGATGAGGCGCGCGCGCGCTGGCTGGATGTGGCCACGCGGCTGGGCCATTTAGCCGAGACGACAACCACCGTTTGGCGTTTGGCCACTGAACTCCAGCAGACCCAGCGCCGGGTCAACGCGCTGGAGCATATCCTGATTCCGCAACTGGAAGAAACGATTCATCACATTACCGATGTCTTAGAAGAGCACGATCGCGAAGCCTTCGTGCGCGCCAAACGTGTAAAGTCCATGCAGAGTGGCTGATGGCTGATAGCTGTTGGCAAGGCTATGAGTGAGATTCCGTCCCGTAGGGACGGCTGAGTTTAGGAGGAATAAAGCGTATGGCCGATCAAGTATTTCAGCACATTCTGATTCCCACCGACGGCTCCCAGAGTTCGGTCGAGGCCAGTCAATTGGCCTTTCGCATTGCCAAGTTAAGCCGCGCACAGGTCACGGCGCTCTATGTTGTCGATTCAGCCGTACTGGATGAGATCGCCCGCTTTTCCACCCAGCAGCGCGCCGAAGTGCGCCAGGAGCTATTTGAGAATGGCCGTCAATATCTGGCCTATGTCGAACGGCTGGCCCAGCAGGCCAATGTGGCGGTGCAGCCGGAGATTTGCGAGGGGGTACCCTACGAAGAGATCGTCGCGCTGGCCGCCAGCATTGGCGCCGATCTCATCGTGATGGGGCATGTGGGGCAACGCGGCCCACGCCGCATCCTGATTGGCTCGGTGACGGAGCGGGTGATCGAGTTTGCGCACTGCCCGGTGCTAGTGGGAAAGATGTGAACGCTGCAAAAAAGCGCTGGCCCCCTAGCCACCTGGCCAGTGCTGAAACTCTCGTTTAGACCAGATTACTCCCCCACCAGTTGGTGAGTGTGGCCACGCGCCGTCCGTTATATAGTGAAACGGGAGTGAATGTACATCGATTCTATAGGATCTCATCTAGTTGATAAGGATGAGCGGCGGTTGAGCGGTGTCCTGAGTTGATCGAAGGGTAGGCTGGGGCAGTTTCCAGTCGTATCAAAACCAAAGCGGGTCAACCACATGTGATCTTAAGGAGCCGATGCATCTTGAGCGGATACTGCACAACATGAAAGGGCACTTCTGAAAATCATGCATGAACATCACATTACCCAGCAACTCCTGCAAACCGCGCTTGACCAGGCCAATTTGCGCGATGGTGAACGGATTCAACATTTGGATATTGCGCTGAATCCCGATGGGGGGTATACGGAGGACTCGATTAGCTTCTATTTTGAGCAAATGGCGCAGGGCACTGGCGCGGCTGGCGCCGAGTTGACCTTTCAGTTTGCGCCCGTCGCCCAACAGGTTCAACTGCTGACCATCAAAATAAGCGACGCAGCAGCAATTCCAAATGATGAGACCGGCGCAGCGCCATCCGTGGCGCCAACCGGTGCCCAAAGGATATCGCCATGACCAATCGTGCCTCTACCGAGCAGATGACAGCGGAGCGCAAAGCCGCGCTCATGGCCAAAGCCAAAGCGGCCGCCGCCAAACGCAAAGCTGAACGCGCCGCGGCGGCCGAGCCTCCCGCTCGCCATGCAGAGACCGCACACCCCAGCGGCGATGCGCGTTTCAAGCTGGTGGACCGCACGCTCAAGCGCTTTCAATATCAGCAGGATGCGCTGATCGAGGTGCTGCACACGGCGCAGGAAGCCTTCGGCTTTTTGGAAGACGATCTGCTGATCTATGTGGCGCATCAATTAAAGCTGCCGCTGAGTTGGGTCTATGGCGTGGCCACCTTCTATCACTTTTTCTCGCTCAAGCCACAGGGCGAACATAGCTGTATTGTCTGTATGGGGACGGCCTGTTACGTGAAGCAGGCGGCGGAAATTTTGGCTCAATTGCAGGCCGCCTACGGCCTTGAACCTGGCCAGACCACGCCGGACAATCAGCTCAGCTTGGGCGTGGCGCGCTGCCTGGGCAGTTGCGGCTTGGCCCCCGTGCTCGTCATGGACGGCGCCGTCCACGGCCGCGCCACCCCTGAATCGGTATTGGCCGACCTGGCCGATTTGCTCAAATCCGCCCAGACCCAAATCTCTAGCTCTAGCGTAGAGCCGGTCGAGTAGGGCGGGGCAGTTGCCGCCCGTATCGAGACCAAACGGGTCGAGCCGCTCACTTTGGTTTCGATACGGCTGCATACTACCGCAGCCTACTCAACCGCCGTTCGCTCTCTGGTGCGCTGCCCTAAAACAGCTTGGCTTGATGCCTATTCCCTTAAGGTAATTGATGGCCTAGCGCGCAACAATGATCGACCGTAGCCCTAATCCCTAATCCCTAATCCCTAATCCTAATCCCTTTTCCACCAAAGAGTCCCCATGAACCACAGCGGTCTCGACGAAATAGCCCAACGCGAACAGGAACGCCAGCGCCAATTCGCTGCCGCATCCGCTGCTGCGCCAGCACGCCCTGCCTTTCTTCCGACGGCCTGGTGGAACAGGCGTTTAAGGAGTCCATCGCCGCCCACAATTTGGATGCCGAAGTGGAAGTCGTCAGCACCGGCTGCATGGGACCGTGCAGCCGCGGCCCTATGGTTACCGTGCAAATACAGGGCGCCCCGGATGTAATCTACGAAAATGTCACCACAGATGCGGCCCGCGCCATTTTGGAAGAGCACGTGGGGCAGGCGCAGCCCGTTTGAAACACCTTGTCCCGATGGATAGCCCATTCTTTGCCAAGCAGACCAAAGTCGTGCTGGCCAATAAGCAGCGTCATCGACCCCGAGCGACTGGAAGATGCCGTGGCCCACGGCGCCTATGGCGCGTTGGCCCATGCGCTCCACGAAATGACGCCCGAAGAGAGGTCGACGCCATTGTCAACGGCGGGCTGCTGACCGCGGCGGCCGGTTATCCCACCGGTCTTAAGTGGCAAATGGTGCGCAAAGCCACCCCAAAGGTCAGGGCGGCGAGCGCAAATATGTGGTGGCCAATGGCGACGAAGGCGACCCCGGGCGCCTATATGGACCGCACGCTTATGGAGTCCGACCCGCACCGGGTGCTGGAGGGGATGGCGATTGCCGACTACGCGGTGGGCGCCGAGCAGGGCTATGTCTATGTGCGCGGGAATATCCCATTGCGGCCAAACGGCTGGAGCGCCATCCGCCTGGCGGAACGCCGCGGTCTTTTGGGCAGCCGCATTTTAGACACCAATTCCAACTTTCGCATCGATGTGCGTATCGGCGCCGGCGCTTTTGTGTGTGGCGAGGAGACCGCGCTCATGGCCTCGATTATGGGGCGGCGCGGCCAGCCTGTGCCGCGCCCACCCTATCCCGCCACCAGCGGATTGTGGGGCCAGCCCACGCTGATCAACAATGTGGAAACCTTTGGCAGCATTGCGCCCATTGTGCTCAACGGCGACAGTGGTTCGCCAGCATTGGCACGGAGAGAGCAAAGGCACCAAAGTCTTTGCGCTGGCGGGCAAGGTGCAAAACACCGGGCTCATCGAAGTCCCATGGGCATTACGCTGCTTGGTTGTCTTTGACATCGGCGGCGGCATTCCCGACGGTGGACAATTTAAGGCCGCGCAGACCGGCGGTCCCAGCGGCGGCTGCATTCCCGCCCAACTTCTCGATACGCCGGTGGATTACGAAAGCCTCAAGGCGCTGGGCTCCATCATGGGCTCGGGCGGGCTGATCATCATGGATGACCGCTCCTGCATGCCCGATGTGGCCAAATATTTTATGGACTTTTGTGCCGATGAAAGCTGTGGCAAATGTGTACCGTGTCGCGTCGGCACCATCCAAATGTTGCGCATTTTGCAGCGCATCACCAACGGCAGCGCCACCGAAGACGACCTGGCGCGGCTGGAAGGGCTCTGCCCGCTGGTCAGCGAAACGAGCCTATGCGGGCTGGGCCAATCGGCGCCCAACCCGGTGCTGAGCACGCTGCGCTATTTCCGCGACGAGTATGAAGCGCACATTCACGAGCATCGTTGTCCGGCCGGCGTCTGCCAGATGGACCAATTGCCGCTGCTCGAATTGATCCCGCACAATGGGCATCCACACGCACATGTTACGCCAAAGGAGGTGGGCTGATGTCGGTTGTCACCTTGACCATTAACGACCAACTGGTCAGCGCCCAAGAGGACGAAACGCTGCTGGCCGTCATGCGCGAGAACAAGATTGAAGTCCCCACTCTGTGTCATTTGGAGGGACTCAGCGCACGGGGCGCCTGCCGCCTTTGCCTGGTCGAAGTGGCAGGCTCGCACAAACTGCTGGCTTCGTGCGTCACGCCGGTGCAGGAAGGCATGGTGGTGCAGACGCACACTGAGCGCGTGGTCGAGTATCGCAAAATGATTCTCGAATTGCTCTTTGCCGAGCGCAACCACGTTTGTGCCGTCTGCGTGATGAACGGCAACTGCGAGTTGCAGGCGCAAGCCGCCCATGCCGGCATGGATCACGTGCGCTACGACTATTTGCACCCGGATCTGCCCATGGACGCCAGCCACGAGCGCTTTGTGCTGGACCACAACCGCTGCATCCTCTGCACCCGCTGCGTGCGCACCTGCGACGAAATCGAGGGCGCTCACGTGTGGGATGTCATGGGCCGCGGCGTCAACAGCCGCATCATCGCCGACCTGAATCAGCCGTGGGGCACGGCCGATTCGTGTACGAGCTGTGGCAAATGCGTGCAGGTCTGTCCCACAGGTGCGCTCTTTGAAAAAGGGGCCACCGTGGCCGAAATGGAAAAACAGCACGACTTCCTGCGCTGGATTTTGAACGGACGCGAGAAGACCGAGTGGAGTCGGGAATAGGGGCCTCGCCTCCCCCTTGACGCACTTTGTGCGTCTTTCCCCCTCCTCCCCACTCGTGGGGAGGAGGGGGTTAGGGGGAGGAGAGGCCCCCACGAGGATACTGCAATGAACCAACCCAAAATTCGATTGGCGACGGCCTGGTTGGGCGGCTGTTCCGGCTGCCATATGAGCTTTTTGGATCTGGATGAGAAGCTGCTCGATCTGGCGGCGCGGGCCGAGCTTGTTTATAGCCCAATTGCGGATGTGAAGGCGTTTCCCAGCGACGTGGATGTGACGCTGGTGGAGGGCGCGGTGGCCAACATGGATCACCTCGAACTGGCGCGCGACATCCGCGCCAACAGCAAAATTGTGGTCAGCTTTGGCGATTGCGCGGTGACCGGTAATGTGACCGCCCTGCGCAATCGGCTGGGCGTGGTTGATCTGCTGACGCAGGTTTATCGCGAAGGGCCGGGCCGCGCGCCGCGCGGCGGCGAAGCCGATCGCGTCATGCCGGCGCTGCTGCCCAAAGTACTGCCGCTGCATCAGGTGATCCACGTTGATGCATTTATCCCCGGCTGCCCGCCCGATCCGGAGCGGATTTGGATTGCCATCACGGCGCTGCTGGAGGGGAAGCCGGTTGTGTTTGCCGAGGAAATGCGCAAGTTTGGGTAGTTCCGGCAGTTCTCATGATTGTCTGTTGCGAAACATGATTTCTACCGCGAAGAACGCGAAGGGTTCGCAAAGAAGTACGGCTCTTTGAGGTATTGTGGGGTGGGCAAGGAATGAATTCCCAGCCTGCCACAGCAAACGTGCTTTAGCACGTTATGTTCACGGCGTCTAACCGGTTTTAACCGGTTTCCCATGCCAGACGCAGAATTTATTCTGTGGTACGCTAGAGAGAAGAGCCTTGCGAATCTTTGCGCTCTTTGCGATCTTAGCGGTGAAAAAGCTCTTTCACAATCAGAACCAATTAGGGGGTCGATTCTGCCAATATCCATTCAGCGATAGAGCGCACTTCAACGGTCACGCCATTGATCTCGAAAGGATCCTCGTTTTCATCGGCCAGAATGAAGGCATGGTCTATATTCAACCCGGTTAAGGCATCGGTGAGCGCCCGTACCTCTCGCTCGCGGGTTGCCGGATTGGCAAGATGTTGGGCAACCTGAATTAACTGGCGTTGTGTGGGCAGATAGAAGTCCACTTCAAACCCATTGGGCGTTGTGTAATAGTAAAGCTCGCTTTGCTGGCGGCGCAAGGCCAGATAAACCAGATTTTCCAGATGTTTGCCCGTATTGGGTGAAACACTAAAGCCAATCGTGTTGGATAAGCCGGTATCGATGCTGTAAATCTTCTTTGGCGCCATTTGCTGCCGCGTTACGGAATAGTCATGGCGGGTCAAGGTGAGAATCAGCCAGCTATTTTCCAAATAGTCGATGTAGTTTTTGATGGTATTGACGCTGCCCAGACGAAAACGTTCTTTCAACTTGTTGAATGAGATGGAAGCCGTTGGATTACTCATCAAGTAATAGGCAAGCTCTTTCAGCACGGTTACGGCTTCGATCCGATGACGAGTGGCAATATCGCGATAGAGCACGTCGTCATAGAGCGTGCGCAGCAGGGGCAGTTCCGGATATTTCAAGGCATCGGGAATGCCGCCAGCTTTCAGATAACCATCCAATTCACGGGCCAGTTTTGCCCGGGCAATTGTCGTCATGCTGTGCAAATCCGGGATTTCCCGTTGATGAAAGCGCAGGTATTCATAGAACGAAAATGGAAAGAGTTCGATGGTGATATGACGTCCGGTCAGCCGCGTTCCCAACTCTCTACTGAGCAAGGAGGCATTTGAGCCCGTAATATAGAATTTGTAGCCCATATCCATATAGCGGCGCACAAAACGTTCCCATTCTGGGATATTCTGAATTTCGTCGATCATGAAAATGGTGCGCTCGCCAAAGGTTTCCACCAGAGCAGCGAAGAGATCGTTGGCATCATTGGCTTGAAAACCGAGAAATCGCTCATCTTCAAAATTCACGTAGTAGAAGTTCTCTTGACCGAGTTGATGAGCCATCTGCGCCAGCAAAGTAGATTTGCCGACCCGGCGCAGACCAGAAATGATAACGGCGTGGGGCAGCGCCGCGAGCTTGCTGAAGCGTAGCAAGCTGGGTGCGCTCAACCCCGATATCATGCTGCCAGAACGCATTGAACTGCTCTAACAACATGGCGCGGATTTCATCTTTTGACCATTTAGCTCGCCAACTATTATTTCATTCATAATGAGATTATATGCATAAAAGCTTTCATTGTCAATGAAAGCTTTTGGTGATTTGCCCGTCTCTATATGAATCTATTACAGGAGCACACATGCCACGCACCGTCACCATCGACCCTGTGACCCGCATTGAGGGCCACGCCAAAATTACGATTCATTTGGACGACGACAATCGGGTGGCCGACGCCCGTTTTCACGTGACCGAATTTCGCGGCTTCGAGAAGTTTTGCGAAGGGCGCAGTTTTTGGGAGATGCCGGGCATCACCGCCCGCATTTGCGGCATCTGCCCGGTCAGCCATTTGCTGGCCTCGGCCAAGGCGGGCGACGCCATTCTGTCGGTGCGCATTCCGCCCACGGCGGCCAAGCTGCGCAGGCTAATGAACTGGGGGCAGCTTGTGCAGAGCCATGCGCTCAGCTTTTTCCACCTCAGCGCGCCCGATCTGCTGCTGGGTATGGAGAGCGCTCCGGTCGAACGCAACATTATGGGGCTCATTCAGAAGTATCCCGATGTGGCGCGTACGGGCATTCGCCTGCGCCAGTTTGGGCAAGAGGTGATCCGCATTTTGGGCGGCAAGAGCATTCACCCGGCCTGGTCGGTTCCCGGCGGCGTGCGCGAGGCGCTGAGCGATGAAAAGCGGGCGCAAATTGAGCAGATGCTGCCGGAGGCGTTCGATGGGGTGGCGCTGGCCTTGAAATTGCTCAAGGATGCCTATCCCTCTCTGGAAAAGGAGATCAGCAGCTATGGCGACTTCCCCTCCTATTTTCTGGGGCTGGTGACGCCGCGCGGCGGGCTGGAACATTACGACGGCGTGCTGCGCGTGATGGACAGTGCGGGGCAAATTGTGGAGGATGACGTGGCGCCGGAGCAGTTTCGCACAATTCTGGCCGAGGCGGTGGAGCCGTGGAGCTATCTCAAGTTTCCGTATTACGCGAAAAATGGCGCCGGCTATGATGACTATGCCGCCGGCATGTATCGCGTGGGCCCGCTGGCCCGGCTCAATATTTGCAGCTTTGCCGGCACGCCGCAAGCGGATGCCGAACTGGCCAACTTCCGCGCGCTTGCCCCCGATGGCAAGCCGGTTAGCAGCAGCTTTCATTATCACTACGCCCGCCTGATCGAAATTCTCTTTGCGCTGGAGAAGATTGCCGAAACGGTGGCCGATCCCACCATTACCGACGAGCACGTGCGCAGCCAGGCTGGCGTCAACCAGCACACGGGCGTCGGCGTGAGCGAAGCGCCGCGCGGCACGCTCTTCCATGAGTATGAGGTGGACGACAATGGCATTCTGCGACGCGTCAATCTGATCATCGCCACCGGGCAGAACAACCTGGCCATGAATCGCACCGTGCGCCAGATCGCCGAGGCGTATGTCAGCGGGGCGCAACTGAGCGAAGGCATTCTCAACCGCATTGAGCACGGCATCCGCACCTTTGACCCCTGCCTGAGCTGCTCGACCCACGCCATGGGGCAGATGCCGCTGCATGTGCAACTGGTCTCAAAGCAGGGCGACGTTCTGGACGAGGCGATGCGGTGATGGGATCAACAGATTGCGCAGATTTAGAAGATTTTTTGTTCATTGCCTATGGGAATCCTTTACGGCGGGATGATGGAGCAGGGCTGGCGTTGGCTGAGCATTTTGCCGATGCCTGGCGCAGGCTCGGCGCTTCTGTACACCACATTTCCACGCAGCAATTAACGCCGGAATTGGCTGCCGATATTGCCGAAAGTGGCGCCGCGCACGTGCTCTTTTTTGATACAGCAGCAAACTGTGAACAGGAAATTCAACTGCGCCGGCTGGATGCGGTGCAAGCGGGCATCACGCTGGGGCATCAATTTAGCCCGGCGCTACTGCTGGTGATGGCGCGTGAACTTTATGGCGCGGCCGTAGCCGGTTGGCTGGTGACCGTGCCGGGCGTTGATTTTGGTCACGGCGCCGGGTTCAGTCCGCAGGTGCAGCGACTAATCGTCAAGGCAGAGATCATGGCGCAAAAGTTTCTGGCCTATGTTGCCGATCCATCGCCGGATGGGCAATGCCCGCCACATCATGCCCCCTCAGTGAAATACATCCATAGAGGCATGTTCGATTGACACCAGTTGCCCATCCCGTCTAAAATCACTGGCAATATAGGGCATCTTCCCAGACTACAATGGAGGTCAACCATGTTTGCCGGTCATCTCGCCGCGGGTTTAGCGCTGAAGCAAGTGGATAAACGCGTCAACGTGGGCTGGCTCTTTTTCGCCAGCCTCTTTGCGGATTTTTTGCTGGGGCTATTTGTCCTGTCCGGTCTGGAGCAAGTCCATATTCCGGCCAACTTTCAGGACGTTCACTATCTAACGTTCACCTTTCCCTATTCGCACGGACTGGCGGCCACATTGCTGTGGTCACTGCTGGCCTTTGTCAGCGCCCGTCAGCTCTGGCCGGCCCAGGGCGCGCAGAGAAATCGAATCGGCATGGTGATTGCGCTGGCTGTTTTTTCGCATTTCGTGTTGGATTGGATCGTGCATGTGCCAGAGATGCCGCTGCTATCGGAAGATTCCCCCAAACTCGGGCTCAGCCTGTGGAACCATCTGGCGGCAGCGCTGACGCTGGAAGCGCTGCTGGTGCTCGGTGGCTTGATCCTCTATTTCCAGGCGGTAAAACCCACCCGCCGCCTCACCCAATATGGCGTGCCGCTGCTCATGATCATGGTGACGCTGGCCACAGTGGCCGGCCAGGCGCTGAGCAATACGCCGCCGCCTGCGACCGCAGCGGCGCTCTCTTGGATCACGCAGCCAATCGTGCTCGGCGGCATTGCATACTGGCTCGACCGCAAGCCCGCGGCCACGCCAAAATAATCCCCATCCTACCCACCTGACCAGCTCCCAATTGCCTCAGATGGACGGTTGCCAATCTGCCCACATGTCTAGCGCATGTGGGCAGATTGTTGTCTATAGTTAAGCGATGAACGAAGGCAAGGTTATTACCGTGCGCGGCAGCGTGGTGGACGTGTTGTTTCCCCATTATTTGCCAGCGCTGCATGGTGAATTGCGCGCCGGTCCGCAGGGCGCGGTGGTGATCGAAACCGCCAGCCATTTGGACGGCCAAACCGTGCGCGGCATTGCGCTGACGCCCACCCAAGGACTGGCGCGCGGCCACAAAGTCATGGACATGGCGCGCCCTTTGCAGGTCCCCGTGGGCAAGCATTTGCTGGGCCGCGTCTTAAACGTTTTGGGCGAGACCATCGACGGCAATGATCGTGGAGCGCCGGATGAAGTGGTCGCCTGGCCGCGTTCGGTGCATCAATCGCCGCCGCCGCTGATGCAGCAGACAACATCGCTGGAAATATTGGAGACCGGCATCAAGGCCATCGACGTATTGGCGCCGTTGGAGCGTGGCGGCAAAGCGGGTCTTTTTGGCGGGGCCGGTGTGGGCAAAACCGTGCTGATCACCGAGATGATCCGCAACATGGTGCGGCAGCATGAAGGGGTGAGCATTTTCTGCGGCATTGGCGAACGCTGCCGCGAGGCAGCCGAACTCTACACCGCCATGCGCGACTCCGGCGTGCTGGAAAACACGGTGATGGTCTTTGGCCAGATGCACGAACCGCCCGGCGCCCGCTTCCGCGTGGGCCATGCGGCGCTGACCATGGCCGAATATTTTCGCGACGACCTGCGCCAGGATGTGCTGCTGCTGGTCGACAACGCGTTCCGCTTTATTCAGGCCGGGGCCGAGGTGTCGGCCCTCATGGGGACATTGCCGTCGCGGCTGGGCTATCAGCCCACGCTGGGCACCGAGCTGGCCGAGTTTCAGAACCGCATTTGCAGCACCAGCAACGGCGCCATCACGGCGGTGCAGGCCGTCTATGTGCCGGCCGACGATTTCACCGACCCGGCGGTGGTGCATACCTTTACGCATCTGTCCACTTCGATTGTGCTGTCGCGCGAGCTGGCCAGCTTGGGGCTCTACCCCGCCATCGATCCGCTGCGTTCCAGCTCCAACATGCTCATGCCCCCCGTGGTGGGTGAACGTCATTATCAGGTCGCCCGCGCCATCCGCGAGACGCTGGCCAACTATGAAGAGCTGAAAGATGTGATCGCCATGTTGGGGCTGGACGAGCTGGCCCGTGAAGATCGGCGCATTGTGAACCGGGCGCGGCGGCTGGAGCGCTTCTTGACCCAACCTTTTTTCACGACGGGCCAATTCACCAGCCACGCCGGGCGCATGGTGTCGCTAGAAAATGCACTGAACGGTTGCGAGCGCATTCTGGATGATGAGTTCGCTGAGTACCCGGAGCAGGCGCTCTACATGATTGGGGAGATCGATGAAGCCAAATCGCGGTTATGATGAAAGCTTGGATTTTTCTCCGGTGGTACAAGATGAAGAACCGTGTTCTCATGCAACGCTGCGCTTAAAAGTACTGCTGCCCGGCCGCGAACTGCTGGACCAAGAAGGTGTCCAAAGTGACTGCCGAGGCTATCAACGGTTCATTCTGTTTGCTGCCGCGGCATATCGATTTTGTAGCGCCGCTGGCCGCCGGGCTGCTTTCGTGCGTGACGCCCGCCGGCGAAGAGATATTTTTGGCCGTGGATGCCGGCACGCTGGTCAAAAAGGGCGCGGAGGTTTTTGTCTCTACGCCGGACGCCGTGGTCGGCCCCGCGCTGGGCGAATTGCGCCGGACCGTGGAAGAACGGTTCGAGTCGCTGGATGACGAGCGTCGCACCCGGTCGGCCCTGGCCCGGCTGGAAGCCGATTTCGTGCGGCGCTTTATTGAGCTACAGGAATAGGGCGATGGACGAATTGGCAAATCAACACGCAGATGGGGCAGGCGCATCCCCCGTTGAAGATGACGCTCCCCACACCACGCAACTGGATCTCATCGCGGCCGTGTCGGAAAAAGAGACGCGCAAATTGGCGGCGCGGCGGGCCAAAGACGGCAGCGTCTGGTTTGGACTGGGCATGTTTGGCATGATTGGCTGGTCGGTGGCCGTCCCCATGCTCATCTGCGTGGCGCTGGGGGTCTGGATCGATGCGCGCTGGCCCAGCCGCTTTTCGTGGACGCTCATGCTGCTCTTTATGGGCATGGCATTGGGCTGTCTCAACGCCTGGTTTTGGGTGACGCGCGAACGGCGGCAGATTGGACGTGGGGCGCATGGTCAGTGGAAGAAATAAACAGATTACAACCAAAATCTCAACCGCTCAATATTCAGGGCGAGGCTAGTGCCGGTTGAGTAGGCCACGGCAGTTTGTGGCCGTATCGAAACCAAACGGGTCTATGCGCCGCTCTTTATTGAGAAGATCCCAAAAATCTGTGCAATTTGCGGTTTCCTTTTCGGTCCGAAGGCAAGTTCTTTCCGAGAAAATGTGATGACAAATTTCATGAATTGGCTGTGGTGGATGGTAATTTTCGGGGCGGGCTTTGGGATTGGCGTCTTCTTTTTTGGCGGGCTGTGGCTCACAGTCAACCGGCTCACCGCAGCTGCGCATCCGGGTGCGCTGTTCCTTGTGAGCTTTTATGTGCGCATCTTGGTGAGCATGGCGGGCATCTATTTGCTCACGGGTCAGCATTTTGAAAACGCGCTGATCAGCATGGCAGGGTTCCTGGCCGCCCGCATTGTGATTGTGCGCCTGAAAGGCAAAGCAAAGCAAAGGCAAGAGCCCTTTCAGCAATGGGAAAAAGTGGCTCATTGACATTTTGTGGGAGAAGACCCGCTATGGTTTCGATACGCCCCGATACTGCTGGGGCTACTCAACCGTCGCTACCCCACAATTATTCAAAGAACTGGAAAAAGCTTGACGCAGAAAGGGGTATGACTCATGCAACTGAGTCCTGACGCCATCATTTACTGGCAGTGGGGACCGCTTGTGCTCAACGCCACCATTGTGTATACGTGGGTGGTGATGGCGCTGTTGGTGGCTGTCTCTTATGGAGTTACGCGCCACCTATCTATCGGGCCAACCATGTCGGCGGGACAAAATGTGCTGGAAACGGCGGTCACATTTATCAGCCACGAAATTCACGGCATCATGGGACGCAAACCCGACCCATATCTGCCCTTTATCGGCACGCTGCTGCTCTTTGTGGGCGTGGCCAATTTGTTGACCATTGTGCCGGGCTATCAGGCGCCCACCGGCTCCCTGTCCACCACGGCGGCGCTGGCTTTTTGCGTCTTTTTCGCCATTCCGGTCTTTGGCATCTGGCGAAAGGGGGTGCGCCCAATATCTCAAGCAGTATATTCGCCCCTCGGTTTTTATGCTGCCCTTCAACATTATCGGCGAGCTTTCGCGCACGCTGGTAGCCGTGCGCCTCTTTGGCAACATGATGAGCGGCAACCTGCTGGTTTCGATTTTGCTGGCTATCATTGCCGCTCCTCTTTCCCATCATCATGCAGCTTCTCCGGCCTGCTCATCGGCATGATTCAGGCGTACATTTTTGCCGTATTGGCCACGGTTTACATTTCGTCGGCGGTCGAGGTGACCGGAAGGGGCAGGATGAAGGGATGACAGGATGAAGGGATGACTGGTTGCCCCTTCGTCCTGTCATCCTGTCAGCACGGTAATGGGAGTAAAACCCATGGACACACTAGGCTGGATGAGGTGATTTCGATTATCGTCGCCGGGTTGACCATTTCGGTCAGTTCGATTGCGCCGGCGTTGGGGGAAGGAGCGGGCGTTGGCGCAGGCGCTCAATTCGATTGCGCTCCAGCCGGATGGCCAAGCACGATTACGCACACGCTTTTTGTGGGGCTGGCCATGGTCGAATCGACGGCCATTTACTGTTTCGTGGTGGCCATGATTCTGATCTTCCGCTAACCCGTTCTGGAATTGGGCGGTGGCGCAGGCCGGAAGCTAGAAACTATGCAATTCGATTGGTTCACGTTTGAACAGATCATCAACGCATTTGTGGCGCTGTTGCGGCGCTTTTTGTATAACCCATTATGGCGGCCATGCGCGCGCGTGAAGAAAAGATCGCAGCTCACTTTCAGGAAGCAGAGTCAGCCCGGCAGGAAGCTCATCGAAGCCGAACTGTTTCATCAAAAACGGGATGAACTCGCCGAGCAGCGGGCTAACTTGATGGCGGATGCGGCCGCCGACGCCCAAAGGCAGCGCAAACAACTGTTGAGCGAGGCGCGGCAGGAAGTGGAAGAGATGCGCACGCGCTGGTTTGCCACGCTTGGCCGTGAAAAAGCAACCCATCTGCAAAAGATTCGTCAACAGACAATCGCACAGCTTTTTGCCATTGTGCAACGAGCGCTGCGATCTGGCCAATGCCACATTGGAAGAGCAGATGTTGACCGTCTTTGCCCAGCGCCTGCAACAGATGGACCATGCAGAGCGGCTGGCGCTGATCCAGGCCATACGGAATTCCGGGCGGTGCGCCGTCGTGCGCACGGCGTTTGAACTCAGCGAAAAACAGCCGACCAAACTGAAATCACTTTTGCGTGATTTTTGAGGACGACGTGCAAGTGCTCTTTGAGCATGCGCCCGATCTGCTATGCGGGATTGAATTGCAAGTCTACGGGCATCGCGTCTCCTGGAGTCTGCACGACTATGTGGAAACGCTGGAAGAGCAACTGGCCGATCTGTTTGATGCGCATAATGTAGAAGATGCTGTGCTGATGGGCGCCACATCGTTGAGGAAGAGCTCATCTCGCATAGGTGCGGCAGGAATGCCCATGCGCATCAGCTGCTAAGGCTATGGAGCTAGTGCCGGTCGAGTAGGGGCGGCAGTATGCCCCGTATCAGGTTTCAAACGGAGTCGCACCCGCTCACTCTGGTTTCGATACGCTGCCAACGGCCGCAGCTACTCAACCGCCGTTCGCTCCCCTGTTCGTCGGCCAAAATGGCTTAACTTGATGCTTATGGGTCGCAAACCGCACCTACGTTAGGCGATTCTATGATTTTGGATGCGACTGTGAAACCAAAGCAGATGATGCTGGTCACTTTTTAGACGACACATTCGCTGCTATTCAGCGGATGCTGGATGCGCATCACGCCAGGCTGGTGGACCGCGAGTTTGGCTCCGTCACCTTTGCCGGGCAGGGGATTGCCCGCGTGCATGGGCTATTTGGCGTGCAGTCCGAGGAGCTGGTCGACTTTGCCGATGGGCCGCAAGGCATGGCTTTCAACCTGGATCGCGACGAAGTCGGCGTGATTTTGCTGGGGGACGAAACGCAGATACGCGCCGGCAGCGAAGTCTATCGCACGGGGCGGGTGATGGATGTGCCGGTGGGGCGGGCGCTGTTGGGGCGCATTGTAGACGCCACGGGCCAGCCGCTGGACGATCTCGGCCCGATTGCGGCCACGCAGCGGCTGCCCATTGAGCGCCCGGCGCCGCCCATTATGCAGCGCGCGCCGGTGGCCGTGCCCCTGCAAACCGGCATCAAAGTCATCGACGCGCTGCTGCCTATTGGCCGCGGCCAGCGCGAGCTGATCCTGGGCGACCGGCAGACGGGCAAATCGGCCATTGCGCTGGATAGCATCATCAACCAGCGCCACACCGGCGTCATCTGCATCTATTGCGCCATTGGGCAGCGCAACAGCGCCACCGCCAAGCTGATCGCCGATCTGCGCCAGCATCACGCGCTGCCGTATACCATTGTGGTGGTGGCCGGCGGTGAAGATCCGCCTGGCCTACAGTTCATTGCGCCCTACGCCCGCCGCAGCATGGCCGAAGCCTTTATGCAGCAAGGCCATGACGTGCTGATTGTCTATGACGATCTCACCCTGCGCCCGCGCCTATCGCAGGCTATCGCTGCTGCTGCGCCGCCCACCGGGCCGCGAGGCCTATCCGGGCGACATATTCTATATTCACGCCCGGCTGTTGGAGCGGGCGACGCGGCTGCGCCCGGAGCACGGCGGCGGTTCGCTGACGGCGCTGCCCATTATCCAAACGCAGGCGCAGGATATGTCGGCTTATATTCCGACCAACCTGATTTCGATTACCGATGGCCAGATTTATCTGTCGCCCAATCTGCTGCAAAAGGCGCTGCTGCCGGCGGTGGATGTGGGCAAGTCTGTCTCGCGCGTGGGCAGCAAGGCGCAACTGCCGGCCTATCGCGCGGTGGCGGGCGATCTGCGGCTGGCCTATGCCCAGTTTGAGGAGATGGAGGTCTTCGCCCGCTTTAGCACCCGGCTGGATGAGGAGACGAAGCACACGTTGGCGCACGGGCGGCGTGTGCGCGAAGTGCTCAAGCAGCCCCAATTTGCGCCCATGTCCGCTTTTGAGCAAGTGGTAGCGCTGCTGGCGGTAACGCAAGGACTGTTTGACCATTTTGGCATGGACAAAGTAGCGTCGGCCACGCAGGCCATTTTGCAAGCCGTGCGCAACGAATTGCCGCTGCTGGGTCAGCGGTTGGAAAGCGGCCAACCTCTAGGTGATGCGAACCGCGAGCTGATTTGCGTACGGCGCGGCACGCCCTGAGGTCAGTATAAAGGGACGATGTTCATTTTCAATTTAAAATGAAAAATTGAGGGATGATTCATTTGGGCAAGACGATAGGTTTACCAAATGAGGTCAGTGAACGCCGGTTGAGCTGCGGCAGTATGCGGCCGTATCGAAGGCGCCAAGTACGCAGGTCGACTCTCGTTTCGATACGGCCCAAACTGCCGGGCCTACTCAACCGCCTGATAGCCCTATCAAAAAGTGCAAACCAAATTCTGAACCAGCCCAAAATTAAAAATGAAAGGCGCCTGTAACGATGCAAACCCTGGACGCCCTAAAACGCAAAATTGAAAGCGCCGCAGACCTGCTGTCGGTGGTGCAGACTGAAGGCGCTGGCCAACGGTCAGCATTCGCCACGTAGAGCAGGCGGCAGCAGCGCTGGCTGAATACAACCGCACCATCGATATGGGGCTGCACATCGTGTTGCGCGCCCGCGAAAACATTGGCATCCTGGCCGAATATGAGCCGGGGGGACGCAAGGGGCTACTGCTTTTTGGCACCGATCAAGGGCTGTGGCCAGTTCAATGAACGTGTCGCCACCTTTGCCATCGATAAGCTCAACAGCATGCACATCCGCCATGTAGGTCGCGTCTTTTTGGCGGTTGGCGAACGGGTGGCCGAATTATTGGCCGAGGCGGAGCAGAATGTGGAAGCGGTCTTCCCTTCACCCAGCAGCATTACGGGCATTACGCCGCTGGTGCGAGATTTTGCTGCTGAAAATAGATGCATGGCGGGCGGAAAAAGCGATTGATGAAATCTGGCTCTTTTACAATCGGCCCGCGACCAGAGCGATTTTTCAACCGCGGATGGGGCGCCTGTTGCCGCTCAATCTGGCCTGGCTCCAAGAGCTAAAACAGACGCCGTGGCCGTCGCGTGTCCTCCCCACCTTTACGGCCGAGCCAGACCATCTCTTTGCCCTGCTCATCCGCCAGCATCTATTTGTCACGCTGTACCGGGCCGGCGCCGAATCGCTGGCCAGCGAGGATGCCAGCCGCCTGGCCGCCATGCAGAACGCCGAGCGCAACATCAAAGAGCGGCTGGATGAGTTGAACACCCAATATCATCACCAGCGCCAGCATTCGATTACGGCTGAATTGTTGGATATTGTGGCGGGATATGAGGCCGTGATGGGTGGGGAGGCATTCACGTAGCGGAGACTGCGATGCACGGCTCCCCAAACCTCCGCGTTGTAGTCGAGAGATCAGCCGTGCGTTGCAGTCGGAGTAGTCCAATTTGAACGGTTTTGAACGGTGTGAAATCGCTTCGACTGCAACGCACGGCGGACTTGCTCAAGGAAAGGTCCAAGCTGTTAGACGCCGTGCATCGCAGTCTGCGCTGGCCCACCTTAATAGGCGAAAATGTGCCACTCTTCCCCCAGCGCGCCCAGGTCGACCATGCCCTCTTCGGCCGTCCATAGGAAGGCGTGAACGTGGCCCAGGAAGATTTCGCTGCACCCCACGATCTGTCCGCGGTCGTTTAGGCCGTGGGCATAGCTCCACGTGCCGCCCAGCGTACCCAGATCGATCATGCCCTCTTTGGGCGTCCAGATGTAGGCGTGGGCGTCTCCCGTGGGCGTGGTGCTATAGCCGGCGATCTCGCCGCGCTCGTTTATGGCGTAGGCATAGCTCCATTCGCCGCCCAGCGTGCCCAGATCGATCATGCCTTTTGCCTCGGTCCACAAGAAGGCGTGGAGCGTGCCGGACGCCACTTCACTATCGCCCACAATTTCACCGGCGCTGTTATTGGCGCGGGCATAGCTATTTGGGCCGCCCAGCGTACCCAGGTCGATCATGATCTGCAACTCGGGCCAGAAGGCGGCGTGAGTAGCGCCGTTGGCGGTTTCGCTAAAACCCACCGCTTCGCCGCGATCGTTGATGTCGTTGGCCTGGCTAATGGCGCCGCCCAGCGTACCCAAATCCACAATAGAGCCGTCAATGTTCCAGCGCGCGGCATGGCGCGGCGCCTCTTCGGCGGCGATGGCGGCAGGCTCGACCAGCAGATCGCTTTGGCCCACAGCGTCGCCGCGGTTGTTGATGCCATAGGCCACGCTCGACTCGCCGCCCAGCGTACCCAGGTCAATGCGGGCGCCATCCACGTTCCACAGCGTGGCATGCACTTCACCCGTTCCCAGTTGGCGATAGCCCACCACCTGCCCCACATTATTGGTCGCATAGGCGCGGCTGTAGCCGTCGCCCACCGTTTCCAGATCCACAATGCCCGCTTTGGGCGTCCACAATACGGCGTGAACGTCACCGCTTTGGGATCGACTGTAGCCCACCGAAACGCCCAGATTATTGATGCCAAACGCAATGCTATCGACGGGGCCAGCCGCCACTGCATCCACATTGGTCATGGTGGTTAGCGACGCCACGGGCTGCACAACGACAATGAACGCGCTAAAAACAGCGATGAACGTCACAATTAGACGGATGTGTCGCTTCATATTGCCCTCCGGATCGCTTCTGTACTCCTGTCTCTATAAACAGAGTAAAACGGACAGAAATAAACCATATCAGCCATCTGGACAGGATTGAACCTGGTCGGTGGAGTGGTTATTTTTCCGGCATAATGGTACAATGGCTCACAGTAAAAAACGCCAAGCGGTGGCAAAATCCGGATGGATTCGACTCTTATTTATTTGGAGCGCACAATATGCCGGCACAAAATTCGTCAAACAGATTGCAGGAGGTCGCGACCTTGGGCGGCGGCTGTTTCTGGTGTTTGGAAGCGGTTTATGTGGAATTAAAAGGGGTGGAAAAGGTGGTCTCCGGCTACACGGGCGGGCAGATTCCCGATCCATCCTACAACGCCGTCTGTTCCGGCGCCACCGGTCACGCCGAGGTGGTGCAGGTCACGTTTGATCCCAAGGTGATCGCGTTTAAAGAACTGCTGGATGTCTTCTTCACCATCCACGACCCCACCACGCTCAACCGCCAGGGCGCCGATGTGGGCACCCAATATCGCTCGGCCATCTTTTATCACAATTTGGAGCAGAAAAAGATCGCCGAAGAAGTCATCCAAGATTTTGCCGACGCCAACATTTGGGGCCGCCCCCTTGTCACCGAAGTGACGCGCCTGGACCAATTCTACCCGGCTGAGGAGTATCATCAGGACTATTTTGCCCGCAATAGTTTCCAACCCTACTGCCAGATCGTCGTTGCGCCCAAAGTGACCAAAGTGCGCAAACAGTTCCTCAACAAGCTCAAAATGATGGCGTAAAGACGCCAAACTCAAGCCCGGCATTCGCAACGAATGCCGGGCTTTTTGATTTCCCGTCCATCCCAACTTGACAACGATTCCCTCTTTGCCATATTATTTCGTTACCGAAATATTCGCCAACGAAATAATGTACGCTAAGCACAGACATTCGTAAATCGTAAACTTGTGCTGAGTTAAATCGAAGCATCAAAAATCGTAAATCTTCCATCCTTCCCCATGAGCACATCTCAACAAGAACTGGCCCAACAGGCCGTACACAAATTTCTGCTCATCAACCGGCATCTGCGCCTGTACGCGCGGCAGATGGACGACAAAGGCATCAAGCCCAAACAGTTTTCGGTGCTGCGCTTTCTGGCTGAATCGGGGCCGGCCACGGTGGGGCAGGTGCAGGAATTTTTGTACAACAGCCCCAGCACCGCCTCCGCCGTGATTTCGCAACTGGAAGAGATGGGCTACGTCACGCGCACGCGCTCGGCGGCGGACAACCGCGTGGTCATTGTGGAGGTGACGGCGGCGGGCGCCGAGCTGGCCGGGCAGACGCCCATGGGCGGCATCCCCCTGCTGCGACGGCGCATTGAAAAACTTTCGCCCGAACGGCTGGCCAATCTAAATGCGGCGCTGGCCGATCTCATGCAATTAATGGAGGTTCAAGACGAGGCATGAAAGCTCTCCGACGTGCAGTTCAATTTATGCAGCCCTATCGCATGATCGTGCTCTTTGGGCTGATCACCACCATTTTGCCCGTAACCATGGAGCTGGTGGTGCCGCGGCTCATGCAGTACATTGTGGACCAGGGCATCCGCGCCAGCAACATGAACGCCATTTATTGGGGCTCGTCGCTCATGTTTGGCTCGGCGCTGCTGGGTGCGCTGGCCACGCTGGGCCAAGGCTTTGCGCGGGCGCAGCTTTCGCAAGGCATTGCGTTCGACATGCGCACCAAGCTCTTCACCCACATCCAGGCGCTCTCCTATGCCGACCTGGATCGGATGCAGACCGGCCAGCTCATGACGCGCCTTTCCAGCGATGTGGACACGGTGCGCATGTTTTCCAGCGCCGGGCTGGCGCTGCTGCTGCGAGCGCTGTTGATGATTGGCGGCAGCATGGTCATGCTCTTTGTGACGGATTGGGAGCTGGCCTCGATAATGCTGGTGCTGCTGGCCATTATGGGGCTGATATTGCGCGCGCTGCTGCGCACCACCCAGCCGCTCTTTAGCCAGGTGCAGCGCAAATTGGCCAGCCTCAACACCATTGTGCAGGAAAATCTGGCCGGCGTGCGCGTGGTCAAAGCATACGTGCGCGAGCGCTTTGAGATCGACCGCTTTGTCGACAGCAGTCTGGACTATCGCGACCAAAACATCCAAGTTGGTCGGCTGATGGCCATGGCGCTGCCGGCGCTGGCGCTTTTCACCAATGTGGGTATTGTGGCCATTGTTTGGTGGGGCGGCGCCAGCGTAATCGGCGGGCGGCTCTCGGTGGGCGAGCTGATTGCGTTCAACAACTATTTGATGATCGGCATGGCGCCGCTGCTGCTCTTGAGCAACATGCTCATGATGGTGTCACGCGCCGAAGCCTCGGCCCAGCGCTATTATGAGCTGCTCGATGCCAAACCGCGCATCCAGCGGGCGGCCAATCCCTATTTTGGCCAGAGCGCAGCCGCAGCGCCAGCCAACGGCCACGGCCCGAGCCAAACGCATGCCCGCGCCATGCAAGGGCGGGTGGTCTTCGACAAAGTGTCGTTTCACTACGACAACCGCAAAAATGAAGATGATGACGCCGACGAATATGACGGCAACGGGGCGGCTCACAACGGCTATCGCACCCAGCCCGCGCCCGTCGAGCCGACCGCGGTGGCGACCAATGGCGCAAAAGCCCAATTTACCAACGGGTCCAATGGGACCAACGGCGCTCACGGCCCGGCCACCAATGGCGCGATCCATAATCAATATGGCACCGATGCGGTGGAAGTGCTCAATCAGGTCAGCTTTGCCGTCGAACCCGGCCAGCAGATCGCGCTGCTGGGCGCCACCGGTTCGGGCAAGAGCACGCTGATCAATCTGCTGCCCCGCTTTTACGACGTGACCGACGGCGCCATCCTGATCGACGATGTGGATGTGCGCCAATGGGCGCCCGAAATGTTGCGCGGCCGCATTGGCATGGTGTTGCAAGAGACGACCCTTTTCAGCGGCACGGTGCGCGAAAACATTGCCTATGGCCGCCCCGACGCCACCATGGATGAAATCATCGCGGCGGCCAAAGCCGCCCAGGCCCACGATTTTATCTCCGCCATGCCCGACAGCTACGACAGCATGGTGGAGGCGCGCGGGGCCAATCTTTCCGGCGGGCAAAAACAGCGCATTGCCATTGCGCGCGCCCTGCTCATCGACCCGTCGATCCTGATTTTGGATGACAGCGCCAGCGCCCTCGACTTTGAAACCGAGGTGCGCTTGCAGGCCGCGCTGGACAAGCTCATGCAGAACCGCACCACCTTCGTCGTGGCCCAGCGCATCAGCAGCGTCATCCACGCCGACCAGATTCTGGTGCTGGACGGCGGCCACATCGCCGCCCGCGGCACCCACGCAGAATTGCTGGCCAGCAGCCCCATTTATCAGGACATTTACTATTCACAACTCGGCGAAGACGCGCCGGCGTAGGGAGTAAGGGTAGGAAGTAGGGAGTAGGGATTAGGCGCGCAACAAGCCCCTCTCCCTACTCCCTACTCCCTACTCCCTACTCCCTACTCCTACTCCCTACTCCCTAACTAGAGAGGACTTCATCCTATGGCCCATCAAGGCACTTCCAGACCGGCAGCCGTGCGCTTTGGTGTAGGCGGCGGCAACTTTACAGGTGACTCAGCGCGCAACACGCGCTCCACAGTACGCCGCCTGTTGACCTATTTGCGACCATATCACAGCCGCCTGTTCATGGTGGCCGGGCTGGTAATTTTGAGCACGGCGGGCAACCTGGCCGGCCCCATTTTGCTGGGCCGCGCCATCGACAACTACGTGATCCCCAACGACATGGCCGGCCTATCGCGGCTGGCGCTGACCATGCTGGCGGTCTATGCCGGGGTGGGGCTGTGCGCCATTTTACAGGGGCGACTCATGGTGGGCGTGGGGCAGGGGCTGGTGGCCGATATTCGCGCCCAGCTTTTCTCTCATTTGCAGCATCTTTCCATGTCCTATCACGACAGCCACAGCTCAGGCGATTTGATGAGTCGGGTGACCAACGACACCGAGGCCATCAACCGGGCGCTCTCGGATGGGCTCATCGAATTTACCGGCAACATTCTGCTCTTCGTCGGCATTATGGTGAGCATGTTTGTGCTGAGCTGGCAGTTGGCGCTGGGCACGGTGACGGTGCTGCCGATCATGCTCTGGATCACGGCGCTGGTGACCAAACGCAGCCGGGCGGCCTTTCGGCAGGTGCAGCGCAATCTGCAGCCATGAATGGCGTCATGGAAGAGAACATTGCGGGCATCCGCGTGGTCAAGGCCTTTGCCCGCGAAGCCGATACGCTGGAAAAGTTTACTGAAGCCAGCCTAGCCTATCGCAAAGTGGGCGTCAAGGCCGACGTGATTACGGCGGCGCTGGGGCCTATGTTCACCACCATGAGCACGCTGACCATTTCGATTACGGCGCTGCTTGGCGGCTGGCTGGCGCTGCGCGGGCTGGTGGAGGTGGGCGTCATCGCCACCTTTGTGGTCTATATTATGAACTTTTTTCGCCCCATGCGCGCCATTGCCATGCTCTACAACGGGCTGCAATCGGCCATGGCCGGCGCCGAGCGCATCTTCGCCGTGTTGGATACGGCGCCCAGCGTGCAGGATGCGCCGGATGCGCAGAAGGTGGAATTGCAGGGCGCGGTCAAATTTGAGGATGTAAGCTTTGCATATACGCCAGGCAAGCCGGTGCTCATGGACGTGAGCCTGGAGGCACAGCCGGGCCAGACCATTGCGCTGGTGGGACCGACCGGCGCCGGCAAAACCACCATCATCAGCCTGCTCAGCCGCTTTTATGACGTGACGGAAGGCGCCATTCTGCTGGATGGCCGCGACCTGCGCCAGATCAAGCAGGATTCGTTGCGCCAGCAGTTGGGCATTGTGCTGCAAGATACGTTCCTTTTTTCTGGCTCGGTGCTGGAAAATATTCGCTACGGGCGGCTGGACGCCTCCGATGAAGAGGTGGTGGCGGCGGCGCGGCTCTCCAATGCGGATCGTTTTATCCGTCTGCTGCCCGATGGCTATCGCACCCAGGTTTCGGAAAAGGGGCACAACTTTAGCCAGGGCCAGCGCCAGCTTTTGGCCATTGCGCGCGCCATTCTGGCCGACCCGCGCATCCTCATTTTGGATGAAGCCACCAGCAGCGTCGACACGCGCACCGAGATTCATTTGCAGGAAGCGCTGCTGCGGCTGATGGAAGGGCGCACCTCCTTTGTGATCGCGCACCGGCTCAGCACCATCCGCAAAGCCGACCTAGTGTTGGTGGTCAATGACCATCGCATCATTGAGCGCGGCACGCATGAAGAGTTGCTCGATCGGCAGGGTTTCTATTACGATTTGTATATGAGTCAGTATAGTAGGAGTCAGGTTTTGATGGACAATATGACAGGGTAACCGGATGACAGGATGACCGGGTGACCGGATGACAGGATGACAGGATGAGCAGATGAGATCATCCCGGCATCCGGTCATCTTGTCATCTTGTCAAAGCAATCGGAATAAACACGAATAAGATTACGGCATGGACTCCAGGGAACTCGAACATCGTTTTACTCCATCGACAGTGCGTAACCGACCTACGGACAGCGCGACAATTGGCAAGCTAATTGCGCGGCGGGTTGTGGGTTCGATAATTGTAGTCGCTCTTTTTGGTTTTCTGGTTTATACGGTCAATGACATTGTAATTGGCGCGCAGCAACAGCAATTTCTGCGCGAACAGTTATTTGCAAGGGGCGCGCCGGATGTCAAAGCGGTGCGGGCGTGGATGACATTGCGCTTTGCCAGCGTTTCTTATGGTGTTCCCGAGTCGTTCCTCTATGCGCAACTTGGCATCCCAGCAGAGGGAGCCGATGATGAGCCAACATTGGGGCAATTAAACAGTCGTTATGGTTTTGGCCTGTCTGAAAATGGCGAGTATCCAGCCATTGTGGATAAAGTGCAGACCGCCATCTTGGCCTTCCGCGCCAACCCAACGCCGCCGGGATTGGCACAAATTGACGATTGGATGAGCATTCGCTATATTGCCAACAGCACCGGCATCCCCGAAAGTTACCTCTTGGCGCAAATAGACATTGCAGTCCCCAACGCCGCCATACAAAACTTGACCGATCTCAGCGTCGCCAGCAGCTATCCCGGCGGCGTTCGTGATCTCGTCCGGGCGCTCCAAAAAGCGCTGGCCGACTATGCGGAATCCAATTCTGTAATAGTTACGCAATAATTTTGTCTCAATCGCGTAATCTTTGGCCGCGACAATTGAGGGGAATTGTGACAAGATGACAAGATGACAAAGTGACTGGGTCTGTCGAAGTCACCCGGTCATCGGATCCCCTTGTCATCCGGTCACCCGGTCACCTTGTCAAAGTAAAGGGAAATACACCCATGAACGGCCCCAAAATCCTAGTTGTTGACGACGAACCGAGCATTGTGGAAGTGGTGAGCCTCTATCTGTCGCGTTCTGGTTATCAGGTTACGGTGGCGCATGATGGGCAGGCAGCCTTGCGTGAAATGGCCAAAGCGCTGCCCGATTTGGTGGTGCTGGACTTGATGCTGCCCGGCGTGGACGGCATGGAGATCACGCGGCGGCTGCGCGCCGAGGGCGATACGCCCATCATCATGCTGACGGCGCGCAAGGAGGAATCCGACCGCATCCTGGGGCTGGAGATGGGGGCCGATGACTATATGGTCAAACCCTTTAGCCCGCAGGAATTGGTAAGCCGCGTGCGCGCGGTGTTGCGTCGCACCCACGCTGCGCCCACTCAGGCCAAAGAGGAGAGGGCGCTGGAATTTAAAGGGCTGATCATCAACCCGGTGACGCGGCTGGTGGAAACCAAAGGCCAGGAAATCATGCTCACGGCCAAGGAGTTTGACCTGCTGTGGCTGCTGGCCAGCCACCCGCGTCAGGTTTTCAATCGCGACCAACTGCTGGACCGCGTGTGGGGCGAAACCGAATACTTGGATCCCAGCACGGTCACCGTCCACGTGCGGCGGCTGCGTGAAAAAATTGAGGCTGACTCGTCAAACCCGGTGCATATCCACACAGTTTGGGGTGTGGGATACAAATTTGAGCCATAAAGCGGACCACAGAATGAATTCTGTGGCTGGCATGGGAAACCGGTTAAAACCGGTTAGACGCCATGGCCATAACGTGCTTTAGCACGTTTGCTTTGACAGGCTGGGAATTCATTCCTTGCCCACCCATTGAGCCATAAATCATGAACGGTATACTCTTAACCACATCATCTCTTCCACAGCCGCGGCGGCTGGGCTTGCCGTGGCGTTTTTTATTGGGCGTGCTGGCGGCGCTGCTGATCACCATGGGCGTCTTTATGCTGGTGATGAACCCACCGGTGCAGGACGCGCGCGCCATGCTCATCTTCCTGAGCATTACGGCGGCGGGCTCGCTGTTGGTAGGCTTTGGCGCGTACCGGCTGGGCTGGTTCAATCAGTCGCCGCGGCTCATTTGGACGCTGATCAGCGGCTATGTGTTGGGCGGCATCCTCACTTTTATTAATGTATGGTTCACAGCCACGCTCATGTTTATCAATCAGCACGACCTGCAACTGGCGGCGGTGCTGCTGCTCTTCGCCACCGGCATTGCCATTTCGCTGGGTTATTTTGTCTCCACCGCCGTCACCGATAATATTAAGGCGCTCAATCAGGGTGCGCACGCCATTTCCGCCGGCAATTTGCAGGCGCGTGTCAATACAAACGGGCGCGATGAGATGGCGCAGTTGGCGCGCGCGTTTAACATGATGGCTCGGCAATTGGAAGAAGCAGCGCGCAAAAAGGCCGAGCTTGAAAAGATGCGCCGCGATCTGATCGCCTGGGTGGGCCATGATTTGCGCACGCCATTGGCTTCCGTGCGCGCCATTTTGGAGGCGCTGGCCGATGGGGTGGTCGAAGATCAGGCCACTATTGACCGCTATCTGCGCACGGCCAAGCGCGACATTGGTGCGCTGACCATTCTGTTGGACGACCTGTTTTCCCTGGCCCAAATGGATGCGGGCGGGCTGCGGCTGGACAAACAGCCCAATTCGCTCTCCGACTTGATTTCGGATACGCTGGAGGGCTTTTCCAAACAGGCCATCGAAAAAGGCATTGAGCTGAGCGGCCAGGTGCGGCCCGGTCTAGACCCCGTGGTGCTGGACGCCCGCCATATTGAGCGGGTGCTGGCCAATCTGGTGGGCAACGCCATCCGCTATTCGCCCAGCGGCGCCAAGGTGCAGGTCCACGCCCAAGTGGTGGGCAACGAAGTGGAAGTGAGCGTGGCGGACACGGGCGACGGCATCCCCGCCAGCGATCTGCCCCACATTTTTGAGCAATTCTACCGCGGCGAAAAGTCGCGCAGCCGCGCCACCGGCGGCTCCGGCTTGGGGCTGGCCATTGCCAAGGGCATTGTGGAGGCGCACGGCGGCCAGATCAAAGTGAGCAGCCAGGTGAACAAAGGCACAGAGTTCACATTTACACTGCCGCGGGCGGGCAGCCGCGGACGCGTCAATCCGCTGGTGCGGGGGCATAAGAGTTGATCTACCTTCCTTCAGCCATATTCTGTCTAACCATTATACCTCCAAAAACATACTAGTACAGGACGCATCAATAAATCCATAGTCAGTAAGACAGTGTCTGAGGCTTGCCCACTGTCTTACTGTCTTTACTGTCTTACTGTTCTACCGTCCTACTACACTACTGGTGTACTTCCACCACTGCAGACTAGACTCACAAATCGGAGGATCTTCCTCGATTGATCTTGCTGCTGGTCGGCCGCGCATAGCTCCCCAAATGGCCAGTGCATGACCCGGGCAACTGATGGAAGTGAGACGCCTGTGTCTGTTGTAAGATGTGTTTTGGATCCGGAAATTAGCTCCATATTTTTATGGGCAGATTCTACAGGGAGCAACAAGATGACCGATAGCCAAATGCTGGCGCTCATCCGCAGCGTACATACGGCCATCTATTTGGTAATGGCCGCCTCAACCTTTGTGCTCGTCTATGCTGGCATCACATGGGCCCAGGGTCTTTGGCTTTGGATCGCCCTGGCGCTGCTGGTCGTTGAATCTATAGCGTATCTGGGCAACGGCATCGCTGCCGCTCACGGCGCTGGCCGTGCGTTATGGCGCCGAGAAAGGATATGCCTTCGATACGTTCTTGCCGGAGCGGCCATGCTACACCTTCAACTTCTTTGGCACGGTGATATTGATCGGGCTGGGGCTGCTGTTGCTGCGCTGGCTGGAAGCATTGGGGCTGAAAGAGGGAACATCGTGAAGACCATAAATACATTTTATCAAAAAACACGCAATCCTGATCTACTTTGCCTCACTCGCACTAATCACGTGGGGCAGCATTCTGGCCGTAACCGGCCCCCGTGGGCTGCCGATTGCCCCCGAGGCAGCAAGAGCAGTTGGGGCCATTGATTTGCTCATTGTGTTTGACGATCTCACCATCAACGTTTTGTTCGAGCGAGATCAATGGTGAGGTCACCGAAGCCGTCGGCATCCAGCCGCCAACCGCAAAATCTATCGCCAGATCAACGATGAGTTGCGCGCGATTCCAGCAACAGGAAAGTAGCATCTCGGTTCGGCGTCGGGCATGGCGTGGATTCCGCTTTATTCCTGGTTTTCTCCTGCGCACCTTGTGCCAGCCTCATGCAAGCATTGCGATGCAAGAAACGTTTTGGCGTGAGTCGCCGTGACGCCCGTGGGCATGTTTGGCGCTAGCGCGCTGTGTCGTCCCGCTCACCAGCGCGACAGTCACCAGGCAGCAGTTGGCTCGATTGTAAAGCGTCCGGCGCTCATGGAGGGCGAATGGGAGGAGCGCGAGCATCTCTGCCACAACCCTCTCGTTTAATCGATTCATTGCGGATGACCCCGGCACCGCTTACAAGCCGTTTCGCCACCTTTGGCCAGCGGCGATGAAATCCACAATTGATCGCCACCGAAAGCGCGGTCAGACGCAACCTGCCTAAAGCATTGCGCAAAAGTAATACAAAGTCGCTGACAACGGAAGAGCGTCAGGCATTACAGCTTGCCCCGCAACCTGAAGCGCTCCCATCACGACAAATCTGCTTGACAAACAGATCGCAGCATATTATTCTTTATTTTAATTTCTCAATATTTCAAGAAATTAAAAAGGGAAGCCAATGAATACTCTGATCGCAAACTTTTGCACGGTATGCAGGGCTTTACGTTGATTTGGATAGGGCAACTTGTCTCTCTGCTAGGCACCGGTATGACGCGCTTTGCACTGACAATTTGGGCCTATCAGGAGACAGGGTCAGCTACGGCGCTTGCCTTGGTGGCCTTCTTTTCCTTTGGTCCGCTTGTGATTTTGAGTCCGGTAGCCGGTGCACTGGTTGACCGCTGGAATCGCAAAATGGTGGTGATGCTCAGCGATCTCATTGCTGGGGCCACTACCATTTTGCTACTGCTTCTATACCGCGGGCAGTCTGCAAATCTGGCATCTTTACGCTGGGCGGCTGGCCGGGGCCTTTGAAGCATTCCAATTCCCCGCCTTTTCCGCCGCCATGACCATGATGCTGACCAAAGAGCAATATGGCCGCGCCAACGGCATGATGTCGGTGGCCGAGTCGGCGTCAGCCATTGCGGCGCCTCTGCTGGCCGGCCTACTGCTGACATTGATCCACATTGACGGCATCATGCTGATCGATATTGTCACTTTTCTTTTTGCCGTGGTGATGGTGCTGCTGGTTGCCATTCCGCAGCCCGCTGCCACCGATGTGGGTTCGGCGGCGCAAAGCACTATTTGGCGGGAATCACTTTATGGTTTTCAATACATTTGGGCGCGCCCCAGCCTTTTGGGGATGCAGATGATGTTTTTTCTGGCCAACCTTTTTGGCGCCTATAGCTGGGTGCTGCTGGCGCCGCTGATTCTAGCGCGCACGGGAAACAATGAGGTAATCTTGGGCACTGTTCAGGCCACGTTGGGTATTGGCGGTCTGGCGGGCGGCCTTCTGCTTAGCGCGTGGGGCGGTCCGCAGCGCAAAGTGCATGGCGTGCTCATCGGCATGATTGGGGCATCGCTGCTGGGTTCTGTGGTTTTGGGGATGGGCCAGAGCCAGTACGTGTGGATGATGGGGGCTTTTTGCAGCATGGCGTTGATGCCCATTCTCAACGGCTCCAACCAGGCCATTTGGCAAAGCAAAGTGGCGCCAGACGTGCAGGGCCGCGTCTTTGCCACGCGCCGCTTGATTGCGCAGATCACGGCGCCGCTGGCCATGCTGTCGGCTGGCCCGCTGGCCGACCGGCTCTTTGAGCCGCTGATGCAGCCGGGTGAAAGCTGGGCGGCGACCTTCGGCTGGCTGGTAGGGGTGGGTCCCGGCGCTGGTATTGGGCTGATTTTGGTCATCACGGGCGTGCTGGGCGCCATCGCCGCGGCCACCGGCTATCTGATTCCAGTGGTGCGCAATATAGAGACCATTTTGCCCGATTATGCGCCGATTCAGAAGGTCGAGGAGATGGAGCAGCCGGCGCTTGAGCCCATGACGACAACAACTTCTTAGACTGTGATGTAAATGATTAGGTGATGAGCTATGATTGCGGAGAGCGATCAGGAAATAACAGTGCAGGCCAGCAGACAAAAGCAAAGCATTCATAAAATCACATAAATCATAGTGCGGACAAAGGCATCTCTTCCCAACGACGCCACGCCGAATAGTCACAAATACAGAAGGAAAGATTGCATTGGCAGCCCCAACGTTGATGCCGGTTCCGCCGACAGTCAAGGTCACTGTGGCAATGGAGCCGGTTTACAATATTCTGATCACTATGGCCGCGTTGCGCGATCCGCGGGATTATGGCGGCACGGATGAATGGGTGGTGCAAAGCGAGCGCCAACTTGCGCCGGAGTTGCGCGCCCGCCACAACTTTTTAATGCGCTGGTTATGGTTGGACGCTCTCACCAACGCGGCCGAACGCGGTCCAGCCACCGCCTCATTCCCGGCCTATTTGGATGCATTGGCCGCCCAGGATGCCGTGGCGCTGCGCAATCGCATGTTCGAACAGCTTATTCACTCAGTGCATCTGCGCGTCTTTTATGACGCCCTCCCTATGCCAGCCCTTTCTGCAGATCTGCTCCTGGCCGACGTTGAAAAATTCACGAGTTTTTGGGCACAGCGCGTGCGCGGTAAAGACGATTTGATTGATACGGCGGATGCCGCAGATTTTCATAGATTGCTCAACGAACCCGCCCAATTGCAGGAGATGCTGGTCACCCATTTGCAAACTATGTGGCAAACGGTGGTGGAGCCAGAATGGGTGCGGATACAACCCCATTTGCAGGCTTGCGTGGACGCATTTGCACAGGTTCCGCTGGCGGGGCTCACCATGTTGGAGGCTATGCAGGTGGTCACCGGCCGCGATCTGCGCCCGGTTTTCCGGCTGGAAGC
>JAWKON010000005.1:0-206519 GCA_041391125.1 Caldilineaceae bacterium
TCGGTATACACACTACACATCACGCATGAGTATAACAGATTTAGCGTCATCTGCAAGCGAAATTGGAGCTTCTCATGTTGTCACCAATTCTCGGCATGGCCTTATCCCACTTTTATAAATTGACGCACAAACCAACCTGGTAGTATGATGGTAGTATGAAAATCAAAACGTCAATTACCCTCACCGAAGAGTTGCTCAAGACCATTGACGAATTTGTCGATGAGCGGATGAATCGTTCTCTTTTTCTGGAAAGTGCAGCCTGGGAATATATTGCCCGCTTGCGGCGCGCCCAGGAGAATGAACGCGATCTCGCTATACTTAATGAACAGGCCGACTACCTAAATACCGAAATGCTGGATGTTCTCGAGTATCAGGTCGGGATATGAAAAGGGGCGATATATATCGCATTACGAAGCCGCCTGGAGACGACCTGCGTAAGCATCGTTATTTCGTTGTGGTCAGTCGGGATGCGTTGATTGCATCCCGCTTTTCGACTGTGATCTGCGCGCCTATTTACACTCAACACGACGCCCTGGCCACCCAGGTTGAAGTTGGAATCGAGGAAGGATTGCGCCATCATAGCAGCATCCATTGTGATGCGCTCATCAGCATCCCCAAAAATCGGCTGACACACTATGTTGGCCATCTTTCCACCCTCAAATTGCGTCAACTCAGTAAAGCCTTGATGATAGCACTCGACGTTTACGCTGATGAAATAGATTTATATGATTGACTCCCAACCATCACAATCCGTTGCCGCATGGTCCACTGCGGATGAGGCGCATCATGTCCGGGAAGTGTGGGGAGTGGCCGTCGAACTGGCGCTGCTCGTCTTGCGCAAGATCACCTTTGGCGCGCTGGTGTTGCTGCTCATTATCTATTTGAGCTTTTTCGGGCTGGATATGGCGCGCGGCGGCGCCTTCTTTACTGCGGCAGCCGAGGCGGCTGTGCGCACGCAGGCATACGTGTTGAATCTGGCCGCCGGCAACCTGGGCGTGGGCATGGCCGCCACCTCGGCCAATAACCCCAAGCCGGTCAGCGAACTGCTCTGGCAATATATGAGCCGTAGCCTGGGGCTATTGGGCATTGCGCTGCTGCTGGCCGCGTTGGTCGGCGTGACATTGGGCGTGCGCGCGGCCTTGCAGCGCCAAAGCAGCCGGTCGCTCCTGCTGATCGTTGGGTCTATGATCGGCGTGTCGCTGCCCAGCTTTTTTGTAGCGCTGCTGCTGCAACTGGTGGCCATTCGCTGGACGCGTACCACCGGCTCCATGCTGCTGCCGGTGGGCGGCTTTGGCTGGGATGACCATCTGATCTTGCCCGTGCTGGTGCTGGCGGCGTGCCATTGGCGCAGATCATGCAAAGCCACCTTTGTGGCGGTAGGGCAAGCGCTGGATCAAGATTTTGTGCGCACGGCCCACAGCAAAGGGTTGCACCCGGACCGCGTGCTGCTCTATCACGTGCTGCGCAGCGCGGCGGTACCCATCTTCACCACTATCGGTGTGTCGCTGCGTTTTGCCTTGAGCAGCCTGCCGGTGGTGGAGCTTTTCTTTGGCTGGAATGGTGCCGGTTTTCTGCTGCTCAAGGCCATTGCCGTGCGCGATTATAACTTCACCATTGCGCTGCTGCTCTGCTTTGGTGCGCTGATCATCGCCATCAACCTGCTGCTGGAGCTGCTCTACCGGCTGGTGGACCCGCGCCTGCGCACCGTTGATGCGCAGGCCAGCCCGCAAAATCGCCAAAGCCTGCTGGATCTGCTGGGCGAAATCCGGCTAGCGCTGCTGGAGTGGATGGCCAATGTGCGGGCCTGGGCGCGGCGCTTTTTGCCGCATAAACGCGCCACAGATGCGGCAGACCTGACAGGTTTTCTTAAACCTGTCAGGTCTTTGACCGAGGACGAGAATTCCTCATTCCAATACACATCCACTTGGACGCTGTGGCGGCGGGCCGTGGTGCGCAATCCGGCGTTCCTTCTGGGCGGTCTGCTCATGCTGGGGTTGGCATTTGTGTATCTCTTCGGCCCGCAGTTCGCGCCACACAGCCCGTATACCACGCAAGGCATTCAGTTTGTGGACGGCAAGCTAATCGTGCCGCCCTTTGCGCCGGGTAAACTCTATCCGTGGGGCACCGACGTCATGGGCCGCGACATCATGAGCCTGGTGCTGGCCGGCGCGCAGCAGACGTTGAGCCTGGCCGGGCTGGTGGTGCTGGCGCGGCTGCTGATTGGTTTTGTGCTGGGCGCCATTGCGGGCTGGCATAGCGGGCGCTGGCCCGACCGGCTGATCCAGGCGGCCACCGAGGTGCTGGCGGCCTTTCCCATTTTGCTGCTGGCCATGCTGCTGATTTTGGCGCTGGGCATCCGCGGTGGCTTTCGGCCCTTTCTGATTGGGTTGAGCCTGGTGGGCTGGGTGGAGATCATGCAGTTTGTGCGCGGCGAGATTTTGCGCATCCGCCCGCAGCCCTTTTTAGAGAGCGCCGTGGCCACCGGCGTGCGCACGCCCCAAATCGTGTGGCGCCACATGACGCCCCACCTGCTGCCGGCGCTGATCTCGCTGGCCGCGCTGGAGATGGGCGCGGTGCTCATGCTGCTGGGCGAATTGGGCTTTATCGGCATCTTTATCGGTGGCGGCGGTTTTGCCGAGCTGTCCGTGGGCGCGGCCCGCTATCAATATTCGGACGTGCCGGAGTGGGCGGCGCTGTTGAGCAACGTGCGCCTCTACGCCCGCGTCTACCCGTGGGCGGCCCTCTATCCGGCGGCGGCCTTTTTTGTGGCCATCCTGGCCTTCAACCTCTTTGGCGAAGGGCTGCGCCGCTTGATCGAGCGGCTGGGCGTGGCCTTCAACCGTTTGGGGAATCGCTACACCGTGGCGCTGATTTTGGCCGCCATTCCGCTGGTGGCCTGGGTGCGCGCCAATACGGGGTCCGTGGCCTTCTATCGCCAGCAGGCTATGCTGTTTGATGGCGCAGCCGCACGCCAGCAGGTGCAAAGTTTGAGCGCGGAAGCCAACATGGGGCGGGCGCTCGGTTCGCCGGGTGTGCAGCGGGCGGCGGAACAGATCGCGGCTGAATTTGACACATTGGGGCTGCAACGCGCCGGCGGCGACTTCACCTGGTTTCAGCCACGCGATCGCGATTTTGAACAGCTCACCGCGCTGCCGACCATGCGGCTGGGCAATGCCGAAGCGCTGGTGTACGGGCGCGATTTCAGCGAATTTACCGGCCCGTTTCGCGTGCTGGGGCAGGCGCAGGGCACCGTGCAATTTCTGGCCGCCGGCCACTTGACCACCGCCCGCTCCTACACGTCGCAACTGCCGCGGGCGCTGCGCGATCTGGATTTGAGCCAGTCGATTGTGCTTGTGCCGTCGCCGGAGGATGTGGTGCGCTTTTCCCGTCTCGACTATCGCGGCATGTTGGTGGTGACCGAGGACGCGGCGCTGCTGCAAAAGCGCTTTACGCTGCCGGCGCGCGACCCGGTGCGCACCAGCTTTGGCGGCGTAGCGCGGCCAGGAAGCGCCCATCTTCTGGATCAGCGAGGCCACGGCCAATCGGCTGCTGGCCAATAGCGGCCAAACGGTGGAAACATTGCGCGGCGCCGTGGAGCAGCTTGGGCTGGACGAAGTGCTCGCCTTTGACACCGCGCAAACGGCAGCCATGCAGATCGACGGCGAGGTGCGCAGCGGCGTGGAGACGGTCCACGTGATCGGCCATTTACCGGCGGTGGAGGCGCAAAATCTGGGCGGCCAGATGATCGTGGTCATGGCCCAATATGATGCGCCGCCGCCCGCACCCGCTGGCGCGCTTTATCCGCCGCCAATGACAACGCCAGCGGGGTGGCCGTCATGCTGGAGGTCATCCGCACCATGCAAGAGACCGGCTATCGCCCGTATAAAACGTTCCTCTTTGTGGCCTACAGCGGCGAGGGCAGCGAAGGGGCGGCTCCCGCTTATCCGCCCGATGTGGACAAGTTTTTGACCGGCAAATTGGGCTTTGCCAAAAACTTCGAAATCGAAGCGGTGGTCGATCTGCGTGGGTTGGGCGCCGGGGCAGGCGATCAATTAGAAATCGAGGCCAGCAGCAGCCTGCGTCTGGCCGATCTGGTGGAGGATGCCGCCCGCCGCACCGGCTTGCTGTCCACGCGGCGGGGCGGCCGTTGATTTTTCCAGCCTTTTTGAATCGGTGCAGCGTTCGTCCAATCGCATTGCCGCGCCGCAGGTGAGCGTGCGTTGGGCCGGTTGGAAGAGACCAGCCGCACAGCGGAAGATACGCTGGCGCAAATTGATGCGGATAATTGAGCGGGCTGGTCGCGCTGTTACGTTGGCGCTGATGGTGTTGGGCCGCGAAGTGAATTATTAGAACGGTAGTTGGTGGTTGGTCACTAGTGACCAACCACCAACTACCGTTAGGCCGCTTACTGTTTATGCGCTGCGCATGGGCGTATGATAGACGCATAAACAGAGGCCGCCAAGCGTCAAGATCGTGTTGGCGACCTAGTTGTAGTATTACGTTTTGCTTTCGCGCCAATCCGGGTTGGGGATGTGCAACGGGTTGGGCATTCAATGGCGGGTGCTCAAATATGCAGGCACATTCTCACTACAGACGGGTTGGGGCGATGAAGTATCTTTTTTAAATTCAAATTTTTAAGGAGTTTTTCAATGGCGAAAAACAACAATGGCAGGCCATCGTCAACGTTGACGAGCGCCAATGGCGCGGCAGCGCCTGCCGTCACGCTCAATGGCCGCGATTTGGTTCTGGATCACATCAGCAAATCCACGCCGGAAATTGCCCCGGCCCCTCCCTCGCAATCAAATGGCGCGGCGTCCGATTTGACGCCGCCGCTGATCCATTTGGATGGTCCCCATTTACCCAGCGGGCTGCTCCCCGACGATATGACAAAGGATGCCAACATGAAACCCGATGCATCGACGCAGGTGCGCGAAAGCGCGTATGCTGTGGCCCAAGCCCAGCTCGACGTGGTGGCCAACGTCATGGGGCTGGAAGAACATCTGCACGCCTATTTGCGCGTGCCGCAGCGCGAGCTGATTGTGCATTTCCCGGTGCGCATGGACGATGGCTCGTCCAAAATGTTCACCGGCTTCCGCGTGCATCACAACACGGTCAAAGGCCCCACCAAGGGCGGCATCCGCTATCATCCCGACGTGACGCTCGACGAATGCCGCGCCCTGGCCATGTGGATGACCTGGAAGTGCGCGCTCATGAATCTGCCCTATGGCGGCGCTAAGGGGGGCGTCATTTTGGACCCGCGCAGCCTGAGCCTGGCCGAATTGGAACGGCTCACCCGCCGCTACGCCACCGAGATCAGCCCCTTTGTGGGGCCGGAGAAAGACATTCCGGCGCCGGACGTGGGCACCAATGCGCAGATCATGGCGTGGATGATGGACACCTATTCCATGCACCGCGGCTACTCGATTCCGGCGGTCATTACGGGCAAGCCGGTGGCAGTGGGCGGCACGGTCGGACGCGAATCGGCCACCGGACTGGGCGTGACCTATGTGACGCGGGCGGTGCTGCGTCAAAAGCTGGGGTTGAGCATCGACAACGCCCGCGTGGCCGTGCAGGGCTTTGGCAACGTGGGAAGCTGGACCGCCCGCACTATGGATGAGCGCGGCGCCTGCATTGTGGCGGTTAGCGATCAATATGGCGGCATCTATAATTCAAAAGGGCTGGACCCGCGGCGCTTGATGGCGCACGTCAAAGAGAGCGGCACCGTCACCGATTATCCCGACGGTGACAAATTGACCAATCAAGAGTTGCTGGAGCTGGATGTGGATGTGCTAGTGCCGGCGGCGTTGGAAGGGCAGATCACGCGTGAAAATGCCCATCGCATTCAGGCCAAGGTGATCGCCGAGGGCGCCAACGGCCCCACCACGCCCGAGGCCGACCAGATTTTGGCCGACAAAGGCGTGACGGTGATTCCCGATATTTTGTGCAACGCGGGCGGCGTGGTGGTCAGCTATTTTGAATGGGTGCAGGGTCTGCAGGCTTTTTTCTGGGATGAAGGCGAGATTCGCCAGCGCATGGAGGATAAGCTGATCGATAACCTGGACGAGGTCATCGCCAAGACCATCCGCACCAACTATTCGCTGCGCACGGCGGCCTATACGATTGCCATTGGACGCATTGTGGAGGCGGTGAAACTGCGGGGATTTTATCCGTAAAGAATAAACCGCAGATTCCGCAGATTGACGCAGATTTTTTCTCGCGCGAGATCATCTGCGTTAATCTGCGTAATCTGCGGTTCGTCTCAATAGGTTGCGGTGACTGACTATTGTCACGAAAGGTGCGCTTCATGGACCAGCTTCAAACCGAACGACTCTTGATTCGCCCCTTTGCCATGGATGACGCCGCAACGGCGCACCAGATTTTGGATCTGGAAATGCAGTGGGACGGCGACAATGTGTCGCTGCCACAGCGCAAGCAGATTCTGCAACGCGACATCATGTTGGCGGAATGGCATGACGGGAGCCGATTGTTCGGGGCGCGGGGGATATTCTTAAAGGCAACGCAACAGTTGGTGGGGCTTTGTGGATTCCATCCGTGGCTGTGGACGCCGGAGCAGAAAGCGCTGTTCTGGCCAGAAGTGCTCAGCACGCCCGCAACGCCGGCTGAATACGGCCATGCATCGTTTGAACTCTCCATCCTTTACGGGCTCTCAAACAAGCAGCGGGGACAAGGATACGCCACGGAAGCCGCCAAGCGATTGATTGCGTACGCATTTGATACACTCCAAGTCAAGCGAGTCTTTGCGGACACAAATCGTTCGAACGATGGCTCGATCAATGTGATGAAGCGCGTCGGCATGCGCGTCGCCCGCCACCCGACTCGGCCCGATGAGGAATGGCCGGACGGCCCCGCGGTGGTAGGCTGTATTGAGAAGGGATCGCAATAGCGAAATCAGATTGTGAGCAATACTTTTATGCCTAATACAGATTGGGCTAAGGGACCCGTTCACTTGGTTTCGATACGGCTGCCAACTGCCGCAGCCTACTCAACCGGCGCTCACTAGCCATTTGGGGAAAGTACAATTTTCCACCTGATTTCACTGCGGATTAGAGCACTACGCGCGTCTTCTCCCTCCTCTCCGCTTGCGGAGAGGAGGGGGCCAGGGGGGAGGAGCGGCCCTACACAGAACGCAGCGTAAAAACCGCCGTGGCCGACAACAAATTCTTATATTTCGTCTGAATCCGCTTGCCGCGCCCGGTGAGGTAAACCTGCTGCTCAATTTTGAGCCCGTGGCTGCGGCAGAAGTTGCTAAAATCGGTCACCGTAAAAGCCTGCCAGCGCGGCGTTTCGTACCAATCCTCAAAGACGTTGCGCGCCTTGGGAATGCGCCCATAGAGCAGCAGTTCCAGGCGGCAGCGCCAATAGCCCCAGTTGGGAAAGCTGACCACCGCATATTCGCCCACGCGCAGCATGTCGCGCAGAATCCGCGCCGGGTGATCCAGAAAGTGCAGCGTTTGGCTCAGCACCACATAGTCAAAGCTGTGGTCGGGATAGTCGGCCAGCCCCTCTTCCAAATTGCCCTGGCGCACGCTCAACCCGCGCCGCACGCAGGTCAAAATATTCTGCTCATCCAGCTCGATCCCGCGCCCCTTGACCTGCTTTTGCTCCACCAAATATTGGAGCAGCGCCCCATCACCACAGCCCAGATCCAACACGCGCGTCTGCCGCGGAATCAGCTCGGCAATGACGACCAGGTCGGAGCGCAGGTGGGGGGCTGAGGGGGTTAGGGGAGCGGGGGTTGGGGATTGGGGTACGGCAGTGTGCGTCATGGAGTTACGGGAACCTTTGCAACTTGACTCTTGACATGGCCGTTGACATAGCCGGCGGTGGCCACGGGAACGGCAATCTTCTCTTCGACGACCAGCCGATCCAAAAAGCCGCTGAGCAGGTTGGTCATGGTTTCCACTTCCAGCAAAAAGGCGTCGTGGCCCCATGAACTTTTTACGTCCAAATAGGTCACATCAGCGCCGGCGGCCGTCAGCGCGCTGACCAGCTCTTTGCTGTGATAAGGGGGGTAAAGCCAGTCGCTGGTAAAGCTGATGACCAAGAACTTGATCTGGGTCGAATTGGCAAAGGCCGCGGCCAGTGAACCAGTTTCGGCGCTGAGGTCAAAATAGTCCATGGCCTTGGTAATGTACAGATAGGCGTTGGCGTCAAAGCGGCGCGTAAAGTTGAGCCCGTTGTATTTAAGATAGCTTTCGATTTGGAATTCGGTGTGGAACTCATAGCCATAGCGCACCCGATCCTGCAAGCGGCGGCCAAACTTTTGCTGCATGGACTCTTCGGAGAGATAGGTGATGTGCCCCACCATGCGCGCTACGGCCAGCCCGGCATCGGGCCGTTTGGGCGCGCCATAATAGTCGCCATCATTCCAGTTGGGGTCGGCGTAAATGGCCTGCCGCCCCACTTCGCTAAAGGCGATGAGCATGGGGCTGTGATGGGCCGTGGTGGCAATGGGGATGGCGGCGTGGGTGCGCGGGGTGATGCGCCGCCCATTCCAGCACCTGCATGCCGCCAAACGAGCCGCCAGCCACGCAAAGCAGCTTGTCGATGCCCAAATGGTCAATCAGCTTGACCTGGGCGCGCACCATGTCGCTGACCGTCACCACGGAAAACGCATGGCGTACGGGCGGCCGCTGGCTGGGTCGAAATCGTCGGGGCCAGTGGAGCCATAGCAGCCGCCGATTACGTTGCTGCAAATGACGAAAAAGCGGTTGGTGTCAAAGGCCTTGCCCGGCCCGATGCAGTCATCCCACCAGCCCGGCTTGGGGTCGTCCACTTCATTGTACCCGCGGCGTGGGCGCTGCCGCTGAGCGCGTGGCAAATCAAAATGGCGTTGGTACGTTGTGCATTGAGCTGGCCATAGGTCTCATACTCCAGCGTCACCGGGCTCAACGCCGCGCCGCTCTCCAAACGAAATGGCTCATTCTCGGCAAAGGTAAACCAGTTCGGCGAAACCAGCCCGACCGAGTCGGCGGGGAATGGGGTTTGGTTGGTTGTGTTCATGTTTTTGAAGAGAAAGGGAGAAGGGAGAAAGGGGAAGGGGGAAAGGGAGAAGAGGCGCTATTCGGCGCGCCCTTTCTCCCCTTCCCCTTTCCCATTTACGCTCGCCGCAGCTAACGCCTGATCCAGATCCCACAGAATGTCGTCAATATCCTCAATGCCCACGCTCAGGCGCACGAAGTCGGGCGTGACGCCGGCGGAGAGCAGTTCGGCTTCGCTGAGCTGGCTGTGCGTGGTGCTGGCCGGGTGGATGGCCAGGCTCTTGGCGTCGCCCACGTTGGCCACGTGGCTATGCAGCTTGAGCGAGTTGATAAACTTTTCGCCCGCTGCCCGGCCGCCCGCAATGCGGAAGCCCAGGATGGCGCCGGCGCCTTTGGGCAGATATTTCTTGGCCCGCTCATGGTCGGGGTGGCTGGCCAGGCCAGGATAGGCCACCGATACGACTTTGGCATGGTCGTTGAGGAACTCGGCCACGTTTTGCGCATTCGAGACATGGCGCTCCATGCGCAGGCTCAGCGTCTCGATGCCCAGCAGCGTGGTGAAGCTGTTGAAGGGCGCCTGGCTGCCGCCCACGTCGCGCAGAATCTGCACGCGCGCTTTGATGATAAAGGGCGGCAGCCCCATGCCCACCAGATCGCTATAAACCAGCCCGTGATAGGAGGGGTCCGGCGTGGTGAAGTTGTCGAAGCGCCCGCTGGTATAGTCAAAGTTGCCGCCATCCACAATGGCGCCGCCAATGGCCGTGCCGTGGCCGCTGAGGAATTTGGTAGTGCTGTGGGTGATCACATGGGCGCCCCACTCGAAGGGCCGGCACAGATAGGGCGTGGCAAAGGTGTTGTCGATCATGATCGGGATGTTGTACGCCTTGGAGATGGCCGACACTTCCTCAAATGGGAAAACCGTAATATCCGGGTTGCCCAGCGTTTCGCCATAAAGAATTTTGGTGTTGGGCTGGATGGCCTTCTCAAATTCCTCGGGCTTGGTGGGGTCCACAAAGGTGGTGGTGATGCCCATGCGCGGAAAGGTATGCAGGAACTGGTTATAGGTGCCGCCATAGAGCCGGCTGCTGCTCACAATATGATCACCCTGGCCACACAGCGTCATAATGGCCATCATCTGCGCCGCATGACCGCTGGCCGCACCCAGCGCACCCACGCCGCCTTCCAGGCTGGCCAGCCGTTGCTCCATTACGTCGGTGGTGGGGTTATGATGCGCGTGTAGATGTTGCCAAACTCTTTCAGCGCAAACAGATTGGCGGCGTGTTCGGTGCTGTTGAACTGGTAGCTGGTGGTGTGATAAATGGGTACGGCGCGGCTGCCCGTGGCCGCATCCGGCTGCTGGCCGGCGTGAAGTTGGCGGGTGCTAAAACCATAGGTGCGTGTACTATCACTCATACTAAGATTCCTCCAATTGGTTGAGATTGAAAATAAAAAACCCTCTTCTGGATGAAAGAGGGTTTGCCATCGTTGCCATCAAACTGGCTTTGCCGCAAATTGTGCGAAAGTTGCGACGCGTGCGCCAGTTGATCTCCCTCTCATCTTCCAGAGCTGCTCTGCGGAATTAGCACCCTTGCCACAGCCGCGCCACGCTGCGCTGCCATCGGGTTGCCGAGGTTTCATCGGGCCGGTCCCTCCACCTCTCTGGATAAGAGTATCACTATTTAATTGTGCTGTGGAGAGACTATAGCAGGTCCGATTGGGTTTGTCAAGTGACGGAGAATTTATTTTTAACGCAAAGGGCGCAAGCGACGCAAGCGGCGCAAACGTTAATTGCCCTTGCGTCTTTAGCGTCGTTTGCGTCTCTTGCGTTTAAATTTTCGTCGCTCTTTAACGCTTATGTAGGTGTGATATAATTGACCCCACACATCACCTCTCCGCAAACCTCAACCAAAGGAGTTCTCCACACATGAACATCGCCATTGCCGGTATCATGCACGAATCTAACACCTTTGCCGCCGACCCCACGCCGCTGGAGAGCTTTCGCATCCAGCGCGGCCAGGCGATTATCGACCACTATCGCCCCACGTTTCATGAAATTGCCGGCTACATTGCCGGTGCGGATGAATACGATTTTGACCTGACGCCGCTGCTGGCCGCCGACGCCACGCCCGCCGGACCGCTGACCAGCCACGCCTATGAAACGCTGGTGGGCGAATTGCTGACCGGGCTGGAGCGCGCCCGCGCCTCCGCCAATCCGCCGGATGGGCTGCTGCTGGCGCTGCACGGCGCCATGGTGGCCGAGGGCTTTCCGCAAGCCGATGGCGAAACGGTGCGCCGCGTGCGGGCGCTGATGGGGCCGGACTTCCCCATTGTGGTGACGCACGACTATCACGGCAACGTGCCAGAGCAGCTCGTGCAGGACGCCACCGCGCTCATCATATACAAGACTTGCCCACACATTGACCAGCCCGAACGTGGACTGCAAGCGGCGGAACTGCTGGCGCGCACCATTCGCGGCGAAGTGCATCCCGTGTGCGCCATTGCCAAACCCAACGTGCTCTTTAACATCATGTTTCACAACACCAGCGCTGGCCCCATGCAGCCGCTCATGGACGCGGCCATTGCGCTGGAATCCCAGCCGGGCATTTTGGCGACCAGTATTGCGGCGGGCTATCAATACGCCGACGTGCCGGCCATGGGGCCATCCATTGTGGTGGTGAGCGATGGCGACGTCGAGTTGGCGCAGCGGGAAGCCGACCGCTTGGGCCAGCTTATGTGGGCGCGGCGCGACGAGCTGATGCCCACGGCGCCCGATGCAGCGGATGCCGTGCGCCAAGCCATGCAGAGCACGCAAACGCCGGTGGCGCTCTTTGAACTGGGCGACAACGTGGGCGGCGGCAGCGCCGGTGACGCCACCATTATTTTGCAGGAATTGATTGCGCAAAAGGCCAACGGCTGGGTGGTCACCATTTACGATCCCGAATCGGTGCAGCACTGTCTGGCGGCGGGCATTGGTGCATCTGTTTCGCTGCGTGGGCGGCAAGCTCGACAATCAGCATGGCCCACATTACATATTGACGACCGCGTGCGCACGCTGCACGACGGCACATACGAAGAGACCGAACGGCGGCACGGCGGCGGTCGCTATTTTAACCAGGGGCTGACCGCCGTGGTCGAAGTCAATCGTCACGGACCGGGTCAAGGCGGGCTGCTGGTCCTCAACAGCCGACGTATTACGCCCTTTAGCATCCACCAGATCACCTGTGTGGGCATCCAGCCGCCGCAGCAGCGCATTCTGGTGGCCAAGGGCGCGGTGGCGCCGCGGGCGGCGTATGAGCCGGTGTCGGCGCGCATTATCGAAGTAGACACGGCGGGGGCCACGGCGATAAATCGACCGGCGGCGGAGTATCGATTGAAAAGGGCCAGGGCTGTATGAATGGGGGCGGAGAAGGCGTGTAACGCCCTTTTCCATCGCTTTCTCAATCGATGCGTTTACGATCACACCATCTTTGGTTTACTTGAACGTTAATTTTAAATTCTTTCAACAGGTGTCTTTCACTTTGGAACGAGACGGATCCCCAAAGTGAAAGACACCTAATACAATGTAGGTTGACATAATAATAGACCTGTGTTATAGTAAACACACTTCGCACCAGAACATCGTCCTCTTTGTTGCATCAGTAGCAATTCCCGCCTGTAATACCCAACACCCCAAAGGTGACCCCCAACAATCACATGCTATCTTTGCGCTTGCCTTTTTCAGGTACGGTGTATTAAGCGCGCCGGTTTTGGTATTCCCCATCTGCGCCGAACCGTCAAATCGTTCGACTGAGCGTACATCGAAGTCTGTAAACGCTGCGTTCCATTCCGCCTGATAGTTTATATGTGTTGTGTATGTATAGTCGCGCCGATAGCCCTCATCTAAAGAAAGGGAAGTGTCCCCGTGCTTCAGCAACGTTGAAAGCGGCCCATTGGGCCTGGCGCTCCATTCTCCTCTTTGTTCTGCAAAGTTTATTACCCCCCATTTATTCAGCACAAAATAGTGTATCCATGATCTGAGTCCATAGACACAACTGCGCCCCAAGAACCTGCGTAATATGGCCACTCCTGTCAACAGCCCACCCGCAGGCCAAAACGATCTCTATCTGCCGCTGGTTCGACGCAGTGAACGGTCCAGTACGTCTCCCCCAGCGCTGTTTGAATCGCGCCCCATCAGCAGCGCTTCAGATTCACCGCAGGGGCAGACGATTCACCTCCCCTGATTCAATCCGCCAGCCAGCCACTTGTGCAAGCGGCGCAGATCGCCACGTGCAGCGGTCTTACCAGTGCGCTCTTTGTGGGCATCAGCGACCCGCTGCCCAGCGATGACGCCGCGCTGGTGGCGTATCTGACCAATCAATTGGGCATGGCGGTGGCGAAAGCGGGCGCAGGATGCGGTCCAAGCATCTGACATTGCGGGCAAGGCGCTGGTGCTGGTCTCCGATTCGGTGGATTCGCAGAACGTGACGGCCGCCTTTGTCAGCGCCCTGAGCACGGCAGCGGTTCCCGCCCTTGTGTGGGAATCCGGTGCTGGAGTCGAGCTGAACCTGACCGGCGCTGCCGACCCGCCGACCAGGTACGCTGGGCATTAATCAGCTCATGGTTGCGGCCATCCGCTAGCCGCAGGACTGAGTGGTACGGTACTGGTCAATAGCGCCAGCGGTGGCCGCACCTTTCACTATGGGGTTCCACCAGCGGGCGCCATACGCATTGCCACTAGCGTGGATGATGCCAACAAAGCGCTCATCTTTGGCTATGAGGTGAACGCTGCCATGATGCCGGGCGCCACGGCGCCGGCAACGAGTTGGCTTCTTTAGCGGTGATGAACCCTACTTTCCGCTGGAAAACGGCGCAGCCTACAGCGGTCCCCACCTGGGCGCTCTTTGCCGCCGCCGTGGATTGGGCCAAAAGCTGCACAGCTACCGCCGCCACGCCCACGCCCACACCGGGCGGCCCCACGCCCACACCGGGCGGCCCATTGGTCATTACCAAATATTGTGTGGGGCGAAGTCTATCGCGCCAACCCGACCACGAGGCGCCGACAACTGGCCGGCCACCTGGGGTGATGATGGGCTGCTCTACACCGCCTTTGGCGATGGCGACGTTTGTAGCGGCACCAAATGGTCGCTGGGGTTGGCCGCGGTCAGCGGCGAGCCGACAAACTTTACCGGCGTCAACATTGCGGGTGACATTGCCGAGTCGGTAGCCGATTATGGCGACGGCGAAGGATGGGCGCAAAGCCAGCGGCCTGCTCATGGTGGACGGCACGCTCTACATGTGGCTGCGCAACGTGGACCGGCTGGGCCATCAGTGCAAGCTGGCCTGGTCGGGCGACCACGGGCTGCACTGGAGCGAGGCGAGCTGGGTCTTGAGCGAGTTCGGCTACTGCACCTTTATCAACTTTGGCCAGAATGACGGCGCCCGCGACGGCTATGTCTACAGCGTGTCGCACGACAACCCATCGGCCTACACCGCGGCCAGCCACTTTATCCTCATGCGGGCGCCCAAGGGGCAACTGAGCAACCGCAGCGCCTATGGTTCTTTACGGGGCTGGACGGCGCCAAACAATCCGCTGTGGAGCAGCGACGTGAAGATCAACGCGGGGCGGTCTTTACGCCGCCAGCAAAGCGCTGCGCTCGGGCATTTCCTACAACGCCGGGCTGCGATGATATGTCTCTGGTGGCAGCAGCTTCCCACAACGGCGGGCCGGACACGCGGCGGGCGGCTTTGGCGTCTACTATGCGTCCGAGCCGTGGGGACCGTGGCAGAGCGCCTACTACACCACCCAGTGGGACATGGGGCCGGGCGAGACGGCCAGCTTCCCGCCCAAGTGGATCAGCAGCGACGGTCGCAGCGCTTGGCTGCTCTTCTCCGGCGACGACAACTTCTCGCTGCGCCGCGCCACCTTTGAGATCAGCTTGGCGCACCCGGCTACGCCGACCGCAACCGCGACGGCTACGCCCACGGGAGCTGCCCACCAACACGCCCGCACCGACGCCCACCTTGCCGTTGGCCACGCCTACACCGACCGCAACGCGGACGCCGTTGCCCACGCCGAGACGCAGCCCTTTAGCCCGCTGCCCACGCCGACACCCACGCAGCCGATTAGTCCGCGCCAGACGCCGGTGTCGGGTGAGTTGCAAGCGTTAATAGAAATCTCAACTTAGCGTCCAATTCCTATGTTGGTCAGTCTCTATATATGCCATTTGCGTCCGGATATCACTTGGCTAGAGATAATTAGCAGCGGAGTATTACCGCGCTAGATCGAGATGATGATGGACTCTATGACTTAGACGAAATTCTTCACACAGGCTCAGATCCATTCCAAAAAGATCGCGATGGGAATGGCATCAGTGATAAAGACGAAGACCCAGACAACGATGGGTTGACCAATATTCTCCGAGGTAACGCTCCACCACACAAACCCACTTACGCCAGATACGGATGGGGACTCGCTTGATGATAAAGGCTCTGAAAGTGACTCTGGTTCAGATCCGACAAAATTTGATACAGATGACGATGGTTAGCAGACGATAGTGGCGCGTTTGGGTACAAATGTCAACGATGTGGACAGCAATAATAATGGCGTACCCGATGGACTGGAGATTTACACATCCCCTCGCCGCAACATCGGATGGCGACGTCGTTGTGAATCTGCGCGGTGTGGGCGACATTTGCGAAACAACTGATGTACGCCGACTTGCAAATGCAGATGATACGGTTCCAGCAACTTCCGGGACAGGTCGGACCTGCCATTCTCGTCTCTACAGAACGGCCTGTAATCAATGTGCAGGTGAAGTTACCTATTTATGTATCACAGGTGCCTGGCGGTGACACAAACGGACTTGAATTGATGCGCTTTGACGAAGAAACCGTTCAGTTTAAGCATCTTGGTCGAGCTGGAGCAAACGCATCCCAGGTTTGGGCAGACAGTTCATCTGTCGGCATCTTTATTTTGATCCATATGCCAACCTGGGAAGCACAATGGAATAGCAGTCTGCAAATAATACAAAATGCAGTAACTGCCGCCAATGCCGAAGAGGACACCGATGGGATGGTCATCTTGCTGAGTGTTTGGGATGCGCTGGTTTTTAGCAGAGTGATGGAACATTGGTTACTACCGATCCAAATGCGTGGGATACCGATTTGGATGGGCTATCAGATGGAAGAGGTGGCGAAGACTGATCGAAGGTGACTCAGGATTTCATTATCAAGTTACCACCAATCAACGCAATGGACACAGATAATGATGGTCTGCTCGATTCTGAAGAAATAGACATTGGTACAAGCCCAAATCGAGGCTATACGGATGGGGATACGCTCTCCGATCTACTGGAGCTTAACAACGACTTTGATCCACTTGATCCAAATCCTGATGGTGATCATCGTCGCGATGATGTGGAATACGCAAAAGGAAGCGTCCATTTTATTTTGATCCCGGCGCTAATAGCTGGCCAAATGGCCCTGGCAGGTCTAGCATTTGGTGAAGCAGGTGAGTCATTTGTGGAACTTGGTTGGATGGAAGAGGATACCTATCTTTCCGTGTACTATATGGCGGGATGGTTGGTCAGCGGCTTTACTGCGGTAGGCGATATTAGCGATGCAGTTGCGGACGCAATTCAAGGAGATGTGAAGCGTGGCATTGAGCGTTTTGGCACTCGTTTCTTAAGGTTGGCGATGGCTCCAAAGTGGCAACCGTTTTTGGGAAAAATGACAAGTTTTGCCTAGAAACGCCAAAGGTTACAAAGTATTGCTGCCCTCGTCCGTTGGACCATGCGCACCTTTGAGAACAGAGCGATTTTGACTCAGTTTGACCTCTTTAAAAAGCTGCTTACTAGGCCATCGGCTACAGCCAGGAGACCATTGACGCTCTGCATCCAGACATACTGAAACGGGTAGCCAAGCGGGCCAGCAATCCTGCTGTCATCAACCGCATGCTCCAACAGGGTGGTGAAATCAAGCATTTTGAGTTAAGCGGAACGCTCTACAAGCGATCAAGGCCAAAGCCAATGATGCCAGCCTGTGGAAGGTGGGCGACAATGTGGCTGAACGTTGCAATGAAAGCGGCTGTGCAAGTTTTGGAAACAGAGAAGGGTATGAGATTCTTTATGTACAGCGTAATCTTGAGCTATACCCAGGTGGTGGCGTTCATCGCAAAGGTCCTGATATTGTGAAGCGCAAGAATAGCAGACCGTTATTGTCGAAGTGAAGGCAACTGATGTGGTTGAAACCAACTTTACTAACTCTCGATTCAAAGGCGAACTTAATAATGTGCCTACGTATCAACCATCACGACGGTAACACAACAGATTACTATGACAATTACTTGGACCCTCTAGAGGCAGCCGCTCTAGCAAATCCAACCAATGCAAAACTCAATGATGCTGTACAACAGCTTGATGACGTAGCAACTAACAATGCGGGGGACTATGAAGCTATCATCATTGGATTCTCGACTAATAGCGGAAATTGGTAGAGTTGATGATGTTTTAAACAGGCTGACTCAAGATGCGACAAGAGTGCATACTTATTTAATAAATCCTCAGTAAGGAAAATGTAGAGAATCTATTCGCTTGAAGGTGAATAATCCATGTAATGACTGTAAACATGAATGGTAAAAGCCGAAACGTTTTCTCCCTTCGCCAATCATGTTTTTACAGTCATTCTCTATCTATATTGAATGTAGGGCCAATTAATCGTGATAATCTAAAATTCAATAACGCCCAACTTCAAAGGAACTTGTTGAGGCACAGGCGAAGTTAGAAAAAAAACCAAATAGATGGAGAGAGAAAATGAGAGGGTAGGTAGGGTTCTGCATTGGATGAACAATCCCAAAGCCAAAAAGTATTTGAAACATGCCGCCAAATTGCGTATTAGCACTTTGAAGGTAGGAAAAACCCCAAGGCTGGAATTGATGGCAATCGCCAATTATTATCGCCTGGCTGGTGAATTAATTGGCCCAACATTTATTTTGAGCGCGCCTATGAAATGCCGCGCGATGTGAGGTGACCTCCATGATCCCACATGGCGATTCACCCATTATGCATCTTCTAATCTGGTTTGCTTTGCATTTGAAACATATTGCCGAAAACGACCCAATATGGTACGATTCTGCTTGAAAATGAACCCGATTTTAGGCCCGGCTTACTTGCACCGAATGTTGCGCTTTTGGCAGAGGCAAAGTTAACGAATAATGTCACACAGGCACAACGAGCAATCGACACAATTGCATCATCAATTAGAGCATCAAGGATCAAGATTCAAACCAGTGGTGATATTACCATATGGGATGCTTATGAACTTGGCCTGGACGTTTTGGCTGAAATTGAAGCGAATAACGTAAGCAAATGAGTAGAATACCTAGTGTAGCCGTCTTCGGCTTCGACCAGCCGACCCAAACACTCTGGCGGCGCTTCTTGCCCTTTATGGCGCCTTTAGAAAAGTTAAATGGGAAACCCATTCATAAAGGATTTATGACTTACTCAAAAACTATCAATGGCCACAAAGCCAACTAAAGTTGGCCACAAAATACCTAAAAATTGTGTTCTGAGCCTTTTGTGTATTTTGGCGCTCATCGCCATTCTGCCCTTTTTGCCATGGACTCGTTCGTTAGTTAGTCAATCGGTTGGCGGGTCAGCTTTGGGCTGCCCCGCCAACCGCATAAGCCCTAAAAATCATCCTGAGCCCACCGCCACCGCATTGCCCTCCTGCCGGTCTAGCCCGGTCCCCCCCTCAGCGTGAAAAGATGACAAGATGACCGGATGACAAGGTGACATTCACTGTGTCTGTGTCATCCCACAGGAGAATATCATGCATACTCGCTGGATGCCCCCCGCAATCCTGGCTGTTCTGACCTGCCTGCTGGTCGGGCAGTTTGCCGTGGCTGTGGCGCGCCCGTTGGCGCAATCGGCCGCAGATGGGAAGTTGGTTTCGCCGCCGCATGGGGCCGTATTTGCGGCGGGCGAGGCCATTATGATTGAAATGGAGATGGGCCAAGACGCCGCCCTGGAACGAGTTGAATTCTATGCCAATGGCGACTTGATCACCACGCTGCTCGAGGCGCCCTGGCGCTATGTCTGGCAAAATGCACCCAGCGGCGTCTATACCCTTGCGGCGCGCGGCGTCTCCGACAGCGGCGCGGCCAGCGTGCTGGGCCGTGCGCAGGTGCTGGTGCAGCGGGCGTCGCAGCCCGGCGAGCCGGTCCCGCCCAGCCCTGTGATAATCGACGTTAGCTGGGCGCCCACCGCCACCATTACGCGCATTGGTGTAGACAGCGACAACTGGACGCCCACCTGGGCCGATGATGGCCATCTCTACTCGGGTTATGGGGATGGCAAAGGCTTCGAGCCCAAGCTGCTAGAGAAGATCAGCATGGGCTTTGGGCGCATTAGCGGTTCGCCGCCCAACGTGGTGGGGACCAACATGCGCTCGGCCGATGAGCAGCCCTATGGCGGCGGCGCCAATGGCAAGAAGAACAGCGGCCTGCTTATGGTGGATAACGTGCTCTACATGTGGGTGCGCAACGTGGTCACCAAGGGCAAAGGCTGCCAGTTGGCCTGGTCCACCGACCACGCCCAAAGCTGGCAGTGGAGCGACTGGCTCTTTGCCGACTTTGGCTACTGCGCCTTTCTCAACTTTGGCCCCAACTACGCCGGCGCCCGCGATGACTATGTCTATATGGTCACGCCGGATGGTCCCAGCGCTTACGTCGCGTATCAAGATTTTGTGTTGACGCGCGTCCCCAAAACGCAGATTGCCAATCGCTACGCCTATGAATTTCTGCGCGCCGTCGATGAAAACAACGATCCCATCTGGACCGCGGATATTGCACAGCGCGGCGCGGTCTTTTCCACCGTGGGTGCAAAGGCGGGCCGCTCGGGGATGGTCTACAACGCGGCGCTGGGACGCTATCTCTGGTGGCAGGGCATCAACGTGGCCGGCCCCGATGAGCGCTATGAGGGCGGCTTTGGCGTTTATGATGCGCCGGAACCGTGGGGGCCGTGGACGGTAGTCTACTATACCGATCTGTGGGACCATCCGCCCGGCGCCGTGGGCACCTTCCCCACCAAGTGGATGAGTGACGATGGCCGCACCCTCTATTTGGCGTTTGACGCCAACGATGGCCCCTCTCCATCCGCCAAGTCACCTTGCAGACGTTCGACCCATTGCTGCCCGGCGGCAATACATCCACCATCGCTACATCAACAGCGACACCAATCGCCACAACTACCCCTTCGTGGACGCCGCCCCCACGGCCACTCCTACATGGACGCCCACATGGACGCCGATGTCGACACCCACATCGACATCCATGTGGACGCCAACTCCGCTACCGGCAACCGACGCCAACCGCCTCGGCGACGGAGACGGCCGCACCCGTACCTTCCCCCACCATGACACCCGTTTTTACGGCTATAGCTACGGTCACGGCGCCGCCGTCAACTGCACCGCCGGTTATGACGCACACGCCTTCACCGGCGGTCACCGTTACGGCCCTGCCAAACCCCACCTCTGCGGTCACATTTGAACCCGATGTTGCGCCTGTATCCACAAGCACAAGCACGCCGGAGACACCGCCAGTCATCCGCACCGAAAGGCGGCTCTATCTGCCAATCGCCCGGCGAGCCAAGGCGTAGGTATAACCTATTCGAATGCCTCCACAACAGCAAACTGTTACACAAGCCTGCCGCCACGTCAGGCAAAATAGATGACAAGGTGACCGGCTGACATGGTGACTTCGACAGGCTCAGTCACCATGTGACCGGTCATACATAAATTTATGAGGAAAACACCCATGTCTACATCCCGACGCACATTCCTACTGGGCTCGTTGGCGGTTGCCGCTGGTGGTCTGCTGGCGGGCCGTCTTGATCCCAAAGCGCTTTTTTCATACGTCAAACCCGAACCTAAACGCATCTCGCTGGACGCGTTTGACGCCAATCCCTATTACGATGTGTGCATTATTGGCTCCGGCCCGGCTGGGGCCAACCTGGGACGGCTGCTGGTGCAGCAGGGACTGCGCACCGTCATCCTCGAATCGGGCTTCTATCTGCCCAAGGACAAGGTGGACCCGCGCCTCAACGCTGTGGACGCCTATCGCAGCATCGGGCCGGTGGACTATCCGCTGGTGAGCACGCGCGTGCGCGCCGTGGGCGGCACCTCCAACATCTGGACCGGCCGTTGCGCCCGCCTGCACCCCATTGACTTTGCGCCCAATGCTTATACACCCGCCGGCGCGGCTTGGCCCATCACCTATGCTGAGCTGGAGCCCTATTACGAAATGGCCGAACGCACCCTGCGCGTGGCCGGAGCGGACTTTTCCGCCTATCGAGCCCCGCGGCGCTCTGCGCTGCCCTTGCCCAACATTTCCGATGAAACTGAGATTCAAGACTATCTGAGCGCCATCGGTCTGAGCGTGGATGTAGCGCCTACTTCCACCAGCGCCGTGGGTGGCGGCCCCGTGCGCGCCGCCGAAGAGCTGCTGCCGGCCTTTACGGCTGCGCCCAATGCCACATTGGTCAGCGGCGCCACGGCGACCCGGCTCCTGGTGGAAGACGATGGCTCAGTTAGCGGCGTAGAGGTGAAGAATCTGCGCGGCCGCGCCAAAGTGGTGCGCGCCGCTCGCGTGGCGGTGGCCTGCGGCGCCGTGGAGAGCGCGCGGCTGCTGTTGCTCTCCACATCGCCCAGCCATCCGCAGGGCATTGGCAATCAGCATGATTTGGTGGGCCGCTTCTTTGGCGAGCATCCGCAGTTCCGCTATACGGGGACCGTTTCACGGCAGCCTACCCAGCGCCACTTGGTACGTTCGCATCAATATTACGAATCGTTCAAAGCCGACGGACTGGGCAGCATCATTCTGATTATCGACTGGCGGCCACATGTCAAGGACAATCTGCATATCACGGCCTCATTGGAGATGGAGCCCCAGTTTGCCAATCGCGTTCAGCTTTCACCGGCCCTCACCAACCACTTTGGTAATCCGGGACTCGACATTTCGCTCGACTTTGGCGCCAAAGACCGTGCCACGTATGCACGCGCCAGCGCGCTTGTCGAACAAATATTTGCCGATTTAGGTGCGACAAATGTACATCCCAGCGGCGAAAAATGGGCGCATCACCACATTGGCTGCTGCCGTATGGGCGTCGACCCCGCGGCCAGCGTGCTGAACGCCCATCTGCGCGTCCACGAGTCACCCAATTTGTACGTACTCAGCAGCGCCGCCTTTGTGACCGGCGGCGCCGGCCACCCCACTCTGGCCATCACTGCGCTATCGCATCGTCTGGCGGAGCATATGAGCGGGTAAGTCCACATGAAGTAGATCAGGATTTTGAAAGATTTTCAGCTTAAGAGCACTTGACTTTTGCAGTTCAAAGTGCTAAATTGAGCCGGTAAGATTATATATACTCGCGGTTGGCATAGATGAAAAGGATTATGGTCAATTTTAGTCGAGGGATCGATTTTCATCTATGACAGAGCTAAATAAATCGTATAAGAAGAGTTAACATTCAGTAGCATTTTAGGAGACGACTTGCGCAGCAGGCGGCGTATAGAATTTGACGGACGCTTCGGGATAAATTTGATGATTCAGTCTGTGCAGGTCCTAACACATTGTGGAAATGAACGGAACAAACACAACTTCGCATCGGGCCACGGCGGAAGCCCAACCCGACCCTGATAGTCCTGTCCCCTTACCTAGTAGACGCGTGTTTGCGCAACGCGCTGTTGGGCAGTGGGGCGCATCACAGGCTATCGACCAGCGTTCAGCGGGCAATGACGGCCCAGAGCGCTTCTATAATCAAATCTGCAGCGGCGAACGACGACCGGCCATTGCTCAGCCCAACGAGATGGGACGAGGAACGAAGCCGGGAAGAAATGTGGCCGCGTCTGGCAGGTCTGGATTGCTTTTGTAACATCCTCAAGAGCGCAATCCAGATTTAATGCTGGATGCGTTCATCTTTTTTCCGCACTCGTAGCGCCAACTGCTAAAAACAGTTGGCGTTTTCTTTTCCTCGCTATCTCACCCTCTCGCAGGTATCAACCTGTGCGTGCGTATGCATTTCCCCTGGGACTTGCGCAATGCGCGGCCTCTTGAACCTTGGCGCGGAAGCTGCTCTATGCGTCGAGCCAAGAACATGGTGACGAACGAGCATCATTCGTTCATCAAAGACGGCGAATAGGGATACCCGCTCTCCGTAAGGCGTAGCTTTCGAGTAACGAGCAGCGTCTCTAAATCCGCTTGCAGAAAGAACCGTATTTTATTCAGCGCGCCCAGCGCGCCTGCAAACCGGATGGAGGTGAATCATGGTGGAGCCAATCAGCATCAACGATGCCGTGGAACAGATGGAGCAGCTTTTAGAGCAGCAAGATTTGGACCGCGCGGGCGAATATCTGCGTGAACTGCATCCGGCAGACAGTGCCGAAATTCTCACCGGTCTAGAGCCGGCAGAACAGGCGGCCATTACAGCCCAGTTGGAACCAGAGGCGCTGGCCGAAATCTTCGAGCAGATGGATGAAGAGGACATGGTCGAGGTGGCCCAGCATCTGGATATGCCCAAGCTGGCCGAAGTGCTCGACGCTATGGATGCCGACGTGGCCACCGATCTGCTGGGCGAGTTGGACGATGCAGATGCGGCACAGCTACTTGAGGAGATGGAAGATGCTTCGGAAGTACAGCAGCTGCTGACCTATGAGAAGGACACGGCGGGCGGCATTATGAACTATCCGCCGCCGTCGTTGCGCCGCTGGATGCGCGTGGATGAGGCCGTGCGCTTTCTCAAAGAGCACTATCACCAAGAAGACGAACTATATTATCTTTATGTTCTGGATCGCTATGGCTGCTTGATCGGCATTGTGAGCCTGCGCGCCATGGTGCTGGCCGAACCGGAACAAACGATCGAAGAAATTATGAGCCGGGATGTAATTTCCATCAATGTGGCGGCAGATCAAGAGGAAACAGCACAGGTGCTGTCGCGCTATGACTTGGTGGCGCTGCCGGTGACCGATGACCAGAATCGGCTGGTGGGCATTGTCACCGTGGATGACGTGGTGGATGTGCTGGAGGAGGAAGCCACCGAAGACATTTATCGGCTGGCCCAAGTCAGCGCCGATGCTGAGATTTTCAGCCCCATCCATCGCGCCATTCGCAACCGGCTGCCCTGGCTCTACATCAACCTGGTAACGGCGCTGGTGGCGGCCAGCGTGGTAGCCATGTTCCAAGGCACCATTGAGCGCATTGCTATCCTGGCGGCGATTATGCCAATTATTGCCGGGCAGGGCGGTAATGCCGGCGGCCAAAGCATGACCATCGTTGTGCGCTCGCTGGCCCTGGGTGAGATCGATTTGAGCGACGCTTGGGCCGCGCTGCGCCATGAGCTTCTGCTGGGCCTTTTGCACGGCATTGCGTTGGGGTTGAGCATTGGGTTGCTCACCTGGTTTTGGAATCACAACTTAACCATGAGCATTGTAGTCGGTTCGGCCATGCTGATTAACTTTGTGGTGGCGGGACTGGCAGGGGTGATCGTCCCCATGCTGTTCAAGCGCTTCAACGTGGATCCGGCGCTGGCTTCGGGCGTTTTTGTGACCACAGCTACGGATGTGATGGGATTTGCTTCGCTGTTGGGGTTGTCGACGCTCTTTTTGCGCTGGTTGGTGTAGGGGTGCATCAAAGCCTATAAATACAAAATCCGTCTGGGGAAAACTTCCTTCCAGACGGATTCCAGTGGGCGAGGAGGGACTCGAACCCGCGACCTCACGGATGTGAACCGTGCGCTCTAACCAGCTGAGCTACTCACCCTGATTTTCAAATTCAGTAAAAAATAGTATATCATATGCGTATGATAGTACGCAACAATCGACAGGTCACGCGTCTCTTTTTTATCCTCGTTATTGCCGCCGCCATCTTTGGCTGGTGGTATGCCTCTGCCAATTGGCAAGTGCAGCCGGATGCCATCGTGCTGCCCACCGGCCAGGACTTTAACTGGATCGACTTTGTTGCCACCCTGGGCGAAGAGGCGATTCAGCTTTTCCTCGGCCTCACGGGACCGACACAGTGAGTTTTTAAACCACAGATTACGCAGATTTTACAGATTCTTTCAAAACAAAAATCTGTGTCATCTGCGCAATCTGCGGTTGAGAGCTTTTAGCGCGACCCGCGGCGGCTGGGATCCGGATCATATGGGCAATAGAGATTGTACTGCACTTCGTTGAAGTAATCGCACAGCACGATGAAGGCGGCGCGCATACGCACGTCATTGGGGCTGGGGTCCATAATGGCCCACCAATATTGCTCCTCATCCTGCGGGTTGCCGTCCTCCAGCCAATCCACATTGGGCATGGTCAACAGGCTCATCAGCCCCACCCACGGCCAATTGGCGGCGGCGTATTGGTAGGCGCGCTTCAGATAGTCGGCCTGCACAAACTGGTCGATGCCCGCATCAGCCCCGTGCCACTTATAGCTGGCGTTGACCGAGTCAAAGGTCCAGCCAAACTCCAGCAGCACAACTTTCTTGCCGCCGTCGCCATAGCGCTCCATAATGGCGCGGATGTCCTCCACGTGGCGGAAGGCAAAGAAGCGATAGCCGCCATATTTGTCTTTGTTGGCCGCCGCTTCGGCAGGATCCAGCTCGGGCGGGGCGGCGAAACCGGCGCCATGCACGCCCAGCATGTCAAAATAGCCATTACTGCTGCCCATGGCTTGATACATCTGCTCGTAAAAAACATCGTCGGGCATGGCGTTGTTGTCGTTGGTCCCTGTGGGCGCCATGCCGGCGCTAATGACAACGGCATTGGGATTGGCGGCCTTGATGGCGCCATAGGCCTGGCGCAAAAAGTCGGCATATTGGGCCGGATTGGGCCGATTGTTGCCCCACTCGCGGGCTAGATTGGGCTCGTTCCACACTTGGAATGCCTGGATGCAGCCCACCGCTTGCGCCGAACAGTTATAACGTGCGGCCAGCGCACCCACGAAATCAGCAAAATTGGCCGCATTGCCAGGGGGCGGACCGGGCCAAAAGTTGGTCTTATCCGGATCGCTGCTGACGCGCGCCAGCAGCTTTAGCCCCGCCGCGTTGACTTCGCGCACCACACGGTCGGCCACCGACCAGTCGTATTGCCCCTTGCCGGCGCCCTCAATGGTCTCCCAGGCAAAGGCCTGCTTCACCCAGCTAAAGCCGCCGTTTTTCATCAGCTCCAAATCGCGATGCGCCACCTCGGGCTTCCACCATAGAAAGGCCTGGGCGCCAAAATCTGGGCTGCGCATGGCGGAGGGCAGGTAGCCGCCCGCCGGTGGACCGCTAGGCTGTGGGGCGGCCGGCTGTTCGGCAGCGGGAGCGCCCGTCGAAACGCTGCCTCCCCCTGCGCCCACTTGCAAATAATCGGCTGACGCCCAGCCTAGAGCCTGCCCATTCTCGCCAAGCTGAATCCAACTTCCATCCGCCGAGCGCCCCAGCACGTCAAATTGATCTCCCTGGTTGGCTTCGCGCACAACGGTAGCCGCTGTGTTCGGTTCGCTGCGCACGTTTAGGATTGGCGTGTTGATCACCACGGCTACTTCAGCGGCTGTTTCACTTTCTTCCGCGGCGGGCTGCTCATTGACAGCCGGCGGCGGTTCGGATGGTGTTGTGGGCGCCGGTTGCGCCGTAGGCGGCGGGGTGGCCGTAGCGGCGAGTACGGGTTGCTCACCAGCGGGCGTTTTGGTCGGCGTGGCCGTGGGTTCGGGCCCAGCGCTGCCGCAGGCGGTCAAACCTATCGTGGCTGCTAAAATTAAAGCCAAAATCACGCCATTTTTAGAGCCGAATCCAGTTACTAGCTTCATTCTGTGAAACAACTTATTCATTCAACGATTCCCCATTTTTCAATGACTAGCCCAATATTTTTTGGTTCTGCGCGATCACAGATGGTTGACACGCACACCACCGGTTAAAACCGGTGGCTGCTACGGGAAACCGGCTTAAGCCGGTTTGCTTTAAAGGGCGCCGAATTAATTCGGCGGTGTCAACTGTTCTGCTGAACGTAGCCGAAGTATGAGTTCCTGTTGACCCCAAATTGTAAATGGTAAATGGTGAATGGTAAACGTAACAAGCCACCCAACCACTCCCTCCACCAGTACACGCACCACGCACCACACAACCCTACTTCCCCATACTCCGCAGCGCATTGTAGACGGGCAGCGGGCCGTAATCGTTCCGCAGAATGCCCCACTGGGCCTTTTCCGTGCCGTCGGCAATCACGCGGAAGTTTAGATTCCACAAGAAAGCAGGCCCCACCCAGCCCCAGTTGCGCATCATTTGATACGCCTCCACGGTCCAGGCGGCCTGCTCTTCAAAATCGTTGTCGTTGGCGTAAGCATAGGCCGGATGAAAGGCGCCCCCCGCCGCCCAGCCAAACTCGGTGGGCCAGAGCCGTTTGTTGGCGTCGCCATAGACCACCATAATGTTGCGGTAGCCCTCCATGGTGCTGCGGAAGCTCCACGAATGGTGCGGCGTGTCGCACGGGCCGTTGAACTGGTTGCCGGTGCCCTGGATGACGGCGCAGGCATCTTCGTGGCGCACGTTGGGGGGCACGTTATAGCCGCTGGGATGCACGCCAACGCCGTCGGCATAATTGGCTAAGCCGTTCTGATACATGCCTTCCAAGTAGGCAAAGTCATCGCGCGCAATGCCGCCGGCGTCGCCCGCTGGGGTGGGGGCGCCGCTGATCACCAGCATGGAGGGGCAGGCGGCTTTGATGCTGCCATAGGCCGCGCGCAGCAGGTTCATGTAGTCGGCCGGGTTGAGCGGCTTGTTGCCCCATTCGTAATGCAGATTCTGCTCATTCCACACTTCAATCGCTTTGAGGCCCGAGCCGCAAAATTCACCGGCCATACGCCCCACAAAGTTGGCATAGCTTTGTGGATCGGCGGGTGGGCCACCCACATTGGGGTCAAAGCCCGGCTCGCGCGCCCAGGGTGGCGAGTTGACCACGCTAAAGAGCACGTTGATGCCGCGCCCGCTGGCCGCGTCCACAATGCGGCGCAGTTCGCTAAAATCGATGGCGCCGGGGCTGCCTTCAAAGGCCCGCCATTCCACCTGCTGTTTGAGCCAGTTAAAACCCATTTCGGCGGTGGCGTTGACGGCTTCATTAATGCCGCCGCCCAGCATGTGCGCCTGCACGCCATAGCCAAAGAAACCGGCGCCGGCGGGTGGCGGCGCCCATTGGCCGCCGCTACGGGCGCGGGAGCTGGCTCTGGCGGCGTCGGAATCTCGTCCTCGGTCAGCGTTGGCACAGTATCTACAGGGCCGGCCGCCTCGACCAACGACGCATAGACCCAGGCCGGTTCCGCTTCGTCGGGAACTTCAACCTGATACCAATCCCATTGGGATTGAGCGCCAGAATTTTGTATTGAGAGCCGGACGGCGCCACCGTGGCCACCGGATAGTTGGTGCCGGGGCCGCTGCGCATATTCATGTTGGCGGGTTTGGTAATGGCCGTGGGCTCGGAGGGGGCCAGAGGAATGGGGCTTTGCAACGCTTCGGTGAGCGATAAAGTAGATGTAAGCGCCGTCGTAGGGCGTAAGCATTCCACTATTCGTAATGGGCAATGCGGCAGTGATCGCCACAGACGTTGTGATAGTTGAGGTCACCTCTGGGGGCCAGGACGATGGGGGCGACAGGATGGTCACCGCTTTTCTGGCTGGCTGCGGATGTAGGTTGTGCATTCACAGTGCGCACAGGTTCGACCGGCTGGGTATATTGGGCCGCAATCCAGCCCTGTGTGCCTTCTTCATCAAAGGCAACCTGCAACCATTGATCATCGGCACTGCTGTCCAGCACTTCGATAACGGCATCCGGCGATAGTTTACCCACAATCGGCGCATCGGCCACCGGTTCGCTGCGCACATTGAGCCGGCTGCCGTCGGTGGCGATGGAGACCATCGGTTGTGATTCGGCAATGTCGTCGGCTGTGTCCACAGGGGCGGTAACGTTTGCCGCCACTGTGGCTGAAACGGGCAGGGTGGCGGTGGCCATAGCCGTATTGGAGATATTTGATGTGGCGCTTAACTCGGCTGTAGTTGTGATGGCCTGTTCCGCCGGGGACTTGTTCGGCTGCGGCCTACGAGCACGCACTTCACCCACGGTGAGCACCTTAACTTCCGCGCTCTCCGTGGTTTGCGACAGCGGCGTGGTCGGGCTGATCACAACGGTTGGCGCGGCTGTATCAATGACGTCGGTTTCCGATATGGCGGTGGTGGCGCTTATCTCGCTCGTTGAAGTGACGGCAATGGCCTGGGCGGGGGAGGGTTCGGCCGTGGCATCGGGTGGGGGGAGGACAATCGACATCAGCGCCCGGCGCACTTCTTCGGGCGTATCCAATTGCGTGCAGCCTCCCAAAAGCGTGAGCGCCGCTGCGCACAAAACGCTCCAGGCTGCCAGTTGTCTCTTCCTCATCTGGGTGGGTTACTCCGTTTTTACTTGGTGCTTCGTTACTATTCGGCCGTTCCCTGAGCTTGTCGAAGGGAACGGCTGAATGTAATGGTGCTTCTTCATCAATAAACGACGCCTATTCTAACCGCAATGGGCGCAGGGGGCAATATTCCAGTTTTCAGCGCATGAAAAAGGATCCAGCGGCCAGCGCCAGATCCTTTGAAAATCATGCAAAATAAAAATTTAGCCTATTTGGGCATGGCTTGCAGCGCATTGTAGACGGGCAGCGGGCCGCCGCCGGGGTCCACAATGCCCCACTGCGCCTTTTCGGTGCCGTTGGCAATCATACGGAAATTGAGATTCCACAGGAAGGCCGACCCCACCCAACCCCACTGCTTCATCATCTGATAAGCCTGCACAGTCCATTGCGCCTGCTCTTCATAATCGTTGTCGTTGGCGTACTGATAATTGGGGTTGAAGGCGCCGCCAGCCGCCCAACCAAACTCGGTGGGCCAGAGGCGTTTGCCACCCGCACCGTAAACATTCATGATATTCTTGTAGCCCTCCATGGTGCTGCGGAAGCTCCAAGAGTGGTGCGGCGAATCACAAGCGCCATTAAAGCTGTTGCCGCTGATCTGAATGGCGTCGCACGCTTCTTGCCAGGTGTATTGCGGCGGCACGTTGTAGCCGCTGGGATGCACGCCCACGGCATCCAGATAGTTGTTGGCGCCGGCCTGGAACATCTGCTCCAGATAGGTAAAGTCGTCCACCGCCAGACTGCCATTGTTGCCGGCTGGCGTCAAGGCGCCGCTGACTACCGTCATACCGGGGCAGGCGCCTTTGATCGAATTATAGGCTGCGGCCAGCAGATTGACATAGTCACCGGCATTGAGCGGCTTGTTGCCCCATTCGTAGTGCAGATTCTGCTCGTTCCACACCTCGATGGCCTTGAGCGAACTGTTGCAATATTTGCCCGCCACGGCGCCCACAAAGTTGGCATAAGTACCCGGATCGGCAGGCGGACCGCCCACGTTGTTGTCAAAACCACCCTCGCGCGCCCAGCCCGGCGAATTGACGATGCTAAAGAGCAGGTTGATGCCGGCGCCGTTGGCCGCATTGATCAGCGTATCCATAGGGCCAAATTCAATATTGCCCTGCGAGCCCTCAAAACGCTTCCACTCGATCTGCTGTTTCACCCAGCCAAAGCCCAGGTTTTGCGTCATGCCCATCACCTGGCCTTCGTTGCCCATATCCACCATGTGGGCCTGCACGCCATAACCAAAGCCGGGGCCGCCGCCAGAAACCGGCGCGCTGACCACAGGTGGCGGTGCGGCCTGGCCGGCCGGCGCCGCTTCGGCTGGCGCGGGTGCGGCCACGGCAGGTGCTTCGGGAATATTGGCGGCCAGGGCCACTGTGTTCACATCACCCGCAGCATCCACCAATTGACCCAGCACCCAACCCGTCTGACCTGGCGCGTACTCGATCTCCCACCAGTCGCCAGCCTCATTTTTGCCCGCAATGGGGAAACTATTGCCGGGATTCACCTGGCCCAAAATGTTGTACCCTGTGCCGGGACCTTCACGCACGTTAAGGATCTGATTCACACTGACGGATGCTGCGGAGGGTCCCACCTCGGCGGCTTCGACGGCCACGGGAGCCTCATTAGCGGCAGCCACATCGGCGACCTGCACAGTCACTTCACCGGTGGCGGCGCTTTTGGCAGCCGCCGCGGCCGCGCCAATGGTGAGCGAAAGGGCCGGCGCCACCGCCCGCCCATTGTCTACAATGGTGGCTTCCACCTGTAAATTCTCGCCGCCGGGGGAGGTCATGGCGACGGTGGGTGACTCGATGGGGCTGAGCTGCTGGGCCACCAGCGCGCCGGCCTGGTTATAGAGCGAATAGACCACGTCGAGCTTGCTCGGCTCAACGCTTACTTCCTGACCCTGCTGGAACTTGAGCAATACATCCCAGATCATGGGGTCGATATCGCCATTGAGGGGTGTATCCAGCGTCACTTTGCGGATATTGTAGCGGGCCAGCAGATTGAGCTTGTTGGCAATGCTGCTGGCGCTTTCAATATAAACGGTGCGCAGCATGTTTTGGGCGTCTTCATAGCTATACGTATACATGCCCAATGACGGGTCCAAAGTCACTTGCCCCTGGACGCTTGGGTTTTGCAGCGATAGCATCAGTTCATCATTGCCGCCATTTTGGGCCTCAATTTTTTGCAGCAGCGGCTGAAACGCCTGCTGATAGCCCATTGGCAGCAGATATTGCCCAGCCCGCTCAATGGATTGGCCAGGGAATTCAAGCTGAATTTTGCGGCGGTCGATTTCACCAGAGGCGAATTTGAGCAGCGCATCCATGGCGCCATTGGGCTGATACGCCATGGGGTCAACGGGCGCCGGTACAATAATCGTATCGGCCACGGCGCCCAAAGCGCGCCAATCGTGGCCGCCCGTGTCCCAGCTTTCGGCGGATATGGGGTTGGGCGCTTCCACGCGCACGTAGAGTTTTTTGCCGCTGGCGTGCAGCCGGTCGGCCAGCCGCTTCATCAAATAGACATAATCAGCCTTGGCGCTGGGCACGGCATCCACGCCGCGGTAATCGATCACCACGCCAGGGTAATTGTTGAGCAGGATGGTCTGTTCGACCGCATTGAGCTGATTTTCCTGCTGGCCAATGTCAATGAGCAGGTTATTAATCAGGTCCGTGCGCACGGTGGGCGCCCACGAATCGCCCTCCCAGTTGCGGATGATCGGAATGGTGCGGCCATCGTTGTTGTAGGGCGCATCGCCATCCAGCGCGCCATCACCGCGCAGCCGCAGGCCGGAGACCATTTCATTGGCCACGACGGCGCCCTGAGGCAATTGACTGTTAAATTCCAGGCTGGCCGTGGCTTCGGGAATGTTGCCCGCCCCACTGGTCTGCATGATCATAAAATATGCCGGGACAAAATTCAGGCGCGCTTCCACCACGTCGTCTGTAGGCAACACGGTGTTGGGCAGGTGTTCCCAGCTTTGCCCGGTCCACATATAGAGATCCAATGTTTCATAAGGCAGGCTGTCATTGGGAATAGGAATGGAGACGATAGTTGTGTCGGGCGCCTGGCCGCTGAAAGTGGCATGATAAAGCGGGCTTTTGGGCACCAGAAAATTGGGCAGCGTGCTAGCCGCGCTATAAATTTCCTGGCCCCCGCGTCCTTCAATAAAATCTGCACGCGGTGTGCTTTCCAATGAGGCGGAGAACGCCGATTGGACGCCCTCCCCTGGGAAATTGAGCAGCGCCCCATCCGGATCGCGCACAGAACCGCCAATACCAGCGGGGATGCGCGTGGCGGACAGACCTCCCAGTCGTTCTAATAAATTGACGGGGGGTAAAAGGAGCGCCGCCGCCAATAAGACGCCAATCAAAATTAGCGTGATGAGCCACCCGACTGGACCTTCAAGAAGACGGCCCAAACCGGACCAGGGCGATGAAGGCGTTTCGAATTGGGTGTTTTGCATGAGTTTTCTTACTCCGTAAACTATAAAATACCAATTGCCCGACTAATGGCTATGAATGACAAAGTGATGGGGTGACGACTGGCCAGCCACTTTGTCAGAAATTTCGATTCATAGATTGGCAATTGGCATAATTATGACTTGCGCTGATCTGGATCGCTATAAAGGATCCGACGCTCGAACGCAAGTCGCCACAATAATATACCGAGCAATACACACTTCTCCTCATATGTATTGCACCATATCTTAGCATATACAAATTAAGCAGCAAAAATCGTTTGGATCAGATGCCGCATGATATACTCGCGGTTGGCATAGATGAAAAGGCTTACGCCTAATTTTAGCCGAGAGGTCGATTTTCATCTATGGCAGAGCCAAGTATATACTGGTGTTTATGGAAATGAATCTAACATCGTCACGTCCTATAGTGCGCCAACGGCGCAAGCGATTAGAATTTCTCCTGCTTTTGAGCTTTTTTCTCTGCCTGCTCATCGGCGTGGGCGCTTTTGGCGCCCTTTGGTGGCTACGCAATATGGAAGCGCCCATCCCCATGCCGTCATTGCGGCAAAGCTTGCGGCCGGCTCAAATTTCGCGGCCCCTGGCCCTGCATCAGCTTGCCGGTGATCCGGCGGAGGCGTTGGCCTATCAGGCCATTAATGCCGGTGAACTCGATACGGCATATGCCATTGCGCTATACGACACCGCACTCGCCGGCGGACGGCGGGCGGCCCTTTTGCAAAAGCTGGCCAATGGTCTGCGCACGGCAGGCCAGATGGAACAACTTGCGTTTTTGAGCCGCTCCATGCGGGCCATTGCTCTGTTGGACCCGACACTGCCCGTCAATGAGCGCATCCAGTTGCTGATTCAAAGCATTGAAGGCTTCTTGACGGCGGAACAGCCCGCCGAAGCGCTGGATGCCGCCACGCAGGCTATGCGCATGGGGATGGCCGCCCCCGATCTGCTGCCCGCGCAGCGCGCCGAAATTTTTACGCGCCTGCAACCTCTGGCGCGCCAGATGGCCAATCCGCTTTTTAGCCAGCAGATTGACGAATTGTTGCGCAATCCTTTCTTTGCCAATTCCGGCGTCGCCTTGCCCACGCGGCTCTTTACGCTCAGTGAGCCTGTGGAAACGTCCGCCGAATTGGCCATCGCCGTTGCGCGCCGTCAACTTGCCGCGCAAGCCTTGGTGGCCCGCATGATGGCCTTGACCTATGTGCAAGATGAAGCTGACCTCCAAGCCGGCATCGCCACCGAACAGCAGACATTGATCCAGGCGCTGCTGGCGGAGGACCAACTGCGCCATGCCGAGTTGGAAAACTCCGCCGCCAGCGCCATTTCGCTCAACCAGCAGTTTGCTATTCTGCAAGAGTATCGCAACTGGAGCGCGCTCAAGGTGCGCATGGCGTCGTTGGGCTTTGGCTTCTCCCTGCTGCCAGAGTGGGAGGCCAATCGCGACGCCCTCCTGCAAGAGTTGGCCACCGTGACGGCCAATCTCGATACCCTCACCGAAGAACTCATCAACCGCCAGACAACTGACGCCGATAAAGCCGCGCTGCGGGTCGAAAAGCTCATGTGGCTGGCGCTGCAGAGCGAACTGGGCCTCTACCCCAACCGCCCGCTGGACGAGCTGGGCAATCAACTGCGCTTTGCCCAAGATGAACTGGCTGTGCAAGGCGTTCCCCTGGCGTTACGCCTACTATTTGACTCCACCGCCACGCCGTCCGGCATACGATTGCAGGAAAATAACGTTCGCTAATTTAAAGGGGTTCCACTGTGGCCGCTCCTCCCCCTTGACGCACTCTGTGCGTCATTCCCCTCCACTCAGCGGGAGGAAACCAAGTTGATACGCACACCACCGGTTAAAACCGGTGGCTGATATGGGAAACCGGCTTAAGCCGGTTTGCGTTGGCAGATGCCGCTTGGTTACAGTCGCAAAGCGACCATTCATTCGGTGGTGTCAACCACAGTTTGGCTGAGCGCAGCCAAAGTATGAGTTCTGGTTGAACCAATGCATTCTATAGCGATGTTATCTACATGACAAAGCGTATTATTGGGGGAGTACTCATTCTATTCGTCGGCGGGTTGGCGGTGGCCTTTTATCTTTTTGGGCCGCGCTTTACCGCATCGCCGCAGCAGTTGGGGCGTTTGCGCAGTTGGTTTGCCGACCCGGCTGCACACGCGGATTGGGCTATTTCTGTTGGAGAGCGCTGCGGCGACGCCGTGATGTTGCTGCCCACTAATGGCTATATCGGCTTTGGCTGGAATGACAGCTTCCGCCCCGGTCATCACCACTCGGGGCTCGATATTTTCGGACCCGATGGTGAAAACAACGTGACGCCCATTGTGGCGGCGTACGATGGCTATGTGACGCGCGAGGCAGATTGGAAGAGCACGGTCATTATTCGCCATCCCGATTTCCCTGGCGGCGCCGATTTGGGCGCGGCTCCAGGCGCACAGATCTGGACCTATTACACGCACATGGCCTCGGCGGACGGGGTTGTTTCCTATGTGGCGGATGAATTTCCGCCAGGGACGTATGATGTTTTCGTCAAGGCCGGTACACTGCTGGGGCGGCAGGGCAACTGGTCCGGCAGCCGCTTTGGCTTTACGGGGCGACATCTGCATTTTTCCATCGTCAAATCAACGGCAGAGGGCGGCTATTTGGATGAGCGGGTGCTGGAAAACACCTTTGATCCGCTGCCATTTTTGGGCCTTACGCGCACGAAAGACGGCATTTTGAAGTGCCTCACACCCGCCGCAAAAATTGGTCGTTACTTTTTCGCTTTCTTAAGCGTCTATAAGAGTTAGAACAGCAGCTCGAACTAATTCCTCCTTGATTGAACCGGTCTTTCCTGGGGACTCCCTCGACCTCGGGAAAGACCGGTTCTGTTTTTGGAAAACTTACGCAAATCTTATTTGTTCGTAACTACGCAGCCGTCCCCTGAGCTTGCCGAAGGGGACGGCTGCGCAGTTACAGTTATTCATAGGCCAGCGTCTCGCGCACGCTGAGATTGGCGGCGTTGCGCGCCGGCACTCTGCAAGAGTGACCTACGAGGGCGCACCTCTCTTTGTCAACCACATGAGATCCGCAGAGCCGAGTTTTTTCTTCGGTGACCGTGGATCACTTTTTCACTCTGGTCGCCTTCAATTGGCTACTATTCATAGGCCAGCGTCTGACCGGGCACGCTGAGATTGGCGGCGTTGCGCGCCGGCAGTAAACTGGCCAGTGCCGACACAATCACCACGATCAGAAACCAAAATGAGCGGCGCCCGCAGATCAAAAACATAGGTCATCAAGCGGCAGCTTGGCAAAGGTCATGCCCACGACGCGGCTCCAGACGCGGCTCAACGGCTGCGACACAATCAGCGCCCCCACCCACGAAATTACCCTGATTACGATCCCTTCCAATTAGAAAATTTGCAGTACCGCCGGCGTCGACGCCCTGATGGCGCGATGACGCCAATTTCGCGCTTGCGCTCCAGCACGTTGATACCCATGGCCTATGAGCCCCAGGCTGCCCACCGTGGCCAGCAAAAACGACATGAGCATCAAAATAATGGTGATAATGTTGAAGCGCTCGGTAAAAATGACGCGGTCCTCAGTGGCCGTACGCGTGGAGCTTACCTCGATGCCGGCGGCGCGCAGACGGTCGGTGGCCTGCTGCACCACGCGGGCGTGGGTGGCGGCATCATGTTTGGCCGTGAGCAGGCGAATGGTGTCAGTCTGGCCGGTGTGGCCGAGGATGCGCCAGAAATAGGGCTGGTTGACATATACAATGGCCGGCGCAATGGGCGGCTGAAAGACCTGATTGACCCCCACCACGCGCCACATCTTTTCCTGATCGCCAATGCGCATTTTGAATTCGCGCCCCAGCGCCACCGTCGGCTCATCGGCCAGAAAGCTGTTGGGGACCACAATGGCGTTCTGATCATCCGTTTCCAGCCAACGGCCGTCCACCAGATCGGGCGTAAAGATTTGCGTGTCGGCAGGCACGGCAAAGACGCGCACGCTGTCCCCCTCTACCCCATCGCCGGATGGGTACACCCTGGCGAAAAGCCCAGCTTTCAATAGCCGTAACGCCCGCCACCTGCCTCACTTCGCTTCAGTCATTGATAGCAGGGCTGCAGTAATTGATCTGCACGTCGCCGCTAGATAGTGCCTTCAGCCAAGTAGCGAGGCGCGTTGCCGGCATGCCTCACAAAATCGCCCAGCACGCTGCGGAACGAGCGTGCCAGCCGCCCCTTACGCCGAAAGGTGTTGCGCAGCGAAAGGCGCAGCGGCTGCGACAGCGGCGCCACTTTTTGGATGCGCTGCAGCAGCGGCTCCATGCCCTGGCCGCCGCCCGGCTCATAGTCCAGCCCCTGGTCTTGAATGGCTTCGCTAACGTAACGCGGGCGCTGGCCAGGATGGGATAGAGCGCGGCCAGCATGGGGGCCAGCAGCTCCACGGCAATTTCCAGCAGCAGTAACGTCGGCGACAGCTCAAAGCGCACAATGTCAAAATTAAGCTGGCTTGGGCAATAAAGCCAGCAAAGGTCTGCGCCCCCATGGCGCCCAGCGGAATGGCCAGGGTCAGCGCCACCGCGCCAAAGACCATGACCATGCGCAAATAGAGCCAGGCGATCTGCGGCGTGCGGGCGCCGATGGCCTTCATCACGCCCACCGCGCGAATCTGCTGCGTGAGGATGGCGGTGATCACGTTGACCACCAAAAAGCCGCTGAGGATCAGCGCCAGCACGCCCAATGTACTCAGAATCAGCAAAATCGTAGGCAAAAACTCTTCCACAAAATGGTGGCCCGGCTCCGGTACGTCGATCCAGCCCACGGGCAGGCCGCTCTCTTCAAATTTATCGGCGGCGGCCTGCGCCACCTGATCGATGTGCGCTTTGTTGAAACGATCCTGCGTCACCACAAATTGCAGTTCGTTAAACGTCCTTGGCAGCCCCAGCCATTCCAGCGTATCCTGATTGACGTAGGCGTAGGGGATGCCCGTGATCTGGGCGGGCGGCTGGTTCATGTCGTGGGCCAGCCCGGCAATACGCAACGTGCGCTGGTGACCGTCGCTGGTCTCCAACAGCAGCGCATCGCCCACCTGCGCTTCGGTCAAAAAGAGCGAGTTGCGCTCAATCAGCAATTCGTGATCGGGCGGCGGCCACGCTCCACGATAGGGCAGCACCAGATTGACCCGGTTGGCATTGTAATCCTCTAGCGCAAAGAGTTGCAGATCGTGCCACGTTCCATCCGGCAGCAAGAATTGCACCACTACGCTGGTGCGCCCTTCGGCAATGGCCACCTGGGGCATACGGCGGATGGACTCGACCATTTTTTCGCTAAAAGGGGCCGTGTAGCGTACCTGGCTGGCGGGTTGAATGGCCTGGTAATTGGCGGGCAGCTCGGTGCGCAGCGTCCCCGCCGTCCCCGCAATCAGCCCAAATGCAAAGATGCCCACGGCAATCGACAAGATCACCAGGAGCGTGCGAGATTTATTGCGCCACAGGTCGCGCAGGGCATAGCGCCAGCGGAGGCTGATCAGGTTCGTGGTCATAGTTGGTGTATCAGGGAGTAGGATTAAGGAGTAGGGAGTAGGCGTTGCGCGAGGCCTACTCCTCACTCCTTAATCCCTACTCCATTTTCTGCAAAATTTTTTGGGCGATCCGCTGAAACGCCTGGGCGTGCGCGGCGTCCGGCGCGCCCATGAGCGGATGGCCGGCGCTGATGCTGCGGCTGATCTCGATGCGGCGATGCGCTCCAGCAGATCGATATTTTGTTGCTGTAAAAACGATTCGCCCTGGCTGCGGTGAAACACTTCGATCTGTTCGCCGCAGTGGGGGCAGATGAGATAGCTCATGTTTTCGACCACGCCCAGAACGGGCGCATTGAACTGCTGGAAAAACTTGAGCGAGCGCCCGGCATCCATGAGCGACAGATCCTGCGGTGTGGTGACCAACACCACGCCATCCAGTTGAAACGCTTCCAGCAGCGTCTGTTGCGGCTCGCCGGTGCCGGGCGGCAAATCGAGCAGCAGAAAGTCGAGCGGACCCCACTTTACATCCTGCAGCGTCTGGCGGATGATGTGGCCGGCCATGCGCGGGTCGGGCATCACCGCATCATCCGACGCCATGAGCAGCCCCACCGACATGATCTGCAATCCATAGCGCGCAATAGGCGGAATATAGGGCGCATTGTCGACGCGCGCGGTGGGAATCATGCCGCTGGGATGAATGCTGGCGGCCGACTTTTTGCGCCGGATGCCCAGCATAAGCGGCACGTTGGGTCCGTACAAGTCGGCGTCATAGAGCCCCACTTTGGCGCCCTGCTGCTGCAACGCCAGCGCCAGATTGACGGCGGTGGTGGTCTTACCCACACCACCCTTGCCGCTGGCCACGGCGATCAGGTGGGTGACGCTGTGGATGCGTTTTTTGAGGGGGAAGGGTAGCTGCATGGTGCGTCTCCGATTGGGGGATGACAAGGTGACAAGATGACAAGATGACAAGGTGACCGGGTGACATCGACAGGCACGGTCACCTTGTCACCCGGTCACCTTGTCAAATGCTGTTGATCCCACGGGGCCACGTCCAACCAGCCCACATGCAATACGCCCCACAGGCCGATCAGAATCGCTTCAGCGGCGTCGTGGCGCAGCGAAGTGGGGCGGCGGGCGTTGGACCAGTCGATGATCTGGCGGGCCAGTTGGTCGGCTTTTTGTTTGGCCGCGGCGCCGCTGCGCTGGTCGCGGGCGTAGAGAAAGTGCTGCCGCCAGGTTTCGGCGCTGATTTGGGCTACCTGAAGCTGGCGGCGCTGCGCCTCGTTGCGCCAGATTTCGGCCAGCGGACCGCCGCCTTCGATGACCAGCCAGCGCAGATCGGGCAGTTCGTGCAGCAGGCTTTTGACGCCGCGGCGCAGGCGGGCGGCATTGCCAAAGTTCTGCGAACGATACCAGCGCAGGCGCCCGTCGTCGCCATAGAGCGCCAGCCCGGTTTTTACGCCCATGTCTACGGCCAGCAGAGATTGCATGGTTGAATTATACCGCTGATAATCGGGATGTGGAAACAGGGCAGAAGAACAAACTCTCGGCAACCGTTTGAATATTTATCATAAATTTCATAATAATTGACATGGCCATAGGTGTATGCTATACTGCGCGCCGATTTGCAACAGAATCGATTACACAATTAGAGATAATATTGGGGTGATGGTCACCTTGTCACCCTTTCACCTTGTCAAGTTTGCGAAGATATATTGCAAGAGCGCAAAACGCGGGAGGAAGAACATTTTGGCTATTTCCTGGCCCTGGGGATACAAACGCACATCGAACATACTCTGGCTAGATCTGGGCGATCTGGGCGATCTGGTGCATCCGGACGGCCCGCACGAGCAGTGGCAGGATCACGGGCTGGGGCTGTTGCGCACGATTATGCACCAGGAAGGCATTCAGACCGACATTTTGTCGACGCGCGCCGTCACCTCTTGGGATCAACTGCGCAAGAAGCTGCCGGGCTACGACATCATGATTATGAATGTGCGCAGCTACACCTATCCGGCGGCCTATCGGGCGGCGCAGATCTATAAAGAAGTGAACCCCAATGGGCTGGTGCTGGCGGGCGGTATGCACGCCACCGTAGCGCCGGACGAGATGGAGGCGGTGGCAGCCTTTGATAAAATTGTGCAGGGGCCGGGCGAAAAGACCATTGTGGATCTGGTGCGCAACCCGCACGACTTCCCGCGCATGATTCGCGGCGTGGGCGCCAAATCTATGGCCGAGTGGCCCATGATCGACCGCACGCTGTGGCCCAAACCGGCCAGCCGCCGCACCCGCCGCAAATTCAACTGGCCGCTGGAGCCCGAATGCGGCTGGGGGCCGGGACCCGTGGCCACGATTATTACGAGCCGCGTTTGCCCGTGGCAGTGCGTTTTTTGCAATGAAAATTCGTACATTCCCAACATGGGCCGTCGGCCGGTGGAAGCGGTCATCGACGAGCTGAACTATTTGGACAACAAGTATGGTGTGGGCTCGGTCGTGATTCACGACTCCATGTTCTTCCAGAATCCAAGCTGGCTCAAAGAGTGGATCGAGCTGTATCCGCGCAAGGCCAACAAGATTTGGCCCTATTGGGCGGCGGGCCGCGCCGACACGGTGCGCCAATGGCCGGATCTGTTCGAGGCGCTGATTCGCGAGACTAAGTGGAAAACCATTTCGATTGGCTTCGAGTCGGGCAGTGACCGCATTTTGCGGCTGCTCAACAAAGAATGCACCGAAGAGGATAACTTCTTCGCCATTGATCTGCTCAATAAACTGGGCGATGAGTTGGAAGCCAAAGGCGAAGAGCCGCCCAAGTTCTGGTCCAACATTATGCTGGGCATTCCGGGCGAGACCCATGAAGATGCCTTCAAAACCATGCGCATGCTCAAACGCATGAAGCGGGTCTTCCCCTCCATTGCGTTTTACGCGCCCTACCCCGGTTCGGCGCTGGGCAACCAGCTCATCGCCGAAGGCAAAAGCAAGATGACCAAAGACAACTATCACCGCTTCCCCGACGACGAAAAGGTCATCGGCGTGGACTATCAATTCTATCGCGAACTCCTGGCCGGCAAATTCGACGCCGAGATCAATCGCGGCCTGAGCGACGTCAACTATGGCGCCGATCTGTATGAGGGAACATTGATTAAGGCGTAATCTCTTTGAAATTGTAAAATTTATTGGATCAACAGATTACACAGATTTTACAGATTTCTCTTTGGGCAACAACAAAATCTGTGTAAATATGTAAAATCTGTAGTTCAAAAAAATCTTCCAAATCTGTGTAATCTGTTGATCATACTCTTCTTGAAATCTTATGAGCAGCTTTAGCAATCCACACTATATGTATCTGTTTGACATGAAAAATGGCAAAAAGAAGCTGGCCTATGGCCAATCGCCGGAGGATGCGCTGGATATTTTGCGCATCCGGCTGAGCGAGGCGGAGATGGGCGAGATTTTGAATGAGCAGTACATCAAGATTTCGCAGCGCAACATGCAGGAATATGTTCATCTCTTGGGCTGACATGATGTCTGTGAAACTCTCGACAGATCAGATTGATGTGTTGGCGGCGCTGGCGGTTGGCGCCGTTTTGAAGTCGCACCGCGATTTAGACGGTCACAAAGTGTATCGATTGCATCCGCTGCAAGGCTCATCCCTGGCCCTAAGTCCTCACATGGTAGATCCCCTGAAACGCCACAAACTGATTGAGAGCAACATGAAATTCCCCGCCGCCACCTATATTTTGACCGACAAGGGCCGGCAGTTTGTGGAGCAGCAAGTGCAAGTACCCGTGAACTCTCTGACGGCGCGCAAGTTTGCGCCATAGGGGGATTGGGGTTACAGATAATATTTATCAAAAATTTCATAATAATTGACACGCTGCCCTAATTATGGTATATTTCCGTCTGTAAAATCAGTTCGATCCGTAAAATTAGTGTTCTATTTTTCTCTGGAAAATCGCGTGCACGCCGTTCGTAAGCAGATTCTGGAAATTTTAAAAGAAAACCGCACCGCCACCGTGGCCGATCTGGCCGAGCAGTTGGAGATGGCGGCGGTTTCGGTGCGCCATCATCTGGATATTTTGCAGGGCGACGATCTGATTTGTGTGGAGCGGGTGCGGCGCAAGGGCAACGTGGGGCGGCCGCAGCAGATATATGCGCTGACCGAAGCGGCGGCTGAATATTTTCCCAACAATTTTGCTACGCTGGCCGAAGGGCTGGTGCGTCAGATGAAAGCCGTGCTGCCACCGGAAGAGACGCGGCGGGCATTTAACGCCTTGGCCTGTGAAATTGCCGCTGAACTTAATTGCGAAAACCTTTGTGCAGGCGACCTCGAGGAACGGCTCGACCGGGTTGCGCAGTTTTTAAGTGAGCGCGGCTACTTGGCTAGTTGGGAGCAGGCCGGCGATTCGCCGGCAGATGGTTATCTGCTACACAAATACAATTGCCCGTATGCCGGGGTGTCGGATTCGCATTCGGAAATCTGTTTGATGGATCAGGCGCTGGTCAATGAGTTGATGGGGTGTGCGTGCCATCGTCAGCACTCGATGACCGAAAATGGCTATCGCTGCACCTATCGGATCGCGTGTCAGGCGGAAAGTGCGGCGGATGAATTGACGCCTGAACTAGTTTTGCAGAGCATACTCGCATAGCACTTAAACAATCCAAAAAAGTAAAAGTACAATTCTATGGCGCAAGTCGTGACGTTAGATGAATCGAACAGCAGTACACAGGGTGGACGGCAGTTGCGCACGGGTTATGGTGTGGTCAACATTCCGCCGGCGCCGGCCCATTTTGCCGTTGAGCCCATGGCCGACAGCTATGGGCGCACGATCAACTATCTGCGGATTAGCCTGACCGACGCCTGCAACCTGCGCTGCGTCTACTGTATGCCGGAGCAGATGCACTTTCGGCCGCGCCATGAATTGATGTCTGATGAAGAGATTATTTTTCTGGTCAAAGTGGGGGCCAGCCTGGGCGTTAAGAAGATTCGGCTGACTGGTGGCGAGCCGACCATTCGGCCCAACATTGTGGAACTGGTGCGCGAAATCGCCGCCGTGCCCGGCATTAAAGACATTGCCATGACCACCAATGCGCTGCTGCTGGACAAGCTGGCGCAGCCGCTGGCCAATGCCGGATTGAAGCGAGTCAATATCAGCATCGACACGCTCAACGCCGAAAAGTTTCACCAGATCACGCGGTGGGGGCATATTGAAGACGTATGGCGCGGCATCGATGCATCGAAGGCGGCGGGACTGACGCCCGTCAAGCTCAATTGCGTCGTTGTGCGTAATTTTAATGACGAGGATATGATCGATCTGGCGCGCTTGACGCTGCATGACGACGTTGAGGTGCGCTTTATTGAGATGATGCCCTTTGGCGAAGTGAATGACTTCCAGCAGACCAATGTGGTCACCTTCCGCGAAATGCGAGAGCGGATCGAGTCGGTTTTTGGACCGCTGGAAGAAGCAAGCTATGACTTTGTGGACCCCAGCCGTCCCTTCCGCATTCCGGGCGCTATGGGCACGCTAGGCTTTATTAGCAGCGTGACAGAACCATTTTGTCAGGGCTGCGGACGCGTGCGGCTGACAGCGGACGGCAAGTTGCGGCTCTGCCTGCTGCGTGATGATGAAGTGGACATGCTGACACCCCTGCGCGCCGGCGCCAGTTTTGACGAAATGCGCACGCTCATGCGCGAAGGGGCGTATCACAAACCGTGGGGCCACAGTTTGTCAGAAGGCCTCTTCGCGGAAAATCGTGTCATGAATCAAATTGGTGGGTAAAAATTTTGATCAACAGATTGCGCAGATTACACAGATTACAAAATTTGAAATCTTTAAAATCCGTGTAATCTGTTGATCATTTCTTCTTCTGCAATTTATGAGTTCTTTGTTTCAATTAAAACTTGAGGAGATAACGATTATGGATAGCGTATTGACAATGGCTCCGCCAGCCGTCACATTGACCGAGGGTGCTGCCGAAAAATTAGGCGGCATTTTGGAACAGAAGGGATTGGCCGGTTCGCACGGCTTGCGCGTCTTTGTGAAGGGCGGCGGCTGCGGCGGGATGCAGTACGGCATGACCTTTGATGAGACTTCGCGCGCGGACGACATGGTTTTCGAGTCGCACGGCATGCGCGTAATTGTGGACCCGACCAGCCTGTTCTATATTCAGGGCGCCAACATTGACTATGTGGACAATCTGATGGGCGGCGGCTTTCACATTGACAACCCCAATGCGGTCAGCTCCTGCGGCTGTGGCAGCAGCTTCCGCACGGCGCAGAGCCACACAGGCGAAGAGATGCCCAACAGTTGCGGACATTAAATGGAAAATGGGATTAGGGAATTGGGATTTGGCTGTCGCCGCGAATCCCAATCCCTGTTCCCCAATCCCCAGCCCTGCAAACGCTATAATTTGCGTATAAACCTTACATATTGATAAAGACACAGGCGAGGGACGCACTTTGCGCCTCGCCTGTGTTTGTGTAGAGATAGGGAATTGATTGGCTATGTGTGCCGCTGTGGCCTCCCATCCACCCATTGCAAAACCGCAGGACATCCCGCGTGATCTCAAGCTCTGGCGTTTGAGCGTGGAGCAGTATCACGAGATGGCGCGCGCCGGGGTGTTGACCGAAGATGATCCGGTTGAATTGTTAGAAGGATGGTTGGTATATAAAGTGACAAAGAACCCACCGCACAGCGCGGCTACTCATTTGGTCAAAGATGCGCTTGAGCAGCTGGTTCCTGCGGGGTGGCATATCCGCTCGCAAGATCCGATCACACTTGCAGATAGTGAACCTGAGCCTGACGTTGCAATTATTCAAGGTGATATTCGCCGCTATGTGGAACGGCACCCCAGTGCCAGTGAAACGCCGCTGGTGGTTGAAGTTTCTGATTCAACGCTAGAGCAGGATCGAAACACCAAAATGCGCATCTATGCCCAGGCTCAAATTCCGGTCTATTGGATAGTGAATCTAGTCGAAGATTGTGTAGAAGTTTATACTAACCCTTCGATAGGAGAAGGCGCAGCGGACTATAATGATTGCCAAATTTATGAGGTTGAAGACGAAATTCCTGTTCAAGTGAATGATCGGTTATTCGGCATCTTAAAAGTGGCCGACTTGCTGCCATAAATTGTATTTGGTTAAGATTTGATGACCCATTCTAATATTGCGCCTGCCCCCCCATCAACCTTAGAAGAACAGATCCAAAAAGTGCTCGACGGCTACCGTCCTACCCTTTATATGGATGGTGGCGATGTGGAGCTGCTGCGCGTGGATGAAAATGGCGTGGCCCACGTCAAAATGCTGGGCGCCTGTATCGACTGCCCCATTAGTCTGCTAACTATGAAGCTGGGCATCCAGCGGCTGTTGAAGGAAAATTTCAGCCAGATCACGGGCATCCACGCCATTACGGATATTGATATTTCCGCCCTCTACAATCGCCCATCCCCCACCGGAGCCTAAACACCATGCCCAATCCATATGGCGCACCCGAGATCGGGCGCCGCAAGTACACCAATGGCAGGCCGATGGCGCTGATTTTGTGTTGGTGGATGTGCGCGAGCCGCCCGAATATGCCGTCAGTATTCAGGCGGATAATGTGCTTTATTTGCCGTTGAGCCGGTTGGCCCAATATCAGACCGATGCCATCCCTGACGACTTGGCGGACAAAGAGCAGCAGATCGTGGTCTTTTGCCATCACGGCATCCGCAGCGCCCAGGTGGTCATGTGGCTGCGCCAGCAGGGGTGGACTAATGTGCTCAACATGGCTGGCGGCATCGAGGCTTGGGCCAATGAAGTGGACTCATCCGTCGGATTCTATTAAGACTTTTCTCCCCTGAAGCCACCACAGTCCATCAGCTCCCCTCGCCTACAGGAGAGGGGCGGGGAAAGGTCTAATTTTTATCAAAAGTTTCATAATAATTTGGCTGAATTATTTTTGCGTGATACAATCCCGCCATTCATATAGACTCTGAGAAAAGATTTTGATCAACAGATTTCTCAGATTACACAGATTAAAAAATCTAGAAAATCTGTGTAATCTGTTGATCAATATAACAATAAATGATCTGGGAATCTATGGTTCCCAAGCTTGGGAGAATTTCGTGGCTCATAGGAGGGAAGATGCGAGTTGTTCTGGTTAATCCAAAATTCCGTTTGCCCATTGATACGCGCACAACGCCGCACCTGGGGCTGGCCTATTTGGCTGCCGTCAGCGAAAAGCGGGGCGACGAGGTTGTCATATACGACTGTGATGTGGAGAAGCGGCCCATTACCGAATTTGTGCAGGAATATCGCCCGCACATTGTGGGCATTACGGCTAACACGCCGCAGGTCAAGCAGGCGTGGCGCACGGCCAAGGCCATTAAAGAAGTGTACGATTGCCCCATTGTGTTGGGCGGCCCCCATGTGAGCGTGCTGCCCGAAGAGAGCTGCGAAAAGCCATACGTGGACATTGTGGCGCGCGGCGAGGGCGAAGATACCTGGATCGACATCTGCGCGCGGCTGGAGAAGTTTCTGGCCGAGCAGCCCGCATATTCGACGCAAGCGTTTATGCATCCCGAGAATGAGGTTTTTAACGACTGCCTGGGCGTGACCTACAAAACCAGCGATGGTCAGATCCACAACAACCACGACCGCAACCCGATTGCCGATCTGGACAGCCTGCCCTGGCCGGCTTACCACCTCTTCAAGATGGACCGCTACACCAATTTGCAGCCCGCCACCGACAATGTGGATGGCGCCCGCAGCTTTAGCATTATGACCAGCCGCGGCTGTCCCTACCGTTGCACCTTCTGCAGCCAGAGCATTATGCCCATCAAGTGGCGCAGCCGCAGTCCCGAAAGCGTGCTGGCCGAGTGGAAGCATCTGGTCCACGACATGGGCGCCCAGGAGATTGGCATTTTGGACGACAGCGCCAATATCCGCGTCAAGCGGCTGGAAGAGATTGCCAATCTGCTCATCGAGAACAAGATCAACCACATCCCCTGGATTTTTGTCAACGGCATTCGCGCCAATCTGGCCAGCAAAGAGCTGCTTTCGCTGCTCAAGCAAGCCGGTCTCAAGCGCACGGCCTTTGGCGTCGAGACTGGCGATGAAGAGATTCTCAAAAGCATCGACAAAAAGGTGGATCACGACACCATTCGCTGGGCCTTTAAGAATGCCAAAGAAATTGGCCTGGAAACCATCGCCTTTATGATCATCGGCCTGCCCGGCGAAACGCGCGAGTCCATGCAGCGCACCATTGACTTCGCCATTGAGCTGGACCCGCTGATCGCCAACTTCTCCATGATGACGCCCTATCCCGGCACCAAGGTCTATGAAATTGTCAAACGGCAGGGGCGCTTCCTGATCAACGATTGGGAAGATTATGTCTTTTTCGAGCAGCAGGCGCGCTACGAAATGGGCGAGATGACGGCCGAGCTGGTCGAAGAGATGTACCGCAAGGCCTATCGCCAATTTTACCTGCGCCCTTCGCCCATTATGCGCCGCCTCAAGACCAAAGACTTTTGGTTTAACCTGCACCGCAACGTGCGGATCGCGCTGCGTACTTTCCTGCCCAAGAAAGAGAAGGATGGCCTACGCAAGCAGATGGAAGCAGAGGGCGCGATTTAAGTTACTATGCCGACAGTTCGTATCGGTGGCTATATGTGTTATTTTGTTTCATACGATTGCATAGAGCCGCCACATATTCATTTAGCCAAAGGTCGAGAGCGTCGGGCGCCAACCGCAAAGTTTTGGCTTGAACCGATTGCTTTACAAAACAGCCGTGGATTGAATTCCAGTGAGCTGCGTAATGCGCAACGGATCGTAGAGCAGAATCAAGCCTTGTTTTTGGAGATGTGGCATGAGCATTGCAACAATCGAAGTTCAGCCGCGCGTTAAAGATATTGAGATTACTCATCTAGGTCTGTCTGTTGCTATGGAAGACGGACGCTCAGTTATTATTCCCTTGAATTGGTATCCCCGATTGCTTCATGCAAGTGATGCCGAAAGGACCAACTGGCGCATCTTCGAGGACGCAGACGAACGGGATATCATTTTTTGGGAAGAGCTAGATGAACTCATCCCGGTTGTCGCGTTGTTGACAGGCACCCCAAGTCGCGAATCAGAAAGTTCGTTGAACGCATGGCTAGCTACAAGAAGACAATCCTCAGCACAGGTATAAACTTATGCGAATTATTCTTGCCAGCCCAGAGGCCAAAGTCTGGAGCGAACGTAAACACATTCCGCTGGGCCTGGGCTATTTGGCCGCCGTGCTGCGCGAAGGCGGCCACGAGTGCATGATCTACGACGCCGCCATTGAAGATGTGGGCGTGGACTATTATCTGGACCGCGCCGCAGAGTCGGGCAAACCTTTTCACTTGATTGGCGTGACGGCCACTACGCCGCTGATGCCCGAGGCGTGGGAGATGGCGCAACTGGGCAAGGCGCGAGGCCTGGTCACCGTATTGGGCGGGCCGCACTTGACCATTATGCCGCTGGAGTCGGTGCAGCCGCCGCACAGCGATTATGTGGACTATGTTTTTAAGGGCGAAGCGGAATATAGCTTTTTGGAGCTGGTCAACGCGCTAGAGGCAGGCCAAGAGCCGGGCGTGATCCCCGGCATCCACTTCCGCCGCGGCGATGAAATTGTGGCCAGCCCCGAAAGCCCCATGATTCCCGATCTGGATGCGCTGCCCTTTCCGGCCCACGATTTATTTAAAATTGAGCGCTATACCAATTTACAGCCGCTGACCGACGGGCTGGACCGTCATGCCCGCAGCTTCACCATTCTCACCAGCCGCGGCTGCCCGTACAAATGCACCTTCTGCTCCAAACCGGTCACCGGCGACACCTGGCGAGCGCGCTCGGTGGAGAGCGTGGTGCAGGAGTGGAAGTGGCTGGTCAAAGGGCTGGGCGCCACCGAGATCGGCGTCACTGACGACATTTGGAACTTGAAGCTGCCGCGCGCCAAAGAACTGTGCCGCCGCCTGGTGGAAGAGGGGCTCAACACCGTACCCTGGACTACCGTTCACGGTATGAAGGTGAACCACACCGATCTGGAGCTGTTCCAGCTTATGAAGGCGGCGGGCTGCAAGCGCGTGGGTTTTGGCGTGGAAAATGGCGACGAGCAGATGTTGCGCAATGTGATTCGCAAAGGGCAGACGCTGGATCAGGTGCGCGAGGCCTTTAAGAACGCCAAGGCGGCCGGCTTGCAGACCATGGGCTTCTTTATTTTTGGCATGCCCGGCGACAACGAAGAGACCATGGAAAAGACTATCCAATTGGCGCTGGAGTTGGACCCCAAGCTGGCCAATTTTATGCTGGCGGCGCCCTTCCCCGGCACGGTGATGTATGACCAGATTATGGAAGGCGGCCAGGTTTTTGCCGACAACTGGGGCGATTTTGCCATCCACGAGCAGAAGACGCGCTTTGTGATGAACGAGAATTACGATGCCGATATGGTCGTGCAAAAGTGGCGCGAAGCCTATCGCCGCTTTTACCTGTACCGGCCCGAACGCGTGCTGGAAAAGATGATGATGAAAGACCTGTGGCTGGACCTGCCGCGCACCATGAACAACGCCATGCGTTTTTTTGTGGGCGCCAAGGATCAGAATGGCGTTGCCAAGAAGAATGAGCAGGCAATAGTGCTGGCGTAAATTCCAACGCCAGCTTTATCTTCAATTGTGGTAAAATATAGCCCGCCGGTGTGAGTGTACACCGCGGGTTATTTTTTCGGGAGGCAATATGGCTGTTTTAACGATTGAATTAACCGAAGAGCTGTTCACAAAATTGAAAAAGACGGGACGTCCGGCGCAGGATGTGATTGTTGAGGCGTTGGAGCGAGCGCTGCCTGATAAGCCAGCAGAAAAACCATTGCCGCCTCAAAAACCAACGAAAGAAGAGGCCATTCAACGGCTAATTGCGGCCGGTTTATTCCAGCCAGATGAATGGGATACACCGGGAGCTAAGGCTTGGCGCGATCTGCCAGACGAGAAGAAAGAACGGTACATTCGCGAAATGCAGGCAATATATCTGCCCAATTCTGATGCATCTCTATCGATTATCCGCGACCGCAAGCGGCGTGAAACCGATGTTCCCCGCCAAGAAGCGATGCGACGGTTGCGAGCTACCGGAATGGCGCGCGAAGCATGCGAATGGGATACCTTAGCTGCGCGTGAGTGGAATAATTTGTCGGAAAAGGAACAACAGGATTTTATTGCCGAAGTGAAAGCCGTCTATTTTGCCGATTCACAAGCATCGCAGTTTTTGATTGAGGACGCTAGCTAAGGGATGGCCGTCTACTTTTTTGACAGCAATGCCATTGTCAAATATTACCTAACTGAGCCAGGTTCAACATGGGTCCGACGCATTGTCGATGCTGAAGAAAACACCTGTTTGATCTCGGATATTTCCATCGCGGAAGTGGCGGCTGCAATGGCGCAAATTCAACGCCACAGTTCATTCGGTCGTGATTTTATGAAGCGGATGAATCAGCAGTTCCAAGCGGATATAAAGCGCCATGTTTGGTTGACCCATGCTGCTGATATAGCCACGGTCGAATATGCAGCCGAAATAGCCCAATCTTATATCATCAAAGGATGTGATGCCATCCAGGTTGCGTCGGCTGTAATCGCTGAAGAGTACACAAATTTGGAGATCATTTTTGTCAGCGGCGACAAGCAGGCGCTGCACGCGGCAAGGTTTGAGGCCCTCATCGTCGACAACCCGTTTGAACACCTTGACGAGGACGCACCGCCCCCATGATCGGACTCATCCCCAAACTGCCTCTCTACTGGGCCTTTCGCGCCTTTGGTTGGCCCCAAATCAAACCCTTCTCCGTGGTGATCAGCGTCAGCTTTCGCTGCAATAGCAAGTGCCGCACCTGTGACATCTGGCGCAAGCCCAACGATGATTTGACGCTGGAAGAGTGGGACAAAGTTTTCGCCAGCCTGGGGCGTGCGCCCTTTTATATGACCTTTACCGGCGGTGAGCCCTTCCTGCGCAAAGACCTGGACGATTTGGTCATCAGCGCCTACAAGCACTGCCAGCCCGAAGTGATCACCATCCCCACCAACGGCATGTTGACCGAACGCACCATCGAAAAAGTGGCGCGCATGTGCCGCGCATGCCCCAATAGCTCCATCGGCATCAACCTGAGCCTGGACGGCATTGGCGATGAGCACGATGACATCCGCGGCGTGGAGGGCAACTGGGCGCTTTCCATGGAGACGTGGCGGCAGCTCAAAGCGCTGCAACAGGAGCACAAAAATCTGGTGCTGACCGTGCATACGGTGATCAGCCGCTTTAACGCCCACCGCTTTATGCAGATTCAGGAAGGGCTCAAGTTTCTGGAACCGGACAGCTACATCACCGAAGTGGCGGAGGAGCGGGTCGAGCTGGACACGGTGGGCTGGGGTATTACGCCTTTGCCCGATGATTACGATGAAATCGCCGACTTCCTCAGCCAGCAGGCCAAGCAGACGCCCACCAAGGGCATTGCCCGCTTTACGCAAGCCTTCCGCGCCCAATATTACCAAATGGCCAAGCGCGTCCTCCACGAGCGCGATCAAGTGATTCCCTGCTATGCCGGCTGGGCCAGCGCCCACATTGCGCCCAATGGCGACCTGTGGAGCTGCTGCATCCGCGCCGAGTCGGTGGGCAATTTGCGTGAAAATGATTACGATTTAGGCGTACTCTGGCGCAGCGCGGCCATGGCGGAACTGCGCGGCAGCATCAAGCGCAAGGAGTGCGCCTGCCCCATGGCCAATGCCAACTATGCCAATATGCTGCTGCACCCGCCCACCGTGGCCAAAGTCATCACAGACGTCCTCGATTAAAAACTCAAGACCATTCAAATAGCGGAGACTGCGCTGCACGGCTTCAGAAAATCTCAACCTTGCAGCCGGGTGGTCAGCCGTGCGTTGCAGTTGCAGCGGTCTTATTTGGCTCCATTTCGCCCAAACAGGCCAACACCGCTGCGCCCGTCTTAATGCCCTTGATAAAGCGCTCCACCTCCATGTTCTCGTTGGGTGCGTGGTTGGCTTCGTCGTGATTGGCATAGGGCGTCATGACGGCGGGCACGCCCAAGATTTTGGTCCACACATAATCGGGCAGGCTGCCCCCCATGGCGGGCATGAGCAGCGGCTCTTCATTTTGCGCCGCCACAAAGGCGCGGCGCAGCGGTTCGGTAAAGGGCATCTCCAACGGCGTTTTGGAGGGCTCCATACCGGCCTCGCGCGTCATAATCACCTCCGGCGCGTGACGTTTGACGTGCGCCTCCACCTTGTCCAAAATCTCATCGACGCTCTGCGCCTCCACCAGCCGCATGTCGCATTTGACAAAAGCCTCGCACGGCAGCACCGTCTTGGAGCCGGGTCCGCCGTAGCCGCTGTGAAAGCCGTTGATCGTAAAGGTGGGCCAGACCGACAGCCGGTCAAAGAAGGGGCGATCCTGCGGCTCATCCAGGCGGCTCATTTCCACCTTGGCCATAATGCTGGCCACATCAATGGGCAGTGCATCCAGCGCCTGCCGCTCGGCTGGCGTGGGCGGCAGCACGTTGTCATAAAAGCCGTCGATGGTGATTTCGCCGGCGGCGTTTTTCATGGTGGCCAGCAGATGCACCAGCGTCCAGATGGGGTTGGGGGCCACGCCGCCCCAGTTACCCGAGTGAAAGTCGCGATTGGCGTGGCGCACGCGCAGCGTGAATGACACAATGCCGCGCGGGCCAAACTTGATGCAGGGCCGTCCGCTTTCGTGGATGGGGCCGTCGGCGGTGATGACGAGATCGACGCCCGCCAGCAGATCGCGGTGGGTGCGCACACATTCGGCAATGTGCGGGCTGCCCACTTCCTCCTCACCTTCCAGCAGCACCATGACGTTGCACGGCAATTTGTCAGCCACGGCCAGCCATGATTCGATGGCCAAAAGCTGGGCAAAGTGCTGCCCCTTATTATCGCCCACGCCGCGGCCCCAAATGCGGCCATCGCGAATCTCCGGCGCAAAGGGGGGCGAAATCCATTCTTCCAGCGGGTCGGGCGGCTGTACGTCATAGTGGCCATAGAGCAGCACGGTGGGCGCGCCGGGTCGATCCAGCCGCCGGCCATAAACAAAAGGCCAGCCGGTGGTGGGCAGCAGTTGCGCCTCCATGCCCAGCGCCTGCAAATGGCCCAGCAAAAAGTCGGCCGTCTCGCCAATCCCAATGCCGTGCGCGCTGATGCTGGGGCGGGAGACATAGGTCAGCAGCCGGTCAATAAACGCTTGGCGGTGGGCATCAATGTGGGCCAGGACAGGGGTGAGGTTTTGTGGGGTCATTGGGTGTTCTCCTGTGTGGTGGGGAATTTGAAAATTGCGAATGGTAAATGGTGAATGGCGAATTGTGAACGAGGCCGGCTAGAGGCGTCCTGCTCGTTCACAATTCACCATCCGCAATTCCCAATTTTGGCTTGCTCACATTGGGAAGTAGGGGTGTCGCATGAAGCCTACTCCCTACTCCCTAATTCCTCAACAAGCTGCACAATCTGCTCATCATAGCCGGATGCGCCGGGCTGAAACCAGAGAGCGGCGCATTCTGTGAGCCAGCCAATGCGCAGAATCCGGTCAATCGCCCATAAGCCAGGTGCGCAATAGGGCTGCGGATCGTAGTCTAGCGAGGTTAGAAACCGGAATAAATCCAGTGCCGCCGGTCCCCGCAACGGGCGCTGCCAGTCGATTACATAATAATCAGCCTGCTGATCAGGCGCGCGTCGGCCCGTTTATGCACAATGATATTCTCGACCAGCAGGTCACCATGCACGTAGCCCACACCGGTGCGAACTGCATGGATGACCGCCGGTTGTTGCGGCTTGCACCAAAAGGTCAGCGGCGGCAAGCGGCGTTTGGGTAAACTGCGCCGATGCTACCAGATCGCGCAGCGTTCGCGCAACCGCGTGTACATAGTTTTGCCACCGTGATGCGCCGCCTATATCCATATAGGCTGGCGGCTCGCCCTTAATTTTCTGAATCTGGCCAATCAGCTGCTGACCCAAAGCGACAGCTTGTTCTTCGGTTAACAAGCTGCTATGCAGCCGTTGCCCCGGCGCCTTTTCCATGACCATACAAACATGCTTTCCCTGCCGCCACACCGTCTGCGCCTGCACCAGCAGCGGCGAACGCGCCCGCGCATAGAATGTCGGTTCACGTGTGGGACCAAACTGTGCCTTATAGATCAGCGTACGGCCAGACGCCAACGTGAGCTGCTGCACACAGGAAAGCGGCCACTCGTGCAGCGTTGCGCGGGCGCTGATTGACTCACCGAGCAATGCCTTAAGTTCATCATCGCCGTGCAGCAGCAGGTCGAAGTGCGGGTGCTTTTGCATCAAGCGCGCCAATGCTCCGGCAGCACCGGCTCGCCAATGCCGGACCAGCTCGCCAGCCAGCGCGCTTGATGCACGCCGTCTCGATAGGCCGAATGGGCAGTGACGTAGGTTTCCACCGCGCCGCCCAGCGCCTGCTGGATGGGGGCGGTGGCGGCGGGATCATCGCCGGTCACCAGCAGGGTTTGGGCACGGACGCGGGACGCCAGATGAGTTGGTTCGTAATAGCTCAACGTGCGCCAGACGCGTTCGGCCGCCTCGGGATGGGTGCGCACATATTCGTTGATCTCTTCGCTGGGGTAAGCGTTGGTTTGCGGCGTCGCAGCCTGGGCGGCGTAGAAAAAGCCCGGCGTATAATAGAGCGCGCTCACTTGGGGACGCAGCGCCGCCGTAAAGAGCGCCAGGTCGTTGCCCATGACGGCCATGCGGCTGGCGTCCACCTCGTCGCGCGTGAGCAGGAAATCGATCACCCGGCAGCAGTCGGCCATAATGCCGCGGTAAATATAGTTTTGCGCATCCTCAATGCCGGTGGTCAATAGGCCGGGATAAGCGGCGGCAAAGGGCTGGTCCGCCAGGCGCTGGCCGCGGTGACAGAGCGAGACCACTACATATTGCTGCCGCTCTTCATAAGGCGGCACGTGGACCACGCTGCCGTAGCCAGGGGCGTGAAAGAGCACGGGGAATGGCCCGTCGCCGTGCGGCACACAATAATAAGCAAAAATACGATAGGCGCCCAGGCTGGTCAGGCGCAGGCCGTAAACCGCGCCAAAGTCGGTGCTGCGCAGAGGGATTTCGGGCAGCTCGGGGGCGGCGGGCAGTTGGGCCAATTCGTCCATAGTGGCGGACCAGAACTGGTCCAGATCGGCAGGGGCGGGTGTTATCTGAATTGACATGGTTAGTTCCCCTCCTTCATCAGGTGCTGGCGGAAAAAGGCTTCGATGGCAGCGGTGTGGCCAAAGCCGTTGGCGTCGTGGCCGTGACCATCGTATGGATAGAGTTTCTTATCATTGGAGCCGATAGCATCAAAGACCGCATAGCCCGTTTCGGGCGGACAGACGTTGTCGTTGAGACCAATATTCACAATGATGGGACACTGAATGCGCGGCGCCATGTTGATGCAGTCGTAATAGGACCAGCATTCGGCAATGGCGTCGTAACTCTCTGGATAAAGGCGCAGATAGTCGTTGATCTCGCGGTAGGGATAGGTGTTCGTCAACTCAATGGCATCGATGACGCCGGCCAGATAGGGGGCGCCCGCCGAAGCCGCCGCCACCTCCTGGCGCAGCGCGGCCACCAGCAGCGTCAGCGCGCCGCCCTGGCTGGAGCCGCGGATGCCAATGCGGCTGCTGTCCACTTCGGGCCGCGCCAGCAGAAAGTCGATGACGCGGCAGGCGTCCACATAGAAGCCCTTGTACGCATAGGAATTGCGGTCCACAATGTTGTGGGCCAGCAGACCGGGATAGCCGGGATTGACCTGGCCGTTGCTGCGCAATTTGCCGCGCGGGGCCGCGCCAAAGGCGGCATAACCCAGCGCCGCGTGCGATTTGGGGAGGGTAGGCTCACTTATATATCCCGGATAAAAGACCATGGCCGGCAGCGGGGCGGATCGTTCACGCGGCAGGCAGTACCAGCCGGCGATGCGCACATTGTCCAGGCTGTCGTAATGCACTTCGAACACTTCGACTTCATCATTCGATCGCATGGGTACTGGCGTCATGGCAGCGTTGAGCGGGATTTTGGCGGCCTGCGCCATAATGTCGGCCCAGAAGGCGTCGAAATCGGGTGGTTTGGTTACTTTGGTGCCGTGGGCGGCGGGGTTGCGGTTGGTCATGAATGTTTGCTCCTTTGGTAGATAACGGTGAGGGGTATATGAGAAGTTTATATTACACCGATACGGCGGAGAAGGAAAAGTCGGCAAGGATTGTTTAAGATGGTCGCATATCCAGTTGATGCCTGCCGCGCTTGTGTATAAAAATGGGACGTTTGCCCAGCAGATTTTGGCAAAATGGGACGTTTCCGGGCGGATTCTGCGACGGTATCGGGATGGCGCCCCTTTATACTGTAATCAACGACAACAATTACACGAACAAAAGGAGCTAACATGGTTACGCAGATTTTGACCAAATTAATGTCCTGGATAAGCCAAAGCTGGAACCCACAGGTGGCAGAGAAAGGGAATGTAACATATTACTTTTCCACTGACTACTTTCTCGATTACAACGAATATTTCGGTTTCTAAAGACTGTAGCCCATATGACGCTGTCATCCCACGGGAAACGATCTAACAAACAGAGATAAAACCTGTACAAATCATCATATAAAAGGAAAACAGACTATGAACGCCACCTTTTCAATCTCCAGCTACCTGTTCCGTTTCTTCACCAGCGTCACCCCCACTGCCTCTGTAGATCAGGCCGCTCAACGTGCTTATGCTCGAGTTATGGATAATTATGGCCGCCCAAACTCGACCCTTTTCACCTGGCGATTTCTGCAGGAAGAAGGTGCAGACATTGTCAACGACTATATCTCTGGGAAAGTGACTCGACACCGCGCGGCCGAAACGCTAGCGCAGGCGTGGAATACCGACTTGGGCAACATATCTGCCCAGCAGCGCCGCTTTCGCATGGCCAGCACAGCTATGAACGCTGATTTCTTCTTTACAGAGTTGGCAAAAGAATTGAACGCTCATTAATCTGCGCAATTCAGCCGCCCCCTCGCGAAAGCTTAGGGGGCGGCTTTTTGTACATAGAAGTAATGGATGTGCTACTCCTCGTAATCGGCCAAATCCACCTCCACATTGCGCACCGCCGCCACCAGATATCCGCTCAAGCTCATCAGCCCGCCCAGAATCGCGGTGCAGACAAACATCATGCCAATGCCGGCGCCGGGCCCCGTCCCCACCAGCCAGCCAAAGACAGAAGCCAGCGCGCCATTATTACGCATGGCGGGCTCAAAAACTCTGTCCGCCAGCGGACCAGCCAGCAGATAGCCCAGCGGAAACGACGCGTTCTGAATGGCGTTGCGCGCCGCAAAGATGCGCCCTTGCAGCGCCGGCGCCACCTTCTCTTGCCAAATGGTCTGGTTGGCGGTGCTGATAAAGGGAATAAAAATCGCAGAGACACAGGCCGCGGTCAGCCAACTAGGCAGCGTTTGGCCAATGGCAAAGAGGAAATCTCCCAGCAGAAACGAAAGCGCACAACCCAGCAGAATCGCGTGAATCTTGCGTTTGGGCAGCCCCACCACGCTCACGATGATGCCGCCCACAATGCCCGCACCGCCCAGCGCCGCCTGCACCATGCCCAACGCCACCTCATCCCCATTAGAGCGCGCCAGAATCAGCGCCGGCAACACAGAAAAATAGGTCAGCGTGGCGAACAAGTGAATGCCAAAAAATAGAAAGGCCAGCCCCATGAGCCCCGGCCGTTGGCGCAAATAGGCGATCCCCAAAGTGAACTGACGCCAAAACGTTTGCCCGATTTCCGCCATTTCCAACGGCTTGGGCGCTGGAATCCGCACAAACAGCAGCACGGAGACGCCAAAGATAAAGGTGGCCACATCGACCAGCAGAATCGTCCCCAGACTGGTCACTGCTAGCAGCGCGCCCCCAGCCAGCGGCGCAAAAACTTGCGATGTATCGCGCGCCAGCACGCGCATCCCGTTAGCGCGGGCGTACTGTTGCTTGGGCAAGAGCGTACTCGTGGCCGCGGCAAAGGCCGGAAGTTGGAACGCCTCAAAGACGCTGGCGCTCACTTCCAGCCCGTAAAGATGCCACACTTGCAGGTCGCCGCTAAAATAGAGCCGCGCCAGCACAATGGTGGCTAACCCGGCGCCCAGATCGGCGATCATCATTATCCAGCGCCGGTTGTATCGATCCACCCACACGCCGGCCAGGGGGCCAATCAACACAAAAGGCAGCCAAGCAAAAAAGCCCAGCATGGCCAGCGTAGTGGCCTGGCCGGTCTGCTGATACGCCCAGATCAGCAGCGCAAAGCGCGACATACCCGTCCCCAGCAGCGAAATCAGTTGGCCAAACCAGATGATGGTGAATGTCGTCATCCCGGTCGATGTTTTCATCCGGATCATATCGATTTTCTCCTGTAGATATTTTCGCTCTGAGTCCGCTCCCTGAGCGCCCAAACGGACCCAACAAGTTGGGCGTTTGGGACGTCGAAGGGAGCGGATCTCCGGAGGGGCGCCCGATAAAACCAATCAAAAAGCCGCAGCCATCGGAGAGATGCGCTGCGGCTTTCATTGCCAATCGAGCAGATTCAGCAAGTTCATTCCTCAAGCAGAAGGCACACGACTCCCTTGTTCGACAAACTTGCTGGTTCTATCCATTTGGAGAAACTGACCGTTCGGTGCAATCATATGATTTGGTTATCTCGTCTTATACTTGGCTCTGTCATAGATGAAAATCGACTACTCGACTAAAATTGGGCATAATCCTTTTCATCTATGCCAACCGCGAATATACCCAACGCAAAAAGCCCTATCATGCTGAGAAATGCGCACCACGATATGATGGCGCCCAGGCGGCGCACGGGCGTCGCCTCCATGCGCACGTCCAGGCGATGTTGACCGGCGGGCACATCCACTTCGATCAGCCCATGCGGATCGGAGATGCGCAGTTCCACGGGTGCGCCGTCAATATAGGCCTGCCAGCCGGGAAAATAGAGCAGATGTACGCGCACCGTGATGGGCCCCTCGGCCTGCACAACGCCGCCGGCGCTGGAGCCGCGGCTATATTGTCGCACGATCTGGCCGCGACCGGCAAGAATGGCCAGCCGTTCCAACCCGCCATCTTCTTCGGCATCCGTTTCGCGATATGTTTCGGCCTGGTAATCCTTGGTCATAGGCGATTCGGTAAAGGGCTCTTTGACCCACTTTGTATAGGCGATCATATCCGGGTGCTCTTCTTCAAAGCGGAAGATGGCGCGCCCATCCTCGCGCCAGGGCTCCACGGGCTGGAGCGGAGCGCCAATGTAGTTCGTGCCGGCAAAAATGGCCAATAGACCGAAGATGAGCAAGCCGCCCGTCGTCATCCGCCCCTTGGGCGCTCCCCAACGCCAGGTTGCCCATCAATTGCCATAGCACCATGCCGCCCAGCGCGCTCACGGTGAATCCGGCCAGCGCCAGCAGCCGCCACGGGAATTGGATGACGGCCACTGCGCACCGTTTCCCACAGCGGGGCAGCCAGCGGCGTCATGACGAATAAGAGTGCGAGCGTCATCAAAACCAGATAGCTGGCCAGCCAAATGAAAGGGGTTGCCCGCGGCGACGCGTGAGGTCCGCCAAGTTGACCTGCTCCAGCGCGTATCGCTATCAGACCGCCGATCGCGGCAATCGCCAGCAGTAGTGCGACAACCCCCACCTGAAAGCTCATGCCATCGTTGACGCCAAAGGGATCGTCCGAATAGCCAAAGCCCCAAAATGGACTGAAGAACTGGCTGAGATAGACAAAGTGGCGATGAAAATCGTAGGTATTGGTGGTGTAGACTTGCTCCTGCAGATTCTGCCCTTCCACCAGCAGCGGCAGGATAAAGTTGGCGCAGAGCAGCAAACTGCCCACGCCGCCCAGCCCAGCCAACAGCGTGCGCTGCCCCAAATTGCGCAGCGCACGGGCGGGCGCCGTGGTTCGATCCGTGCGCCAGGCGAACGCCAGCCGAAAGAGCACAAAGGTGACCGTCAGCGGCGCAAACGAGATGAGCGCAAAGGTGTGGGTGAGCAACATGCCCGCCATACACAGGGCGGCCAGCGCCAATCGCCGCGGCCAGCCGCCCGCCATGCCGCCATCCACCAATTGGTCAAAGGTGAGGAACACCCAAGGGAACCAGGCCAGCAACAGCGTATCATTGAGGGCGGCGCGCACATAGATATCCACCAGGTGATAGGGCAGAAAGACGTAAATCAGCCCGGCAACCGCCGCCGCCAGTTTGATCGGCCCGCCGCCCTCATAATCAGCTTGCGCAGCGTAGCGGCGAATCCAATAATGCACCAGCGCATACATGCCCCAGCCACTGGCCAGAAAACCCACCGCCCATGACAATTTGGCCGCCAGCGTGTACCCCGCACCCAGCAGCACAAAAAGCTCGCCCAGATAAAAGCCGAGCGGCGCCTGGATGATAAAGGTAGGATAGCCATAACCCTGAATGTGATGCATGGCCCAGCGCGGCCAAAGCGCGCCATCGCGGATAGAGGCGTCGAATTGAATCAAATAAAAGACGCTGTGCCGGCCGTCGTGGGCCTCATAAAAATAGCCTGGAGCAAACAGGGGCGTAATCGCCAGCAGACTCAGCCCCAGCAGGAGCAGTAGAGTGGCGTCAACTTTGGTCAGATAGCCGCGGATGGTGTGCATAGCCGCTATTCTCGGTCAGAACCGGATTGCGGTCAAGCCCGCCAATGGCTTTGGTGGGATTTGTGTGGGGTATATGGCGATATGCGGAGTAATATAAAAAGCCCGCTGCATAACCTGAAAGCAGCGGGCTGAGAGGTCGTGTATGAACTCTGTTAACGCATGGACACCGGCAGGAACACTTTTACCTGCAGCGGCTCTTCGCCATCCAAGCCGGTGGGCGCCAGCAGGATTTCCAGCGAGAACACAAAGATGCCGCGATCCGAAGTGGCTTCACCGATGACGACGCTGTTGACAACCCTGTCCACCTCCTGCGGCAGCGGTCGGTCTACTACGACGGCAAAGACCATCTCATCACCGCCGCTGGCGCCGGCCGGCAGAAAACCGATTTCATAAGTACACTTTGTCCCGGCAGCGGTTTGGTTGCCTTCACATTGCCAGCTTGGCGAACTGTGGGCCGGGTCAAAGGTCGTGTGCTCCGGCACCGTCTCCGTAACCACCACGTCATACGCATCACCCGGCCCCGTATTGGTGTAGCGGAATGTATATGTGATGAGGTCGCCGGGCTGCACGGTGGACGGGTGCGACACTTTGTTGATGGCCAGCCTGGGCAATGGTTGGATGCCCGCATCCCAGCTCATGTCGTTTTCGCCAGAGTCGAGCGTTGTGGTGGCGGTGCGCCCGCTCACGGTATCGGCATCGCTATCCAGATTGTCGTCATTGCCTTGATCACGCAGACTAAAGCGGTGCGCATCGTCGGGTAAAGTAAAGCCCACGGCATAGTCGCCCGGCGTGAGGTTATTAAAGAGATATTTGCCGTTGGCGTCGGTTGTGCGGGTTGCCAATTCATTGCCGGCGCCGTCATACAGCTTGACCACGATACCGGCAATGCCGGCCTCATCGCCATCCTGAACGCCGTTGAGATTTTTATCCAGCCATACATAATCACCAATGGACGCAAACTCATAAGCGCTCACCACGGCGTCATCCTGATCGTCTTCCTCGAGAACGTTGTTGTTCGGTGTGGAATCGGTGTCGTGCTCGTTGGCCAGCACCACCTGCGCCACATTGGTGTGCAGGCCGGGCGCCGTCACAATCACCTGCAGGCGCAGCGTGACCGTCTGCCCCACCTGCAGCGCGCCAATGGTCCAAATGCCGCTTTGGGAATCATAGCTGCCCTGGCTGGCCTGGGCCGCCACAAATTGGAGGGCGCTGGGCAGCACATCTGCCACGGCCACGCCGGTGGCCACGGCGGGGCCTTGGTTGGTCACATCGATGGTGAAGGTGGTCTGCTGCCCCACCGCCACGCTGCCCGGCGCAACATTTTTGGTTAGTTCCAGATCAATAAACTGATAGAGACCGGCATCAATCGTCATATCGCTGACGCCGGCGGCCAGTTGAACCACATGTGAACGGCCGGTGCTGGGGTCGGCATCGCTGTCGGCGGCATCGTTGCCAACATTGGGCATGGTGAGCGTGAAATTGGCTGGCGCAATAAATTCGACCACATATTCGCCCGCATCAAGATTATCAAACAAATAGCCGCCATTGGCATCGGTTTGCGCAGTTTTGATGACCACATCCTGCTGCAGCAGATTGACCGTCACCCCGGACATGCCCGGCTCGTTGCCGTCCTGCACGCCATTCTGATTGAGGTCATGCCACACATAGTCGCCAATAGAACTGACCAACATCTCGATAGGCTCGGTGACCGGAATACGCGTGATCAGCCCGTTCCACACACCGCTTTCGCCGTCGGCTTCGTCGGGTGATTCAATCTGCAAACAGACTGTGTTGTGGCCTGGCCGCGCCAAAACAGAGTTGCTGTACATTTCCCACTCGCGGCCCGGATAATTATTCATGGGGTCCCAGATTTCGCCAGCGCCGGGCAGATCGACTAAATTGGCAGGCGCCAGATCCGTGCCGGAAAGATACCAAATGGCCGTGGTGCGGCTGGGCTTTTCGGTCCCGCCGACCAGCACCTCAAATTCCAGGTAGCGATCCTGATCGGCAGCCTCGAACGACACGCAGCGCACCTCCGAATCGGGGCCAAAGGGCGCCACCGGATTGCGGAAGCGGAACGAATCCAGCCCCTGGAAGAGGTTGATCTGGCTATAGGCGCAGTCCGGCGATTCGTAGACCACCACCAGCGCAACACCATGATTTTCGCGATTCATGTTGTTGATGTTGAGCCCGGAGACGGCGTAATAGTTGACGCCGCTCTGTACATAGGCCAGCGCCGCGTCCTGATATAAATAGGTGTACCACTCAAAATTGTTTTCCAACGATTCATAAGCGCGTTCGGCCGTAATGGTGACCGGGGCGCTGCCATTGGCCGCCATAATAAAATCGTTGTCGCCATGATGCGGCTCAACGCGGCTGCGTCCGCTCCAGTACCAATAAGCAGCCACCGGTTCGCCGGGCACTTTTACATTGAATTCGCCCGTGTAGGGTTCGTCGGCCAGGCTAACGCCGCCGCTGGCCACACAGTAGTGGCCAAAGAGCGGATAGCCATCGAGCTGTGAAAGCGGTTCATTCTGCGCATGGGCGGAAAGAGGAAAAAGCACGCTCATACTGACGAAAAAGATCAGCATCAGAATGCTGATGAGCGAAAAACGGCGGCCGCCGCACTGGGGTCGTCGCCCAATCAGCGCAGCGTTGAGCTGATTTTTGCGGGGCGGATAGGGTGCATGAGTATCAAAAAACATGGCGTCTCCTCCATATAGAGATGCGTGCATGGGTTCTGCCCTGGCTTTAGCGAACGTTCCGGCCCGTTGCAACACGGTTTTTGGGTAAAAAAAGGCCTTGTTCAATGGACCTTGAGCGCCGATAAGTGGCAGACTATGTTGTCGAATGAGTTGGTGATGTTGCGGACTACTTCGGAATAGGTGACGCGATTTGATGGAGTCAGAGAGGAGACTGCGATGAACCGAAGTACTGCTAACGATATTGAAAATCCATTTGCTGCAAGAAAAATTAACTTTTTGTAATCTAATTACTCGATGAACGCCGTTCTAACTTAATTCTAATTGACAATAATGGCTGCTAGATGAGCTTTGGTCCGTAAAAGATGCGTATTGCACCCGTATATTGCCCGTAGCATTACAATAAGATTAGCATATACTTCCAATTAATGCTATTACAATTGGCTTACATTTATGTCGAATTTGGCGGGAAACCCGTAAGATATTGACATGATTCTTCATTGCTCAATTCCCGCTAATAACCCTATAGTCTATAGTATTGACGCACTTCCTTACAAAATGTTACGGCAAATTTCAAGAAATTTCTACTACTTTTTGTCTAGATAGAAAAGTGGCGCCCCATCTCTTGTATCGCTCTCAATATACCAACTGCCCATCAATGGGCTAGGTATTTCTGACAAGGCTTCGGCGTGAACTTAGTCGAACGGTGAGCGGGTGACAAGGTGAGCGGGTGACAAGGTGAGCGGGTGACAAGGTGACCGCTCACCTTATCACCCGCTCACCTTGTCATTCAAGGCCGTTAATCTGCAAATCGTATTAGGACATGACTATTCCCAGGCGCTCTGCATTTCCCAAACGCGCAGCACCCGCACTTCGCAACTGGGGCCGCGACTGTAAAATTTAAGCTGGCAGCGGTCGGTCGGCGTATCGATAATACGTGTGACCGCAATTTGGCCGTCATTGGCGAAAAGTTCGACCACCGAGCGGTCAATAAGAACTTGTAATTTGAGCAGACCGTCTTCATTCAAAGGCAGTTTCACTTCCGTACCGGCCACATTGAGTTTACCTTCTTGATATGTGACCAGCGTTTGACCATTGAGCGTGAGCCCCACATCTCCATCTATACCGAGCTTGAGTGTCGTTTCTACTTCGACCGATGGCGCGGCGCCTCTATATCCCACTTCCATATAGCCGTAGAGTTGGTGCATCCCTAAATCAGTCACGGCGCCGCGCAATTGGGCCAGTTCTGGAATGGGCTGTTGGCGCGGACGGCCGTCATCGCCAATGGAGAGAAGGCGCGGCAGCGCCAGCGCGCCGTTCCAGCCGCGCTCTTTGGCAAAGCCGCGCACCCAGCCCAGCAAAATGCAGCGCCTGTCTTCATCAAACAGGATATTCGATGCATAAAAATTGGGCGCGTCGCTAAAACCAGGATCCAGAACGCCCTCCTGCTCAACCGTAAAGGTCAGCGTCTCTAGATCAAAGTCGCCCACCATGTATTCAATCTGTCGATAGGGTGAAGTGAGCAGAATCCACTTGCCATCTACTTTGACAAAGTTGGGGCATTCATAAAAGCGCAGCTTGTCTTTGGTGGTTTGTACCAGCAAGCCGCGGTAATGCCATTTGAGCAAGCTGGCATCCGCGGCTTCATAGAGCGCCACGCCGGCCACATCATCAAAATCGCCGCCGATGACCAGAAAGGTGCGACCGGCTTCGGCGAAGATAAAGGGGTCGCGCCACTCGCGGTCAAATTGGGGGCCGCCATGCGTTTCCAGCGCCAAAATGGGGTTGGCCGGGTGCTTCTCCCACGTGATCAAATCGGCATCCAGCGGGCGGGCGGCCCACTGCTCATTGGGTGGACGGCTCTCTTTTGGACCTGCTTTGACCGATGTATAAAAGAGCAGCGGCTCGCCATCCCCATTGCGCCAGGCGCAGCCCGAAAAAACGTGCTCTTCGCCCAGTTCCCACGACGGGGCCAGCGCGATGGGCAGATGCTCCCAGCGCACCAGATCGCGGCTGCGGGCGTGGCCCCAATGTATGTGGCCCCACTCGTCACCATAGGGGTTGTGCTGGTAAAAGAGGTGAAACCAGCCGTTGTGATAGATGGGTCCGTTGGGATCATTCATCCAATACGCCGGCGGGCGGAAGTGGAAAACCGGGCGCGTCGGGTCGGCCTCGGCGCGCGGCGTGGCGGCGGTGACGCTTTGCATGGCTTTGTCAATGGCTGGGTTAAAATGTTTGAACATGTGGTTCCTTTTCTATGCGATCCCAATCCGAGAATATTTGTGTTATACTATTTTTGACAAGCCGCGAGGGTGAGCGGCAATTTCCATAAAAGGAGCAAATCATGTCGTCTCCATTTCCGGGCATGGATCCCTATATTGAAGCACGGCGCGAGTGGTCTGACTTTCACAACAGCGTGGCCGAGGTGTTGCGCACAAAATTAAATACAGAGTTGGCAGCCAACTATTACGCCGTCACGACAACCTATGCCGCCTACGACATTATCCAGATCGCGCAGCAAGACAGACGCTCCATTTCACCCGATGTGAGTATTTGGCGCACGCCCCTAGCGCCAGTGTCAACCAGTAGCGTAGCCGTTGTCGATCCGCCGACTGTGCAAAGCAGCGTTCCGCTTGAAGTGGAGGTGCGCATTGCCAATGTAGAGGTGCGCGAAACAGGGACGGATCGTCTGGTGACCGCCATCGAAATCTTATCACCCGTCAATAAGCGACCTGGCCCTCAGCGCGAAAAATATCTGCGCAAACGCCGCGAGTTGCTCAACAGCGACATTCATCTCATCGAAATCGATCTGCTGCGCGGTGGGCAGCGGTCGCCGCTTGAAATTCCGCCGCCCGCCGCCGCTTATTACATCACTTTGGGCCGCGCCGGCAATCGTCCCACCATCGACGTATGGGCCGTTCAGATCCAAGAACGGCTGCCCCGCATTCCCGTTCCTTTGCTGTATCCCGATCCCGATATTGTCATCGATCTGGGCGCCATTGTAAAGGAAGTGTATGAACGCGGCGCCTACGCCCGCCGGCTGGATTACACGCAGCCACCCCCAGCCCCCGAACTCTCATCAGCCGATCAAAAGTGGCTCGATGAATTGCTCGCGCCCTATCGCCAACCATCCTAGATCGCCGCCACGCAAAATTCCCCATTCGCAATTCACCGTTTACCATTTACCATTCCGAACTCCTACCCCGTTCGAATTGAAATTTACCCATTCAAAATGCGCAGTTCGATATCGTCAAAGATAACCTCGGCATTGTGCGCAAAGAAAAAGAGCCGATCCCCGGTCAGTTCGGGACAGCGGTTGACAAGGCAGCGGCGCTGATCAATACAGACATCAATAATGTCATCCTTGAGGATTAGCTCGAGTGCAAAGGGTTGATCCAGCCCCTCCACCGCGTAAATGGTTTCGTTGTGCAGGCGGACCAGCCGTTCGGGCGCCTGAAAAGCCAGATCATATCCGCCGGCAAAGGCGCCCTCGCCACGCAGGCGCAGCCCAAAGCGGGCGGACCCGGCTTGCGGCAGGATGCGCAACTTGAGATGCACGTTGCGCGGCAAGCCTGCCAATGTCGCGACCTGCAAACTTTGCCAAGCCCGCAGATGAATTGCGTTGTCCACTTCCTTGCCGGGCGCCATGCTGCTCAAGTCTAAAGAGAGCGATGGACCTGGCGCATCCGCCGCTGTCATTTCGGGGACAAATTTGCTGCCCAGCGTACCGTCCGCGTGCTGAATCAGCTCGCGGAAAAGCAGATGCCCGCCCCACTGCGCTTTGCCCTCATCCTTGTTGGCCGTACGCGTACCGAGCCAGGACACGCCGATCCGCCGATCGGCGCCAAAGGCAGCCGTCTTCATGACGCGTGAAAGCGCGCCATCCAATGTGTCAACCGCGGGTCGCAACCACGGCCCCAGCGGGCTGCGCGCCATGCGATAGCGGGCGGTGAGCGCGTTGCTAAAGAGCAGATAGTACCAGCCGTTCCAGTAGAAATAGTCGGGGCATTCGGGCGCATCGGCATAGCCAGGGATGAGAAAAGGCTCCTGCATGGTCCACGTTTGCAGATCGGGCGAGGTGAGATGGGCCAGACAACCGCCGCGCCCGCTCAACTCGGGCTCGGCCAACATGGCCGTCACCAACAGATGGAAGAGGCCAGTTTCGGGGTCTCGAAAAGGCCGCGGGTCGCGAAAATGGAGGGGTGAGTAGCCGGTCGGCGGTGATGCCAGCGGATTGGGCGGCTGCTTTTGGAAATGAATGGCGTCCTGGCTGACGGCCAAGCTCAAGTGTTGACGCCAATCGGCCAGCCGCGTAGCGTAGAAAGCGTAGAATGTCCCCGCGTGATGAAAGACGGAGCCGGTGCAGATCGACTTTTCAAATTCAGCCGTAATGGGCAGGGCCAAAGGGTGATGCTGCCAATGAATCAGATCCTGGGTGGAAGCGTGCGCCCATTGGTGGCCGCCCAAACCGTTGAGCGCTTGATGATGGTTCTCATCCAGCAGATAGTAAAGGTGAAAGACGCCGTCATGCGCAAACGGCATACAATCGCCCACAAAATAGGGGCCATCGGGTTTGAAGTAGTTCAGCGTCATATTACCTTAAAGAAATCACGCTTAAACATGGCGCAGACGCGGGGTATTCTTATTCAAGGCCATTTGTGCCATGTTTAAATGGTTTGTCCATTCCTTGCACCGTCACGTGTCCTTTGTGCGTTTATCCTTTGATGCCACTGGCTGCAATGCTTTCGATAAACGCCCGCTGCAACAGCAGAAATAGAATCAGCACCGGAATGGTAATGGTCGAGAGATAGGCCATAATTTCGCCCCAAGCTACGTTGAGCTGGAAGAAATATTGTAGCCCCACCATAATCGGCCGTAATTCCTCCACCTGGATGGTCATGATCGGCCACAGGTAATCATTCCATTTGGCCTGAAAAGTGAGAATGGCCACCGTGGCGAAAACCGGCCCTGAAATCGGCGCGAAGACGCGGCGGTAAATTTGAAACCAGCTTGCCCCATCCAACCGCGCTGCCTCGATCAGTTCTCTGGGCAGCGATTTAAAAAAATTGTACAAAAAGAAAAATCGGAAAGGCGCCGGCAATAAAGGGAATGATCATCACATGATAGGTGTTGAACCAGCCCCAATGCAGCCCATCCAGCCCAAACCAGGGCAAGCGACTCACAATCAGCAGTAGTGGAATTGCCACCGTGCCGCCGGGAATAATCAGCGTGGAGATAATCAGCGTCAACACCGCGTTGCGCCCCTGCCACTGCATGGCGGCCAACGCAAAACCGGCCATGGAATTGACCACCAGCCCCAGCAGCACGGTCAACGTAGTCACCAGCATCGAATTAAAAATAAAGCGCGCCGTGGGCACCCGCTCAAAGGCTTCGCGATAATTATCAAGCGACAGGTCACCCACCGGCAGAAATGCGCGCAACGTGCCGGAGTCCTGCAAGAGTTGAAAATCGGGCTTTAGCGATGAAACCAGCATAAAGACAATGGGGAACAGAAAGAATATGCCCAAGAGTAGCATGAGCAGATAGCGAATGAAGAGCGCCAATCCCGCCCGGCGCCCTTGCACCGTTTTGGAGGCGCCATGCCCCACCGCCGCCGTCATCGTTGTGAATATCAACATTACGCCTGCTCCCTTGTCACATAGCGTTGCACCAGCGCCACCACCAACACCATCATAAAAAAGACCACCGCAATGGCCGAGCCATAGGCAATGTCCTGCTTTTCATAGCCGCGGATAAAGGCCTGAAACATAATCGTCGTGGTGGAATCCAGCGGGCCGCCGCGCGTCATCACATTGATCTGGTCAAACAGCCCAAAGGCCGCAATCGTAATCGTAATCAGGATAAAAATCGCCGTGTTGCGCAACCCCGGCCAGGTGACATATCGGAACTTCTGCCAGGCATTGGCCCCTTCCACCGACGCAGCTTCATAGAGTACGCCCGGAATGGTCTGCAACCCCGCCAGCCAAATAACCATATGAAAGCCTACCCCTTGCCAAACCGACATGCCCATAATGGCCGGCATGGCCGTGGCCGGGCTGCCCAGCCAGTCGCGCTTTTCAAAATTGCCAAAGGTCAGCGCGCTGAGCAAGTTATTCAGCAAGCCATTGTTGCCGTCATAAATAAAGCGCCACAAAATCGACACCACCACCAGCGACACCACAGTTGGCATAAAGTATACCGTGCGGAAAAGATTCACCCCCGGCGTGCGCTGGTTCACAATCAGCGCCAGCAGCAGCGCCAGCCCGCTCTGGATCGGCACCACAAAAATAACAAAGTATAAAATATTGACAATCGATTTCATAAAGACGGCATCACCGGCCAGCAACACTAGCCGCTTCTGCCCCCAGGGAAAGGTGCGCCACTCCTGCAAGCCATCATACTGCGGATAATTCGGATTGCCGCGCGTATATTCGCGTACGGCCGGATAAGTGAGACTGCCCGCTTCATCGCGCACAGCCCGCCCCGCTTCATCCACAACCGGATCCAGCGTGAGCAGCCGCACGGTGAGCAGCCGCGCAAAGTTGCGCCCGCCCACATATTCGGTAGGGTTGGGCGAGATCAGTCGCTGATTGGTAAACGCCAGCCCAAACGCCATTGCAAAAGGCAGAATCAAAAAGGCCAGCAGCAAAATGAGCGCCGGACTTACCATCAGCCACGCCACCAATGTTTCTTGTTGCTGTGCGTTAAACCTGCTCGCCATGCGTCGCTCCTTATCCGCCATTGAATGCAAGGTAGGTGCGGCATCCCCGCCGCGTCAAGTAATCTACAAGAAAGCGCTTCCCGGTAGAAGAGAGTCGTGCGCTAGGATACCATACCCACGTTAAACCGGTTTTCACTGCGAAGGTCAATTTCTACCGCCAAGAACGCAAAGATTCGCCAAGCATACCTCAAGAGCAGTCTTCGCGAATCTTTGCGCCCTTGGCGGTAGTAGCCGTTTTTACAACAAGAACTAGACTAACAGCGACCAACCTACCAGCAATTGTCCACCGTCAACCCATCACTGCCCAAAGCCATAGCCATTGTTGGCTTCAATATCGGCATTGATCTCATCGGTAGCGGCATCCAGCGCGGTGGCCACATCGGCGCCGTTGGCAATATCGGCCAGCGCCTTCTCAAAGGTGAGCGCAGCAGAGAGATAAGCCGGTGTGGGCGGGCGAATCAATGCCTGGCGGTTGCTCAACTCATAGAAAATTTCCAATGGGCCGCCCGGTGCGTAGTTTTTGGTCAGCGCCGCCGCTTCCGCCGTAGATGGAATCAAGCCAATGCCGTCGGAGAAGGCGGCCAGATATTTGGGCTGAATGGCAAACTCAATAAATGCGTTGGCGCCATCCTTATGCTCGCTCTTGGACGACACGCCAAACTGCCACGAAGCCGCGCCAATTTTGGAACCGTGGCCAAAGTCCGGCGCCGGCAGGAAGAGCAGGTCATCGCCAAATGCGTCCAGCGCGCCCAGGGCGGCCCAGTTGCCGTTCCACTGCAGCGCGTACTTGCCATCAATAAAACCGGTCTCGCGATCGGCGCCGTCCTGCGAAGTGCCAGGAGCCAGTTCATTGGTGAAGAGCCCCTGCCACCATTCGCCAAACGCAATGGCGTCCGGCCCGTTCAGCACGCCCTCAGCCGTGGTGTAAGAAGCGCGATCCACAATGTCGCCGCCAAAGCTCTGCAGGAAGGGCGAGAAGGCATACGGATACCATTCGCCGGTCCAGGCCATGCCCAAGTCCAGCGGATATTCGTATTCGCCGGTGGCCTTCAGCGTATCCAGCGCGGCATTGAACTCATCCAGCGTCCACGGCTCATCCAGGGTCGGGATGCGGATGCCGTTGGCTTCCAGCACCGATTGGCGAGCAAACATGGCCACCGCCGCGTCCCACAGGCCGACCGAGTAGACCTCGCCCTGCCATTCGCCAATGGCGCCGGGCAGGAAGCCATCCAGCGCGCCCTCGGAGAGCGTCAGCGGGGAGATATAGCCGGCCCACGCCCAGTTGGGCATCACCGGACCGTCCATGTCGATAATGTCGGGCAGATTGCCGGCCAGCGCCGCCGCCACCACCGACTCGTTATAGCTCTCCTGCGGGAAGTCCTGGCGCTCGATCACCCACTGATCCTGCGACGCATTGAAATCGTCGATGATCGTGGTCAGAATTTCGCGCTCGGTGTCGTTGCCGGCGCCGTGATACCACATGGTCAGCGTGATTGGGCCATCGGCCGCGGCCGGCGCCGCCGCTTCACCACCGCCACTGGCGCTTTCCCCGGCCGGCGCCGTAGCGGGGACACAGCCGGCCAGAATCAGCACGGGGATCAGCAAGCAGGCGAAGAGCCATTTCGCCACATAATTTTTGCTCATCTTTGTTCTCCTTATTCCTGAAAATGAAGTTGATTAACCGACGTAACATTGCCGGCGCTGCCTGAGCTTGTCGAAGGCAGCACTGGCAATGTTACTAACCGACAAACTTTATTGATGCACGCTCGATGAGCGGACATTCACACAGATGTTGGACGGGGTGCGGTTCACTTTGCGCGGCGGGATTTTGAATCAGTTCGAGCAGATGCGCCATGGCCCACTGCCCCATCTCATAGTGCGGCAACTCCATGGTGGTCAGCGGCGGATCCAGATAAGGGGCGATCAACTCCTGATTGTCAAAGCCCACCACCGACAGATCCGCGGGGATGCGCAGTCCCATTTCACGTGCGCCGCGATAGACCCCCATAGCCATGCGGTCATTAAAGCAAAAAACGGCTGTGGGGGGTTCTGGATTGGTCATCAACGCTTTTAAGCCCTTATGGCCCCCAGGGGGGTCGCTGGATTGACGCGTGACCAACGTTTCATCGAAGGCAACGCCATATTCAGCCAGCGCCTGTTGATAGCCAGCTTGGCGACCGATCATGGCCGGCACCGGCTGCACATCGTTGATCAGTCCGATGCGGCGGTGTCCGTTGGTCAACAGCGCCAACGTGGCTTCATAGCCGCCAGCACTTCGTCAGGCGTCACCGAAGGCAGGCTGCGTTCGGCCACAAAACAGTCGAGCAGCACCGTGGGCGCTTCGTGGATTTGGGGGGGCGGCGCTACCGCCCGATGCCACATTGTGGCGTAGAGAATGCCGTCGACGCGCCGCTCCAGCAGCGTCTCCACGGCGGCCTGCTTGACTTCCTGATTGCCCCCTGTGTTAACCACTAACAGCAGATAGCCCTGTTCCCACGCTACATCCTGCGCCCCTTGGATGATGCGCCCGGCAAAGGGCGTTGTGGCCACTACGTCGGATATAAAGCCGATGGTGTGCGTGCGGTTGAAACGCAGTTGACGCGCCATGGCGTTGGGCCGATAGCTCAGTTCCTCAATGGCGGCCAAGACGCGCTCCTGCGTCTCGGCGGAAATATTGGCGCTCTCCACATTGTTTAGCACAAAAGAGACCGTCGTCTGCGAGACGCCAGCTAACTTGGCCACATCTTTCATGGAAGGCGGGCGACTGTTGCTGCTTTGGGCCATAATACCTTTGAAAAAGCTAAAAAGCCGGGGAAGACAGTTGGGTAAGCGCATTTACTAATAGCTATTAGTAAATCGTATTAGCATACTATCATCGCATTGATTTTCATGTCAAATTGGAAACGGCGGTTATACAAATTATTTGTATAAACTATTTTCATTGCAGTTTTGCATACATCATCTATGCTGCTGCCAATTGCATTGATGCCACCGTGCATGATATGCTTGAAGAGCAACTATTTGGTTGCCTTTTAGGGTGAGGAGAGCCACTATGAGCAATGACAAAATCGAACGGGTTTTGCCACATTGGCGCCGAAGCTGCACGGTCTGGCCCGACCGGCCAGTGAAGGCGGCTGGAACGAAGAATTGTCTGAATTAGCCAGCTATCTTGAGGAGATAGAGGCAGAATGAATAATCAATGCGAAGACGTTTTTACGGCGCTGGCCGACGCCACGCGCCGCCAAATTCTGGAGACGCTGGCCGCTGGCGAAAGCCGCACGGCCACGCAATTGGCCGCAGAATTCCCCATGACGCGCCAAGGGGTGACCAAGCATTTGCGCCTGCTGTCGCAAGCCAATTTGGTGCAGACGCGGCGCAGCGGGCGCGAAACCATCTATACCTTCAATCCCCAGCCGCTGACCGCCACCAGCGCCTGGCTTGCAGAGCTGACCGTCCAGTGGGATACACGCCTGCAGCGGCTGCAAGACTATTTAGCCAATGATGTTTGACAGCTAACCCGTCTGCATCACCGCACAATCAGCGGCAAAAAGGCCAACTCGATGCTCGAAGCGGTAACCTCGGCGGTCGTAATTTCGGCGCTGGTCATGGACGCAATGGCGCGATAGCCAAAACGCACGTCGCTGACCACCGCACCATCGGCCAGGATTAATGTAAATTTATTGTCCAGATGGCCATCATTATCAAATGTGGGGGCGAGGCCGGGCGGCAAACTGCTGCGCGCCACCCCCACCATATAGTCGCGCGCGGCAAGCTGCTCAAAGCGATAAGCGCCATCCGCATCCGTATGCGTGCTGGCCAAAAAGCTGCCATCGGCCGGGCCGCACCAGGTTGACCTGCACGCCGGGCAGCCCGCTTTCCCCCGCATCCATGAGTCCATTCTGGTTGCCGTCCATCCAAACGCGCCCGCCAATTTGGCCAGCGGGGGTGGCGGTGGCTCAGCGTAACCAAAATCGACGTTCGCATAGCGCCCTGCGTGATCGCGCGAGCCGCACTTTATTATCCAACACGCCGTCGACATCAAACGTTTGCACCCACCCCAGTGGCAGCGTCGCCGGCGCTACACCCACTATGAGCGGCGCGCCTCCGCACGCCCAATATAGAAACGATAGAGACCGTTCTCGTCGGCGCGCAGCTGCTGATCAACGCACCCGAGGCGGCAACGACCAGATTGACCTGCACATTGGCTATGCCGGGTTCATCTGCGCTGGGCGGCATCGCCATCAAATCGTGCCAAATACGCCCGCCGAAGAGTTCACTATTGGGCGGCCCCGTGGCGTAGGCGTGGTGTGGAACAGGGGTTGATGTAGATGTCGGTGGGACAGGCGTGGCGTGGCCGCCGTCGTTGGGGTGGGCGCACGTGATTGGCGTAGGCGTACTTATGGGCGTAGCCGGAATCGCCTCGGTGGGCGTGGGTGACGGCGCGGTCGCTTCAATTTTCTCATAGGAGCCAATGTCGCACGCGGCGCCTTGCGGACGCGCCACCCCGCGCTGGTCGATCAGGATCATGCCGCCGCTGCAATCGCCGGCATCCACAGCTTGGCTGGCCGCGCCCAATGCGTGCAGCGGCGTCAACCCGGTGCTATTGCCCTCCAGCGGCAGCAGATCCGCATTGGCGTTTTGCAGGTCTCCGGTCTGGGTGAAGCCGCATGTGGTTCCACTTTCCAAATTGTGCCCCAGCGAGACGGAGGCCGCGCCCGTGCAGTTGATGCCCGCCGCATCCGCCACGAAAATGCTGTTGCTGATCTGCGCCGGTCCGCTTAAATTGCCGCCTGGGTTGTTGGCCAGCGTGCTGTTCGAAATCTCCACCTGGCCGCCGGAGACCACCACGGCGCCCTGCAAAACCGGATGGCTGTTTTGATTACCGCTAATGGTGCTGTTTACAATGCGCACCACCTGCTGGCCTGCGGCGACACCAAGCGCCGGCGCCAGGGGGGCAGCATGATTATAGATGGTGCTGCGCTGAATTGTCGTCGGCCCGGCCAAAGCCAGCCCACCGTCGGTAAAGGCCAGGTTGTCATGCACAACCGAGTCGGTCAACTCCAGCAAGCCGCTGCTAAAGATGCCGCCGCCCTGGGTTGTATCGGCGCCGTTGGCGTTGATCTCGCTGCGCTCAATTTGCAGGGCGCCGCTGCTGTATATGCCGCCGCCTTGGCCAGCGGTCCCATTGCCGCGCACCACGCTTTCAATAACCTGGGCGCTGCCGCTGTTAAAAATGCCGCCGCCTTGGCCGACGGTTTCCGCCGCCGGCGCGGTCTCTTCCGTGTGATTATCCAACACCATGCTGTTGATCAGTTGCAGCACGCCGCTGTTATAAATGCCGCCGCCAGCTTGGGCGCCCGATGTTGTATTGCGCGCGGTGTTGCTGCGGATGGTGCTCATTTCCACCACCAGCGCACCGGCATTGCGAATGCCGCCGCCATTTTCATCCAGCGCCAGCCCGTTGATGATGGTCAAATTGCGCAGCGTGACCACGGCATTTGCCCCCAAGGTGATCACCCGACCCAGCGCTTGGCCGTCGATGATTACGCTGTCCGCAGCCTCACCTTCTAAAGTTATGTTTTGATCGATGGCCAAATTTTCAGGATATGTGCCGGCGCAAATAGAGAGTACATCGCCGGGCGCGGCATTCTGGATGGCGGTGCTGATGGTGGAATAATCGCCGCCGGATGCGCACACGGTAATGGTGGCAATATGGGCATCCGGCCAGAAAAGGGGGGAGAAAAAATGGGCCACATAGACAGTCAGAATTAATTGACAAAAGGGCGCCAACAAAACATGACCCAGCATAACAGTTCCTCCTTGGGGGGTGCATTGATGGTCATTTCCAGGGAGCAGTAGGTTTAGCCATTGGCGTTTTTGCACTCTACGCCTAGTTGCGTCAAAATTCTATCTGGCAACTGTATTATTTTCTAAATCAGGAATACGCGGCAGAGGAGAAATGAGTATAGCTGCAAAAATCCAGAAACCACAAAACTACCGCCAGCCCTTTTGTGATTTTTGTGCCTTTTGTGGCGATTCCCCTCTTTGCGGTATAGACTCTCATCCTCTCATCATTTCCCATAATTAACAAGGAACCAAAATCATGACCCAACAAATTTCGACCGAACCCGTTCGCCTGGGCATTGTGGGTGTGGGCCAAATTGGCAAACAGCACGTACAGAGCTACGTCAACAACCCCAACGCCAAAATTGTGGCCGTGGCCGATATCAACGAAGCCGAAGCCAATCGGGTGGCTCAAATGCACGGCATCCCCCATGTCTACAGCGACTTCCGCAAGATGCTGGAGCGCGATGACATTGAGGCCGTAGACGTCTGCCTGCACAACAACTTTCACGCGCCGGTGACCATTGCAGCGCTGCAGGCGGGCAAACACGCGCAAAGCGAAAAGCCCATGGCGGGCGCCTATTATGACGCCGAGCAGATGCTCAAAACGGCGCGCGAAACGGGCCGCCATCTGCACGTCACGTTGCGCAATCTCTTTAGCACCGAGATCAAAGCGGCCAAATATCTGATCGACAATGGTCATTTGGGCAAGCTCTATCACGCCCGCTCCACCGGTTTCCGCCGCCGCGGTCGCCCTTTTGTGGATGGCTACGGCAGCCCCACCTTTGTGCAAAAGCAGAATTCGGCCGGCGGTGCGCTCTACGACATGGGCGTCTATCATATCTCGATGATTCTGCACCTGCTGGGCAACCCGGACGTGCTGCGCATCTCCGGCAAAGTCTACCAGGAAACCGGCATGAATGCCGCCCGCCAGGAGCGCAGCGGCTACAACGTGGAAGAGCTGGGCATGGGCTTTGTGCGGCTGGATGGCAATATCGCCATGGACATTATTGAGGCGTGGGCCATCCATTTGGACAATATTGAAGGTTCATACGTGGTGGGCAGCGAGGGCGGCGTGCGGCTCAACCCCTTCGGTTACTACCACAGCATTGGCGATCTGAACCTGGACGGCGCTGCCAATCTGACGCCTTCAACTACCGGCTGCACAACGTGCAGGAGCAGGGCGACGTATACGACGACGCCTTCCACCACTGGGTGGCCGCGCTGCAAGGGCGCACCGAACTCTGGCCCACCGCCGAAATCGGCCTCAACACCATGCTTATTTCCGAAGGCATCTATCTTTCCGACAAGCTGGGCCGCGAGGTGACGGCGGAGGAAGTGCGCGAAATGTCGCAGTCGACGGCGGTGAATGTGTAGAGGTTGGCGGAGCTGGGGGGATGCGTGGAGTAGCTGGTGCGAATGGAGATTGTTGCGTATTGCGTATTTCGTCAAGCGGTTCATGCAACACGCAATACGCAACACGATTTCTCGTTCACGTTATTGTTTTCAGATTTGCCGGAGAACATGCCATGATGATATCCAATGCTATCGATGCACCGCTCGCCGTTGACGGTGGCACGCCGGTGATTCAGCGCGAGCTCAATCGCTATAAAGGGGCGGCGGTGATTGGCGATGAGGAGAAGGCGGCAGTGCTGGAAGTGTTGGAAAGCCAGTCGCTTTTTCGCTATTATGGCCCGCATCTGCTCTCCAAAGTGGCCCAATTGAGCAGGATTTTGCGGCCCACGTGGGCGCCAAACATGCGGTGGCGGCCAGCAGCGGCACGGCGGCGCTGCGGTTGGGGCTGGCTGCGCTGGGCGTGGGGCCGGGCTGCGAGGTGATTGTGCCGGCCGTCACCTTTATCGCTTCAGTGGGCGCCATTGTGGCGGCGCGCCCGCCCGGTTTTTGCCGAAGTGGACGAAACCATGCAGCTCGACCCGGCCGATCTGCGCCGCTGCCTGACGCCGCGCACCAAGGCCATTATGCCGGTGCATCTGGGGCGTGGCCGTCGACATGGACGCAGTGCTGGGGTTTGCGCAGGAACACGGTTTGACCGTGATTGAAGATGCGGCCCAATCGTGCGGCAGCCTTTACAAAGGACAGCCGGTGGGCACGATTGGGCGATGTGGGCTGCTTTAGCTTTCAACTGGAAAAGAATATCACCAGCGGCGAAGGCGGCATTATGGTCACCAATGATGACGAGCTTTTCCGCCACGCCGCCATCTATTCAGACCAGGGCGGCCAGTTTTGGACGGCCCACGCCGGCGTAGCGCGACACGGTCGGCGGCCAGCCGGTCATCGGCGACAACATGCGCATGAATGAGATCGCTGGGGCCATTCTAGGCTGCCAGCTCGGCAAATTGCCCGAACTGCTCAACCGCATTGCGCGCAACACGGCCATTGTGCGCAGCGCCGTGCAGGAAATCGCCGACGCCCACCCCGCTCTACACCTGCGCCCCGCCAACCCTGACCGCGACCGCCATGCGCTGGGCGTGCTCGTCTATTTGCCCGACGCTGCCCAAGCCGATGCCGTGGCGCGGGCGCTACGCGGTGAAGGCGTACCGGCGGGCAAAGTCTATGGCGGGCAGCCCGTTTACGCGGCGCCGCAAATCCTCAACCAGTGGACGATTACCGACGGCTGCCCGTTCAACTGCCCCACCTTTTTCCCCGAGCCGATCCGCTATGCTATGGGGATGTGCCCGCGCACAGAAGATTTGCTGGGCCGCGCCGTCAGCATTTCGGTGGGACCCATGTATGAGGAGGAAGATTTGGAGGATCTGATCACGGGGGTGCAGAAGGTGGCGCATCATTTGTTGTGAGGATTTACAATGCCCAACAGTACTATCTGCTTGACATTCGATTTTGATGCGCTTTCGGTCTGGTATGGCTATCCGAATACGTCGCCGGCCATGTTGGCGCGGGGCGAGTATGGGGCGCGGGTGGGGGTGCCGCGGATATTGGCATTGCTGAAGGCGCAAGGATTGTCCGCCACCTTTTTTGTGCCGGGTCACACCGTCGATTCATTCCCCGCCGAGGTAGCGGCGATTCGGGCGGCGGGCCACGAGGTGGCGCATCATTCGTATGCCCACATTGACCCCAGCCAGCAGACGCCCGCCGAAGAGCGCGCCGATATGGAGCGGGCGTTGGCGGCGCTGGCCAATGTGGGCGTGCAGCCGCTGGGCTATCGTTCGCCATCGGCGGATTTTTCGCAGAACACGCTGGCGCTCTTGGAAGAATATGGCTTTCTCTACGACTCCAGCCTGATGGCCGACGATTTTCGTCCTTACCACCCGCGGCTGGGCGACCGGGTAAGCCAGCAGGAGCCGCTGATCCAGGGGCGGTCAGCGCGGCTATGGGAACTGCCCATGTGCTTCGAGTTTGACGATTGGGTTCACTTCCAGTACAACTTTACGCCCTATCGCAACGGCACTTCAGCGCCCAGCAAAGTGCTGGAAATCTGGAGCGCCGACTTTGACTGGATGCACCAACACGTGGATGGCGGCATCTTGACTGTGGCCATGCACCCGCAAGTTATCGGGCGCGGCCACCGCATTGCCATGTTGGAACAATTTATCGAACATTGCCGGGCGCGGGGGGATGTGGTTTTTCGGACGCTGGGCGAGGTGGCGCAGGGGTTGGAGAAGGGTGAGTGTTGAGTATTGAGTATTGCATATTCTGGTTTACGCTCCATCTGTGTTCCATGTAACTTGGGGATGATTTCCGCAAATGCAGCTTGCCGCCCAATCAGATGGTCGAACAAAATACTCAATACTCGATACTCAACACTTTTCACTCCCCCTTCCCCACCACATTCGCGCACACCTGAATCGGGTCATAAGTTGGCGAATAGGGCGGGGCGTAGCACAGGTCGAGCATGGCGCCATCTTCAGCGGTCATGCCGGCGGTGACGGCGGTGGCGATTACAGTCGATGCGCTTCGCCACGCCTTTCTGGCCTACAATTTGGCCGCCGAGGACCCGCCCACTGGATTTTTGCACGACCAGCTTGACGTTGATTTTGGCGGCGCCGGGCCAGTACGAGGCTTTTTCATAGCTGGTGATTACGGCGCTGGTGATTTCGCCCAGCTTTTCGTAGGTGTGCGCCTCTTTTTCGGTCAAGCCGGTGACGGCCAGCGTGTAATCGAAGACTTTGACCACCGCCAGTGCCGATAATGCCGGGCAGCGTTGAGCGCCCGCCGCTCATGTTGTCGCCCGCCACGCGACCGCCGCGATTGGCCACCGGCGCCAGCGGAATCCACACGTTTTTCTCCAGCACGCGATGAAGATGCTCCACGCAATCACCCGCCGCGTAAATGTGCGGATCGCTGGTGCGCATGTGTGCATCCACCCAAATAGCGCCGGTGACGCACCAGCTTGAGCCCAGCCGCTTGCGCCAGCTCGCGATTGGGGCGCACGCCAGTGGCCACCAGCACAATATCGGCGGGCAGCGCGGTTTCCCCTTTGCCGCTGTGGACCACCACCTCCAGCCCCGCGCCAGCAGAATTGCGAATCTCCATCACGCGCGTATCGGTCCAAATCTCCACGCCTTTTTCCACCAAATGGGCGGCCACTGGCTCAACCATATCGGGGTCAAAATTGGGCAGCAGATGGGGCAGCATCTCCACCACGGCCACCTCCATATCGCGCGCGTGAAAACTTTCCGCCATCTCCAATCCAATATAGCCGCCGCCAACAATGACGGCCCGGCGCGCCGGTTTTGGGCCAAATAGTTAAAAATGCGTTCGCCATCGCTCAGGCTGCGCAGCGCAAAGACGCCGGGCAGATCTACGCCGGGGATGGGCGGTTTGACGGCGCGTGCGCGCCCGTGGCGATCACGAGTTTGTCATAGGGTTGCGTAAAGGTGGCGGCGGTTTCCACATTGCGCACGTGGACAAGCTGCTGCGCGGCGTCAATCTGCATCACTTCGTGGCCAATGCGCACATCGATGCCGCGCCGTGCTCTGGCGCGTTCGGGCGTCAAAATGACCAGCTTGTCCATGGGCTCGATCTCACCCCCAATCCAATAGGGCATGCCGCAGGCCGAATAGCTGATGTGCGCGCCGCGCTCAAAGACAATCACTTCGGCATCGGGCTGGTTGCGCTTGGCTTTGCTGGCGGCGCTCATGCCGGCGGCGTCGCCACCGATGATGATGAATGTTTGCATGGTTTTGATGCTTTCAATCAAGAATTGTGGACTCTATAATGGGCTTGGAAAGGAAGCTGTCACGCCTTAGCGACCAAAAATACGATAGGCTTTATACCATATGTGACAATATATGATATACAATATTGACGCAGCCTGCCGCCGAATTGCAAAATCGCATGGAAAAGATTACCGTAAATAGTTGAACCAATCCCGCTTCCAAGCCTGAATTCGTAGATCGCAACGGCAAGAAATAGGGTCGGATTCACTCATTGAAATGATGTCTGAATCGCCAATACCGTTGCGGTGTATCGAACATAGAAAGAGCATACCATATGTCTGTAAAAACACCCGATTGGGTGAAACACGCAATTTTTTATCAAATTTTTCCCGACCGCTTTGCGCGCAGCACGCGCGCACCGCACCCGCGGGGCATACATTTTAAACCGTGGGGTTCACCGCCGGAAGAGCAGGGGTATCAAGGCGGCGATCTCTATGGCGTGGTGGAGAAGTTGGACTATCTGCAAGAATTGGGCGTCACGGCCCTCTACTTAAACCCAATTTTTTCCTCGGCCTCCAATCATCGCTATCATACATTCGATTATTTTCAAGTCGATCCGCTGCTGGGCGGTGAAAAGGCGCTGCGCGAACTGCTGGATCAGGCGCACGCCCGCCAGATGCGCGTGGTGCTGGATGGCGTCTTCAATCACGCCAGCCGCGGCTTTTGGGCCTTTCACCACATTTTGGAAAATGGTGCGGTGTCGCCCTATATCGATTGGTTCCACATACACGGGTGGCCGCTGCGCCCCTATATTCATGACGAGCACAATCCACACAATTACGACGCCTGGTGGGGCATTCCGGCGCTGCCCAAGCTCAATTTTAACAATCCGGGCGTGCGCGACTACTTTTTGCAGGTGGCCCAATATTGGATCGACTTTGGCGTCGACGGCTGGCGGCTGGATGTACCGGAAGAGATCAATGACGCGGCTTTCTGGCAGGCTTTTCGGCGGGTTGTGAAAGAAGCCAATCCCGATGCGTACATTGTGGGTGAGATCTGGCACGAGGCCCATGAATGGCTGCGCGGCGACCGCTTTGATGCCGTGATGAATTACGCCATGAATCGGGCGGCGTTTGGCTTTTTTGCCCAAAAGACGCTGCGCACCGATTACCGACCCGGCGGCTTTGAACTGCGTTCGATCAATGCCCACGACTTTTCCGCGTGGATTGAACATCTGGTGCGGCTGCACGATTGGGAAATTGTGCAGGCGCAGCTCAATTTGCTGGACAGCCACGACACGGCGCGCGCGCTCTGGATTGTGGACAATGATGAAAGCGCTGTGCGCTTGAGCGTACTTTTTCAGATGACCATGCCGGGCGCGCCCTGCGTCTATTACGGCGCCGAAGTGGGCATGACCGGCGCCAACGACCCCTATTGCCGGGGCGCATTCCCCTGGCACGACCAAGCGCAATGGAACTGCGATCTGCTGCAATTTTACCGGCAGGTCATGGCGCTGCGTCATCAGTACGCGGCGCTGCGCATTGGCGATTTCAAGACCCTGCACGCCGAAAATGATGTTTACGCCTTCCGTCGCAATAGCGAATGGCAATCGGTCATTGCCATTTTTAACGCCGGCGCGCAGCCCACAAAGGTGACCGTACCCAGCGGCGGCTTTTATGAGGATGGGCGCACGTTTCGAGCCGTGTGGCCCGGCCAGACGCCACCCGCTGCGTACACAATTGCCGACAACCAATTAAAACAGGTTGCCATTCCGGCTCGCGCGGCGGTGGTGCTGGTGGCGGAATAGATCAACAAGCCCATGTCGCCTATCTTGGTCATTGCCAATCCATACGCCAACCGCGGTCGCATGCGCCGGCGCCTGGGGCAAATCGAGCGGGCCCTGGCGGCTGCTGGCGCGCCCTACGAGGTGCAGGAAACGCAACATCCCGGTCACGCCATTGCTTTGGCCCAAATGGCGGGGATGGCGGGCTATGCCACCATTGCCGTGGCCGGGGGAGATGGCACGGTCAGCGAAGTGGTGAATGGGCTAATGGCGGTGGATAGCTCTACGGCCCCACCCGCTTTGGCCATTTTCCCCGCCGGCACGGGGAACGATTTTGCGGCCGCAGCCGGTTTTGGTCTAAAGGATGAACAGATTGCAGCCCGTATTGTTGGCGGCAATCGCCGCGCCATTGATGTTGGCCGCGTGATTTTACGGCTGGAGGGCGCGGCGCGTACCCACTATTTCAACAACAGCCTGGGCATTGGGCTGGAAGCTGCCACGGTGATGCAGGCGGCGCGGATTCAGCGTCTCAACGGCGTGATGCTTTACGCCGTGGCCGCAGTGCGCACGCTGCTGCATTTTGCGCCCATAGAGATGCACATCCAATGCGAGCAGCATGACGGTCAGACGCAAAGTTTATCCGGCCCCATGATCATGTTGACTGTGGGCAACAGCAGGCGCACGGGCGGCGGCTTTCATTTGACGCCCGACGCCGAATTGGATGATGGGCTGCTCGATATGGGGGTGGCGACGGCCATTCCCAAATGGCGACTGCTGGCGCTATTGCCCAAAGCACTTTTGGGCAAACACACCGGCGATCCCGCGTTTTCGCTGTGGCGGTGTCGGCAGATTCACATCGCATGTGCCGATGGCGTCCCCGTTCATGCCGATGGTGAGTTGCTGGCAGTGGCGGCGCAGGAAATTGCAATCGAAGTGTTGCCTGGTCGTTTACAAATTGTAGGGTAAGGCGGCGTCAATCCCCAATCCCCAGTCCCCACCCTCCTTCACCCCCCAAATCCGCAAACAGTTCTCGAATGTGTTTCGCTTCGCTTTGCTCTATCTGGTATAATCCATGACAGGCGTGCCCGGCATTGGTATGAACCCATGCGGAGACAAACGTCTCTGGATGGGTTTTTTATTCGTGATTAGGCCATTCCAAAAAATAAAACATACCGCATGGCCTGCAAGTTATTCCAGAAAAACCATAAAATTGGGATATTTATTTTTCTGGATTAGCCTTAAAGGAACCTCTTTAAACCTTGGCGCGACAAGAAATTGCCGACATCATTCAAGGAATATTGGATAGCGAGCGGGCGCTTTTTGATGCGCCTGCCGTTGAACCAGTGGATAGCGCGGCTTTGAGCGCCAGCGCCACCATCAACGCGCAGATCTGGTTTGAGCAATTTCCGTGGCGCCCCACTGCGGCTTGGGTGGTGGCGGCGGGCGTGTTGGGGCTGGGCCTTTTGGCGGGGGGCAGCCTGGCGGCGGTGGATTGGCGCGGGCTGGCGCTGCTTTTGCTGCTGGTGGATCCACTGTGGGGCTCCATCTGGCGTTTGGCCGCAGGTCGGCAGGAGATGCTGCCCTTGCGTGAACAGTCCGTAACCCACCGCTTCTGGCTGCCGTATCTTTCTATGAACTCGCCGGCGGCCAAGATCATGGGCTGGGATGCGCTCTCGACGCAGAATGCTGTGTTTCCGCTGCTCTTTCGCGTGGCCGCGCCTACGGTGCTGTTGGCGGCGGCGGTGGCGCTGGTGCTGGGTGGCGCGGCGCTCTGGCTGACCGGTGTGGTCATTGTGTGCAGCATAATTGGCTGGGTCAGCCGTCGCACGTGGCGTATCCACCCGCACATTCTGCACGCGCTGGTCACCATTGCGCTGCCCTGGGCGCTGACGCTGAACGTGATGCAACCGCAACTGAGCAGCGGCGAAAGCCCCTTTGTGTGGCGCATTCAGGCAGCGCTGCTGCTGCTGTGGACGCTTCACAATTGGGGGGAAGGGCGCTGTCTGCTCCGGGTGCGCGATCCCTTTGGCATGGGACTTTTGGCGGCGGCCGATGCGGGATTGGGAATTTTGCTGGTGGTGGCCCAGGCGCCCATCTGGCTGGCCCTGCTCAGCCTGCTGTGGCTGCCCACTTGGCTCAGCATTTATCGCGGCTATCCGTTGCGCAACGTAATGTTTTGGTGGCTGCTGGCCATGTTGGTCAGCGCAGCCGCAGTGGGGCAACTCGTTTATTCACAGTTGGTATTATTCTGATATGAACAAAAATCAAGCGAACGATGTGCAAAAGGTGGCGGCCGATGCGGCGCCCGCCGAGAATGTGAACGGCGCAGTGGCTCCGCAGATGCAGGCTGGCCCTGTGGTCAGCGTGGAGCAGGTGCGCCGCGATGCTGAAGTATTGGCCTTTATTCGCAGCGCCAATGAATCTTTGCGGGCGTTGGGGTATACGGAACATGGTCAGCGCCATGCCGGGCTGGTGGGTCACATTGCCGAAAACGTGCTGGAGCGGCTCGAATATCCGCCGCGCACCTGCGAGCTGGCCAACATTGCCGGCTATCTGCACGACATTGGCAACAGCATCCACCGCCAAAACCATGCGCTGAGCGGCAGCTTGATGGCGTGGCGCATTTTGGCGCGCATGGGTATGCCGCCGGATGAGTGCGCGCTAATTATGAATGCCATTGGCAACCACGAAGAAGAGCGCGGGCAGGCCACGACGCCAGTGGCGGCGGCGCTGATTATTGCCGACAAAGCCGACGTGCATCGCAGCCGCGTGCAGAACCCGGACATGGCCACCTTCGATATTCACGACCGCGTCAATTATGCATCAACGCGCAGCTTTGTGCGCGTCATCAACGGCGACAAAATTGTGGCGCTGGAATTGGAGATCGACACCAATTACGCCCAGGTCATCGAGTATTTTGAGATCTTTTTGGATCGCATGACCATGGTGCGGCAGGCAGTGGAGTTTTTGGGCTGCAAGTTTCAGTTGATCATTAATGAAACGCGGTTTGCGTGAGAGAATATACGATTTACGATTATCTCGCAGAGGCGTTAAATCGTTGTATGATGCAACATGGGTTGTTGTAGATTTTAGGCAGATATGAAGTCCAATCACACCAAGAAGGGTTTTTTATGCGTATAGTGCGGTTTTCTGAACATCCCTATGCGGAGCCATGTTGGGGCATGGTGGTTGAACATTTGGTCTATCCGTTGCGGCAGGCGCCCTATTTGAGCGAAGCTTTTGATGGCTCGATTGCACCGGAAATTGAGGGAGCGCCCATGCCCTTGCAATATGTGGAACTCTTGCCGCCGGCCACGCCCAGCAAGATTATGTGCGTGGGGCGCAATTATGCGGCGCACGCAGCCGAGCTGGGCAATGACGTGCCGGAAGAACCGCTGGTCTTCTTGAAGACGCCCAGTTCGCTGATTGGGCCGGGGGCGCCGGTGGTGCACCCTCTCATCAGTGAACGCGTCGATCACGAGGCCGAACTGGCGCTGGTGATTGGGCGGCGCTGTCGCTATTTGAATGCGGAAAACGCCATGGACGCGATCTATGGCTACACGATTGCCAACGATGTGACGGCGCGCGATTTGCAGAATAAGGACCGGCAGTGGGCGCGCGCCAAGGGGTTCGACACCTTTGGCCCGCTGGGGCCGTGGCTGGAGACGGATTACAATCCGGCCAACCGGATGGTGCGCTGTTTGGTCAATGGCGAAGTGCGGCAGGAGAGCAACACCGATCTCATGATCTTCTCGCTGGTGCAGATTTTAGTCTGGCTCTCGCGCGCCATGACGCTGGAGGCCGGCGACCTGATCTTGACCGGCACGCCGGCGGGGGTGGCGCCCGTACAGCCCGGTGATGTGATGACCGTGCAGATCGACGGGCTGGGTGAGCTTTCCAATCCGGTTGTGGCAGAAGAAAGAGGTGAATAGTATGTCGGTAGCGCCATTGAACCATTTTTTGGAAATCGGCCATCTGTCCAGCGCACAATTCTGGGGGTTGCTCTATCTGGCGCGGGCGCTGAAAGAAGAGCGTGCGCAAGCGGGCCGCAATGCGCCGATTTTGGCGGGCAAATCACTGGCCATGATCTTTCAGAAGCCCAGCCTGCGCACGCGCGTAAGCTTCGAAATGGGCATGCAGCATCTGGGCGGTCATGCGCTCTATTTGAGTCCCGCCGAAGTTGGGCTGGGGACGCGCGAAAGCGCGCCGGATGTGGCGCGCGTGCTCAGCGGTTATGTAGATGGCATTATGGCGCGCGTTTTTGACCACAACCATGTATATGAGCTGGCCGAATGGGGCAGCGTGCCGGTGATCAACGGCTTGAGCGATTATTGCCACCCCTGCCAGGCGCTGGCCGATCTGATGACCATTTGGGAGCAAACGGGCAGGTTAACCGGCATAACGCTGGCCTATGTGGGCGATGGCGCCAATAACGTGGCCACCAGCCTGCTGGCGGCGGCGGGCAAGGTGGGCATGGCCGTGCGCATTGTGTCGCCCGCCGGCTATCAGCCAGAGCAGGCCGTGCTGGACGCCACCGACGCCGACGTGACGGTGACCGACGACCTGGATGCAGTGGTGGGTGTGGATGTGATCTATACCGATGTGTGGACCAGCATGGGGCAGGAGGCCCAGAAAGAGCGGCGCATGGCCGATCTGGCGGCCTATCAGCTAAATGATAAATTGGTGACGCACACGCGCAATGATAATACGCTGGTGATGCACTGCCTGCCTGCGCACCGGGGCGAAGAAATTACCGACAGCGTGGCCGACGGTGCGCAAAGCGTGCTCTTTCCACAGGCGCACAACCGGCTGCACGCGCAGAAGGCCATTTTGGCGCATTTGCTGGGTGGGGCGCCATTGCCGGAGGGAATTGATTAATAGGCGAATGGGAACTGGTCACCCCTCCCTGGCCTTCCCCCTGAGGGGGGAAGGGAAACTCCTCCTCTCAGCGGGGAGGCAGGGGGGGCTGATGAGTGGCGATTGATTGATTTGACAATGGCACAAATCGGCGCCCAATCTGCCTTCAATAATCCCCCTGAATAATCATGACAGAGATTTTACGTTCGTTGAGCCGCCTGCAAGATTGGCGCAATATGTTGGATTTCGCCCTGGTGGCGATTATCTTTTATGGGGTGCTGCGGCTTTTTCGGGGGACGCAGGCCGTCCAGCTCGTGCGCGGCATTTTGGTGATTGCGCTGTTGATTTTGGCGGTGAACCAAACTTTTCAACTGACGGCCTTTAGCTGGCTGTTGAGCAATAGCACCACGGTGGTTTTGGTGGCGCTGCCGGTGATCTTCCAGCCGGAGCTGCGGCGAGCATTGGAACGGGTGGGCCGCTCGGCGCCGTTATTGATGCGCCGCACTGACAATACGGACGCGCAACGGCTGGTCAATGAAGTGGTGAAAGCCGTCGAGCAGCTTTCCAAACGGCGCCACGGCGCGCTGATTGTTTTTGAAAGCACCACGGGTTTGGGTGAGTACATTGCCCAGGGCATTTCGCTAAATGCGGAAATTACGTCCGAACTGCTTTTGACCATTTTCGCCCCCAATACAGCGCTGCACGATGGTGCGGTGATTATCAGCAACAATCGGGTGGCGGCGGCGGGCTGCATTTTGCCATTGACGCAGCGCACGCTGGCCGATACCCAAATGGGCACCCGGCATCGCGCCGCCATTGGGCTGAGCGAAGCGGTCGATGCGTTGACCATTGTGGTCTCCGAAGAGACGGGGACCATTTCTGCCGCCCGCAGTGGTCGCATTGTGCGCGTAGACACCGATCTATTGCGCTCCGTGTTAAGTGAATTTTATAAATGACAGCAATACAGCAATCAGCAACCATTGACATCGTAAATTGCAAAGTGTATTGCAAAACTCAAGGCCGAGAACTAGCGTGCAGATTAAACCCGCACATCTGTATGGAACGACCGCGAAGCGAATATTGGATCAACTGGGTACCCTGCTATTGGCCATCATTCTGGCGCTCATTGTTTGGCTAATTGCCATCACCGAGGAAGATCCGATTATTGTGCGAGAGTTTCCCACCCCCATTCCGCTCACGGCGCGCGGTTTGGCCGAGGGGTATGTATTGCTCCAGGAGCTGGAACCGGTCATCGCCACCGTTGAGGCATCTAAAACCCAATGGGATGAGCTAAAGACGGCCGATTTTAGCGCTGATATTGATGTAAACGGCCTAGATGTCGGTGTGTACGATGTAGATGTGCAGCTTACAGTGGATGTAGAGGATGTGCGAATTATCGCGCTGGACAACCCGCAACGGCACGTGCAGATCGATAAAGTGATTGCTAAGGATGTGCCGGTGCGTATTGATGTGGCGGATGGACCGGCTTTTGGCTACGAGGCGCAAACGCCGGTCTATAATCCGGTTACAGTTAATGTGTCGGGACCGTCATCCTTGGTGGAGCAGGTGGAAGCCGCCGGCGCATCGATCTATCTGCGCAATGCCAAGAGCCAGGTGGATCGCCTGCAGGTGGTGACGCCGCTCAACGCTGCGAATCAGTTTGTCAGCGGTGTGACGGTGATGCCATCCACCGTGAGCGTGGTGGTGCCGGTTACGCGGCTGCCGGATCGCAAAGAGGCGGCGGTGCGTCCCACGCTGGTGGGCCAGCCCGATGCCGGATACCGCTTGAGCGCAGTCAAAGTGGAGCCATCTTCAGTTGTGCTTTCGGGCGATAATGCCTTGCTGGATGAGGTGCCCGGCTTTATTGAGACCGAGCCCTTTGAATTGGCCGGCGCCACGGGCGAGATCCGCAAAATTGTTTCGCTGGTGGTGCCAGAGGGCATTTCGGTATTGGGCGGCAACAATGTCTTTGTGACGATTACAGTTTCGCCAATTGAGGGCGGGGCTACTGTGCAGCGGCGGCCCACCGTGGAAAATCTAGGCGAAGGACTCGAAGCCACCATCGAGTTGGAGTCGGTTGACGTGATTTTGCGCGGTCCGGCGCCGCAACTGGAAAAGCTCAAGGAAGACGACGTAAAGGTTGTGCTGGATTTGGGCGGGCTGTTGGCTGGCGTACACAGTGTGCGGCCGCGGGTGGCGCTGCCCAATGGCATTTCCCCCGAGGGCGTGTTGCCTGAAACGGTGGAAGTGCGCATTTCCAATCAGGAAACCAGCACGCCGTTTGGCGAATCACCGCTGGCGACGCCGGTTATCACCACAACCGTCACCCCTGGCGTCACCCAAACGCCAACTGCGCGCGGCAACACAATTTTGCCGCCGACGCCGACGCCGACACCGTAAACAGGAAATTGCAAACGTGTATTGAAATTGGCTTATGACAGTGAAAGGTGCAAACCGATGTGTGCAAGGCATATTCTGTTTGCACCTTTTATTGTGATGAGCGTTGAGAATCGACTATATGAAACCGAAGAAGCCTACGGTCGCCCTGGTGGGCCGGCCCAATGTAGGAAAATCGACGCTGTTTAATCGCTTGATCGGCGGGCGCACGGCCATTGTGGAGGACCTGCCGGGTACGACGCGCGACCGCATCTATGGCGATTCCGAGTGGAATGGCAAAATTTTCACCGTGATTGATACGGGTGGACTGGAAGCCCCCACGGTTATGGCCGATGCGCGTGTGCGTCAGCCCGACCCGAATTCGCTGACCAGCGACTCGGCGCTCTTTGTGACGCATATTCAAAACCAGGCGCAACTGGCGCTGGCTGAGGCCGACGCCATTGTTTTGGTGGTGGATGGCAAAGAGGGGTTGACGGCGGCCGACCAGGATGTGGCGGATATTCTGCGGCTGACCAAGAAGCCGGTTTTTCTGGCCGTCAACAAAACCGAAAGCGAGCAGCGCCAGATGGACGCGGTGGAGTTTTGGAACCTGGGCATTGGGGAACCCATGCCCATCAGCGCCTATCATGGCGACGGCGTGGGCGATCTGCTGGACTTAGTAGTTGACGCCTTACCCGCCTATTTTGTCGAGGATGCCGAGGAAGAGATCATCAGCATTGCCATTGTGGGGCGCCCCAATGTAGGCAAAAGCAGTCTATTGAACCGGCTCCTGGGCAGCGAGCGCGCCATTGTGAGCGACGTACCCGGCACCACCCGCGATCCTATCGACACCGAAATTGTCTATCACGGCCAAAAAATCATGCTGGTCGATACGGCGGGCATCCGTCGGCGCGGGCGCATTGAGCCCGGCATTGAAAAGTATAGCGTGTTGCGCAGCGAGCGCGCCATTGATCGCGCCGATGTGGCGCTGCTGCTCATCGATGCCTCCGAAGGTGTGACGGCCCAGGACACCCACGTGGCCGGCTACGTGTTGGAAAAGTACAAAAGCGTGGTGGTGCTGATCAACAAGTGGGATCTGGTAGAAAAAGATGCCTACACCATGATCACCTATTCGCAGCAGGTGCGCGAAGAGCTGAAATTTATGGACTATGTGCCGGTGCTCTTTATTAGCACGCTGACCAATCAACGTCTGCACAAAGTGCTGCCCACGGCGTTGGAAGTGGCGGAACAGCGGGCGCATCGCCTGAGCACCAGTGAGTTTAATCAGATGCTACATCGGGCCTATGACAAAACCTCACCGCCCTCTAAAAATGGCCGTCCGCTGCGCCTCTATTTTGGCACGCAATTTAGAACCGATCCGCCCAGTTTCACCATCTTTGTCAACGACCCGGATCTAGTGCATTTTTCTTATGAGCGCTATCTGGAAAACCAGATTCGCGAGCACTATCCGTTTATGGGAACGCCTATCCGGCTCTTCTTCCGCCCGCGCAGCGGCGAGCAGGAAAGGTGAGCATATTCACGAAAGTTGCCCTATGAGACGCCTACACGCATATCGAATTGAGCTAACTTTGGTGTTTGTTTTGTTTGCCGCGGTGGCCTTTTTTGCCTACTTGGGGTACGGGCTTGTGCAGGCTGAGCCCGCCCAGGCCAAATTCTCCGGCGAGCGTGCGTTCGACACCATAAAAACAGAGCTGGAATTTGGCCCCCGCGTCACCGGCAGCCCGGAAAGCGAGCGTTACCGGGCGTGGCTGACCAAGGAGCTGACGGCCAAGGGGTGGAACGTCATGTTGCAGTCATTTCTGGCCGGAGATGAAAATGTGAACGCCCAAAACATTATTGCCACGCCGGTCATCACGCCGGCGGAAGGCGCGCTCATCATCTTGGGCGCCCATTTCGATAGCCGCGTCTTTGCCGATCGCGACCCCGATGCGGCCAAGCGGGAGCGACCCGTACCGGGCGCCAATAGCGGCGCATCGGCCGTGGCCGTTTTACTCGAGCTGGCGCGTACGCTCAAAACCGACGAGCTGAATTATCGGGTCTGCCTGGCTTTTTTTGATGCGAGCGAGAACGGCGGGATTGTAGGCTGGACGCCGGCCGAAGGCAGCACCTATTTTGTCGAACATATGGCCAACGATACGCCGCAGTGCAGCGCGCCCAACGCCGTGGTTATTCTGGACACAGTCGGGGCATCCGCCACGCTGACCTATGAGCAGAACAGTTCTGAAAATCTGGCCCAGGCGCTGCGCGATACCTCTGCCGATCTGGGTTATGAAAATTGGCTGGACAGTCGCCCAGGTCCGGTGGCGGCGGCGGATCACATCCCATTTTTGCGCGCGGATTATCCGGCGATTTTTATCCTGGACGCCAAATATGCGCATCGCCATATGAGTACAGATACGCTTGACAAAGTTAACGCCGAGAATTTGCGGCGCGTGGGTGATACGCTCAAAAAATGGCTAGAGGAGGTGGTGCAGATACAGCCGACCCAATAGATATACTCATGGTTGGCATAGATGAAAACGATTTCGTATGATTTTAGTCGAGTTGTCGATTTTGAGCTATGACAGAGTCAAGTATCAGTAGAGCGCAACGGCGCGAGATGGGGTCGGATTCGCTAATCGAGACCGATGCCTATGTCGTCAACACCGTTGTGGTGTACTGAGTATAAACCGTCTAATTTTATATCTATTGTTTGAAAAAATTGGTACTACGGTACGATTACATTGGTGTAAAAACCCTGATACAATGGTATCAGAAGGTTTTTACCCAACATAGCCGAAGCTGTTTCAACGCTAACGCCAGCTCTGTCTGACCAGGTGGTTTGCACAAAACCGGGCATGACATACAGCGGCGCCGTAATCGTAAAGTATCATGACTAGCATACCTCTTGACGCCTCAACTAAAGCTCAATCCGTCGAAGCCACATCTACGCCGCGCGTCCTGATCGTTGAAGACGAAATCCGGCTCAGTCGCTTTATTAGCATGGTATTACAAAATGCCGGGTATGAAACCGCGATTTGCAAAAATGTATCTGAGGCTAGGCAGGTTCTGACGGAGATGGATGATTGGAATCTGGTTCTGACTGACTTAGTAATGCCCCATGAAAACGGACTTGATCTGGTAGCCTGGCTCACGCAACATTTTCCAGATTTGCCGGTGGTCATCATGACGGCTTACTCTAGCAGATGCATTGAAGACAAGGCGGCGCAAATGGGCGTTCTGGCAGTCTTATTGAAGCCCTTCACTCTAGACGCCCTGCGCGGCGCAGTTGCTACCTATGCCCGCGCCATGACGCCTGCCAATAGTGCTGTTTATTGCCACGATTGATTTATTTAAAGTTATTCGCCCCTCCTCGGTACTTCGCTCCCTAAAACTTATACCACAAATGTGCGCCGCATGTATGCGCCGCATGTATGCGCCGCATGTATGCGCGCCTTTGAGCTTTGTCGCAAAGGCGCTATACTTATGCAGCGTTGAATGTCTGTAGAGATACCCAAAACTTGCCAGGAGAAGTTGCTATGAACCCAGTGATTTTTGAATTTGGCCCCTTTGCGCTGCACTGGTATGGCCTATTTATTGTGGGCGGCGCCGTCATTGCCGCCTGGATCGGCAGTCTGTACGCAGCCAAGGCCGGCGAAGACCCCGATCATGTGTGGAATATTTTGGCCGTGGCCCTTATCTTTGGCATTATTGGCGCCCGGCTTTATCACGTTGTGAGCACGCCGGCGGATGGCTTGGGGTGGGCCTACTATCGCGAGCATCCAGGCGATATTTTTAACTTTTGGAATGGCGGCTTTCGCGGATTGGGCATTTATGGGGGGCTGTTGGGCGGCATTCTGGGCATTACGCTCTACTGTCTGTGGCAGAAGCTGAACCCCATTCAGTTTTTAGATTTTATTGCCCCCAATGTGGTTCTGGCCCAAGCCATTGGCCGCATGGGCAATTTTGTTAATCAGGAGCTTTATGGGCCGGCCACCAACCTGCCTTGGGCGTTTCACATCAATCCGGCGTATCCGTGCCAGATTCCCAAAGAATTGCCTCAGGATATCCAGTATTGTGGTTCCGAACTCATCAGCCCGGAATCAGCCGCCTGGTATGCTGCGCACGGCTACCATCCCACCTTCTTTTACGAAGCCATCTGGAATGTGCTCATGTTTGGCCTGATGGCGTTCATTATTTGGAAGTTTGGCGCGCGCCTGCGCCGTGGCGATGCTATATTAATGTACCTGATCGCCTATCCATTGGGACGCTTTTGGGTGGAAATGTTTCGCCCCGATGCCTGGGTTATGGGCAACCTGGCCACCGCGCAATGGATCGCCATTAGCTGTATTGTCCTGGCCATTGTTTTGTTGATCGTGCGCCACATGGGCTGGCGCGGCCAAGGCGATCCGCAAGAGTCAATGATTCTGATGAGCGGCCAGAGCAAGCAAGTGCGCATGGAAAACAGCCCCCAAGCGGGCATAGCCTAACAATATTTTGCGAGAAAAGAGGGCTTGGCGTTAGCCAAGCCCTCTTTTCTGACGGCGTCTTAGAGAAACAAAACTTCCTCGCGCACTTTGTCCGATACCTGTTCCATCTGCGAAAAGAAATCCACATAAGCTTGGCAAATTTCATCCTCTTTATTACGCAGCAGCCGATCCAATGCCGCATAATTTTCCAGCCAGAACACCCAGGTGTAGGCTGGTCCTGCACCCACGCCGCCGCTGGCGGCCATGATTTCGCGAATCCATGATTGTCCCTGCACCACATCGTGCAATTTGCGCGCCTGCGCCCCTACCGCTGGCTCGAATGGATGCGGCCACTGAAAGTCAACGATCAAATAGATGCCGGCTTTGGGCGTTTCGCTCATGCTGGACCCCCCTGCGCTTCAATCGAGAATGGGTTGCCTTCCGGATCCGCGCCGTCGCACACAGAGACGCCCGGCGCTGGCGAGCGCACCTCGCTGAGCGCCACGTGGCGCGCCTGCAACGTCTGGCGCGCTTGCTCAATATCATCCACGCCAAAAACAAGCTTGGGGGTATCCGCACCCAAACGGCGGCCGCCGCCCCCATGCAGCGCCAATTTACAGGCCCCTGCATTGAGCAACACCCAAAACTCACCGCTATAGTCGGCCAAGCCAGCGGGATATTCGACCGGCAGCCCTAGCGTATCGCGATAAAAGGCAACTTGGGCATTCATATCCTCTACGTATAGAATGACTTCAATCAAGCCGGTGATCATAGATTCTCCTTTCGTAACCAAAGGACGCCAGCTAGAACGAATGTTCTTGGGCATTTTACTAAATCCGCCTTAAATCGTCAATGGCACAAACCTTGAAAGAAATCCTCTACTTTTGACCTCTTAATAACCACCAGTATTGAACACATATATTCAACCGATAATTACAACCTATCTCAACGAAGAGGAATCTCATGAGCCAGCCAAAAGCCGATCTCCACTCAAATCAAAGCACTGCTGATAATGCAAGCGACCCAGGGCCAATTACGGTCGAGCATATAGCCGCCGCCGAAACCATCATGGGATTGCCCTTCACAGCGGCCGAGCGCGCACTCATGCTGCCGGGCGTGAACCAGACTTTGGCGCAATATGGGGCGCTGCGGACGGTTGATTTGCCCAATTGGGTTGCGCCGGCGCTCCAATTTAACCCACAAACACCCGCCGCCCCCATGGCCGAATTGCCCATGAATCCACCTTTGCCATTGGCCTTGGACGAACCGCCCCTAATGCCGGAACATATTGAACAACTGGCCTTTGCCCCCATTGCGCATCTGGCCCATTTTCTGCGCAGCGGCCAAATCACCTCACAGGCGCTGACCAAAATGTATCTCGCCCGCCTCAAACGCTATGGGCCGGAATTGGAATGCGTAGTTACCCTGACCGAGGAGCTGGCGCTGGAGCAGGCGCGCCGCGCCGATGCCGAACTGGCCGCCGGCCACGACCGCGGGCCGCTACACGGTATTCCGTGGGGCGCCAAGGACCTGCTGGCTACCAAAGGATACCCCACGACTTGGGGCGCCACGCCCTATCGCGACCAGGTTTTCGAGCAGGATGCCACTGTTGTGCGCAAATTGGCCGATGCCGGCGCCGTATTGGCAGCCAAGCTCACCATGGGGGCGTTGGCTTGGGGCGATGTCTGGTTTGGCGGTAAAACGCGCAGCCCGTGGAATTTAGAGGAAGGCTCCAGCGGCTCATCGGCGGGCTCGGGGGCGGCCACAGCCGCGGGGCTGGTGGCCTTTGCCATTGGCACAGAAACGCACGGCTCCATTGTGTCTCCCAGCACCAATTGTGGGCTGTCCGGTCTGCGCCCGACCTTTGGCCGGGTCAGCCGCACGGGCGCCATGGCGCTAAGCTGGAGTATGGACAAGATTGGCCCTATGTGTCGCAGCGTGGCGGATTGTGTACACGTGTTCAACGCCATTTATGGACCGGATGGTGTGGACTTGACCGTGGCTGATCCCCCCTTTACGTGGGAACCCATGCTGGATTTAAGCGGATTACGGATTGGATACGCCAAGACGGAGTTCGCAGCAGAATATGAGGGCCGCGCCAACGACCTGGCCAGCTTAGACGTTCTGCGCAGCATGGGCATTGAGCTGATTCCGATTGAGCTGCCCGACTATCCGCTGAAAGCCATGAACATCATTCTATCGGCGGAGGCCGCCGCCGCCTTTGATGAGCTGACGCGCAGCAACCGCGACGATCTGCTGGTGCGCCAGATTGCCGAGGCATGGCCCAACCGGCTGCGCCAAGCCCGGCTGATTCCGGCGGTGGAGTACATCCAGGCCAACCGGCTGCGCACGCTGGTGATGCAGCAGATGGCGCAACTGATGACCGATGTGGATGTTTATCTTTCGCCCGCCCTATATGGCGCCAATTTGCTGCTCACCAATTTGACCGGTCACCCATCGGTGGTCGTCCCCAATGGCTTCCGCGCCAATGGCCTGCCCACCACCATCACCCTTACCGGGCGCCTTTATGAGGAAGCCACCGTGCTCGCCGTAGCCAAAGCGTTTCAGGATGTGACGAACCATCATTTGCAGCATCCGCCGCGCTTCATGCAAAATTAGGATGCGAGTGGCGAGTGGCGAGTATATGTCATCCGCTACCCGCCACTCGCCACTCGCTCACCTCATCTCTAGCCGTTTCCGGTGCACGTAATCCGCCAGCCGATCCCACGGCAGGGCGCTGGTGCGCAGCCGCAACAGCGTGTAGCAGGCGCGCAGGATTTCCCACTTGGAAATTTTGCTGTCGCCGGCGGTGCGGTTGACAAAGGTGATGGGCGTTTCGCCAATGGTGAAGCCGGCCTTTTGGCACTGAAAGGCCATTTCGATGAGAAAGCTATAGCCGCTGCTAAAGATGGCGTCCAAATTGATGTGCTCCAGCACGCGGCGGCGATAGCAGCGAAAACCGGCCGTGCAGTCACGGACATCGATACCCAATGCCAAGTGGGCCAGCCAATTGGCGGTGGCGCTGAGCAGCTTGCGCGGCCAGGTCCAACCCACCACTTGGCCGCCCGCCACGTAGCGGCTGCCCACCACCAGATCGTGACCAGCGGCGGCCATGCCGAGCAAGGCGGGCAGGCTTTCCGGGCTGTGGCTAAAATCGGCGTCCATGGTGCAGATAAATTGATAGGGGCGGGCCAGCCCAAAAGCAAAGCCAGCTCGATAGGCCGTACCCAGCCCCAACTTGCCGCTGCGGTGCAGCACGTGCACGCCCGCATCAGCGGCAGCCATGTCATCAGCAATGGCGCCGGTGCCATCGGGCGAGCCGTCATCCACAACAAGCACGTGGATGTTGCCGGGCAGAGCGCGCAGATGCTCGACCAGCCGCGCCAGATTTTCTTTTTCATTGTAAGTCGGCACAATCATCAGCGCCTGACCAGACCAGGGTGTGGACATTGTTTTCTCCGCCGCGCATAGCAAGCTGCGCTGCCATTTTCTCCATACATATACGGTGGTTGGGTATAGATGAGAAATATTTGGCGCCTTTCGAGCCGGGTGGTCCATTCTTATCTATACCGGAACCAAGTATATCAGTGCGTCCGATTGGGTTCGGTGCGTCGATTATGCGCCAAATGAGGTTCGCGGTCAAATTAAAAACGAAAGGAATGGAACACTGATTCGGCAGATTGAATGGATTTGTCAAAATAGATCGATAAATATCCATATCATCAGTCTGATCTGTGTTCGATTATCTACATTTTGAAAACAGCACAGGTTTCGAACCGAATAAGCAACCGCCAGATTAGCCTGCTGCTCTTTGCGCTGGTCCTCGGCAATTATCTGCGGACGCTGGCGCCGGGGCTGTTGGCCGGCGATCCGGGTGAGTTTCAATTCGCTGCTTGGCGGCTGGGGCTGGCGCACCCCACCGGCTATCCCCTTTACATGCTGCTGGGTTGGGCCTGGCAACATGGGCTGGCGCTGGTGGGCATTAATCCGGCCACGGCGCTGAACGCGTTCAGCGCGGTTTGCGCGGCCATCGCGGTGGCGCTGCTCTTTCATCTCATGCACAACTGGCTGCCGGGCGACCAAACGTTGCGCCGCCTTACCGCCATTTTCACGGTGCTGCTCTTTGCCGCCAACCCCACCTTTTGGAACCAAAGCCTGATCGCCGAAGTCTATGCGCTGCATGTGCTCTTTATGGTGGCGATTTTGTTGAGTTTGGGGATTGGCGAGGAGGCAGCCGCACAGAACCCGAACCCCTTTTCCCGATCCCCAGTCCCCCTGGCTTTTCTCATTGGGCTGTCCTTAACGCACCATTTGATGACTCTCTTGTTGTTACCGGGGATATGTTTGTATCTATTCGGCGCGATATATGGCGATGCGGCTGATTCCGCCCGGAAATTGGACTCCCTCCCGGCCTCCCCCTCAAGGGGAAGGTCAGGGAGGGGTAAACTGTTCCCAAAGAGCTTCATAGCGTTGAGCGCATTGGGGCTGCCGTTGCTGCTTTATCTCTACATTCCGCTGCGCAGCGGGCCGGCTGCTTCGCCTTGGTATCATCAGGCGCTGGGCAGTGAAGTGTTGACGCTCTATCAAAATGATTGGCCTGCGTTTTTGCGCTTCATGAGCGGGCGTTCCATTTCGGTGGGGTTTCACACATTGGGGGATGCCGCGGCGCAAATCGATTTCGCCATTACCCAATGGCGGCTGCACTTTACCTGGCTGGGATTGCTGCTGATGGGCATTGGGCTATTTGCCCTTTTTGCGCAAAAACGCTGGGATATTTTGGCGCCTACGTTTACTTATGCCCTAATTCAGCAGCTATTCAATCTCTTTTACGCCATCGGCGATATTTATGTCTACTATATCCCGCTCTATCTCATGGGCGCCATCTGGGCGGGCTTTGGCGTCCATTGGCTGGCCAACGCCAATTGGCTAAAAAGACTCACCCCACCCCCGTCTGGCCAATCGCCCACCCCGGCCGTCAATCCGCTCCTTCCGCTTGTGCTTCTTCTGCTGCCCTTCTATTTGGTGCGCACCTATCTGCCGCAAGTGAATCAATCCGATGCGGTGGGCGCGCGCGTGCGCTGGGAAGAGATTCTGGCCGCCCAGCCCCCAGCAGACGCCATTTTGATCAGCAACGACCGCAATGAGATTGTGCCGCTCTTTTATCTGCAAAATGTGGAGGGGCGCGCCACGGGGATGGCCGGTCTCTTCCCGCTCATTGCCCCGGAGGCGCGCTTTGCCGATGTGGGCGCAACGATTGAGACGGCGCTGGCGGTGGGCGCCGGGCGCCCCGTTTATCTGATCAAGCCCATGCCGGGGTTGGAGGCGCGCTTTAATTTGGCGCCGCGCACGCCCCCGCTGGTAGAAGTGGTGGGGCCGGCGATTCCGACGGCGGCGCTGGTGGAGGTTAACCAACCGTTTGGGCCGTTGACGCTGTTGGGCTATTCAACCGAACAGCAGGGCGCTGAGCTGTTGGTGACGCTACATTGGCGCGTGGATGCACGGCTGCCCGCCGATTACACGACCACGGTGCAGCTTTTCGACGCCAATCAACAAAAAGTGGGCCAAGACGACCGGGCCGCCGGCGGCGTCTTTTATCCACGTCGCTCTGGAAACCAGGGAGATTCTGCTCGACCACCATATCATACAATTAGGTGGCCAGACGCCCGCAGCCATGCTGGTGGGCATGTATACCGGAGCCACTATAGAATTGCTGGCCCCTCCACTCGAGATAAAATTATGAACTTGACAGGCTTATTTCGCGTTTTGCCGCAATATGAATTGTTTGATACTATGCTGGGAACAAAATGCCCGACCCAAATTATACCAACCACCTTCATTCAAAAAGTTACCTTTCAGACTACAATGCTGATGTGAGGCGAAATGGATATCTATACTTTGATGCAAATGATTAGGTGATGGGCCATGATTACACACGGTGGACACACGGTGGACACACGGTGGGGGAGAAGGACATGGCAAGCGGTAACCTCCTCTACACGCCATCATGGCTCTCATAAAATCACAAAAATCACAGTACAGATTCCCCGTCATTTGAGGAGAAAATTTTGTGCAGCCTTTGCTACGTAACTGGATCATCGCGTTCTTAATTGGCGGCATCTGTTTCCCGCTATTTCGTCCTTTGGGCCTGCTGCAACCCGCAGACTCAGCCACGAAAATTGCCGCGGAAGAACTTGCGACCCCACCGCGTGAACTGCGAGCGGAAGCAGAGCAGCCGTCCGCTAACCAAGAGACAGTCGCTGCGCCGACCATGCAGGCTCACGAAAACGCTTCGGATGCAGACAAAGCTATTGGACCGCTTGGCCCCCATAGTGTGCAGGTGCGCGCCCATGGCTTCAGTCTTCTGCGCGTAACCGTCGATGGCAAACAGCTCTTTAACGGACAGATAAAACCAGGCGCCACACAGGGCTGGGGAGGCGACAATTTTGTGCTTTGGGCCAGCAATGCCGGCGCCGTGGAGGTGCTGCTGGATGAACGCTATTCTGGCCTGTTGGGTGCTGCCAAAGATGCCGCGGGCTTGCGTTGGCCCACCGAACACCAATTGCCCCAAACGTTTGTTGATCTGGAAAATCCGCCCACCGGTCCCATTGTGCCGCTATACTATGTTGTGCAGCCCGGAGATTCGCTTTCGCAGATTGCCGAGGGCTTTGCGCTGGAGACGCTGCAAGTGGCGCAAGCCAATGGCATTGCCGACGCCGACCAACTGGCGGTCGGCATGAGGCTGGCCATTCCCAATCGCGAGGGCCGCTTGCCGGATAAAAATTCGCCCCAGGTGGCTGCGTTTGTCACCGATGAAGAACTCCTCGCCGTGGCCAATCGGCCCACGATTATCGCACGGCAGACCAAGCGCGCGCGTCAGGCGCCACGCACGTCACCCTATTACAAAACCACCTGGGTCACCTATTATGGCCGTCCCAATACGCCCATCATGGGCATTTTGGGCGAATATGATGTGGAAACGCTGGCCGGGATCCTAAAAGAGCAGGCCGCCGCCTATGATGAAGCCAACGGCAAGCTGCTCTCCGTCACGCCGGCTTTTCACTTGGTCTATGGCATGGCCACCAAATGGGAAGGTGAGGATGGCAGTCACTTGGCCTTTATGACCGATGAAGAGGTGGAGGCCTACATTGAGGTGGCCCGGCGCGAGAAATTTGCCGTCATTCTGGATATTCAAATCGGCGCTTTGACGCCAGCAGACTCGATTGAGAAGGGCCTGCCCTGGCTTAAATATGCCAACGTCCACCTGGGCATTGACCCCGAATTTGCCAAAGTGCATCCGGGGCAGGAGTGGCCGGGGCTGCCCATAGGCTACGTCACCGCCGAGCAGGTCAACGAAGTGCAGCGGGTCATACGCGATTATATGGTGGAGCACAAGATCCAAGGGCCACGCGTGCTGCTCGTCCACCAGTTCCAGGACGACATGATCCACGACAAAGCTAACCTGGACTGGAGCATCCCCGAAATTGATCTGACGCTATCGGTGGATGGCTGGGGACCCCCCAGCGGCAAAATCCACAAATATAATGCCCTGGTGGACGATGACAGCGAATTCAGCGCCTTCAAACTCTTCTATAGCTGGGACGAGCCGCTTATGAACGAAGCCCAAGCATTGGGGGAAGAGCCCTTTGGCGAGGCCGGCTTTATTGAAATTACGCCGAATATGATCATTTATCAGTAAACGCCCTGTTTTGACAAGGTGACAAGGTGATACTGTTTTCTTTGCCATTTTTTATTGCTTTCTTTTGCCTGTCGCATAAAATGTTTGGCCCGCAATATCACCGGGTGACAAGGTGACTGGGCGTTCGACTGAGCTCACGCCGAAGTCCTGTCGAAGTCACCCGGTCAGCCCCCCCTCCGCAAACAGGAGCAAACCAGTGCCACCCATGGTGCAAACCCAAAAGCTGCGCAAGTCGTTTCGGCGCGCCGATGGATCAACGGTCGACGCGGTCAAAGGCGTCACTCTCGATATTGAAAAAGGCGAAATCTTTAGCCTGTTGGGACCGAACGGGGCTGGCAAAACTACGCTCATCTCCATGATCAGCGGATTGCTGGCGCCCACTGAGGGGGATGCGACCATCGGCGGCTTCTCGATTACGCAGCAGCCCATTGCGGCCAAAAAGCTGATGGGTTTTATTCCCCAAGAGATTGCGCTTTATCCTGAGCTGAGCGCGCGGCAGAATTTGCTCTTCTTTGGGCGCATGTACGGCATGGGCGGCAAAGAACTCAATGGCCGCGTCGATGAAGTGCTGGAGTTTATCGATCTGGCCGACCGCCAGAAGGACCGCATCGACACCTTTTCCGGCGGCATGAAGCGCCGCGTCAACATTGGCGTGGGGCTGCTGCACCGCCCGCAGCTTGTCTACATGGACGAGCCCACGGTGGGCATCGACCCCCAAAATCGCCGCCGCATTTTGGACACGGTCAAACAGTTGCGCGACCACTTTGCAATGACCGTGCTCTACACCACCCACCTGATGGAAGAGGCGCAGGAATTGAGCGACCGCGTGGGCATTATCGACCACGGCGAAATCATCGCGCTGGGCGAACAGGACGAACTGACCCAGCAGGTGGGTGAGGAAGATCGCATTGAGATCAGCCTGGGCAATCGGGCGGTGGCCGAAAGCTACCCCGCTGCATTGCAGACACAGGTTCCAGGCGTAACGCGCATTCTCTATACGCCCGCCGAGCAATTGGCCGAAGGCAGCAGCCGATCCACGCCGGCGCGGCTGACCGCCTTTGCCAAACGCGGCCGCACCGCCCTGCCCCAACTGATCCAGACGCTCAACAGAGACGGCCACGAAATCCAATCGGTGGAGGTGCGCGAGCCCGATCTGGAAGCGGTCTTCCTGGCGCTGACCGGCCGTGCGCTGCGCGATTGAGCGGAGGCGATGATGAAAAAAATCTGGCACATCGCGGCCAAAGAGCTGCAAATCGTACTGCGCGACCGCAACCTGATCCTCATTATGTTCCTCACGCCGGTGGTGCTGGCCACCATTATGGGCTTTGCCTTTGGCGGGCTGGGCGATTCCTCCAATAGCAGCTTTCAACACATGCCGGTGGCGCTGGTCAATCTGGACGCTGGTTTTGATCTGCAACAGCAGATTGGCGTGACCGACACCAATTTGTCGCTCCACGATCTGAAGCTCAATGTGGATGGCGCACCCACCAGCGTTGGTGAATTGCTGCAAGCCAATACCGACATAACCGATACCGCGCTGCGCGCCGATAATGCCAACTTTAATTTTGGCGACCAACTGGCCAGCATTCTGGCTTCCAAATCGATTACCAGCAGCAACGGACTAACCAATACGGCCACCTTTAATCTGGCAGATCTGACCTGTCCGCTGCTGACCGCAAATGAAGATGCAGGGCAGCTCTTTGCCTTTGAAGGCGCGTTGGACGATCTCTTCGATGTGGACGAATTGACGGATGTCGAGGCTGCCCGCGCCGCCGTGGAACGCGGAGACTATGTGGCGGCGGTGATCATTCCGGCCAATTTTAGCAACCAGATGATGCCCACGTTTAATTTTGGCGGCGGCGGGGCGGCAGCCGAATCTGCCGCAGAGGGACAAGTTGAAGTCTATGGCAGCAGCGGTTCGCCCATCTCGGCGCTGATTGTGCGCAGCGTGGTGGAGGGCATTGTGAGCCAGTTCACGCGCGTCAGCGTGGCTTTGGGCGCCACGGCGGATTCAGCGGTTACTTTGCTGCTGCAAAACTTCAATCTGGCCAATTTCAACCTGGCCGATCTCAATATCAGCACGCAGGCGCTCAACAGCATCACCGGCACGTTGCAGACTTTGGATGCCAGTGTACTTGATCCGTTGGGCTGCCTGTTGACGCCGGGCGCCAGCAATTTGCAGGTCAAGCAGCGGCCGCTGGATCAGACGCAAACGCTGGATCAATTCTCGTTTATCATGATTGTGCTGGGGTCGGCGCAGGCGGTCTTTTTTGCGCTCTTTACCGGCATCTTTGGCATGAACTCGGTCTATGAAGAGAAGCGACAGTGGACGCTGCAGCGGCTGATTGCGTCGCCTACACCGCCCGGCTCTCTACTGCTGGGCAAGTTGATTGGCAATCTGCTGGTGGTGGCTTTTCAGCTCAGCGTGCTGCTGCTGGCCTTTACGGTGATCGCCAGCCTGGTCAATGGCCAGCCCACCTTTATTTATGGGCGCAATGTGCCGGGAGTTGCGGTCGTGGTTTTGGCCATTGCGCTCTTTACATCCGGGCTGGGCGCGCTGGTGGTGGGGCTTTTCAAGACGCCGGAACAGGTCCAGTTTTTCGGCCCCATGATCAGCGCCACGCTGGGCGCGTTGGGCGGCTCGTTTGGCTTTCGCTTACCCCCCGCCGTGGGACGTATTTCGCCTATTTATTGGGGCGTGTCGGCGCTGGAAAAGCTGGGGACCGGTGAGCCGGGCCTGGCGCTGGATGTGGGCGTGCTGCTGGCGATTGGGGTGACGTTGTTCGTGGTGGGAGCGATATTGTTTCGGCGGCGGATGGCGGTTTAGGGGCGCGGCCTCGCCTCCCCCTGGCCCCCTCCTCTCCAAACTTGGAGAGGGGGGAACGGTGTACGAAGTATGCCAAGGGGGAGGAGCAGCGTTCGACGGTGGACAGGACGTTTGCGTCTTTTGCGGCCTTTGCGTTAAAGGTTCTTTGGTTTTTACATAAGGCGTAGTGGAGATAGTGTTCGTCCAGCAAAAAAGATTATGAACTCAATCTTAACCATTGCACGCAACGATTTGCGCATCTTTTTTGCTCAGCGCGGCAACCTGGTGGGGCTGGTGGCGCTGCCGGTGCTTTTTACGCTAGTGCTGGGCTGGTCCTTTGGCGGCGGCGGCGGTGATGGCCCGATGCGGCTGCGCGTGGACCTGCTTGACCAGGATCAAAGTGCGCAGTCTACGTACTTTGTGGAAACGTTGCATCGTACGAATGAAGCGCTGGTGCTCTGTCCCGCCGATAATGACGCTGATGACTTTTGCCAATTGGATGGCGAAGCGCTGACGCTGGCACGCGCCATTGAGCGAGCGCGTGAGGAAGAGACCGAAGCGCTGATTGTGATTCCGGCGGGTTATGCCGAGGGGCTGGCCAATTTTACGCCGGTGCAGATCGATTTTTACGCCGCCGGCAACCCCTCGCTGCCCAACCCGGTGCGCCAGAGCGTGGATGCGGTGGTGCAGCAGGCCAGCAGCGCCGCGCTCACCGCCCACGTGTTGGGCATGATGTTGCAAGATGTGACCGAACGCACCGGGTTTGCCGCGCTGACCCAAAATCTGCGCGCTCAATTTGCAGACACCCTGTACGCCAATGTTGAAAAAGGGCTTGCCGAACGTCCCGACGCCGTGCGCTTTGCCGCCTCGGCGGGTGAGGAGAGCGCCGGCGTGGACCAGGGCTTTGGCCAATCCACCTCGGGCATGGGCGCCATGTACGTCATGTTTACGGTGCTGGGCGGCATGGCGGTGCTGCAACGGGAGCGCACCCAGGGGACGTTGCAGCGGCTGAACAGTCTGCCCATCGCCCCCTGGCAGATTTTATCGGGCAAAATGCTGACCTATTTTATCTTGGGCATGCTGCAATTCTTTGTGGTTTTTGCCGTAGGGTTGCTGGTAGGGCTGGATTATGGGCGCAATTTACCGGCCTTAGTGCTGGTGATGGCGGCCTTTGTGCTCTGCTGTACGGCCATTGCCTTTGCCATTGCGCCGCGCGTCACCACCGAAGAGCAGGCCGGTGGCGTGGCCCGTTTGCTGGCGCTGGCATTGGCCCCCCTGGGCGGGGCCTGGTGGCCGCTGGAAATTGTGCCGCCCTTTATGCGCCAGATCGGTCATCTGTCCCCAGTAGCCTGGGCCATGGACGCCTTTCACGATCTGCTTTTTTTTGGCGGCCGGCTGAGCGATGTGCTGCCCGAGATCGGCATCCTGCTGGCGATTGCGCTGGTCTTGTTTGGGCTTGGCGTCAGCGGTTTTCGTAATCTCCTCACCTGATCATCCCTTTCCTTACAAAAGAGTCACACTTAATTCCTCCCCAATAGGGTATACTGGCATTATTGACGAAGTCTGCATTGTGATTTTTATGATTTTCTGCGGGCTATGATTCCGCCTGCGGCGTTCGTTGTTTTTCCAACTCCCTGTCTGCATTCCGAAATCATCGCTCATCACCAAATCATAAAAATCATAGTTTAGACGCCAATTCCGCATTGCACGCCGGAAAAGCCTCAAAAGTAGCGCATATCGTTACTTTTACTGGCCATACTCGTCAATTTTATGTATAAATTCAGAACTTGCGCCAGCCCACAAGAAGATCGCATCTTTGCATCCCATTTCTCCACTTCGGCCATCTCACGGAGCGGCGTGAACCGTTTCAGCTTGACGCGTCATAAAGCGTTTCTGATTGACCAAGTGTTGCTTTATGACAGAGCCAAGTATACAGCCGCCACGGAGAAATGTACATGGCGTTATTTGTTTTTGGCAACTCGACCATCGAGATTGCAGATGCGGCCAACCGCGCCGATGGAGCTATCACTGAAGAAGCAAACTTCGATAGCGCCACGCGCACGATCACATCCACATATCAAGAAAAACCGCAGGCGCCGCGCCAAGAAATCGGCATCACCATTCTGGTGGAATGCCTGACCGCGCGCCCGCGGTCATCCTCCTCTATCCAGTTCGTTTTAGACACTCTGCAAACTGCCCTCGCCCAACGGGCCACAGGGTCGCTTCGCCAGCACCTGCGCAATGCGCTGCACTACGCCCATGAACAAATGCTGCACGCCGGCAGCCACTTTCGCCAAGCGGACGTGGCGCAGATATCGGTCACGCTGGCGGCCATTGTCGAGGATCGCCTTTATATCAGCCGGGCCGGCGCACAGCGCGCCTATCTGTTCGATGGACAGGCCATGCACAGCATTACGCCTGAACCGACGATGGAATCGACAGTGGATATTAGCTATTTGGGGGGGCCTGGCGCGCTGCGTATTGTGGATCGGATGCTGCCGCCCACAGCCAATGCGGAACGGGCGACGGCAAATAGTCCCGATGCGGATTACTTGATTTTACAGCCGGAAACGATTATCTTGATCTGTTCGGGCGCCATCAGCAATATCATGTCGCCGCACGTTATGGCGACCATTGTGTCCGAGAGCCTCGCCAACTTTACGGTCCCCGCTCCGGCTGGCGACACAGCGGATGTCGCCAGCGATTTGGGGGAAGCCGCCCGGCGCTTGACGGCGTGGGCCGAAACGGGCTGCGCCGCGGTGCTGTTCCGTTGGCAGCCCTCCGCGGAGCCGGCGCCTGTAACCGGCAAGTGGTCTAAATCGACGGCGGGCGTGATCGTCGTATTGTTGATTTTAAGCGTCGTCTCGTTGAGCTTTACCCTACGCCAAATCTGGACACTCTATTGGGGAGACGCCATTGCGGCGCAAAGCCAGGTTGGCCTGGATGAACTGTCTATATTGGCCGCCACAGCCACCGCGTTAAGTTCTGGCGCCCAAGCTGCATCTTTGACCGATAACGGTGCTACGCTTTCCGTTCCCATCGAGTCCGCCGTCATTGCCAATCGAGAAGGAGCGCCAGACGCCGCCATTACCGTCGTATCCATTGCGGCAAGCCCTACCCCGCCAATGCCCACAGTTGCGCCAACTTATACGCAAAGCAGTGATGTCGCCCTTGTCATCTCCGATACTGTGACCAGCCAGCCGGAAATTTCGGCCACGCCGACACTTGCTCCCACCGCTACGCCTCATCTGGCGCAGACCGCCACGGCCTGGAAACAGCAGCAGGGGACGCGCGCGGTCGCTCCGGTCTTTGCCACGCCCGTGCTGCCGCCCACAAATACACCCGAACCAACCAGTATTTTGAATGGCCTGGCCACGCCCAATCTGTCGCAGACTGCGGCGGCCCGCGCCCTGGTGTTGGCCACGAATATTGCCGCAACGCGCACCGCCGAGCCTACCGCCACTGTCAGACCCAGCGCTACTCCCACAGCCACCAGTGCGCCCACCGCCACGCAAACAGCCACGCCCGCGCCCACAGCTACCCATACCGCCACGGCGACACCAACGTCCACTTCTACAGCAACCAACACCGCGCTGCCCACCGCCACGGCGACGGCTACGGCTACGGCGACAGCGACGGCTACGGCGACAGCTACATCGACCGCCACGGCCACCGTGACGCCGCAACCGACATCCACGGCCACGTTGACCAGTTCACCCACGGCGACGGTGTGGCCATCGCCCACCGCCACGCCGACCGCGCCCCCAACATTGGCGCCAAATCTGATCGGCGCCGCGGTTTTGCAGGGCGTTACCCAGGCGGCAGAGCGAGCCGCTAACGCGGCCGCCACTGCCACTGCCGCCGTTACACCGACGCCTACCGCCACTAATACGGCAACTTTGACGCCCACCCATACACCATTGCCGACTCACACACCGACGCCCACCCTCGCCCCATCCTTGGCGCCTGGATTAATTGGCGCCGCCGTTTGGCAAGGCTATATACAACTGGCGGAACAGGCCACCCGCACCGCCGCCACCGCAATCGCACGGGCCACACCTACTTCTACGGCCACCGCCACGGCCACCCGCACATTTACGCCAACGGTGACCGCCACGCGCACGCCGAAGCCCACGGCAACGATAACGCCGACTGTTATGTCCACGGCCACCGCAACGCCAAGACCTCCTTCAGTGCTCTCCACGCCGCTGCCAGCTCCAACGGCTAGGGAAGAGGAATGGCAAATTCCGGTTGATGGCGCCATCCATTTGTGACACTTATGATGCACTCTGATTATAGCCAAATTGGCGGCTAAATAATTGTCACAGCCGGTCCATTTGGCTTATACATATGAAATACTCCCTGCCTGCTCTTATACTTCGCATTTTTAGTCCACCTGTGATACAATTTCCCAATGTATTTTTTGCACTATTTATATAAATACATATCTAACCTTGCAGCTCTACAGGTCAAAAGACTTGCAAATCAGCCGTTTCAATAATTCCCTCTTTCTGGAACGCTGATTTTCACTTTGACCACAAACCAAGAAATTTTCATACAGATATCCACACAGCACCGACCAGACAGTTGTAATTCCAAACAAGGAGCAGGCAATGCAAAAGCGCTTTCTATTCATCGGCTTTCTCATTACCTTATTAATTTCTACCTTAATAGGTGCAGTTTTTGCCCAAACCACCTCATTCACCCCTGAAATTTTTACCGTTGATCAAGAAGCCATTGACGGGGCCATTCGTGTTGTGCGCGTGACCGCCAGTGACGCCGGTTTTGTTGTTGTTCACACAGATGATAACGGCAAACCAGGTCCTGTTATTGGTTATGCGCCCGTACCTGCCGGCGTCAGCGCCAATGTGATTGTACCCATCGACGTAGAAGCGGCGACCGATACGCTGCATGTTATGCTGCATGTTGATGGCGGACAGGCTGGCGTTTACGAAGGACCCGGTGATCCCGATGGACCAGTACGACGCGGCGACGCCATCGTGATGCACCCCTTTGCCCTCACCGGCGCTAAGACGACTGTCATCGGCGCCGCCACTGCTGCCGGCGACTTTACGACGCTGCTGACAGAGCTGGAGGCAGCCGGGCTCACCAAGACGCTCAAGGGCGATGGCCCCTTTACCATCTTCGCCCCCAGCGACGCCGCCTTTGCCGCATCGTCCCTGCCCGCCGATGTAATGAGCGACCCGGCTGCTTTGGCCGACGTACTCAACTATCACGTGGTGCCGGGTTTATACATGGCCGCGGATCTGACCGACGGTATGACGCTCGATACGGCCCAAGGCGGTCAGCTCACCATCGATCTGAGCGACGGCGCCAAGGTCAACGGCATCAACATTAGCGGGCCGGATGTAGCCGCCGACAATGGCGTAATCCACGTCATTGATGCTGTGCTTTCGCCGCCTGCTGAAGAAGAGGCCGCCCCCGAAGAAGCGGCGCCGGAAGAAGCCGCCGCTGAACCCATGGACATTGTGGATACGGCCATGGCCGCGGGCAACTTCACCACTTTGATCAAAGCGCTGGAAACCGCCGATCTGATTGATACACTCAAGAGCGAAGGCCCGTTCACCGTCTTTGCGCCCACCGATGAGGCGTTTGCCCAGTTGCCGGAAGGCACGGTGGATGCGCTCTTGCAAGATATTGACACGCTGACCCAAGTGCTGCTCTATCATGTGGTGCCGGGCGTGCTGCTCTCGGGCGATCTGACCGACGGCATGGAAGCCGAAACCGCCCAAGGTTCCACCGTGGTCTTTACTCAGGGCGCCGATGGGCTCATGGTCAACGACGCCGTTATTGATCCGGCGGATGTAGAAGCCACCAACGGCGTCATCCAAGTCATCGACAAGTTGATTCTGCCGCCGCTGGAACAGTCGCCCGTGGCTGCAGCTACCCCGGAGCCCACCGAGGAACCGACCGAAGAAGCGGCCGCCACGCCCGAAGCAACCGAAGAGCCTACGGAAGAGGTCGCCGCAGAAGCAGCTGAGGCGACTCCGGAGCCCACCGAGGAAGCCGCCGAAGAGGCCGCTGAGGCGACTCCGGCGCCCACCGAGGAAGCCGCCGAAGGGCGCTGAAGCACCGAGCCGACCGAGGGCGGCCGAAGAGCCGCTGAAGCCTCGGAACCCACCGAAGAGGCGGCTGAAGAGGCCGAAGCTGCGGGGGATGAGATGGCGGCCGATAATATTGTGGCCGTGGCCGAAGCCGATGGCAACTTTACCATCTTGCTGGCCGCCTTGGCCGCCACCGGTTTGGATGAAACGCTCATGGGCGAGGGTCCGTTCACCGTCTTCGCCCCCACCGATGCCGCCTTTGCCGCTCTGCCTGAAGGCACGCTGGACGCCTTGCTGGCCGATCCCGACGCTTTGACCAATGTGCTGCTCTATCACGTGGCCCCTGGCGCCGTCATGAGCAGCGATTTGACCGATGGCCAATCCGTCGGCACAGTACAGGGATCGCCGGTGACGATTGGCGTCAGCGGCGGCGCTTATACGGTTAACGATGCCAACATTATTGCGGCCGATGTCGCGGCATCCAATGGCGTCATCCACGCCATTGACGCCGTGTTGCTGCCGCCTGGCACAGAAGAGGCCATGCCTGCCGAAGAAACGCCCGCGGCAGAGGCGACCCCGGCCGCCGAAGAAGGCGCTGGCGAAGCCCCCACGGGCATGCCATCCACCGGTGGCAGCTTTGCCGGCGGCGCCACATCAGCTGGCCTGGTTGTGATGATGCTGTTGGCGCTGGCTGTCGTCACCTATGTTGAAAAGCAGCGCAATGCATAATGCATACAATCCCCATCCAATGCTAATTTAGTGCAAGAGGACCGGTTGAGTTGACACAACACCGGTCCTCTTTTTTTGGTCAAAAACCGCCATTTTTTCACCCTACCCCTTCGGTGATTGACATGATGAAATTGGTTGTTGTATAGTCCCTGTCAATCACCAACTGCGAATATTATCTGTAAGCCATCCTTGCAGATCGGCAGGTCCGATGACAACCCCATACTAATTTCACTTGAGGAAAATCTGTTATGCGCAAATCACCAATTTTTCACTTCTTTAGTTTGCTGCTGATTGTTGCCATATTGCTCAGTGCCTGTGGCGCGCCGGCGGCTGCGCCCGCTGCTGACGGTGGCGCCGCCGCACCCGCTGAAGCTGCCGCCGAAGGCGATTCAGTGGAAGCCGCGCCGCCCCCTGCCCCTGGTAGTCCTGTAACCGATCCGGATGACGGCGCCGCGCAGATCCCTGAAATCGAAGAGGGCAAATTTAATGTGGCCTTTGTCTACGTCGGCCCCATTGGCGACGGCGGCTGGACCTATGCTCACAACGAGGGTCGCGAATATGTGGAAGCCGAGATGGGCGATGAAGTCCACACCGCCTATCTGGAAAGCGTACCCGAAGGCGCCGACGCCGAGCGCGTGATCCGCAACCTGGCGCGCAATGGCTTCAACGCCATCTTCACCACCTCGTTTGGTTACATGGACCCCACCGAAACCGTGGCCGAAGAATTTCCCGACACCTATTTTGTCCACGTCTCCGGCTTTAAGAGCAACGACGCCAACTTTGGCAACCTCTTTGGCGCCATGGAGAGCATGAAATATCTGGTCGGCATGATCGCCGGCGCCCGCGCCGCCGCCGATGGCTCCAACCGCGTGGGCTATGTGGCGCCCTTCCCCATTGCCGAGGTGATTCGCCACATCAACGCCGCCGCCCTGGGCATGCGCCAGACCTGCCCCGACTGCCAACTGGACATCCGCTGGATCTTCACCTGGTTTGACCCCGATCTGGAGCGGCAGGCCGCTGAATCGCTCATCGAGGCCGGCGCCAGCGTGGTGATCACCGGCGCCGATACACCAGGGCCGGTGCAGGTGGCGGGCGAAAAAGGCGTCTATGGCGTGGGCTACGACAGCCGCAACGCCTGCGACGTGGACCCCGAACACTGTCTGACTACGCCGTATTGGAACTGGGGTCCAATTTACACGGAAATCATTGGCGCTATGATGGATGGTTCGTATGTGGGCGGCGACCAATATTTCGACGTGGATAGCGGCGGTTTGGGGCTGCTCGGTTTTATGGAAGGACAGGAACCCATGGCGGGCGTTCCTGCGGATGTGATTCCGCAAGTGCAAGATCTGCTGGCCCAAATGCAGGCCGGCGAATTCACCCGCTTCGATGTCTTCACCGGCCCCATCAACAACAACAAAGGCGAAGAAATTGTCCCCGCCGATGAATCGCTCACCCAGTCCGACTTGGAAGGCATCGACGCTGATCTGGGCGCTGCCCTGGGCCGCGAGGGTTGCACCTTCTGCATGAACTGGCTGGCCGAAGGCATTGTGCCCGACGCCGAAATACCGCAATAAGAATGACAGGGGGAAAGGGGGAAAGGGAGAAGGGGAGATCGTCGACCCGACCCCCCTTTCTCCCTTTCCCCCCTTCTCCCTTTCTTTTTACACAAACATCCACTCACCACGACCAATGTCCACACCTCCTGCGTTTGAAATGCGCAACATCACCAAGCGCTTTCCCGGCGTATTGGCGAATGACAATGTCTCTTTTGCGGCGGCCAAAGGGGAAATCCACGCGCTGCTGGGCGAGAACGGCGCCGGCAAATCGACGTTGATGAGCGTGCTGTGCGGCCTCTATCGGCCCGATGGCGGCGAACTGCTGATCGACGGCGCGCCGGTCGATTTCCGCTCGCCGCGCGATGCCATTCGGGCCGGCGTGGGCATGGTCTATCAGCACTTTATGCTGGCGCCTTCGCAGACCGTGACTGAAAATGTCATGCTCGGTCTGCGCGACGTGCCGTTTGTGTTGAATACACCACAACTGGCGGCGGCAGTCGAGAAGATCGGCGCCCAATTTCATCTGCCGGTGGACCCGCACGCCATGATCTGGCAGCTTTCGGTGGGCGAGCAGCAGCGGGTGGAGATTATCAAAATGCTCTACCGCGGCGCCAATATTCTGATTTTGGATGAGCCCACCGCTGTGCTGACGCCGCCCGAAATTGAGGGCTTTTTCCGCACGCTGCGCGAGATGGCCGCCGCCGGCAAAACCATTGTCTTTATCAGTCACAAGCTGGACGAAGTACTCTCCATTGCTGACCGCATCACCATTTTGCGCGGCGGCCAATGGGTGGATACGGCGCCAAACGCCAACCTGACCAAAGCCAGCCTGGCCAGCATGATGGTGGGCCGCGAAGTGCTCTTCCGGCTGGACAAGGCGCCCCATCAGCCCGGCGCGCCGCAGCTCACGTTGCGTCAGGTGGCAGCGCTGGACGACAAGCGATTACCGGCGCTGCGCCAGCTTTCGCTTACGGTTCACGCCGGTGAAATTGTGGGCGTGGCGGGCGTGGCGGGCAACGGTCAGCGCGAGCTGGCCGAGGTCATTGCCGGCATCCGCCCCGTAACTAGCGGCCATGTTGCGGTGGCCGGGCAAGATGTGACCCAGGCGCCGCTGCTGGCGCATCCAGGCTGGCGTGGCCTATGTGCCGGAGGATCGCAGCGCCACCGGCAGCGCTTCCAATCTGTCTGTGGCCGAAAATCTGGCGCTGCGCGCTCGCAAAAGCGCCGTTGGCGGGCAGATTGGGCCTCAAGCGGCGGCTCGTGCAGCAGCAGGCGCAGAAGCTGATTGCGCAGTTTGGCATTGCCACGCCCAATGCGCAGACGCCTTCGCGCAAGCTCAGCGGCGGCAATTTGCAGAAACTAATTCTGGCGCGCGAAATTTCATCAGAGCCGCAGGTGCTGGTGGCGGCTTACCCGACGCGCGGGTTGGATATTGGCGCCACCGAATATGTGCGCAAAATGCTGTTGGAGGAGCGCGCAAAGGGCGTGGCCATTCTGCTGCTGTCCGAAGACCTGGAGGAGATCTTCGCCCTGGCCGACCGCATTGCCGTCATTTTCGAAGGGCAAATTGTGGGCGATCTGGCCGCCGACTCCGCCGATCTGGAGACCGTGGGGCTATTGATGGCCGGCGAGCAGGCGCATTCGTAACATCCAAACAAAACAGATGAAGCCACAAAAACACAAAAGATTTAAGTTGTGCTTTTGCGTATTTGTGGCGATTCCGCCTTCTTGAAATTCGTAGGTCACTCTTGCAGAGTGACATCCTGCGGTAAACCCAACATGTCACTCTGCAAGAGTGACCTACGCGGATGCCTCTCGTGTCAGCAGGAACTGTTTGAACCAACATTTATTCTGTGCTTTTTGTGTTCTTAGGCGATTCTGCCTTTCGTGAAGTGGACGCATTTATGACGTCGCAAACGACAACTTCCACCAACCCAACTTTGCCCCTAGTGCGGCTGGAGCGCTGATTGGAGCCGCCGCTCTGGCTGCAAATTTTGTCGCCATTTATATTGCTGGCGGTGGCGCTATTATTTGGCGCGGTGCTGTTGCGCATGGTGGGCGCCAACCCGTGGGCGGTTTATCGACGCATGGCCGAGTTGGCTTTTGGCGATGCCTACGGTTGGTCGGACACGACGCTCAAGGCCACGCCGCTGATTTTGGCCGGGCTGGGCGTTTCGCTGGCCTTTCGGATGCGGCTGTGGAACATTGGCGCCGAGGGGCAGCTTTTGATTGGCGCCTGGTTTGCGACGGGCGTGGCGCTGCAATTGCTGCCCGAAAGCACGCCGCAGCCGCTCATGCTGGGGGCAATGGCCGCGGCCGGTTTTGTGGGTGGGGCGCTGTGGGGCGCCATTCCCGGTCTGCTCAAGGCGGCTCAATGTGAATGAGATCATCACGTCGCTGATGCTCAACTACGTGGCCATTTTTTGGAACAACTACTTTATTTACGGCCCGTGGAGCCAGCGCGGTTTTGGCCTTTCGCCCCAGTTTCCGCGTGCGGCTTGGCTGCCCCGCTTTACCGATTATGCCGAGCAGTTTCCCTTTTTGCGCGGCTTGACGGCCCACTTTGGCATCTTCCTGGCGTTGATTCTGGCTGTTGTGCTCTGGTGGGCGCTGCGCCAGACCAAGTGGGGCTTTGAAATTCGCGTGCTGGGCGACAATCCGCAGGCGGCCCACTATGCGGGCATCAACATTGTGCGCAACACGGTGCTGATCATGATGCTGAGCGGTGGGCTGGCCGGGCTGGCCGGCATGAGCGAAGTGGCGGGCGTGGTGCACCGCCTGCAGGAGCGCTTTTCGCCTGGATACGGCTTTACGGCCATCATTGTGGCGTGGCTGGCCAAACTCAACCCGCTGGCCATTGTGCTGGTTTCGTATCTTTTTGCTGGGCTGCTCGTGGGCGGCGACGCCATTCAGCCCGCCGGTATTGCCCAAATGCTGCAAGGCGTGATCCTCTTTGTGATGGTGGGTGGGGAGATGGTGTTGCAGTATCGGGTGCGAGTGGGGCGGGGGTAAGAAGGGAATATTGCGTGTTGCGTATTATATGAACTGGTTGAGGTTGTGGTTACGGCGCGAGATTCATGTTTTGTTGATGGATGACATTTTCACGCCACCCGACCTGTTCCAACACCGGTACACGCAACACGCAATACGCAACACGTAAAGGCTCTCTCACATGGAAATCGCATTCTTAATCAACCTCCTTGCCGCCGGCATCCGCTCTGGCACGGCCATTCTTTTTGCCACGGTGGGCGAAATTTTGGCCGAGCGGGCGGGCGTGCTCAATTTGGGCGTGGAGGGGATGATGCTCATGGGCGCGGTGACGGCGTATGGCGTGGCGTACAACACAGGCAGCGCATGGGTGGGGCTGCTGGCGGCGGCGGCAGTGGGCGGCGTGCTGGCGCTGCTGCACGCGTTCGTCACGATTACGCTGCGGGCGGACCAAGTGGTGAGCGGGCTGGCGCTGACCTTTTTGGGCTCGGGGCTGAGCGCGGTGGTGGGCGCGCCGCTGGTGGAGGTGGCGCAGGCGCCGCGGCTGCCGGCCTTCAACATTCCGCTGCTGGCCGATCTGCCGGTGTTGGGGCCGATTTTCTTTCAGCACAACGTGATAGTCTATATTGGATTTTTGCTGGCGCCGCTGGCCTGGTTTTATGTGTTCCGCACGCGGCCGGGCATGGAGCTGCGCGCCGTGGGTGAATATCCGGCGGCGGCGGACGTGATGGGCGTCAGCGTCTATCGCATCCGCTATCTGTACGTGGTGGTAGGCGGCGTTTTTGCGGGCATTGCCGGCGCCGCGTTGAGCCTGGCCATTACGCCGCTGTGGGTGGAGGGGGTGACGGCGGGCCAGGGTTGGATCGCGGTGGGGCTGGTCATTTTTGCCGGGTGGAATCCGCTGCGGGCCGCGCTGGGTTCGTATCTCTTTGGCGCCATCCGCCGCCTGCCGCTGGATTTGCAAAATGTGGGTTTCTTTTTGCGCAACCCGACCTATGGCTATTTTATGAACATGCTGCCCTATCTGTTCACCATTGCCGTGCTGGTGCTCGGCTCGCGCGAGGCCATGCGGCGGCGGGTGGGGGCGCCGGCGGCGCTGGGGCAACCCTATGTACGCGAAGAGCGAGGTAAATAATGCGCGAAGAGCGGGGCCAATAGAATGCTGCCCAATTCGCACGTGGCCTATAGCTGGCTGGCGCTGAGCCTGGCGCAGGAAAAATTCGACGCGGCGCCGGATGCTGATTACCGGCTGATTGCGCTGAGCGCCATGGGGTCCGACCTGGTGGACAAGCCGCTGGCCTGGGCCTATTTTTACCGCCGCTATAAGTCGGCGGTGCTTTTTGCCCACACCCTTTTGGCCTATTTGGGCGTATTCTGGTGGGGGTGGCAGGCGCGGCCCGAGCGGCGCGTTTATGCCTGGGCGTTTATTGGTCACGCCGTGTTGGATCGCATTTGGCTGTTTCATGACACGTTTTATTGGCCCTTGCGCGGCTGGCGCTTTCACGTATGGGGCAAACGCGGCTCGGAACAGGAGAAGATTGGGCTGGCCTACTGGTACGCTTTTACGCGGCGGCCCGAATTGTGGATTTGGGAAGTGGGCGGGCTGCTGGCGCTGGCGCTTTTTGTGTGGCGGCATCGTCTGCATCGGCCCGAGCGGTTTGTGAAGTTTGTTTTGACGGGCCGCGTGGATTTTGCCTAAATTTTGGCTACAAACGCGTTATAGGATTTTTGTAAATACGGATGGGCAGAACGCGGATTACTGGACTTGATATAATCCCAAGACAATTCAAATAAGGCCGCTACAACTGCAACGCACGGCTGGCTCCTCGACTGCATGGGCGGAATTTTCTCAAGCCGTGCATCGCAGTCTCCGCTATTTCGATGGTCTTGAATCTAATCTGTGTTCCCCTATCTGTGTTTACAATTTGACAGCTTGAAACCAAATTAAGCTCCCGCAATCTTGGAAACTGCATGACGAATAAGCAATCGACGCGCCCAGGGCGGCGCGTGCTGCGCAATGCCGGCGCGCTAACTGGCTCGAACCTGTGGCGGATTGGGGTGAGCTTTGGGCTGCAACTGCTGGTGGCGCGGCGATTGGGCGCGGTGGCGCTGGGTCAATATACGGTGGCGCTGGCCTGGCTCAACGTGGCGCAGGTGGTGAGCGAACTTGGGCTGCAAACGCTGCTGGTGCGCGATCTGGCGCAAGCGCCGCATTTGCGCAAGGGCTATTTTGGGCTGGCGCTCAAGCTGCAATTGGGAGCAACGGTGCTGATCTGCCTCTGCTTGTTTGGGCTGGGCTGGCTGCTGCCGGTTTCATCGACGCTGCGGCTCTCTCTCTGGCTGGCCGGGCTGACGCTGCCGGCCTATGCCGTTACATCGGTGTGTCAAACGCTCTTTCAGGCCGGCGAGCGCATGGAATTGGTGATGATCATCGAGGTCATTATCAATACGCTGATTGTGGCGCTGAGCGTGCTGGCGGTGGGGTTGGGCGGCGCTGTCCCCGCGCTCATTGGGGTGATGGTGATCACGCAGATTGGTTCGGCGCTGCTCTGTCTGTTTTGGCTGCGGCGTAGTCGATTGCTGGCTTCTCCGCAAGAAGCGCTGTCTATTGCGCCGTGGCTGGTTTGGCGGCAGGTCGCGCCGTTTTATGGCCAATCGTTGGCCGATGTGCTCTTGCAGCGGGTAGATATTTTGCTGCTCAGTATGATGGGCAACCCCGCTGTAACGGGCATCTACAGCGCGGCGTATAGCGTGGTGCGTGTTGTTAAAGGTGATCCAGAGCTATTGGCGGGCCTTTTATCCGACGTTGAGCCGGCTGGCCATGACGCAAAGACGCGCGCTTTCGCCAGCTTTGCCGCAACGGTCTGCGCTACGGATTGGCGCTGGTGGTGTTGGGAACTGTGGTGGGTATGCTGCTGGCGGATTGGCTGTTGCCGCTGATCATTGGCGAGGACGGGGTCGCATCGGCGCCGGTTTTGGGGTGTTGATCTGGTCGGCGCCGTTTTTTTTGATTGAGACGTATGCGGTGACCGTGCTGATGGTGGATCGCCAGCCGTGTTTGAGCCTGCTGTTGACAACGGTGCATCTGGCCGCGGTCATTGTGTTGTTGCCGCTGTTGACAGCCAGTTTGGGCGCAATGGGTGCGGCTTGGTCGGCGACAACGGCAGGTCTGCTCGGCGCGCTGATGAGCCTGGGGCTGGTTTGGTACAGGGTTTGCCATTGCTGCGGTGATGGGAAGTTATTGCTTATTGCTGTATTGCTTATTGCTATATTGTTATTGCTGTATTGCTTGTCTGACCCAGCAATACAGCAATAAGCAATACAACCGCAAAAGACATGTGACGTTGATTACTGCCAATGATGTCCGCCGCCTATGTTATGTAAATTTTATAGATTGTGTGTAGCGTAGCAGCAAGTAAATAATACTCTATACGTAGTGAATAAGTCTGGCTTCTGGCCAACTTTGGGCGCAATATATGGGCAAAAATAGAGCTGCAATTAATTTGGCCGTGCGGGCAGGATGCTATAAACTCTAGAGTTGCGTTTGTAAACTAATGGACAAACCATTTAAACATGGTACAAATGGCCTCAAATGCAAAAACCTACATTTGTGCCATGTTTAAGGGTGATCTCTATAACGTCATGCGCTTGCAATCTGGAATGGATATGTCCACAATGAATGATACCGCCGGCCAGCCGAATGGTTTGGAGCCGTCTAAGCCCCGTTCTTATCGCATATTAATGATCGCGCCCACCAGCTTTTTTGCGGGCTATGGCTGCCATGTGCGCATTTTGGAAGAAGCGCGCGTGCTGCAAAAGTTGGGCCATCAGGTCACGATTGTGACCTATCGCAACGGGAAGTCGCTGCCAGGGCTGGATATTCGGCGCACGCTGCCCATTCCGTGGCGGCGCGATTATGAAGTGGGCTCCAGCCGCCATAAGATTGCTTTTGATGCACTGCTGGGCATCAAGACGCTGCAACTGCTGGTGCGGAATCGCTATGACGTGATCCATGCGCACCTGCACGAAGGCGCGCTGATTGGTCACATTTTGGGGCGGCTGTTCAATATTCCGGTGCTATTTGACTTTCAGGGCAGCTTAACCGAGGAGATGATCGACCACAATTTCCTCAAGCGCGACAGCCTGTTCTATCGCCCGCTGCGCCTGTTGGAGAGCTATATCACCCGTACCTCGCGCGTCATTTTTACCAGCTCGCTCAATTCCGAACATTTTTTGCAGCAACAGTTTGGCTGCCAGGAAGAGCAGATTCAGGTGCTGCCTGACTGCGTCGATGCGGATGTGTTCCGACCCGCCGCCGAGCTGGATCAGAACCGGTTGAACAACCTGCGGGCGCGCCTGGGCATTCCGGTCGACGCCAAAGTGATTGTCTATTTGGGATTGCTGACGCCCTATCAAGGCATCGATCTGCTGCTGTTGGCCATGCAGCGCATTGTGCAGCAGCAGCCCAACGTGCGCCTGTTGCTGATGGGCTTTCCCAATTTAGGGGTCTATGGGCGCAAAATTAATGAGCTGGGGCTGGCGCAGCAGGTGATTTTGACCGGGCGCGTGCCGTATGAAGAAGCGCCAGACTATTTGGCGCTGGGGCATCTGGCGGCGGCGCCAAAGCTCAGCCTGACGGAGGGCGCCGGCAAATTGCTCAACTATATGGCCATGGCGCTGCCCACCGTGGCGTTTGATACACCGGTGGCGCGTGAATATTTGGGTATAAACGGCTTCTTTGCCGAACGGGGCGATTTGGACAGCTTGACCGCACAGCTTGTGCAGGCGCTGAATATGTTGGATGGCGCGGCAGAGCAGTATACCCGCATTGGTCAAACGTTACGCCGCCGCGCAATCGAGCACTTTGAATGGCTACAGGCCGGTCGCCAGATCGAAAGTAGCTATGCGTGGCTCGCTGGAGACAGCGCTGTGCTGAATCCCGCTGGCCAAAGCGTCACCCAGTGGAACCCCAAGCCGCGTTGATAGAATTTTCGTAACACTCAGCCGCCCCCTGAGCTTGTCGAAGGGGATCCGGCCTTCGACAAGCTCGGGTCTCGAGTATGCTGAGTTGTTACAAATTTTCCTGAATACCCAATGCCCAATCGGAGCACATGAGCACCCCTTCATACGGGTAGTTCCAAGGCGACCATCATTTCAATATTACATCATTAAACTAAATGGAGGATTAAGTGAAACATATGTCCGGTAAGCTTCATGGTTCTACGGTCAGAAATTGGACCGTTCTATTTGTCGTGCTCGGCGTTGTATTGGCCGCTTGGCAGACGCCGGCGTTGTGGGCGGCGCGGATGACAGCGGGACGGCCACCGATGTCTATTTGCCGATTTCGGCCAACCAGCAGACGCTGGCCAACCGCATGGGCTATGGTATTACGGGTGGCCAAGTGATAGGCGATTTCCCCAAAGCGTCGCAGTTGAAAGCGGGCATCTATTTGGACTGGATTACGCGCAGTGCTCCCGCCCGCCCGGATGGCATCCAATATGCGCAAATGGTGCGTGTGCATCAGAAGCTGGAATGTGGCGACCGCTGGAACTATGATCGGGTGGCATGTCCCTATGTGCAGCCAACCGACCAGGAAAGCTCATATATCTTTTCCCCCAGCGCCGCGGCAATCACGTCGATTGCGCAGACCCATAAGGGCTCGTTGTGGCTGGTAGGCAACGAGATGGAGCGTAAGGATTGGCTGGACTGCGGTCCGCGCGATGCAGCCGGCAATTGTATTAGCCCCAAGAGCATTGGGCAGGACGAAATTTTGCCGGAAACCTATGCCATTGCCTTTCATCAGATTTATGGCATTATCAAAGACGCTGATCCGACCGCGCAGGTGGCGATTGGCGGCGTGATTCAGGCAACGCCGCTGCGGCTTGAATATTTGACCAAGATTTGGGATTACTACAAGCAGAAATATGGCGAAGATATGCCGGTGGATGTCTGGAACTTCCATTCGTTTGTATTGCCGGAAAAACTGAATGAACGCGGGGCGGATATTCCGGTGGGCGTGACGGCTACCGAAGGGCTGTATAATGATCTCAGCACGTGCAATATCAATAAGCCGGCGAACGATCCAACGCCCTACAAGTGCCCAATCCACATTGACCTCAGTGTCCTCGATCAGCAGGTGCGCGCTCTGCGGCAATGGATGAAAGATCGCGGGCAGCAGCAAAAGCCGCTGATCAACACCGAATATGGCACGCTCTATCCCAATACTTTTATTGGCATTGATCCCAATGACGCCACCACTATTCATAACTATATGCTCGGTACTTTTGACTATTTCCTGAACACCAAAGATTGCAGCTTGGGCTGGGAAGCCGACGATTGTCGCTTGGTGCAACGTTGGGTCTGGTATAGTCTGGATAATCGCTATGCGGCGGTAAACACATACACGACGCTGCTGAATCCCGACACAGGTGAGTTGACGGAAGCCGGTCAGAAGTTCCGCCAATATGCCATTGATCACTATAAAGACATGGCGGTGCCTCGCTAATTATCCATGCGGAAATCGTACGCGGCGTCAATAGATATATGGAGCAGTGGGGCGTGCGCAGCATTCGGCATCATCACGGTTCTCTGGTGTACCAGACCCATTCTGGTACACCAGAATCTCAACGATGACAGCTACATTACGCTCACCTATGCCAAAAACCTGGCGGCGGGCAGCGGATTTGTCTATAACCATGCGCCGGCCACGCTGGGCACCACCACGCCGCTCTTCACCCTATTGTGCGCGGTGGGCGCCCGACTCATGCCCGTTTGGGATGTGGCGGACGTGGCGATATTAAGCAGCATAGCAGCCTGGCTCATGGCAGCCGGGCTGCTTTTTGTCTGTTTACGACAGGTGGGGATGGCGATTCTGCCCGCCGCCATAGCGGCGGTGATCCAGCTTTTGTTGGTGCGCACCTGGCAGCCTTTTATCGGGATGGAGATCTGGCTCTTCCAATTTTTGCTGCTGCTTACGCTCTATCTGTGGCTGGTGGAAAAGCCGTTGGCCGCCGGTATCTGCGTGGCGCTGCTGGCGTTGACGCGCGGTGAGGGTGCGCTGCTGGGGCTGATTCTGGGCGTTCTCTATTTAATGGAGGGTCGCAAGCCGCTATTGCGCTTTGTGAGCGGGGGGCTGTTGATAAGCGTACTCTGGGTCGCATACGCCCTGCCCGTCTTTGGCACGGTAATTCCGAATACATTGGCGGCCAAGCAGGCGCAAGCGCACCTGCCATCGGCCCGCGCTTTTTTAGAACGAATCCCCACTGATCTGCTAAACTATGTCAGCACGTTTGGCATTGAGGCGTGGGGGCTCACGCACCCGTGGCTAAATGTGGTCTGGTTGCTGGTCATTTTGGGGGTGTGGCAAATGGGTCGTCGCTACCCCAAGCTGCTATTGTTGCCGGTTTGGGCGCTGATCTATTTGGCCGCGTATGCGCTGATCAATCCCAATGCCTATGTATGGTACGTGTTGCATTTGGTCTTTGTGGTACACGTGGTGTGCGGGGTGGCGCTGGCGGCGCTCGTCGAATGGCAGGGCGCGCTAAGGGGCGGCCAACGGTGGAGTGCGCTAGGGGTTATTGTGGTGCTGGCCGCGCTTTTCTTGTATACTGACCTGACGTACGCCGTGACCCAGGCGCCACACTACGCCGGCGACAGCCGCGCCGATGCGTACCGTGCGCTCACAGATTGGCTACGGACCAATACGAGCGCGCAGGAGAGTGTGGCCTATATTGAAATCGGCTACCTGGGCTATTTTAGCCAGAATCGCATTGTTGATTTGGCCGGTCTGGTGGATCCCACGATTACGGCCCATATTGCGACCGATGGTTTTGTTTGGGGGTTTGAGGCATATCATCCCGACTATTATGTGGATAACCCCGCCTTTGACTGGGCGTTGGGCAGCTTGCGCCCGCAACTGGCCGATTATGAAGAGCGCTTTGTAATCAACAGCTTGACAGATGCACCCAATATCCGTATTTTGCAGCGTAGGGATAAACCCGTAGAGACAAAGTAGAGTAAATGGATCAAGGTTATGAGAAGAGTAATTTGGGTGGCGGCTTGTTTTGTTTTGATGGGATTGGGGTGGTTTTGTACGCCACAGAGCGTTTGGGCTGATGACCCAGGGCCATTCTGCCGCTTTGGTGTCAATATCAATACGATCCACGCGGGCGCTGTTAGTGAAATTAGCAGCTACAACACGGCCCCGCTAGGCATTGGCTGGTACATCAATTATCATGCCGACGCCACGCCCTCCCATCCCAATGGCATCGAATATACGCCGATGGTGCGCCTGTCGCAAGAATTTGATGAAGCCAGCAATACCTATTCCTACTCATATTCCCCCAAGGGCGAAGCGTTGCAGGCGGTGATCGACGCCAATCCGGCCGCCGATTGGTTTATTGGCAACGAGCCGGATCGTCTTTTCTATCAGGATTCAATGGCGCCGGAGATGTATGCGGCGGCCTATCACGAACTTTACCATCTGATTAAAGCTGCCGATCCCAAGGCTAGAATTTTCTGGCTCCATCGTGCAGCCAGAGATTCGGCTGCAATATGTAGACCTGATCCTGCAAAGCTATCAGACCAGTTTGGCGCAAAGATGCCTGTCGATGGCTGGAGCATTCACAACTTTATTCTGAACGAGCAAAGTTGCGCCCACTTTGGCAGCGGCTGCTGGGGCGCTGATATTCCACCCGGCATTGATGCGCTTTCAGGGCTGATCATCGGGCTCAATGAATTGGAAAAACATCGCGACATTGAATTGTTCAAGCAGCAGGTGCAGCGCTTCCGCGTCTGGATGGCGGAACGCGGCTACACGGGGTTGCCGGTCTATTTGTCGGAATATGGCGTGCTGCTGCCCGACTGGTACACCAAGCCCAATCCCGACGACCCAGCCAATCCGATTAGGCTGTTTCCGCCGGACAAGGTGAACGAGTTTATGAACAGCACCTTTGATTATATGCTCAACGCCGCCGACCCGCAGTTGGGCGACCCCAATGATGATTTTCGGCTGATTCAGCGCTTTTCCTGGTATAGCGTGAATGAGAAGACGGATTCACTGCCCGGCTTTCAATACAACGGCTATCTGTTTGATCCCACCACTTTTGAACGCTCGCTCATGGGCGACAACTATGCCAACTACGTGTCGGCCCTGGCCGAGACGGTCGATCTCTACCCGGTATCCCTCAATGTGCTGCCTGCGTTAACAGCTGCATCCGCCAACGCGTCGACTGAGATTGCCGCCATTCTGCGCGCCCGCATTGCCAACAGCGGCAATACGCTGGCGGCGCAATCGGCCACGGTGCGCTTTTATGAGGGCGACCCCGCACAGGGCGGCCGGCAAATTGGCGCGGACCATGCCATTACGCTCAGCGGCTGCGGAGACTCTGTGTCGATTGAGATGACCTGGAACAACGTGGCGACAGACTCGCACGAAATCTTTGTGACCGTCACGCCGGGGGACGGCATCGTGGAAACAAACGGCGCCAACAATGCCCGCAGCCAGACCTTTACCCCTCCCAAAGCGTTAAACTATCTGCCGATTGTGAAGAAATAGAGGCGCCTATTCAGGTGTTGCCTGAGCTTGTCGAAGGCAACGCCTGAATAGGCGCCTCATATAGCAAACGCTTCGCCCCCCAAACAGCCCGTGCCTCTATGCGCGGGCCATTACCCCTTGATGCCCGTCGTTACAATCCCCTGCACAAAATACTTCTGCCCAATAAAGAGAGAATCAAGCAGGGCAGCGCCACTAGCAGCGCCGCCCCCATGAGCAGATGATCCTGCGGGCGGGCCACGGCGGAGCCTTGGGCCACCGCGCTTTGAAAATAGCGCAGACCCACGGCCACCGTATATTTGGATTCGGTGTTGAGGAAGATGAGCGGGCCCAGGAAGTTGTTCCAGTTGGCAATAAAGCCCAGCGTGGCCAGCGTGGCAATGGCGGGTTTGCAGAGCGGCACAATGATCTGCCACAAAATGCGCCAACTGCTGGCGCCGTCAATTTTGGCCGCCTCATCCAGATCATGGGGAATGCTGAGCATAAATTGGCGCATGAGGAAAATGTTGAAGGCGCCGCCGCCAAACCAGGCCGGCACAATCAGCGGATAGTAGGTGTCGATCCACTGGAAGTTTTTGAAGAGCAGATAGGTGGGAATCAGCGTCACTTCGGTGGGCAGCATCAGCGTGGCCAGCGTGACAAAGAAGAAAAAGTCGCGCCCCGGAAAGCGGAAGCGCACAAAGCCATAGGCCACAATGGTCGCCGAAATCACCGCACCCAGCAGCGCCAGCGCCGTCACCAATGCCGTATTCCACAGCCAGCGCGCAAAAGGCACTACGTTGAAAATTTCGATATAGTTCTCCACAAAGCGCATCTGCTCCGGCCACCAGGTGGGCGGATAGCGATACAGCTCGCTGACCGATTTGCCCGACGAAAGAAAGGTCCACACAAAGGGCAGCATGGACGCCGCCGCGCCCAGCGCAACGACAACATAAAGCGCGATGCGCAGAATCGTGCGCCACTGGTTGGTCGAGCCGGCTTGCGCCCGTGCGGTGGGCTGGATGGTGGTGCGTTGGATGGTCTCGGCCATTATTTGCGCTCCCCGGCATAAAAGACCCAATTGCCCGACAGCCGAAATTGCAGATAGGTCAGCACAAAGAGAATCAAAAAGAATATCCACGAAAGCGCCGACGCATAGCCCATATCAAAGCTGACAAAGGCGTTTTGATAAATGTGCAGCGGGATAAACCAGGTGGCGCGCGCCGGTCCGCCGTTGGTGGTGATAAAGGCGGCCTCAAAGGTGCGCAGGGCAAAGATAATGCCCAGCACCAGGTTGAAAAAGATGGTCGGCGTGATGAGCGGCAGCGTCACGTTCCAAAACTTGGCCCATGCCCCCGCGCCATCGATCTCAGCCGATTCGAGTAGCTCTTGCGGCACATCCTGCAGCCCGGCCAGAAAGATGATCATACGCGAGCCGCCCACGCTAGCCCACAGCCCCATGAGCACCAGCGCCGGAATGGCCCATCGGCTGCTAGAGAGCCAGCCCGGCCCCTCAATCCCCACCTGCGCCAGCAGATAGTTGACCAGCCCCACATCGGGGTTGAGCATCCAGCGCCAGAGCAGCGCCGCCGCCACCAGCGGCGTCAACGTGGGCAGAAAGTACATGGTGCGCCAGACCGTGGTGGCCAGCAGCTTCTGATTCAACATAATGGCGATGACCAGCGACAGCACCATGCCCAGCGGCACCGACAGCAGCGCATAGTAGAACGTGCGCCAGATAGAGGGCAGAAAGAGGTCGTCGGTGGTGAAGGCGAAGATATAGTTTTGCAACCCGATCCACTGCGCCGGGCGCAGCACGTTGTACTTGGTAAAACTTAAATACATGGACGCCAGCAGCGGACCTGCCACAAAGACAATAAAGCCCACAATCCAGGGCGAAACATAGAGGATGCCCTCCAGCGCCTCGCGACGCCGCAAGACGACAAGCCGGGTCTGGTTATGGCAGTCATGGGCGGGTGGCCTTTTGGGGTGGGAAGCCTCTCCTCCCCTGACCCCCTCCTCTCCAATTGCCCTAAGCGCAGCTTAGGCGGAGAGAGAGGGAAGACACGCAAAGTGCGTCAAGGGGAAGGGAGAAAGCAGAGCCTTCGCGGCCTTCTTAACCGTTTGCGTCTTTTGCGCCGTTTGCGTCCTTTGCGTTAAAGGCGCGCCTCTTTCAGACTACGCCGGTTCTTTATCCAATACGGCCTGCGTGGCTTCCTGAATCTCCACCGCCGCCTCTTCGGGCGTCTTCTCGTTGAGGATCATGGCTTCGTAGACGGCGTGCAACGCATTGTCGTATTCCTCACCGCGGAAGTTGGCCACCAGAAGTCGGGCTCGATGCTCTCCATAATGGGGCGCGGCTTGGCATAGGTGGGGATTTCGTCGTAGGCGCGGTCGTCGGCCCATACATCAAGCGGGCAATCGGGCCTTTTTGGCCCTGGATCGCCCCTGCACGTTCATCTCCTTGCCGGCAATCCAGGTCAAGAATTTGAAGGAAGCATCGGTATTGGCCGAGGCGGTGGTGATGCCAAAGACGTGCTCGTTCAACATGCTGCGGCGGGCGTCGCCGGCGTTGACCACCGGCGTCAGCGCAAAGTCGATTTCAAAATCGGTAAAGGTGGCCGGGTAAATCTGGATGCGGAAGGGCCAAATGTCCAGCGCCAGCACTTTTGGCCGCCAAAAAGCTCGGGTGCGTTGATGGCGCCGGCCGCCGGGAGGGCGATACTTTCCAGGTGTTGGTCAGGTTGTAGTCATAGGTGAGGGCGTTGACAAAGGCTTCCTGGCTGTCGGCAAAGGTGGCCTGGGTACCCTCTTCATTCACCTGCTCCACGCCCCATTGACGCAGGAAGGGGCGCCGCTAAAGCCAAATAGGCGCGGTCGGCGGGGTAATAGCCGAAGACATCGTCGGTGGTCATCTCCTGCGCCCAGGCTGCCAGTTCATCAAAGGTCCATTCATCGCTGGGCTCGGCGCCGCCCATTTCGGCGATTTTGGTCTTATTGTAGGCAATCACCGGCACAATGGGCTCGGAAATAAAGGACATCCAGTAGGTTTTGCCCTCATTGCTGTTGGCCTGAATGGCGCCTTCAAAAGTTCTCTTCCAGGCTATAGCCGCCGCCCTCGGCCAGCGGGCGCAAGTCGGTCACAATGTCGTAGCTGACGCCCCAGAGATGTGCGAGCGGTGACGGGGCGGGAACCAAACCACATCGCCCAGCGAGCCGGCGGCGGCAAACGAGAGAACTTTGGGGAAATATTCAGCCGTCCAGCCGGGGATGGTTTCCAGCACGACTTCAATATCGGGGTTGTTTGAGACAAACCCATCAATATCCTGATCCAGACCGGCCTGGATCCAGTCGGACACATCCTGCTTCTGCACCATGTGGAAAGCGGACTTGGGCTTTTTCAGCGCTGCCGCTGCTAGCCGCGTCCGCTTCGGCAGCGGGTGCGCCGCCGGGCGCCGGGCGCAGGCCGCCAACAATGCTGAACCAACGGTCACTCCGCCCAACACACTCAAAAATGTACGGCGCGAAACCCTTTTGGAACCAAATGCGTGAACCATGTGCTTCCTCCTTGATTGGATTCTATGTGGTTTTCGAAACGAGTATGACGGTAATGCAATAAGAGGCTCTGGGAACAAACAGACGGCGTCTGCTCGATCGTGGGCGCAACTGGCGGGGAAGCTAGAGGGAGCCGCCTGAAACACTATCGACGCAGCCAATCCGACCTGTTTGCGTCTATTGTAGTGCGGCAAACACGCGATGTCAAAAGCGCTGTGTGGACGGTTGAGGAAAGTCGGTTTTGTAAACACGGATGGGGGAACGCGGATGGAGAGGGTTAAATTCGTCAATGACAAGATGACAGGATGACAAGATGACCACTGTCTCACCCTGTCATCTTGTCATCTATCATCTTGTCATCCTGTCATCTTGTCATCTTGTCATCTTGTCATCTTGTCACCCCCTACTGCTCCACCCGGGGTATCCTCGCGATTGCCCCATTCCTCCCACGAGCCATCATAATTGCGCACGTTGGGATAGCCCAGCAGCTCTTTTAGCACAAACCAGGTGTGGGCGCCGCGCACGCCGGTCTGGCAATAGGTGATGATCTCTTTGTCAGGCGGGAAACCGGCGGCCAGATACAGCTTGCCCAACGTGGGCGCATCCTTAAAAGTGCCGTCGTCATTCACCGCGTTGGACCATTCCAGATTGAGCGCACCCGGAATGTGGCCGCCGCGGGCAGGCGCACATCGGTGCCGGCGTATTCCTCGGCGCCGCGCGTATCGCATGTCACCACCGACGGGTCGTCCAAATGCGCCAGCAGATATTCGGACGTGGTGCGAATGGCCGGGTCCGCTTCCGCCGCCACATATTCGGTGGGCGTCGGCTCGACGGCTCAGTGGAAAGTTCTTGGCCGTCCGCCTGCCACTTGGTCAACCCGCCGTTGTAGAGGCGTACGTCCGGGTGCTGATAATATTTGATGGCCCAAAAGGCGCGTGTCGAGAGCAAATTGCGGTTGCCATCGTAGACCACCACCGTGTCAGCGCTGTTGATGCCCAGTCGGCTAAGAGCGCCGACAGCGCATCGCGCTCAAAATCTGGCCGCGTCGAATCGTCGGGATTGGTCAGATCGGCGCCCAAGTTGACAAAGAGCGCGCCCGGAAGGTGGCCTTGGGCAAATACTTCCGGATCGCCGCCAATGTCCAGAAAACGCACGGTCGGGTCGTCCAGATGTTCCAGCACCCAGTCTGTGTCCACCAAGGCGTCGGCGTTGACATATGCCTGCGGCGCGTCCGCCGTGTTGGCCGCCGGCGCTACCGGTGCGCAGGCCGCCAACAGCAGCACAAACAGCGCCAAAATTGACAATTTAACCAATTTGCGATTCATTATAGATCCTTTCGTGAATGGGTGAGCTTCGGCGGCAGGCAGAAATTGGCCGTTTCAACTGCCGCCGCAGCTCGCTCTTTTTGGAATAGCCACACTTGGACTGAGCCAATCAGTAAAAACACAGACACAAAAATGTTCAAATTATGAGAGCTCTTTATGAATTTGTGTTCTATGTGTTTTTTGTGGCTATTTTAATTGACAGAAAATTGCACTTCAACTTCATGCATTCCGCGTCAGCGTAATGCGCCATTCGGGTGAACCAATTTCATCGATCTGAGCGGCGTATCCCAGCCGCGCCGCCTGCGTTGGAATGGTCTCCAGCGCCGGCGCATGATCGGTGATCACCTCCAGCCCTTCATCCTGCGCCGTCAACTTCTTCAACGCCTGCACCGTCTTCATCATGGGGTACGGGCAAATATCGCCGCGTACGTCTAGCTGTTTGAGCGCCATGTTGTGTCTCCTTTTGTTGGAATACGGAATACGGGATACGGTGGCGCGAGCAACTGTATTCCGCATCCTGTATCCTGTATTCCGTCACGGAATCCGCTGAATAATCTTTGTCCCCACCCAAGCGCCGGCGGCCAGGCAGAGGGCAAAGAGCCAGCCGTTGAGCGCCAGTGAGGGAATAGCCGAGAAAAACGAACCGATGGTGCAGCCCATGGCAATGCCGGCGCCGTAGCCCATCACCGCGCCGCCGCCGATGGCTTGCACATAGCGCACCTTTTGCCGCGGTGCGCGAATTTTGAATTCACCGGAGAAGAGCGAGGCGGTAAACGAGCCAAAGACCATGCCCCACACCAAAAAGAGCATGTGGTGCAAAATGCCGCCGCCCAATTCCATAGCGCAGCCGGGCAGATTGGCCAGCCCTTTCAACTCGCCCGGCCCAATGCCAATGGCGTTGGCAATGCCCACCGTCCAGCGCGACACTTCGCCGGTAAAGCCCCACGGGTGCGCCGCCAGAAAGAGCAGTGCATTGAGCCCGCCCAGCGCCGCCCCGCCCAGCGTGGCCGACCAGCCGTGGACAAAGATGCGCTTGAGTCCATCGCTCAAGCGGGCGGCAAAGGTCTCCTCATCACTGCCGCGAAAAGGCATGTCTGGGATTACCATGCCGCCGCGGCTTTCCCACCAGAGCACCAGAAGATAGACCACCAGCAGCCCCAGCAGCGTAACGATGACGCTGCCGGCGTGACCCAAATAGGTGGGCAGCCAAATGCGCGGGCCGGTGCTGATCTGCCAATCCCACCACCAGTTCCACGAATAGGCGGCCAGCAGCAGCCCGATCATAATGCCGCCAAAGCTGACCCACGAGGCCAGGTAGCCTTCACCCATGCGGTAGATGCTGCCGGAGACGCAGCCGCCCGCCACCACCATACCAATGCCAAAGAGCAACCCACCCAGCACCATGTGCCAGCCCAGCGGCAGCACATTGGCGTCCGGCGGCAGAATGCCCAATGCCGGGTTGGGTACCAGCTTGCTCATAAAGATGGCAAAACCCAGCGTGGCTACCACCAGCCCCACGAGCAATCCCTTCATGGTGCGCCCGTGGCTCAGCAAAAAAACATCGCGAAAGGCGCTGGCAAAACAGAAGCGACTGCGCTGCAATACAAAGCCAAAAGCCAGGCCAAAGGTCCAGAACAGCCCCATTTGATTGCCAAACTGCCCGGCAATCATCATAATCACCAGAGCGGCGGCGCTGGCGGCCAGCCCAGCCCGCACCCGGCTGCCCAGCGTGACGCCCTGGGTGTAGCCCAATTCGCTGGCCACGGTTTGCAAAAACGAGCGGCTTTTGTTGATGTTTGTGGTCATGATCTCTCCGTGATGCTCAATGGCTGATGAGTGATATCGGCTGGTGATGGCGTGTTGCGTGTTACGTATTGCGTGAACCGGGCTGGGGCCGCTCCTCCTCCTGGCCCCTCCTCTCCACTCGTGGAGAGGAGGGGGAATGACGCTCGACGATGCAGGAGAGGGTGACGAGGGTGGCGCCTGTACAGCCAAAAAAGAAACTTGCTGTCCCTTCATAAGCTGAACCGGTTCACGCAATACGCACCACGCAATATCGCTGACGAAAGCAGCCCCGCCTTCCTCTAAATCACCCCTACCCCTCTGCGTATCGCGACCACTCCAACCACGACCCATCGTAATTGCGCACCCGTGGGAAACCCAGGTGGCGCAGAAGCAAGTATGTGTGGGCGGCGCGGGCGCCGGAGCGGCAGTAGGTGACGATCTCTTTGTCGGGCGTCACGCCCAGGTTGACCAGCTCAGCGCGCACCTCCTCTAGTGGACGCACGGTGTTCCAGCCTTCCAGGGCCGCGCCATTCATCCAATCCCACGAAAGCGCGCCGGGCAGGTGACCACGTTCAAACTCGGCGGGCGTGCGCGTGTCGATGATCACCACATTGGGATCGTCCAGTCGCGGCAGCAGCCAGGCGCGCTCGGCCAGATGGTTATCGGCGGGATTTGGCACAAATGTGGCCGGCGTCGGCGTAAATGATTCCAGTTCGGTTGGATGCCCTTCCTCCTGCCAGCGGTCCCAGCCACCGTTGAGCACGGCCGCATTGGTGTGGCCATAGCGCGCCAGCGTCCACAACACGCGGGCGGCGGGCATGCCCCAATTGTCGTCGTACAGCACGACGGCGGTCTGCGCATCCACGCCCAGCCGGCTCATCTGCGCGGCATATTGCTCTAGGGACAGCAACATGCCCTCCACGCCGTCCACGGTGTGGGACAGGCTGCGCAGATCCACCCAGGCAGCATTGGGCAAGTGTGCTTCCTGGTAGCTCTCCAGCAAACGCACATCCAGCAGCCGCAGATTGGGGTGCGACAGGTGCTGGATCAGCCACGCTGGCTCGATCAATAGAGCGGGCAATGTAAGGGCATTCGATAGCGTGCTTTGGTCGTCCAACAGCTTTTCCTTTCAGGGATGGAAGATCAACAGATTACGCAGATTTTACAGATTTTGTAACTGTTCTGTCGTCGCCTTCGACAAGCTCAGGCGACGATGGCGCGGCAACTAGATTCTTAATCTTTCAAATCTGTGTAATCTGCTGATCCAATCCAAATCCGTTGATCCAATCAAAAAAGCGCCACCGCGTGATTCGGTGGCGCTTTAGAAACTGCTCATCTGCATGAACAAACAAAGTGCGCTGATTGTGACGCTCTCACCGAACCCGCCCTGTTTAGGCGGAGGCAGTGGGGCGTTTCGTCTCGGCTAGCGGTTACGCACGCAGGCCGCAAACGAAGGTCACTGCCTCCGCTTCGGACAGATGCAACAACAACAGATTAGGGTCGAGACGTTAAACATAATTTTGATCAACAGATTCCAATGATTTTTCAGATTGATTCAACGTAAAACCATTGCGGAGTATACTTGATGGAACGGGTGATGTCAAATCAATTGGCGATAAACCGCAGATTACGCAGATGGCGCAGATTTTTGACTCATCTCTTCGTAATGTGTGGCTCATACCCGTCGATTGAGCAATAATAAAAAGCCTGCATTTGCGTCTTTGTTCGCGATTTGCTAACATGGCATTTATGCACATCATCACGATACGTCGTTTACGAGAATTCTGGCAGATTCATCCTGCCGCGCAACGACCACTGCAAGCCTGGCATACACAGTGTGGCAAGGGAAGATGGCGTAATTTTGCGGAACTTCGCCAGGATTTCGCGACTGCAGATCAGGTTAAGCGGCTGACAATATTTAATATTGGCGGGAATAAATATCGGTTAATTGCACGCGTTGAGTATGAGCGACAGAAGATATACATTCGGGCGATTTTGACACATACAGAGTATGACAAAGAGGGGTGGAAAAATGATAGCTGGTACCTATGACCTTCAATATCAAGAGTTGTTATTTACCCATGCGCCGCGCACGATTCATACCGAAAAAGAATACGAAGCATTGCAAGAACAAGTGGACGCTCTGATTGACCAAGGCGAATTAACCGCTGCCGAGCAAGCATATCTAGATTTACTGGGCGTGCTGATTAGTGACTATGAGGCGCGCGTGGAAGATGCCACAACCTTTGAATTGCGCGGAATTCGGCTATTACAAGGGCTAATGGAACTACATGAGCTTAAACAAATAGATCTCATCTCCATTTTTAAGACACGCTCAATTGGGTCTGCTGTTCTGAGTGGCAAACGACAATTGACGGTTGAACACATCAACAAACTAGCCGCCTTTTTTCATTTACCGCATATGCTTTTCTTCGAGCCTCTCACGGATGATGCTGCTCCATCAAATGCCAGCTAATGGACAAACGACATTATTTGGAATAACTAGCCGATACCTGACAGGGTGACAAGGTGACCGGGTGACAGGGCGATGTCACCCGGTCACCTTGTCAAAAAGATCGGCCAGTTGCTTATTCCGAATAATCTCTAATGGCATGGCCCGCCTTCACCCCCCATACTCCATATAGCCCGTCTGATTCTGCTTCACCCACTCCCAATTAATCTCGGCGCCCAGCCCCGGCCCCTGCGGAATCGGCACGTGGCCTTTGGCGTCAATGGCATCCAGATCGTCTTTATAATCCAGAAAGAGATGGGCGGGGTGACTGGCGTCGGCTTTGGGGTGGATGAGGCCCATTTCGTAATAATTGGTGTTGCGGATGGCGGCCATACATTGGCGCTGGGCCGGGCCGGGGCCGTGGAATTCAATGTCCAGCCCCAGCGCTTCGCAGGCGTGGGCCAGCTTGATCACCCCCGTAATGCCGTCATAGCCCACGTCGCCGCGCACGTAGTCGGTGGCGTCGGCAATCACAAAGTCGATGTGCGGCTCCAGCGAGCGCACGTGCTCGGTCATGAGCAGCGGCGTTTTGATGAGCTGGCGCAGCTTGCGGTGGGCAAATTGCGATTTGCCGCCGTCGCGGTACGGGTCCTCATACCAGAAAAAGCGCTCTTCGTCGCACGCCCAGCCCACTTTGAGCGCGTCGCCAAAGGTAATGTATTCGCAGGCCGGGTCGAGCATCAGATCCATTTTGCCGCCCACGCGCTGCCCCACGGCGTGAACGCAGGCCACTTCCTGCGCAATGGGCGCTTGCCCCCAGCCGTGAATCTTAAAGGCCGGGTAGCCCATTTCCAAACATTGCTCGGCAAAATCGGCGTAGGCCTCGGGCGTGGAAAGGCCGTCGGGCTGATGGTCGCCGTGGTAGGTGCTGGCATAGCAGGGGATGCTCTCTTTATAGCCGCCCAGCAGCTTATAGACCGGCGTGTTGTAGAGCTTGCCCGCTAGGTCCCACAGCGCAATGTCGATGGGCGCGTGGCCAATGCGCGCCACCTGACGCAGCGCCCGCGTCACGTCGGTATAGATGCGCTCACGTTCCAACGCGTTGGCTCCGATGAGGTAGTGGACAAAGCGGCCCAGCGTGGCGTAGTCCGTGCTGCTGCCGCCGGCATATTCGCCCACCACGCCGGCGTCGGTCAGAATGCGCAAAATGTGGCCGCCGCTCTTGACCTGGCCGCCCGGCTCATAGACCAGGTTGAAGCCGTTGTAATCTTTGCCCAAATTGTTGAGCGTATATTCGTACTCGTAAATCTCAATTTTGGTGATTTTGGGGTCTGCCATGGTTTCTCCTTTGGTTTGTGGTTAGAGGGGAGTGAAATGAGTCAATGAGAAGCGGATGCGGGTGGCGGGTGTCATATGACCCGCCACTCGCCACCCGCCACCCGCCATCTTTTAAATCTGTGCAATCTGTTGATCATATTTCCGCTACGGGATCAGCAGCACTTTGCCCTTGGTCTGCCGTCCCTCCAGATAGGTGTGGGCGGCGGCGGCTTCGCTGAGCGGATAGCTCTGATCAATGCGCACATCAAGCTGACCGGCGGCGATCCAGTTGAAGAGGTCGTTGGCGCGGCCCAGCAGTTCCTCACGCGTGGCCACATATGCGCCCAGCGACGGGCGCGTCAGGAAGAGCGAACCCTTCTGGTTAAGAATCTGCGGATCCAGCGGCGGCACCTGTCCACTGGCCTGGCCAAAGAGCACCATGTAGCCGCGCGGACGCAGACAGTTCAGACTTTTGTCGAAGGTGGCTTTGCCCACCGATTCATAGACCACGTGGCACAATTTGCCGTCGGTAATGCGCTTGACTTCGGCCTCAAAATCCTGCTCGGTGTAAATGATGGTGTGGTCGGCGCCGGCCGCTTTGGCTACTTCCGCCTTCTCCGCCGTCCCCACCGTGCCGATGACCTGGGCGCCGCGCAGCTTGGCCATCTGCACCACCAGCGCGCCCGTGCCGCCCGCCGCCGCGTGCACCAGCGCAATATCGCCCGCCTGCAGCGGATAGGTGCTGTGGGTGAGATAATGGGCCGTCATGCCCTGGAGCAGCACGGCCGCCGCTTGCGCGGTGGAGACGCCGTTCGGCACGGGGACCACTATGCGCGCCGGCACAGTGGCATATTCCGCGTAAGCGCCCTGGTGCATACAGTAGCCCACCGGTCGCCCGGTTTGAAGTCACTGACGCCGAGCCCACGGCGTCCACGATGCCCGCCCCCTCCAGCCCCAGCGTAAAGGGCCGCGGAATTGGATACCAGCCCATGCGATGGTAGGTGTCGATAAAGTTGAGCCCGGCGGCTTCAATTTTGATGCGCACTTCGCCACTGTCCGGCTCGGGCATGGGCGCGTCTTCGTAGCTCAGTTTGCTCACGTCGCCGGTTTCGTGAATGCGGATGGCTTTCATTGGTCGTGTTCTCCTTTGGAATGGTGAGACTGCGGGAAGAGGCCGGCATAGACCGTCTCCGTAATGCGTGGTGGTCTCTCGGCTCTGCCCGGAAATTGGATGTGGCTAATCTGCTCGGAATCTATATTGGCGGTCGTGATAAAGTAACACCGCTACTCGATAGAAAAAGTGTTACTTTATGCGGAGCCTGAGTATATTGTACTTGAAGATTGGAGGGGTTACAACTGGCGAGGGCTTGGCAATATTACTGCATGTCTGATGCACCACGCGCTGCGTGAAGTTTTCGGGCTAAACGTGTCGGGGCCGGCGAACGGTGTTATCAAGGTAATGATGCGTGGCTCATCCTGTCATCTTGTCAAAATTGGTTACGCTTCAGGCGCCCGAGGACTGAGCCTGTCGAAGCCGGGATCCCCTTCGACAAATTCAAGGGACGCCTGAAGCATAACCAATTTGGGCGCATCAATGCGAATTCTCATCATCGGCCGCGTCCGGATTGAATGAGCGCGTAACGCTGCGCATTTGCCCGCCACGGAGGGCGCCGCCGCGTGGGAGCCGAACGGATCTGCTCGTCGGGTCTGGCAGCCGTGAAGGTGTGCGCCCTGTCGAAAGGCCGCCATCGCGAAAAACGCTTTGGCGCATTGCCGGGTTAGCTGTCTGACGCCTGCCGGAGCCGCGCGCAACTGCTCGATCTGGTTGAGAGCGTCGGTCAGCGGTTTGCACGGCAATCGGTGTGCGTTGCCAATCCTCCGTTCCAATATGGGCCGGTCGCCCATCGGCATGAATTTGAATGGGCGCAGGGATGGCGTCCGCGGGGTGGGCGGTAATCCACGGCCAGCCGCACCGCCGGATCACCCAGGATCACATAGTTGCGAGCGTCGTTATTTTCGGTCCATAGGGCGGCTAATTCAAAGGGTTCCAGCCGCGCCCCCCAGCTCATGCGCTCAATTTCGCGGTTGAGATCGGCGGCTACTTCGGCATAGCGATTGTTGAAAAATTCGAGCGCCCAGCCCAGCGGTTCCCCCTTCATCAGCCGCGCCAGCGCGCTCTCAAAAACAGCGGTCTGCGGCGTCTGTTCTTGCTTAAACGAGTAGCTCCACGCCCGATCCACGTGGCTGATTACGGCCAGTGCGCCGCCATTGGGATGGCCCAGCAGATGCTTGGGCAGTTGAGCCACAAAAGGCCGTTCGGCAATGGCAAGGCGCTGCTGAGTCTCTTTGTGGGCAAAGTCGTAATATTGGGGCGTGCCGCCGCCATAACAGGCAAAGTGAAAGCTGATCATGCCGCCGGGGTGGGCGCTACTGGCCAAATGATCGCCGGCAAAATAGAAATCTTCGGGCAGCGCGCCGCCATCCCACCGCTCTGGGCCGGGCCACGCGTTGCAGAGGAGCGCGCCTTGGTGGCGCTCCTGTTTGGGGTCGCCTAGGGGGAATTCGACGCCGTGGCTGGCCGTAAAGAGCAGCGCCGGTTTCTGCGCCCCGCCCAGCAGTGATTCGAGCTGGCTGCGCGTGGCCGCATCCTTCTGAAAAGGCTGAATCTGCCAATCGGCGAATTGGGGTTCCAAATAGCCCAATAGCGGCTGCACCAAATATTGGTTCGTGTGCGCCGTAGCGACGTCATCCGCATTGGTGACGCTGAAAAAGCTGGCCGTGCGCGCCAGCCGGGTTTGGCCCTGCTCGGCGGCGACCACGCCGGCGGCATAGCTGGCATATTGCGCCGGCGTGTCAAAATCGAGCCGGCCCACGGCAAACTGCACATCGAGTTGATATTGAAATTCATATGGAATCAGCTCGGGGCCGCCGATGAGCAGCAGATAGTAGGGGACGCCGAGGCTGGGGTCTACGGCGCCGGAACCGACATGAAAGCGGTGCAGGAAATCAAGCTTGCTTTCATCGGGCCGATAGGCGCTACGGCCGGTGAAGATGCGGAAATGTTCACCGACCTGCTGTTGGCGCAACTTTAGCAGTGGCTGCAGCGCCTCTTGGATGGCGTCAATTTGCGGGTCGGCATAGGCGAAGATGACGCCCCAGCCCGCCTGGGCCAAATTGGTGGCGTCAATACCTTCGCGCACGCCGCGGCTGGTGGGCAGATTGGCGTTGCGCATGGCGTCGGTATATTTGTCTTTTTGCGTGCGCAGTTCCGCCGGGCTGGCGTTGCCAAAGATGAGGTCGGCCAGTTGACGCTCGTTGAGCTGGAGGCCATATTGGCCAGTGGCGGCATTCACGCCGTTAAAGGCGATGGATTGGTTCTCATTGGACATGCGAACTCTCCTCAATCGGTTCAAAAGGCGGTCTTTGTGAGAATGCCGGTGTGGACCCGCTGTATGGTAGGAACAGGATTTACCACAGGAGGTGAAAGTCTGGCATATTGGGCTCAAATCTTGGGGTTTGAGGGGTGGCGATGTTCTCAAAAGATTATATACTATTATAGACGTTTTGTTAAGCCCATATATTTCATGCCCCAGCGCGTGGCTGAATATAGATTTGCGTGAAAAGGCCGCGCATAAGATGTACGTTCCCCCCAGAAAATGGTACACTATGGGGGAAGTATGCGCGTCCTGCAAGGCCGCAGTTTTGGGCTTGTTCGGACAATTACATGATGAAACAATATATACAGAAAGGGTTTATGCAATGCGACTAGTTCCGCGCAAACTGTTTTTGACCAGCGGCATCGGCATCCACAAAGAAAAGCTGACCAGCTTTGAGATGGCGCTGCGCGAAGCTGGGATTGCTCATTTCAACCTGGTGCGCGTCTCTTCCATTTTTCCACCGCGCTGCAAAATCATTGGCAGAGAAGAAGGCTTAGGGCTGCTGCAGCCGGGCGAAATCGTCTTTGCCGTGATTGCTGAAATGTCGACCAACGAGCCCGGTCGACGCATTGCCTCTTCGATTGGCATTGCGCGGCCGGCCGATGCGGATAAATATGGCTATCTTTCCGAACACCACTCGTTCGGGCAGACCGAGCAAGAAGCGGGCGATTATGCCGAAGATCTGGCCGCCACCATGTTGGCCACCACCTTGGGTATTCCGTTTGACGCCGAGAAGGATTACAACGAGCGCAAAGAGCAGTATGGCATGGGCGGCGAAATTGTGGAAACCACCAGCAAAACCGTGGCCACCGTGGCGGCCTCCGGCGGCGTCTGGACCACGACGATCTCGGCGGCGATATTGATTTAGAATAAACCACAGATTGCACAGATTTACACAGATTTTTTATTCGGCTCAAGAAGAAATCTGTAAAATCTGTGCAATCTGTAGTTAAAATCCTTTTAAGGAAACCGCATGACGCCCGATAATTTTCTGGGTTTGCCCACGCCACAGTCGACGTTTGAGGTGGCGCGGGTGCTGGTGTTGCCCATGCCGTTCGAGGCCACGGTGAGTTATGGTCACGGGACGCAGCATGGCCCCGCCGCTATTATCGAAGCATCGCAACAGCTTGAGCTGTATGATCGCGAATTCGATGTAGAGCCAGCCATGCAATATGGCGTGCACACGCTGCCGGCGCTGACGCTTTCTGCTGATCCTGAGACAGCCGTAGCGGAAATTGCCGCGGCCACGGCTCAAGCCGCGGCCACGGGCAAGCTGGTAGTGGGGCTGGGTGGCGAACATACGGTCAGCGTGGGTTTTGGGCGCGGGCTGCTGCAAAGCCTGGGCGGGCCGCTCACCGTGGTGCAGATCGATGCGCACAGCGATCTGCGCGACGAATATGAAGATTCGCCCTACAGCCACGCCTGCATTGCGCGCCGGCTGTTGGACGACCCGCAGATCGAGCAGGTGCTGCAACTGGGCATTCGCTCGGTCTGCCCAGAGGAGGTGGCCTTTGCGCGGAACAATCCCGACCGCGTGCGAGTTTGGTATAGCGAGGAGGTCCACGCCGGCGGCTGGCGCGCCGAGCTGATCGAACGATTGCGCGGGCGCCGCGTCTATCTCACCATGGACGTGGATGGGCTGGACCCGGCCATAATTCCCGCCACCGGCACCCCCGAACCGGACGGGTTAACCTGGCCCGAAGCGCTGAACATTCTGCGCACCGTGGCCCAAACCGCGCCCATCATCGGGCTGGACTGTGTGGAGCTGGCGCCGGCAGCCGGTCTACACGCCGCCGAATTCGCGGCGGCCAAGCTGGTTTACAAGGCTATGAGTTATGCGGTGGGGAGTGGGAAAAAGTAGCATGATCTTGCGCGAGGGGCTTTATTCGAAGGACAATATTGCGTGTTGCGTATTTCGTGTACCGGTCTTGGGGCTGAAGGGAACGCGAGAGGCAATATAGTCTACAATGCAAATCTCTCGCCCCCGATTCAACTCTCAAAACGAGTTCACGCAACACGCAACACGCAACATAATCAACGAGCCTAACCTCTCGTCACGATACAACATTCAAAGTAAGTTCACGCAACACGCAATACGCAACAAACTTAACAATTCAAACCACTCGCCACGATTCAACTTTCTAAACCAGTATACGAAATACGTAACAAGGACTTCACCAATCACATGAAACACGCTAACGCCGTTAAGCAATTCATCAAATATCACTATCGCCACTTTAATAGCGCCGCCTTGGTCGACGCGGCGGATGGTTACTGCAAGCTGCTCGCTAAAGGCGGCAAAATGTTTGTGGCCATGGCCGGCGCTATGAGCACGGCCGAATTAGGGCTGTCGCTGGCCGAGATGATCCGGCAGGACAAGATTCACGCCATTAGCTGCACGGGCGCCAATCTGGAAGAGGATGTCTATAATTTGGTAGCGCATGATCACTATGTGCGCATTCCCAACTATCGCGACCTGTCGCCCGAAGATGAACACGAGCTGCTGTCGCGCCATCTCAACCGCGTCACAGATACGTGCATTCCCGAAGAAGAGGCCATCCGCCGCATTGAGGACGTGATTTTGGATGAATGGCAGCAGGCCGATCAAAAGGGCGAACGCTATTTTCCCCACGAATTTCTCTATCGCATTTTGCGCAGCGGGCGGCTGGCAAAGGAATATCAGATCGACCCCCAAGATAGCTGGATGATGGCGGCCAGCGAGAAAAATTTGCCCATCTTTGTGCCCGGTTGGGAAGATTCGACTACGGGCAACATATATGCCTCGCACTGCCTAAAGGGTAACATTCGCAACGTTCACACCGTGCGCAGCGGCATCGAATATATGATGGCGCTTGCGCAATGGTACAGCGCCGAAGCCAAGCAGCAGCCGGTCGGCTTTTTCCAGATCGGCGGTGGCATTGCCGGCGATTTCCCCATTTGCGTGGTGCCCATGATGCGCCAGGATCTGGAATTTGACGACGTGCCGCTCTGGTCCTACTTTTGCCAGATCAGCGATTCGACCACCAGCTATGGTTCCTATTCAGGCGCTGTGCCCAATGAAAAGATCACGTGGGAAAAGATTGGCATTGGCACGCCGCAATATGTGATCGAATCCGACGCCACCATTGTGGCGCCGCTCATTTTTGCCTATGTTTTGGCTGAGGATGAAGGATGAAAAGCTATATTCTCCCGATAATTTGGGCCTGTTTACTCCTATTGAGTGGCTGCCTACCCGTTCGCATCGATCCGTCTGGAGCCACGGCGCCCGCAGCCGGCGGCGACACGGCCATTGCCAAACCGACGCCGGCGGAACGCACAGGGATGGCGGCTGGCGATGGTGAGCTGGCGGAAGATGTGGGCGCCGCTGGCGTGGATGATCCGCTCTTTCCGCAGAGCGGTAACGGCGGGTATGATGTGCAACATTATGACTTGATGCTGACCTGGGATGAGGCTAGCGACTCGATTGAGGGTGTCGCCACCATTGCGGCCGTAGCCACACAGCCCTTAGCGCAGTTCAATTTGGATTTGAATGGGCTCGAAATTGATTCGATTACGGTGAACGATGCCGCCGCCGCATTTAGCCGCGCCGATAGTGAGTTGACCGTAAAATTGGGCGATGACGCCGCGTTGACCGTCGCCGAGCCATTCTCCATTTCTGTGGCCTATCACGGCGAACCGCAGCCCATCGAGTTTGCCCTATTGGATGAAATTGGCTGGCTGGACTATCGCGGGGGCGTGGTTGTGGTTTCCGAGCCCAATGGCGCCGCAAGCTGGTATCCGGTCAACGATCACCCCAGCGACAAGGCCACATATCACTTTACGATCACGGTTCCCAAGCCTTATGTGGTGGCGGCCAACGGGGCGGCGGCCAAGCCCGTGGCCCATGGCGATAGGTTGACCTATGAATTTGACGCCGCGGAACCCATTGCCAGCTATCTGGTCACTGTCAATATTGGCGATTTTTGGATTCAGGAAGAGCCGGGGCCGGATGGCGTTCTCATCTCCAACTATTTCTCTGAAGGGGTGAGCAGCAGCCAGCTAGGCGCGTTTGATAAACAGGCCGCGATGATTGAAGTTTTTGCGCAAGCCTTCGGCCCATATCCGTTTGAGGTGGCCGGCGCCATTGTGATTGATGCGCCAATTTCCTTTGCGCTGGAGACGCAGACGCGCTCCATCTATGGCCCCTTTATGACCGGCGAGAATGTGGTGGCCCACGAGATGGCGCACCAGTGGTTTGGCGACAGCGTGACCCCGGCCAGTTGGGAAGACATCTGGCTCAACGAGGGATTTGCCACCTATGGCGAGCTGATTTGGGCCGTGCATGAAAATGGCGCAGAGTGGGGGCAACAGATGGTGCGCCAATGGTATCGGTCGCGCGCTGACGAAGACCGGGTTGGGCTGGCCAAGCCGCCCGGCGTGGTGACTCCTGCCTCTATGTTCAACCGCGTGGTGTACGAACGCGGCGCGCTCACGCTGCACGCGCTGCGCATGAGAGTGGGCGACGAGCCATTTTTCGCGATTCTGCAAAGCTATGCCGAACGCTTTGCCTATGGCAACGCCACCACGGCGGACTTTATTGCCGTGGCCGAAGAGATCAGCGGCCAAGAATTAGACGAGCTATTCAACGCCTGGCTTTACGAAGATCCCCTCCCCGATATTCCGGAAGCCGGTCTGTTTCGCGCCGATTTTCAATGATTTTGAAATGCAGAAGGATGATCAGCAGATTACACAGATTTTAAAGATTTTTTTATTTTGATTCAGATGTTCCCTGAGCTTGTCGAAGGGAATATCTGAATCGTAGCGGTTATTTGAATCTGTGTAATCTGCGCAATCTGTTGATCAAATATCCCGATGGAATCCACGATTCGCCTTGTTGGAACCTATGCGCCCTGGATTTACGCCATGTGCGGTCTGGCGGCGCTTTATCATATTTATAAAGTCTGGCAGGTGCGGGCCGAGCGCCGCCAGGCTATTTTTTCATTGGAACGCGAAAAGGCCACGCGTGAACTTTCCAACATTTTTGCCGTGGCCCTGCTGCTGGTGACCATTATGGCGTTGACCTATTTTGCCAGCGTTGTGCTGGGCGAGGCCATTGTGCCTGAAACGGTAGCGGTCAATAATCGCACCGTCTCGGACATCCCCACTGGCCGATTGCCCACGCCCACCGCCGTCCCGCTGCCGGCCACCGCCACGCTGACCGCCACGCCGGCTGCGCCCGCCGACACACCCACACCGGCAGAGTCGCCCACTGTGGTCGCTCTGCCCACCGATACACCGGCCCCCGTTGTGAGCGCTCCTTCCTGCCCCGACCCGCGCGCGGTGCTGACCAATCCGGCCAACGGGGCCGTGCTCAGCGGCGCCATCAGTATGAGCGGCACCGCCGTGCATGAACAGTTTCAATATTACAAAGTGGAATATGCACCGGGGGCCGGGGCGCGTGAGGGTTTTGTCTATTTATTCAGCGGCAACAGCCCGGTGAATGGCGGCCTGCTGGGCAGCATCAATACCGCTTCGTTGGGCAACGGCGTGTGGACGCTGCGGTTGGTGGTGGTGGACGTAACGGGCAATTTTCCCGAGCCCTGTTATGTAACGGTGACCGTTCAAAATTAAACCTATTTCACAAAATGACTGAAACCCCTCTAGAGCATCTCAATCGCTGGCTAGCGCGCGCCCGCCAAATCATGCAATCCGTCTGGCGCAATCCACAGCAGCGTAACTTGGCCATTGGCGCGCTGGGCGCTTTCCTGCTGCTCTTTTTTGCCTACCGCATTGGTCTCTGGCGCGGGCGCCAATTGGCGCAGCGCGATCTGCCGGCCGCATTGGCCGAATTGGCGACGCCGCAGCCCACCGGCGCCCAGTTGGCCATTGTGGCGCCCACCCCACGCTGGCGCCCACGGTCACGCCCACGCCTTCACCCACCCAAACTTTTACGCCCACCCCCACGGCGGCCTCCGCTGCTGAATGGGCCGAACGCTACCGCACCCAGGCCCAGGACGGGCTCAACGCGCTGCTGGCTGCCGATTTTAGCCGCCAACGGGCGCAGACGCTGCTGCGCAATCTGGCCCAAGATCACGATCTGGTTTTTGTGCCGCTGAGTTATGTTGAAATCACCGGCGACCGCTGGCTGGCGCTGGTGGCGCCGCGCACGCCCAAGGGGCAGGGATTGCCCATGCTTTTTTGGCAGGACCCCAACAGCCGCAACCAGATTCGCAGCCAATTGCTCTCCCCTGCTGACGCAGCGCCAGCCACTCATGCCTGGGCAAGCCGACGATGCCTTGCTAAACGGGTTGACCACAGAAGTGCTGCGCACCGATGAGCAGGGGCGCGCATACCTGCTGCTCGTCGAGAATAGCCCCGAAGTAAAGACATCGCGCCAGCCTGAGCGCACCCTCTCCATTTTGACGCTGGCCCAACCCCAAGCCGGCGCCGATTTTGAACTGGCCTGGTGGAGCGCCGCCGATCCGCTTTGGTCGGTGGCCGAGCGCGGCGCCGAATATGAACTAGTTGAAAATGAGGGCCAGCTTTTGCCCGCTATTCAAGTTACGGCGCCGCTGCTTTTACGCGGCAATTTGCGTCAAGAATTGGGCGCGCCCGTTTTCTTCATCGAAGAAGCGCCCTTTGCCCGCCAGCGCGCGCGTACGCTCTGGAAGCCCTTTTTCAACGCGCTGACCGGTCGATTGACCGACTATCGGCTGGAGAGCGGCGAACTGTTTCCCTCGCCGCTGGCCACATTGCAAAGGCTGCTCACGCTGCTGCAAGCGTCCGATGTGAGCAGCGCCGGCTCCCTTGTCACCCGGCTGGATTTGTTGCAGGAAGCCGTCGATCTGAAGCTGACCGAGCCGGCCACCTGGCTGGCCTTCTATGTAGACGGCGATGGTCGCCCGCTCATGGATGACCCGGCGCGGGCCGATGAAATCACCAATCAATTGCGCTTTTTCGATAACGCCAATCGCAACCGCACCTTTGACGCGCTCTTTGAACAGGATGACAGCGGCTACAAAGTGGCGGCATTCCAACCCGTGCTGGACATTTACAGCGACACCCGATTGGTGACACCGGCGCCCGCCACACCCACGCCCATTCTGCCCACGCCCACCTACGCGCCCCCTACCGCCACGCCCACGCCCAGCCCCACCTTTGATCTGGCGCTGACGATTGATCTCACCAATACGCTTAGCCTGACCGAAACTACCGCCTTCACCGGCTTCCAAACCATTACCGAAGCCGTGGCCGCCGAAATCCAGAGCATCAGCTGGACGGCCACGGCGCTGTCGCAGGCTGCCCAAAACACGCCCACCAGCGGTCCCACGCCGACCCCCACCGCCACCGCCAGCAGCACGCCCACCGCTACGCCCACGGAAACGGCCACGGCTACGGCTACAGCCACGCCGACGGCCACAGAGACCGCCACCCCACTGCCCACCGATACGCCCACGCCGCCCGGCCTGCGCGCCGTAACGCCGGACATTCCGCCCGATCAGCCCGGCTTTATGACGGGCAGCGTGGCCGCTTCCAATACCAATTTGCGCGGCGGCCCCGGCATCGATTACGTCATTGTGGGGCAGCCGGCGCTGGACGATCCGGTCGCATATTTTGGCATCACTGAAGCGGGCGACTGGCTGCTGCTGCGCATCAACCAGCCCGGCAGCCCCAATGACGGTGTGATCGGTTGGATGGCGGTCACGTTGCTGCGTTGGGACACGGACCTAAGCGCGCTGCCCCGTTACCGCGCCGACGGCTCGCCGGTAACTGCCTTTACGCCCACGCCCACGCTGTCGCCCGCCCAAGCCGCCGCCCAGCCCACGGCGGAATTGATTGCGCCGGCGCTGGCCCCGCTGCCCGCTGCATCCACGCCGCCCGCCCCCGATATTACTGAACAATTGGTTACACTGGGGGGCGACCAAATTCCCGCCAATCCGCTGGCGCCTATGGATGCCACGGCCAGCGATGGGCGCGCCTTGCGCCTGCGCCTGGATACGGCCGTGGTGGAAATCTGGAGCGGGCTCTTTGGCATGGAGCCCGGCGCGTGGCAACCGGCGGCGGGCGAATTGCTCTGGCCGGGTACCCAGGCCTATGTGGCGGTGGCCGCCGGCGGCGCGGATGAGCTGCTGGTGAATCGCATCCGTATTGTCAAGCCGCCCGCGCAGGAGCGCAGCCAGATCATTGCGCTGCCCATTCTGACCGAGGCTGTACAGCGTGAAACGATTATGGCGCTATTGGGCAGCCGCGAGCAGCAGGGGGTCTACGTGTTGGAAAGCGAAGGCACTTTGAAGCAGTTGCTCGTGGCCGAACAGGACGCAGCTTGGCAGGGTGAAGGCGACGGCGCCACTTTGCTGCTGCGTACCCCGGAGCGCGCCACCGGGCTCAACAGTTTTAGCTGGGTGCGCGACGATGGCGCCGGGCTGCTGATCTATGCGCGCCCGTTTTATAACATCCAAGGTGCGGTGGGCGATGCCGGCGGCGATCTGTGGTGGATCGAAACGCCCCAGGTCGATGTGGACCAGTGGATGCTCTGGCACTATGACAGCCAGATTTCGCGCATTGAACTCTATATGCAGGCCGACGCTTCACTGCTGGCCCAGGATGGCGGCCAAGGCGCCTTCACACCGGTTTTGTTGGCCGTCGGCGTGGGGGAAGAATATACGCTGCTGGTCGACACCATTGAGCCGACCAGCCAGAAACTGTACAGCGGCCTTTACCAATTGACCCTGCGCCGCCAAACTCCCGGCGATGATAAGAGCGCCAACGCGCTCATCACGGCGGTGACGCGGCGGCTGCCGCCCGATGCCTATCGCGGCCCGCTGCGCGTGAGCCCAGACCAGACCATGCTGGCCTATTTCTATTATGACGCCGGCCATCCCAGCCTGACTTCCGGCTTTATTGCGCCGGCCAATCAGCTCAAGCTGTTGACGCTCGTAGGGGAAAATGCCGGCGTCCAACAGGTGGTTTACGAAACAGAGACCCGTTTTGAGTTTCTGGCGCCCAATCTGGTCTGGCGCGGCAACCGGCGATTGGTGCTGGCGCGCAGCCGTTTTGCCGCCGATGAGTCTTTTGATCTGGACCGCTTTGGCGCCGTGGAGGTGCGGCTGCCGGGCGCCGTGGATGGGGTGGATACGCTGCAAGCGTCCGACTATCTGCTGCCCAATGGCGAAGAAATTCGCGACTTTGCCGCCTGCCGCGATGGCGAATATACGCTGCTGATTACACAGGAAGCGGAAGGATTGCTCAAGCTGGCGCGCTGGCGTGGCGAAGGGCAGCCGCGCCCGCTCTTTGGCCTGCCCATTGAGTTGAACCGCACTTTTGTGTGCTGGCGCGCGCCCGCTCCGCCGCCGTAAATTCTTTCTTGCATATAGTGGAACAGTGAGACAGTAGGACAGTAGGACAGTCGATCAGGCACTGTCTTACTGAACTACTGGCTTACTCTCGCCGCGCTGTACTCGCTCAACATCTGCCCCTACCGCATGGTGATTGGCAAATGGGTCAGCCGGTTCTGCTGAACGAGCGCCGTTGTGAGCGGGTCGCCCATTAGCAAAAAGGTGAGGCGCGCATCCTGGCAACAGGTGGAGCTGGTGAACAATTCCAGATAGCCAGCTTCGGTCAGCTGCCCCATGTTCTGGCTGTATTGGGGCGAATTCCACAACTTTTTGTGAAAACCAGTCATTAACTTGTCGTGACCGTGGGCCACCGTCAAGCCCGCCGGCGCCCACACCGCCACGGCGCCGCCATCTTCATAGCGCAAGAAGCGCTCATCCATCACCGTGGCCGTGGCCGATGTTTTGGTGAATTGACCGGTAAAACAGGTCATTTCCAGCATAATGGTGAGCTGATCGCGGTTGTGCAGTTGGTAGATGTCATTAAAGCCCAACAGATAGGGATCGGCCACGCTTTTGTCGGTGGAGCCGTTCTGCCAATGGTTGCTGTGACCATTGTAGGCAGCCAGCGCCGGTCCGCTCTGCAACGCATTGATAACGCGCAAGCGCACCTTGGCCGCATCCGGCTCGCGCCAGGCGTCGGTCACCCCACCGGGCCGCGGGTCATAATAGACGCGCATGGTGTTTACATAGCTGGGCTGGACTTCGTTGATGATCGAGTCTGAAAAGGCGGCAAAGTCGCCCGCCGCATCGGTCGTGCCATCGGCGCGCATGAATTCTTCGGCATAAAAGAGGCTGGTCTGCCGCCAGGTGGCCCGCTCGTTTTTCGTGGGGTCGGTCTCGTAGCCCACGATCTTATTAACCACCGTTGTCAACTGCGCCTCGTCCTGCACAGAGAGCCGCCCGATCCAGATGTCGATCAGGAAATCGGGATCGGTCGTCCCCGCCAGCGGGTCTTCATCGTCAAGCTGGCCAAAGCAGGGTTCGCAGGCCGTGGTGACCAGCCACGGGTCCACATTGGCAAAATAAGCCGGCAGCAAATTCACGCCATAGATGCCATCGCGGAATCCCAAATAGTTTTTGGGATCGTTGGTCGAATCGCCCACCAGCGTGGCCGCAATGGGGGCCGGGTTCCAATTCTGTACGGCGTAGCGCAGCAGACTGCGGATGGCCTCGGGCGAAACCTGGCCAAAGCTCCACGCATCATAAATCTGCTGGGCATCGATGGCTTCCACTTTATAGCCCTGCTGCTGGCGGAGCGCAATTAGCGGCGCCAGTTCGTCCAGCAAAAAGGCCGGTGCAATGTAGAGCGCATCGGCCCCCTTGCCGTTGGTAAAGTTGACCGGGGCGTGCTTGCTCAAGGTAGGGGTAAAATTGACGCCCGGTCCCGAGAGCAGATAGTCACGGGCGGTGGCGCCATCCTCAAACTGCGCATTGGTTCCGCCGGGGATGGAGAGGATCACCGGCTTAAGGGGATCCGTCACATCATACAGAACGCGATTGGCCGCCGTATTAGTGAGCTGATAGCGCCAGTTGCCGTCCACGCTCGAAAAAGCCGCGCCCTTGCTCTGAAAATTGAGCTGCACCGGCTGCTGCCAATAGACTTTGTCCAGGCGAATCTGGCTAATGCCGCTGCCCGGCATCAGTGTGAGATTGAGCTGCGCCGGATGTTTGGCGCTGCTGATCTGTTCGTCCCAGCTTTCATAATATTGGGCGTTGTTCCAGGCCAGCGTGTGTACATCGCCCCCCACATTGACTTCCAGCGTGTGCGTGATTAGATTGGTGCGCGCGCTGCCGGTCAGCCGGAAAATGGAGGGGTCGCCGCTGGCCGCATCCAAGGGCAACAGGTTGTTCAGCGTCACAGTGGCCTTGGGATAGAGCGACGGGTTGCCGGCCTGAGTGGGATCGGCGTTCAGCTCGGCGGCAAACCAGTGGTCGTTATCCGCACCGGGCATGGTCGATTCATAAATCTTGTTGTCTTCCCAAATGCCTTTTTCGAGGGCATTGGAGCGCAGGGGGGCAGCGCCCGGCGTGGCGGCGCGGCTGCTCATGCGCAGACCATTGGCGCCCGCTTTATAGGTGAGCCAATAAAACTCCGTTTCGTTCCACCAATCGCCCACGGTCATGCTGTCAATTTGATGATGGGCATAAAAGCGCACCTGCGTGGCGGCGTCCAGCTTGCCATCGCTATCCACCACTTCCAGCGCCACTTCGGCGCCGCGATAAAAGAGCTGCAGCGTAGAGAGGGCCGTGTTGGCGGCGATCCCGTTGTTAATCAGATCGGAACCGGCTATGGTTTGCAGACCGGCCGCCGCCACCTGCACCTTGATCGAATTTTGCAGCGCGGCGGCATTGGTCGGTGGCGCGGGCGCCACGCCCCCCACCCGCGGGGCGCCGGACGCCAAAGACATACTCTGATCGGCGAATTGGGGAAAATCGGTCAGCGGTTTGGCTTTGGGCGCCAGCGCACCCACACGGTACGCAAATTTGACCGCGCCGTCTTGTGCATAAATGGGGCTGAAAGCGATCACGGCAATGCGTTGGCCGCGCATACGCCCTTCGCGCAATACAAAGACGGGTGCGGTGGGCAGCACCTTTTCTTCTATCGGCGCAAAGTATTCATCCTCCAAATCAAATTCATCCAGCGAAAGCGGCGCGGCCTCGACCAGGCCGGCACTCCACGCGCCATCTTCCAATTGTTGAATTTGGGGAGTAGCATCGGCGCCATCGGGCAGCAGCACGGTGGTGAGCTGCATGGGCAGATTGTAGCCGCCATAGCGCATGGTAGGGAGTTGGGCGGCTAAACGCTGCTGCGCCGCCGCATCCATTGCGACCGCATCCATTGCGGCCGCATCCACAGCGGCCGCCGTGACCGATTGCTGGCCGCCCCAGGCGTCCCACTGTAAATAAACGCCATCGGTCTGTTCGGTTGTGCGCCAGGTGGGAGAGGCCGTCTGGGCGCTTTGCGCATGGGTGGCGGGTTGTGCATATGCCGGCACAACGGATGACAATAGGAGGGCAATCGTCAGAACGAAGCTCAATCGGGTAATACGTTTGTGTTGAGCAGAGGCGGTCTGGCTAGACCACCAAAATAGGTGCGTGTTGCGTACAAACGCATTGAACATCTGCAACGAACGAGTAACATTTTGGCCCATAGTTGTTAACCTCACTGCGAACGATATTAGGTACCTCAAAATTTATGACGTCATTTCAATTCCCCCCTTTGGCGTAATGAAAGTCTTCTTTGGGCTGGCTACAATGGATGCGCTGACGACAGCGCTATCTAATCACATCTACCAACTCGCTACTGCAAGCTAGCACACGTTGCATCAATGAAGGGGATAGAAATCGCGTTGACCAAAACCAGCAGGCTCTTCTATTGTGCCGAAGTTACGACAAATGTCTATAGGTAATACCGCTGATTTCTTGGCCCGCACGCGGCATCCGCCCGGCATTCCAAGCGCAAAGTAGAGCGTTACGTTTGAAATGCCGCAGATGCCAAATATATGATATTAATATCTACGACGTTTTTCCATAGGCCAATGTTACTATTAGCTTACCTATTTGTGCGCAACAAAAAAGGGACCGAGTGAAAAATGCTTCACTCGATCCCTTTGAGAGTTCGTATTTAAGGAGTGACAGTGGGGGAGAAAGCCTGCGTTACTCCTGATTCTTACGCCGTACAGCGGCGGCGGCAGAAAGGGCGGCCAAACCGGTTCCAAACAGCACAACTGTAATCGGCTCTGGAATTTGGACGGGCGGCGGGGTGGTCGGGGTGTTGGTTGGCACAACCGATGTGGAGGTCGGCGGAATGGGTGTGGGCGTGACGGTGGGGGGTTCAGCCGTGGCGGTGTCGGTCACCGCGGCGCCATCCTGGGCAAACGCGACATCAGCGGTTGTAAAGGCAGCGGTTGCAACTACGCCAATAATTAGTGCAATGGATAGTGCAATTAAGATTCTCCCTAGGTGCTTTTGAAAAGCATACTTCATGATAAATTTCTCCTTAAAGTTGATGTGATAAATTGCCCATACTTTGTCCATTAAAATGGACCTCAATCAAAATAATTTTGTTGCATTAAGCCGGTGTAGAAAGTTCGTTGAAAGTGGCCTGGATATTGTAAGGTTGAATTAGAACAGCGAAGTAAATAATTAACTATTGAAGCTCATTATACTATAGCCGCATTATTTAGCCAAAACATTGCAAAACGAACTACACAATAGTACTGTTTGCCAATTCAAACGCTATCAATAGAGACAGAGCTGTCAGATTTTCAAAATCTGACAGCTCTCATGGCATACAACGCACGTGATTTGATAATTGGCGTAAGTCAAAGTTTCGGCACAATCACGGCCAGCCGCTCCACCAGCTTTTCCAAATCGGTCATGTGCGTGGCAAAGCTAAAGCGAATGTGTCCCTCGCCCGCTTCGCCAAAGGCAATCCCCGGCGTTGAGGCAATGTGTCCCTCTTCGAGCAAAATGCTGGCCACGTCCAAACTCTTCTTGTCCGTATGCGTGAATTTGGGGAAAGCGTAAAACGCCCCCTGAATCGGCGGGCATTCAATGCCCGGAATCTCCTCAAACGCATCCAAAATAAAGCGCCGCCGCGCCGCATAGGCCGCCGTCATTTCATGCACGCACTCTTGCGGACCGTTGAGCGCCGCCACACCGGCCGTCATGGCAAAGCTGGCTGCCGATGTAATGCTCTGCGTCTGATAGGTGCGCGCCAGCTTGGCGATGGGCTCCGGCGCCGCCAGCCAACCCAAGCGCCAGCCCGTCATGGCATAGGCTTTGCTAAAGCCATTGATGATCATGGTGCGTTCGGCCATGCCCGGCTCGGCAGCCAAACTGCTGTGTTCGGCGCCATCAAAGCGGATGTGCTCGTAGATCTCGTCGCTCAGCACATATAGATCGTGGGCAATAGCCACTTTCACAATGGCGTCGATCTCGGCGCGCGTCAACATGCGCCCGGTGGGGTTGTTGGGGCTGCACACCATCATGACCTTGGTGCGTTCGGTAATATGACGCGTCAAGATATCTTCCGTAATGGCGAAATCCTGCGCGCTGTCCAGCGGCACGCGCACGGGGACTGCACGCTGCAACTGCACCATCGGCCCATAGCTCACCCACGACGGATCCAGCACCAGCACTTCATCGCCCGGGTTGAGCGTGGCTGCCAGCGCTGCATAAATCGCCCACTTGGCGCCCGGCGTCACCAAAAGCTGGCTGGGCTTGACGTGAACATTGTTCTCACGCGCCAGCTTGCCCACGATGGCCTCCAGCAGCTCCGGCGTGCCGTGCGAAGGCGGATAGTGCGTGTCACCCCGACGGATGGCTTCGATGCCCGCGTCTTGAATATGGCGCGGCGTATCAAAATCGGGCTCGCCTCCCGCCAAATTCACCACATCGATACCAGCGCGCGCCATTTCACGCCCCTTATTCATCATCATGGCGGTGACGGAAGCGGGGACAGATTGTATGAGATCGGATAAGTTTTGCATGGTTTTTCTTTCGTTTTGAAAATTGAGGAATGTTGCGTATTGCGTGTTGCGTGTACTGATTCAGAAACTTGTCTCGAAACAAGAAACTCGGCCGGTTCACGCAATACGCAACACGCTAAACGATTTACAGTGGTAGCCGGCCCCTCAGTTCCAACACGAATTTACTCGATACTCAATACTCTTCATTCCAACACATCCACAATCGCCTCGCACAAATAATCCATATTGGCGGCGCTCATGCCCGCCACGTTGATGCGACCGGAGCCCACAATATAAATGCCATACTTTTCGCGCAATGCCTGCACCTGGGCCGGATTCAGGCCCGAAAAGGAGAACATGCCGCGCTGGCGCGCAATAAAAGAGAAGTCTTGCTGCGCGCCCTTTTCGTTGAGCGTCTCTACAAAAAGATGGCGCATGGTGTTGATGCGGTCGCGCATCTCCGTCACTTCGCCCTGCCACTGGCGGCGCAGATCGGCATCGCCCAAAACGGCGCCCACAATGGCGGCGCCGTGGGCCGGTGGATTCGAATAGTTCGAACGAATGCAGCGCTTGATATGGCTGAGCGCGGCCTGGGCGGCATCGGCATTGGCGCCCACCAGCGTCAAGGCGCCGATGCGTTCATTGTAAAGCCCAAAGTTCTTGGAAAATGAGCTGGCGACCAGCATTTCACTATGATCCTGGCACAAGGTGCGCAGCCCCACCGCATCCTCATCCAATCCCTCGGCAAAGCCCTGATACGCAAAGTCGAGCAGCGGCAGCACCTGCCGTTCCGCCAGCAGCGCCGAGACCTGCGCCCACTGCGCCGCCGAGAGATCCACGCCGGTGGGGTTGTGGCAGCAGCCGTGCAGCACAATCACATCGCCCGCCGGGATCTGCTTCAGCGCGGCCAGCAGCGCATCAAAGGCCACGCCATTGCTCTGCTTGTCAAAATAGGGATAGCTTTTTACCGCCAGTCCCGCCGATTGAAAAATGCCCGGATGGTTGGGCCAGGTTGGATCGCTGACCCAAACGGTGGCGCCGGATGTCTGCCCGGCCAGAAAATCGGCGGCCACGCGCAGCGCCCCTGTGCCGCCCGGCGCCTGCGCGCTCACTACGCGCCCGCTGTCCGGCAGCGCATGATCGGCGCCAAAGAGCATCTCCTGCACGGCATTGGTGTAGGTCGGCGCGCCGTCAATAGGCAAATAGCTCTTGCTCTTCTCCGCCGTCAGAATGCGCTCTTCCGCCTGCTTCACCGAATTGAGCACGGGCGTCAGCCCATTCTCATCTTTATAAACACCCACGCCCAAATTGATCTTGCGCGGGTTCGGGTCACTCTTAAACGCCTCCGTCAACCCCAAAATCGGGTCCGGCGGCGCAGCCTGAATTTTTTCCAGCATGTTGCTCTACCTTTTTGTGATGTAAATTGGGGAGTAGGGAGTAGGGATTAAGGATTAGGAATGGGGCGCGTGGCGAAGCCTAATCCCTACTCCCTACTTCCTACTCCCTACTGCCCTCCTAAACAAACAAATCCACAAAGCCAAACTGCTCCACATCGACCAATCCCTGGTCGGTCAGCTTGAGTTTGGGAATCACTTCCAGCGCCATAAAGCTCATGGCCATAAAGGGATCGTGCAGCACCGCGCCCATTTGAGCAGCGGCGGCCAATAGCGCATCGTAGCCTTGGCGGACTTCGGCAATGGGTCGGTCGCTCATTAGTCCGGCCACGGGCAGCGGCAATTGTGCGGCTACAAACAGAGCGCCATCAGCCCGCCGGTCAATGACGACGAGGCCGCCCTGCATGTAGACCACCGCCTCAGCGGCAGCGCGCATGGCCGCATCATCCACGCCAATCACCACCAGATTGTGGTGATCGTGGGCCACGGTGCCGGCAATAGCGCCGCGCTGCAAGCCAAAACCTTGAATAAAGCCCAATCCGGTGGCGCCGCTGGCCGTGTGCCGGTCGATGACCGCCATCTTGAGAATGTCGCGTTCCGGGTCGGCCACGGCCAATCCATCGACAATGCGAGCGTCCAAAATGCGCTCGGCGGTCACAAGCTGATCGGGCAGCGAGCCGATGACGCGTATTTGGTTGCCGCGCGCTTGAATCGCCAAATCTATGTCAGCGCCGACGTTGATCGTGCCGGCCACCGTTTTGGTCAGCGCGGTCGCGGGCGGCAACACATTGGCCACCAGCTCGCCGGCCTCCGCCACCAGCTGTCCAGCGGCATAAACCATGCGCGCCTGCGGCTTCCGCAAATCGTCAAAAATCATCAAATCGGCCACCCGCCCCGGCGCAATGGCGCCACGATCGTGCAGCCCAAACCACTCGGCCGTGTTGAGCGTGGCCATGCGCCAGGCGGTGATGGGCGCAATGCCAAACGCAATGGCCTCGCGCACCATGTAGTCAATCGAGCCCTGCGTCAGCAGATCGCCCGGCATGCGGTCGTCGGTGCAGAAGCAGATGCGGCGGCTGTTTTCCGGCGTAATCAGCGGCAGCAGATTGTGCAGATTGTGCGCATTGGTGGCTTCGCGGATCAAAATGTAGAGCCCGCGCGCCAGCTTTTCCGCCGCTTCTTCCACGGTGGTGCACTCATGTTCGCTGCCGATGCCCGCCGCCACGTAGGCGTTGAGCGCCGGGCCGCGCAGAGCGGGGGCGTGTCCATCCTGCGCCCGCCCGCCAAAGGCTGCCAGCTTGCGCAGCACATCCGGGTCGCCCTGCACCACACCGGGGAAATTCATCACCTCGGCCAGCCCATGCACAACGCCCTCGGCCAGCAACGTTTGCAGGTCTTCATCATCGAGGGCGGCGCCGCTAGTCTCCATATGGGTGGCCGGCACGCACGATGGCGCCATGATCACCACATTGAGCGGCAGCGCTTGGCTGCTCTCGGCCATAAAGCGCACACCGTCCATGCCCGCCACATTGGCAATCTCATGGGGGTCGGTCACTACGCTGGTAACGCCGCGCGGCAGCACCGCCGCTGCAAACTGAGCGGGCATACAGAGGCTGCTCTCTATGTGTACGTGGGCGTCGATCAGCCCCGGCGCCACATACGCGCCCGCCAGATCGACCGTTTCCCGCGCGGCATATCCGCGCCCAATACCCGCAATGCGCCCCTGAAAGAGCGCAATGTCGGTCTCTTCAATCTGGCCCGAAAACACGTTGAGCATGCGGGCATTTTTTAAAAGCAGTTCGGCAGGTTTATCCCCCCGCGCTGCGGCGATAAGTTCAGGTGAAACAAGCATAAGGTTATAGCGAAAAATCTTGTTGATTTGTGAGAGGATGACAAGATGACAAGATGATACGGATGCACGCAGGTATTCACCTTGTCATCCGGTCATCTTGTCATCCTTTCACCCCCCAAAAAATCACAGCCAGGCCGAAAAGACTTTCGGCTCTTCACGTTTCGTCGACAGGAATGCGCACCAGCCCACCCAGCAGACGCCCGCCATGATGAGCAGGTGCGGCTGCGGTAGCATAAAAGGTGTCGTGATGGCGCATAGGCCGGCGCTCACGGCGGGCAGCAGCCAGGGTCCGGGCAGCCGCTCCAGCCGCCACAGGTCGATCCCTATCCATGCGGTGACAATGCCGCCCATAAAGCAGCCCGCCCCCGCCCCCGCCAGCGCCAGCATATCAACCACATTCAGCAATTCAGCGCTGCTTTCCGCGGCGGCTGCGGCGGGAATCACCTTCATCCAAACCAGGCAAGCGCCAATGGCCAGCACCGCCGCGATGATCATCAGCCCGGATTGCAGCATGGTGGTCACGCGGTGCGCTGGTGAATAGCGCCACATCAGCACCACCAGCAGCAGCATCCAGCTAAAGATGAAGAGCAGCCACAGCCACCAGCCCAGCTCCCATTGGGCGCCGTGTTCCGAAAGCCACACGCGGCGGTCCAGCATGACGCCCTGCAAGCGCAAGCCGGGTCGGCTGATCAGCGCGCTGTAGAGAGACGCTGCCAGCAAGGTGCATCCCGAAAAGAGAGCCGCATACCAAAGTTTCATGTAGATTCCGTTGGCGTAATCCGTGGTCGGTTGAAATTCATAAGTCCATAGTTTACCCGATTTCGGTTTGGCTGTCATGTATATTGGCTGCGTAAATAAAAAAGGCGGGGTGGCGGGGTGGCGGGGTGGCGGGTGACGGGTGACGGGGTGGCGGGTGGCGGGGTGGCGGGGTGGCGGGTGGCGGGGTGGCGGGTGGCGGGGTGGCGGAGTCAAAACAGGCCCAGAATCTCCCAGAGATTGCGGGACTGTTTGACTCCGCCACCCGAAATTTAGATGAACCTCTACATTTAACGCAGCACCAGCGGCAGGAACTGGCGCTCCTTGATCAGCGCTGGGTCCAGCCCGCCGCGGTTGTCGGGATTGAGAATGCCCTGGTCAATCAGGTCGTCCTGGTCGGGGTCGCCGTCGTAGCGCACCACATTTTGGGTCAGTTCGGTGCCGTCCAGCGCGGTAACCAGGTCCAGCGCCAGACGGTCCAGACGCGTGTTGGATTCGCGGTGATAGATGGTGACGGTGTGCTGGCCCGCCAGCAGCCGCAGGGTGAGCGGCGCACGGGCGGGGGTGAAAGCGGTGTTGACCGGGATGCTCCACTTTTGCGGCGTGGCGGGTTGCCCATCCACCTGCACAAAGAGCGAATTGCTGGCGGCATCCGGCGCTGCAATCAGCCCGTTAAGCGCATAGGCGCCGCCTTGGGCCACTGTCAGGCAGAATTCCAGGCGTTGGGCGGGGTCGGGTAGGGTGAGGCTGCCGGCGCCTTGGGCTGCCTGCACGGCCTGTCCACCGCTGGCTGTGCTGTCGGACACGATCTCAAAAATGCCAAAGCGGGTGGCGGTCTCGGCCTCTTGGAAGGGCTGCGCTCCGCAATCGGCGGGCGGAATGGGGGCGGGCGTGTCGGAGGCCAGCTTCAGCTCGACGCGGTCCAGCCGGGCGCCGGCCTCGCGATGATAGACGGTCACCGTGTGCGGGCCGGGGTTGAGCAGAAACTTGAGCGGCGCCGCGACCAGATTGTAGCCGCTGCTGTCCACGGGTAGGCTCCACTTCTGGGGCGTGGTGGGCTGGCCATCCACTTGGATAAAGAATGAATCGCTGCCCGAGTCGGGCGCCAGCGTGCGGCCCACCACTTCATAGCTGCCGGTCGTATCCACGGTCAGGCAGAAATCGACCCGGTTGCTGGCAGCGGGCGTGCTCGAATCGCCCAAGGCTTCCGGCACGTAGACTGCTTGCGCGCCGCTGGCCTGGGCATCGCCCACAATTTCAAATTGGCCATAACGCGTGGCCACCTCGGCTTCTTGACTCAACCCGCTGCTGCACCCGGCCACCGGGGTGGGCGTCGGGCCAACCGGCGTGGGGGCCACGGGCGTGGGGATGACCGGCGTGGGCGTGGGTCCGCCAGGGGTGGGCGTAGGCTCGGCTGGCGGTGTGCTGCCATATTCATAGGCGCCGCGGTCGGCGACCGCCGCCCCATCCCCATTGCCATCGGCCGGCCGTACATAGCCCAGCAGATCAACTGTGGCCACGCTGCTGCCGTCGGCGCTATCGATGGCTGGTGAACCAGCCTGTAGGCGGAAGTCACCGGCATTCGGGTCGACAAAGCGCGGGTCCACTTGCAGCGTGTCGGCGCCCCAGCCGTGGCCATTTTGCACTTTGTAATCGGCCACGTTGCGAATGGTGTGATAGGACCAAGCGACGACGCGATCATGGGTGGGCGCCCACAAAATGTTGCCGTTTTCGCGCAGTGTATCCAGATGGCCCACAAAATCGGGATCTTTTTCGCGCAGGTGCAGCGCAAGCTGATTGGGCCGCGGCGCCAGAATATTGTTATAGACGCCATGATTGCGCCCCAGCACGGACACCTCACCGGCGGAGGCGCGCTCGCCACCGTTTTGCCAGCAAACGTTGTTGCGGATCAGCGTGTTGTCGCTGCTATAGATGGCAATGCACCAGCCCTCGTTTTTCCAGATGACGTTGTTTTCGATCAGCAGCGAGCCATCGCCGTCGCACAGATCCATGATGATGCCGTGGCCTTCGGTTTCGCGGCTGTCCGTGTCGCTATTGTTCCAGATCTGGTTGCCGCGCACCACGTTGTTGTGGCCGCAACGCCACAAATCAATGGCGCTGGTGTAGCCGCCCAGCGGATTATCGTGAATTTTACTCTGCTCGATGGTCACGCTGGCCGACTCGAGGATTTCCAAGGCGCCGTTGCGACAATTGGATACATCCAACCCGCGCAGAATGATGTCGCTGGTTTTGCGCACGGTGACGCAGTTGAGCGCAAAATCGCTGATCGTAAAGCCTTCAATCGAGATGAAACGGGGCAAAAAGTTGCTCTCTGTTGTCTGACGCACCACCACGCCATAGTCAGCGCCGCCAGCGCCGCTTATGCGCACCTGTTCACCCGGCGCGGCTGCGTAGCGGATCCAGGCGTCGGCGCGCCCACTGTTGATCACTTGCAACACCGATTCTAGATCGCAGCCCGGACAGCGTTGAGCCTGCGTATAGTCACCACCGCGCACGTGAACCGTGTCGCCGGGCTGCACTTTGTCGCCCGTCACGCCCAGTGTACACCAGGGCTGGCCGCTGCTCACCTGCGCGCGCGTAAAGTCATCCGAGCAGGGCCCGCCCAGCGATTGGATGTCCACCCACAGATCGCGCGGCGCGTCCGCCTGCGCTTCCACAAATAGATTGGCCTGCCAACCCCAAAAAAATAATAGTATCAGCGCCACCGCGCCTCGCCATACAACCTTCATTCTGAACCTCGCTTTAATCATATGAACCTGGATTCCATATACATTGTTACGCCCGCTGCGTCTATAAACGATCAACAGATTGCACAGATTCAATAGATTAAAGATTACTATTCAGCCGTCCCCTGAGCTTGTCGAAGGGAACACGGGCATCGACAAAACTTCGGCGTGAGCTCCGTCAAACACTCAGCCATCGAGAGCCTGAATAGGAACGATTAACGAGCGATAATCTGCACAATCTGTGCAATCTGTTGATCAAAACTTTTCTTTGCCGGGCATCAGCATAGCGTACGGCCTCAATGGAGGCTGGACGTGTAGGGGACGCGCGCAGAGCGGGCAAAGCGTGTATGTTCAACTGCTGCAAGACTGCTGCAACACGACGGCGAACTATAGATGAACAGCACAGATCGTATAAGAAGGAGGTCCAACAGTTGGGTCACAAAGTTAAGTCATTTGACTTATGCACACGGCCTAGGAGTTACTGATACAATACGCACGCCAACCTTAAAATTTTGTAAGAATAAGCGTGCTATGATTCCTCAACGTAGAAACTCTATCCTTTTCCAAGACGATTGTCCCCCGCGTAATGTTTTTTTACATCTGATCAATTTGGCGGCAATTCCCATCATGCTGGCCGCAGCCATATTGCCGGCCAGGGTACAAGCAGCGCCTTTCCCGCCGACGCCTCTGCTGGTGCTGCGTGAGCAATTGCAGCAGCAGGCTGTCGCACCCGTTGTGGTAAGCACGCGCGCCGTGACTAATACGGCAAGTTCCGTGCGCACGACGCTGGGGCACGATTTGGCGGCGAATTCCATAGCCGACACAACATCCATGAATGCGCGCCAGAAGACCGCCGCCTTCCTCACGGCTTATAGCGCGCTCTTTGGTTTACAGCAGCCGGATCATGAGCTGATTTTGCGCGCTGTCCAAACTGATGCGCAAGGCATCACTCATTTGCAATATACACAACAGCATGAAGGCATCCCGGTTTTCGGCAGTCGCTTGACTGCGCATGTAGATGCTCAGGGCAATCTTTATGCATTGGATGGGGCGACCGTATCCGTGGCGAGCTTTGGCAAGTTAGATCTGACGCCCACACTCTCAGAGTCTGAAGCGCGCCAGATTGCCGTGCAGACGGCCGGTATTGCGCACCGTGCAGAGCTATTTGAGGCAATTGCGCATCAGCTCTATCTGTTTCAAGAGGGGTTGACATGGGGCAGACAAGGCTCGCTGCGTCTGGTGTATGAAGTGACGGTGATTGGCAACGGCGCGCGCCAATTCATCTATGTGGATGCACATGACGGCCGCGTCATCGAGCAAATTCAAGGCGTGCATCAAATTGAGCGCACGATTGCGGACGGCAGCGCCGCCAATTTGGTTTGGCGGGAAAGCACCAGCGATCCCTTTCCGATTCCGGCCAATTGGAATTCTTATGACAACGCACGCATCAATGCCTGGAATGATGAGTTGGCCGGCTCCAGGGAGCTTTACAATTTGTTGGGCAGCATGACCAATGGCCATTGGCTCTCTTATGACGGCCAGAATGCCTCCATGTCCACTGTGCATGCACCGGTTGACATGAGCTGTCCCGCCGCCAAATGGGATGGCAGCGCGGCCAGTTTTTGTGCTGACGTTACGGGAGACGACACTGTGGCGCATGAGTGGGCCCACGCCTATACCGAATATACGGCCGGCTTTATCTATCAATGGCAGCCAGGCGCATTGAGTGAATCTTATTCGGATATTTGGGGCGAGGTGGTGGACATGCTTAACGGGCGCGGCAGCGATGCGCCCGCAACTTTGCGCACAACGGCAAGCTGTTCGCAATATGGTGCGGGCGCGCCGGCAACCGATGCATCTATGCGCTGGCTCTCGGGCGAAGATGATCCGGGCTTTGGCGGCGCCATCCGCGACATGTGGCATCCAGCCTGTTATGGGCATCCGGGCAAAGTGAGCGACACGACCTACGTTTGCAGCGCGCTGGACAACGGCGGCGTCCACACGAACTCGGGCATCCCCAACCACCTGTTTGCGCTGCTGGTCGATGGCGGCCAGTATAATGGCGTCACCATCAGCGGCATTGGGCTGACGCGGGCGGCCCACATCCAGTGGCGGGCCCAGCGCTACTACATGACGCCGGTGAGCGACTTTTCCGACCACGCCTACGCCTTGCGCAGCGCGTGCAGCGATCTTACAGGACAGCCCCTTTTTGCACTGACGACGGATGGACCAGCCGCTTGGGGCGCCATAGCGCCGGACACCATTTCGGCGGCCCACTGTGCAGAGCTGGACAAAGCCATCGCCGCGGTCGAACTGGAAGCATCGCCGGAACAGTGTGGCTTCGCCACGCTGTTGGCGGCGGATGCGCCGGCGTTGTGCGCCGATCATGGCGCCATTGAGCCAATTTTGCACGCGGATTGGGAAGCCGGCTTAGGCGCGTGGACAGCGGGCGCGCGCGCCGTGGCTGTACCCATCGATTTTGAAATCCCCAATTGGTCCATTGCTGAGCATCTGCCCGATGGCCGCAGCGGGCGCGGCGTCTTTGGCCCGGATCCGTATGACAATGGCGTCTGTCAATTAACCGATACCTCGGGCGTGATCTATTTGGAAAGCCCACCCGTTACGCTGCCCTTTGGGGCGGATACGCCGCGGCTGGCCTTTGACCATTGGTTCGCCACCGAGCCAGATTGGGACGGCGGGAATTTGAAGATCAGCGTCAATGGCGGCGCCTGGCAATTGGCGCCGGCCAGCGCCTTTACGCACAATGGCTATAACACAGTACTCATTAGTGCGGCGGCAAATAACACCAATCCGCTGGCGGCTGAAGCCGCTTTTTCCAGCTTTAATCCCAATAGCTTTAGCGGCAGTTGGGGCCAATCGCAGGTCGATCTGTCCGGCTTGGCCACGGCGGGCGACACGGTGCAGTTGCGCTTCGAGTTGGGTGTCGATCAATGCAGCGGGGTGACGGGTTGGTACGTGGATGATGTGCAGATTTATGCTTGCTCCGGCGAGCGGCTCTGCGGCAACAGCGTGCTGGATGCCGGTGAAATGTGCGACGACGGCAACCTGGCCGATGGCGACGGCTGCTCGGCCATTTGCCGATTGGAGGTTCAGGATGCCGATATGACCATTGCGCAACAGTTCCAGGCCGCCCCATCCTCATCCCGTGACCTGTGGCCGGGGCAGCCCATTACCATTACGCTCAGCGTTTACAACGCCGGTCCCCAAGCTGCCGTCAATGCGCGGGCTACGCTAACCGTTCCCACGCAGTTCGCCAATCTCGTCGTGCAGTTTGCCAGCCATGTGATCACACAAACCGGCAGCGCGCCCAACCTGATGTGGCAAATTGGCGATCTGGCTGCCGGGGAAGGCATGGAATTGATTATGGTGGGACAGGTTGACGAAACGCTAAATGCCGCTGCCGAAGTCGCCAGTCGAGCATCGGTTGCCGCCGACAACGATATGCGGCTGGATAACAATGGGCAAGCGGTCAATCACGTCCTGCGTCCCCCGCGGGTGCAATTTAATGGCAATGCCTATCAAATTTATGAAGGGGATGGGGAGTTCATGGTGCCGGTGGTGCTGGATGTCGCCAATCCATTTGGCGCGGTCTCGGTCAGCTATGTGGGGCATCAGAGCGGGGTGCTCACCATTCCGCGGGGGCAGAAAAGCGTAATTGTCAGCGTGCCGGTGGTGGATGACCAAGTTGCGGAAGCTGATGAGGCGTGGGAACTGGCGCTGACCAGCGCGACGGGCGCCAGGCTGGGCGTCTATGATACGGTTCAGCTCACCGTGTTGGATGATGATGTTGCCCAAAGTACGCCGACCCCCACCCCGCAAACGACGCCCATTGCTCCTTCACCCACGCCACCGTCCAATGCGCTCACGGCGCAGTTTCGTACAACTATTGGCATCGCCGGCGTCACGGCATCCTGTGAACAAACGGTGACCATCCAGGTTCCCATGGGGACCGAAGTGGAGATCTGCTATGCGTTGCAAAACAATGTGGAAAGCACACTCAATTATCATACGCTGATTGATACCCACTGGGGTCAACTTTTCAGCAATCACTTCGCGCCGCTGCCGCCAGGGGAGACAATCCGATTTATCATCGCCCAACTTGTCACCCAAACCGTCGAGAGTCAACCCACATGGCGCGCCGCCATCAATCCCTTGGCGGAAGCTGCGCACATAGGGCAACCGATCTGGCAAGACGAGCCCATTCAACTCACCACCCAATACACCATTACAGTTTCAGATGACGCCGCCGATCAGGATCACGACCTGATTCCCGACAACGTGGAAGGCGCCGATGACCCTGATCACGATGGGATTCCCAACTATCTCGATACCGATTCAAATAATGACGGTGTTTCGGATACTGTAGAGGCAGGCGACAATCCGCAGGCGCCGCGCGACAGCAATCGCAACGGCGTTTTTGACTATACTGAGGCGGACGTGATCGCGGCGGAGCAAAAAATATTCCTGCCCATTAGCCACCGCTAGCTTGTCGGAGAGAACGATAAAAGCCTATTTTGTACGCGGATGCACGCAGATTTTTGCAGATTTAATCTTAGTCCCTCGTCTTGGGGCAACAAGAGAAGTTGCATTGCTTCCGGCGCGATGGCGATTTGAAAAATCGCCCTACGCTTCCAGCCACGCGATTTCATCGGCACTGAGGGTGACCGCAATGGCGGCCAGGCTATCTGCCAACTGTGCGATGGTGCGGCAGCCGATGACGGGGAAAGTCGGAAAGGGTTGCGCCAGCAGGTAAGCCAGCGCAATTCGAGAGGGTGTGGTGTCGTGATCTGCCGCCAGCTTTTGGACGCGGTCAAAGCGGCGCAGATTTACCTCATTGAGATAAGATTTGCGCTCCGCCTCTGCCAGCCCATCAGCACCCAATTGCGCCAGCTTGCTAAAAAAGCCGCGCGCTTGCGACGTGTAGGGCGCGGCGGCCAAATTCAGCGCTTTGTGCAGCGCCCATGTTTGGGCATCCATAGCGGCCAGGCCGGGCATGCCAAAGGCCGCCGCATTGGGCTGGGCCAGGCTCCACATGGGTTGGTTGGCTGCAAAGCCGTGCAGCCCGTGGGCGACGGCATAATCCTGCGCCACCTGAATGCGCGCCGGCGCCCAATTTGAACAGCCAAACGCCCGGATTTTGCCCAGCCGCATCTGCGCGTTTAGCGTCTCCACTATATCCGCCACGTTGCGTGTGGGGTCGTCGCGGTGCAGCCAGTACAGGTCAATATAATCGGTCTGTAGATGGGCCAAGCTTTCGTTCAGATCCTGCACGATCTCGGCTGGCGACAGGCGCGAAATATGCATGGTGGCCAGATCGGGGTGGGCGCCTTTGGTGCCTACAATGATTTGCAAACGGTTGCCGCGCGCCCGCATCCATTGGCCGATGGTCTTTTCGCTGATGCTCTTGGGCAGATCGGCGCGCCAGTTGGCATAGACGTGCGCCGTGTCCAAGAACGTGCCGCCACCCGCCACAAACGCATCCAGCAGCGCAAATGACTCGGCTTGCGTCAGCCGCGAGCCCAGGCCGCCCGTCCCCAAACAGAGTTGGGATGCCTGAATGGTGGTGTGGGGAATTGTCAAATAGTTCATAATTTACTCCGCATAAACAATCCGCCCGTTGCACATGGTCAGCCGCGGGCGCAGGCGCGCGATTTCAGCGGGCGGTGTCTTGAATAGATCTGCCGAAAGCAGCACCAGATCGGCCAACATGCCGGGGCGGATCTGACCTTTTTCACCCTCTTGAAATTCGGCATAGGCCGCATCGCGCGTGTAGCCGGCAATGGTCTGCGCCAGCGTCTGTTGCTGCGCGGGATCGCCATCGCGCCACGGCTCGCGGTTGAGCGCGGCGTGAAAACCGGCCAGCGGATCCATGGTCACCACGGGCCAATCGCTGCCCAGAGCCAGTTGTGCACCGGCCTGGCGCAACGTTTGCCAGGCAAAGCTGAGCGGCCAGCGCGCCTGGCCCGCCCGCGCCGGCCACACCTCGGCGCTGTGGCGCGTCAACGGGGCGTGCAGCGGCTGCATGGAGGCGATCACGCCCAGCTCAGCAAAGCGCGGGATGTCGCGGGGATGAATCACCTCGATGTGCTCGACGCGGTGGCGGCTGTCGCGGCGACCATTGACGCGCTGGGCGTGGGCGTAGCCGTCCAGCGTGCGCCGCACCGCGCCATCCCCACAGGCGTGGACAAAGATTTGCAGACCCAGCCGGTCCGCCTCGGCGGCGATGGCGGCAAAATGCTCGGCGCTGAAGAGGGCGCTGCCGCAGTTGCCCGGCGCATCCGCATATGGTTCGACCATCAGCGCGGTGTATGATTCGAGCACGCCGTCCATGAAAAGCTTGATGGCGCCGGTGCGCACATGGCTGCTTTGGAAGCGCGCCCGCCAGGATGCCGCCTCTTGCAGCTCGTCCAGCGGCGTGGCGGGCGTGATGCTGTAAGGCACATAAACGCGCAGCGTCATTTCGCCCGCTTCGGCCAGCGCCAGATAGCGCCGCACCTGCTCCGCATCGCCATCCATGTTGTGGACGCTGGTGATGCCCAGGCTGCCGCCAGCGCCAGCCCCTTTTGAGCAGGACGCAGTGCGCGCTTCATCGGGCGTGGGCAGCAGATTCCGTACGGGGTCAATGGCCTCGGGTTCGCGCAGCTCGCCGGTGGCCAGGCCGGTGGCGGGGTCCATGACGATCTGATGACCCGGCGGCAAAGCGCGTCCGTGCAAAATGTTGGCGCGCCGCAACGCCTCCGTATTGGCCCAGGCCGTGTGATAGTCGAACGCCACAACCAGGAGGGGGCGGTCGGCCACAATGGCGTCCAGAAAATGGCGATCCAGCGGCGGTCCTTGGGCAAAGGCGCTGTAAACGAGCTGATAGCCCACAATCCATTCATCCGTGGCGGCGGCGGCATGGGCGCGCAGCATGTCCGCCACCTGTTGCGGGTTGCGGGCGGCGTCGAGCTGCAAGTCATCGATTTTGAGCGAGCCCCACAGCAGGTGAAAGTGGCTGTCGATCAGCCCAGGCAGCAGCGTACAGCCGCCGCCGTCGATGATTTCGGTATAGGGACCGCGCAGGGCAAAGGTATCTTCCACACTGCCCACATGCAAAATGCGCGCGCCGCCTACGGCCACCGCTTCGGCGCGCGGATTGGTTGCATCTACAGTGTAAACAGCGGCGTTGGTGATGATGGTATCAGCAGACGGGGTCATGAGGATGACCCTTCCAACGCCTTCCGCACAATTGACTCGGCAATTCCGGTCAGCGCTGAAATTTCGGCCGGCGGAAGGCCGCGAGCTGCCATGGCGCGCACAATCACCATAGATTGCTCTTCACGGCCGGCGGCCAGACCTTCTTGAAGTGCCTCCTCGCGCCCTTCTTGGCGGGCAAAGGCAATTTGCGCATTAATATCGCGGGCGTGCTTGAGGCTGCCCTCGTAATAGTAACGTTCTTCCGGCGAGAGCGCGGCTTCTTCCGCAATGGCAAAGGCATCGGTGAACGGTTCGGTGGCCAGTTCGGCCGGGATGTTTTGCAGTTCGGGTAGATTCTTTAGCAGATAAATCCACTTATCGGCGGCCGTTGCTTCAGATAAGGGTTGGTTAAATTTGGTCAGTTCAATGTAAATAAAGGTGAGCTTGTCGTAGAACATCTGGTTGGTTTCGCAATCGGCCAGTTGCACGCGGCGGAAATAGCGCGGGTCATCCTCTTCGCCCTCAATCAGGCTGAAATCCAATACGGCAATGCAATAGACCGGCAGCAGGTTGAACTGCCACTCCGATCCGCGCCGAGCCTGGTAATTGATGGCAAAGGTGCTGTAATAGAGCGCGCTCTCTTTGATATTCACCTGGCGCACCTGCTGCATTTCGACAATAAAGCGCTGCCCAGCGGCATCGGTGCAATACACGTCATAAACGCCGCGCCGGTCTCCCGGAGAAGCACCCAACTGCTCAACTGGAATATAGGTTAGATCCTGGATGGGGTGCGTCAGCTCCAATATATCAAACAAAAACTGCTTCAATATATCTTTGCTATCCTCACGGCCAAACAGGCGCTTGAAGCCGAAATCTGTCCGCAAATCAATATAGCGCGACATGGGCTACCCCTTCTCTTGGCGATCTTTAAAGCAACAAATAGCGATGGCGGAGATGCTTCTATTTTACATCAAAATCGGCAATTTTTCGATTTGACTGCATGTGGTTTCAAATTTGGAATGTATGGTACACTGTACAGGAGTTACAGTGCCAACTGTCCGGCCTGCGAGAAAAATCTGGATGAATTCACGACAAACCCCATTGAAAACCATTGGCATAATCCCCAACGACACGCTGGGCCATAACATGGCCGGACCGGGCATCCGCGACTGGGAGCTGGCGCATGTGCTGGCCCGGCATCTCGCCGTCAAGCTGATTGCGCCGCCCATGGTCAAGCTGGACGTGACTCTGGCGCCGCGTATGGATGGAGGGGGCTCCCCACCGATTACGCTGCACAAATGCACGGATGCCGCGCAGTTGCGCGCTTTGGCCGCCCAGTGCGATGTGCTGATGACGCGCGGAACCATGCTCACGGCCTATCCATTTTTAACCCAATTGGGCAAACCGCTGGTGGTGGATATTTATATTCCGTTTCTGCTGGAAAATCTGGAGCGCGAATCTCATGCTGACGATCTGCGGCAGCTTAGCTCGCTGGAAGGGGATCTGGAGGCGTTGCGTTTTCAGTTACGAGCGGGTGATTTTTTCATTTGCGCCGATGAAAAGCAGCGCGACTATTGGCTTGGCATGTTGGCTGCCTGTGGGCGGATCAATCCATACACCTACCGGCAAGACGCCACGCTGCGGCGGCTCATCGATCTGGCGCCCTTTGGGCTGCCCGATGCGCCGCCGATCCACACCAAGCAGGTGCTCAAGGGTGTCTATCCCGGCATTGGGGTCAATGACAAGGTGATTTTTTGGGGGGGCGGCATCTGGAATTGGCTGGACGCGGCCACGCTGATTCGCGCCGTGGCCGCGGTGTGCCGCCAACGCAGCGACGTGAAGCTCTTTTTCCCTGGCATCAAACGCCCCACCCCCTACGCCCCCGTGCCGGAAGCGGTGACGGAGGCCATGCGGGTGAGCGCCGAATTGGGGCTGACCAATCGCCACGTCTTTTTTAACGAGTGGATGCCCTATGCCGAGCGCCACAACTATCTGCTGGAGGCGGATATTGGGGCCAGCCTGCATTTGGAACACATCGAAACGCGCTGCTTTCCGCACGCGCATGTTGGACTATATTTGGGCCGGACTCCCCGTGTTGGCGACGCGCGGGGATGTGTTGGGCCAAGCGCTGGCCGACCGCGGGCTGGCGCGTTTGGTGGAACCGCGCGATGTGGATGGTGTGGCGCAGGCGATTTTGTGTATGCTGGAGAATCCCGATGCTCGGCAAGCAAGGGTTGCTGAGTTTTCCAAATTGGCCATGACTTACCATTGGTCGCAAACGGCGCAGCCGCTGCTCAACTTTTGCCTTCATCCGGCGACCGGCAGATCGACATTATGTGGGGGCGAATCCGCGGGCGCTGCGCGGGAAAAATCGCTGCTGCACAAAGTCGGGCGAGCTCTGCGCATGGGCGGTCCGGCGGGACTGTGGCGGCAGGTTGTACAGTATGCACGCTGGAAAACGCGCATCCGGTAACCCCTCCTAGCCCTCACTGCCATTAAGTTAACAGTCATCAGTGGGCATTTTGCAGTGAGTGTTTCTGCAACTGCCTACGGCAAACTGCCCACTGATGACTGGTTACTTTGACACGAAAATGCTTAACTTAATGGCAGTGCCCCTAGCCCTCCCCTCGAGGGGAGGGAACTGTAGCTCCTCCCCCTCAAGGGGTAGGCTGGGAGGGGGTCTCATGCGTTGAGAGTTACGCTTTTGGAATTGAATGGCATAAAAAGAGAAGGTGCAAATTCTCTCCAGAATTTGCACCTTCTCAGAATAGCCTGTATTTGACGGTTACGAACCGCCATTTTGCATTGTGCGCCTTAAAATACGCAATACGGTGGTGGCGCCTACTGTGCGCCCTTTGGGGTCCATGCGGGCTACTTCTTTGGCAATTCGTTCTTTACCCCAGTCCGGATTTTTCTGCTTTAAAGTTTTGATGCGCTCGACGATATCAGGCGGCGTGCGCCGTGGATTTTTGGGGGCGTTGCTCTTGGGTTTGGCAATGGCGGCGTACCCACCCTTATCAAAGCGTTCTTTCCAATAGTAGAATGTAGAGCGGCTAACCCGTGCTTTGTTGCAGGCCAGGTTTACATCTCCCGTTTTTTCCCATATTTCAAAGAGCTGGTGGCGCTGCTGCGAGGTTGTCTCTGGATAGTAGATGCGAGATTTGTTCATTTGGCTTTCCTTTACTTATTGCATGTAGTGGACTTGAATCTGTGTTATGAGGCAGATTTTAGGATACAGTTATTTGGTTTACGAATAACTTGTAAACTTGTGGTCATAAGTTGTAGAATACATGCCCATCGTCAGTTGGGTGTCATAAAAAGCGTCAGAAATGCCCGTGGTTTAAAAAATATCAGCAAAAATGCTTAGAATTTCTTTGTTTGGCGCTCCCCAGGTTGCCATAGACGACACTTCCATTTTCCAAAATATCAGCAATAAGGGCCGTATGCTCTTCTACTATCTGGCTTGCGAGCGCGCCCTGTTTACACGCGGGGAAGTGGCCGCGGTGCTATGGCCAGAGCTGCCTAACCGCGCCGCCCGCCATAACTTGCGCACGGCCCTCTCCGAACTGCGCAAAGAGGCCGTAGGCCACCTGGCCGTTACCAATTCAACTGTGGCTTTGGACTTGGCCAATTACTGGCTGGACATAGAAGAGTTTGAGCAGGCACTTAAATTCAAAAAAGGCAACAGCACAGCAGCCATGCTCCAGGCCGCATGTGATCTGTATCGAGGCGAATTTTTGCAAGGGGTGTCGGTGCGCAATGCGTCCGCCTTTGAAGAATGGCTGATGCTTAAGCGCGTAGAATACCATTTGCTGGCGGTGGAAGGATTTACCAGCCTGATGCAGATCTATATGTCACAGCAAGATTGGGATGCGGCGGCGGGCGCCATTCGCCGTCTGCTGGCATTGGATCCATGGGCCGAGGAAGGCCATCGCAACCACATGGCGATTTTGGCCCAACGCGGGGCGCGTGGGGCGGCGCTCTCTTATTATTCCCATGTGCGCACCATGTTGTCCGCTGAATATGGCATGGAGCCCGCCAAGGAGACCACCGAGTTGTATCATAGCATTCGTCAAGGCGAAATTGGCAGCTCGCCTAAGATTGCCATGCCTGCCAGGGCACAGGCGTTGCCCCCCCCATCCCCGTCCCGCGCACAAAGCATTTACGATGGCTGGCAATCTGGGACCGCTTTGAACACCGAATTGTCCCTTGAACAATCGGTTGTTGGCCGGACATATGAGCTGGCCGAAATTGAAAAGCGCCTGTGCTTCTCATCCTGTCGCCTTGTGACTTTGACGGGCCTCAAGGGGGTCGGCAAGAGCCAATTGGCCCGCGCCGTTGGGACTCTTCTAAGCCAGAGAGATGCGCATTCTGTGGCCGCTCTCCACGCACATCTTCAAGATGACGAAACCCAGCCCTCTGAGCCCTGGCGGCCCCGTGACGGCGTCTATTATGTGTCATTACCGGGGGAACCAGAGGGCAGTTCGCCTATAATGCAGAGAATAGCTATCGAAGTCGCTCTTGCCCATGGGTTGAATATTACGCGCCAGCCGGGCGCCCCAATGGGCCAGCAGTTGCTCAACTATCTGGCAAGGCGGCAGATTCTGCTGATCCTGGATCAGGTTATTCCCACGCCGATTCAGCGCGATCTGATCGGCGCGCTGCTGGAAGCGGGACCAAATATGCGCATTTTGGTGGCCGCGCGCCATCCCCTGCAATTGCCCGCCGAATCAAATATGGGGCTGGAGGGCTTGTCGACATATGCGCCCTACACCAGCCCATCCCGTGATCGCGACGCTGTACAGTTCTTTCTGCAACAGCGCAAAAAGAGACGTGCGGATTGGTTCGCCGACGCCGAGGATCTGGAAAACATCGCCTGCATATGCGCGGCCGTAGATGGCTTACCATTGGGCATTGAACTGACCGCCAGCCTGGCCGATGCAATCTCATTGGATGTATTGGTGAAGCTACTGACGGCAGGTGTCAACGACCGTTCGTCAACCGCGTCGGCCGCCCCAATGGAAAGCTGGCGCCGATTGCATGGTGTGCTGGCGTACCAGTGGGATCTACTGGGTGAAAAAGAACAGATGGCGTTGATGAGACTTTCTGTCTTTCCAGATTCTGTTTCATGGCGGGCCGCGCAAGAGGTGAGCATGGCGCCTGCATCGCTATTGGATGGCCTGCTGCAAAAGGCGCTCCTGGACCAGAATCAAGATCAGCAGCGCCTTTTTATGCACGAATCCAGGCGTCGCTATGCCGAGCGGCAGCGCCGGGCGCGCGATCTGGATGCGGAAACGGTGCGACGCTTTGCAGCGTATGCAAATCTAGTCGCCAATGCCTCTTCGGCGCGATTGCACTCTCGGCTGAAGGGAGAGTTGCTCGTCCGCGAATGGGCCAGCTTGCTGTGGGCCTGGCGCTGGTCGGCCCAAAATCCGCAGTATGCCACCACGGACCGCATGATGAGAGGGATGAGCCGTTTATTGGCGTGGTATGGATATGAGGGGATGCTGCCGTATCGTTAGCCTTTGGCCTGTATGTGTACTTGGGCCAATTGCGCCTCCGCGTGCGCCAAACGACGTGTCAAGTCGCGGATGTGGAGTTGGGTATTGACGCGCAATAGGACATCTTCCCACTGCACGGGCTTGGTAATATAGTCAGCGGCGCCCACTTCAATGGCTTTAAGCCGATCTGCGGGCACGGTCAGAATGGTGAGAAAAAGAATGGGGATTTCTTTGGTCTCTGCATTGGCTTTTAGCTGCTGGCAAAGCGTAAAACCATCGACGTCGGGCAGAATGGCGTCGAGTAGAATCAGATCGGGTTGGGCATAGGCGGCGCGCTGAAGCCCGCTGGCGCCATCCTGTGAAATCAGCACGCGAAAGCCCTGCCCCTCTAAAAACTCGACCATCATGCGCAGATTGTGCGGCTCGTCGTCAATGATCAGAATGGTTTTCTCCGGGCGGTTGTCCGTCATAATTAGGCGCTCTCTTCCTCGGCATCAACATAAAGCCGACGCGCTTCCACCATCTGTAACACGGCCTTTTCCTGATAATTCCCGGCCAACGTTGTCAGTTCTTCCAGCCACGCAGCATCCCCAATGTCTGCCTTGCGCAGCTCGGCGGCCAGTTTGATTACCGCGCGCATTTCGCCCATGCGGGCGGCGGTATGCAGTTCTTGCAGAATGACGGAAGCTGGCAAGCTTGCCGTTGCGGCGGGCGCGGACGATGGGCGTTCATCAACCACGGCAAAACGCCAGGGCAGGTCGAGATGGTGCGCCAAAAGGGCGCTTAATTGCCGCCAATCGATGGGCTTGGGCAAGAAGGCGTCACAGCCGGCAGCCAGGCTGCGCTCTTGGTCGGCGAACAAGGCACTGGCGGAGACGGCAATAATGACTGGTCGGCGTGGCGCGGCATTTTCCAACTCGCTTTGCGCCTGCGCTGTGCGAATGGCTTTGCTGGCTTCAATGCCGTTCATCCCCGGCATCACCAGATCCATCAAAATAAGACAGGGCTGATGCGCTAACGCCGCCTCATACGCCTCCAGGCCATCATTGGCCAACAGCATCTCAAAGCCTGTGGTTGCCAGCATGTCGTGCAGCACCTGTCGATTGGCTGGATTGTCATCCGCCACCAGCGCCTTTTGACGTGGCCCATGATAGCCGACGATGGGCTGCGCAAAGCGGACGCTCGGGGAAGGCCTCAGTGTATCCACCGCCGCGGTATCCGCCATCAAATCCAAATCAAACCAAAAGGTGCTGCCCTGGCCAACCGTGCTTTTTACATGCAGGCTGCTCCCCATCACGGCCAAAAGCCGTTGGCTAATGGTCAGCCCCAAGCCTGTGCCGCCGGCGCGGGTCTGTGAATCATGGACCTGTTCAAAAGGCAGAAATATCTGGGTTAATTGTTCCGGGGCAATTCCAATCCCATCATCCTTTACAGAGAAGCGGAGCATCTGTCCGCCGCCATTATCGATTATTTGTACAGACAGAGTGACGTGTCCATCGTGGGTAAATTTAATCGCATTGCCCAACAGATTGAGCAACACTTGGCGCAGCAGTCGCTCATCTCCCACAATATAGTCTGGCAGGTTATCATCGGCTTGATAACTGTAAAAGAGCGATTGGGCCTGCGCCTGGAATTGCACAATTTTGCTGACACTTTGTAATAGCGAAGGCAGATATAAGCGGGTTGGTTGATAATCCACTTTGCCCGCCTCGATCTTCGCCAGATCCAGCACATTGTCGATGAGCGCCAGCAGATGTTGGCCGCTTTCATAAATTGTATCCAGACCCGTCCGTTCTTTGCCCCGCGCCGCAGATGGGCTCTGTAAAAGCTGGGCATAGCCGAGAATAGCATTCAGCGGCGTGCGCAATTCGTGGCTCATGTTAGCCAGGAAGGTGCTTTTGGCGCGGTTGGCGGCCTCGGCCGCATCGCGCGCGGCGGCAAGTTGTTGGGTGCGTTCCGCCACGCGTTGCTCCAGGCCGGTGTTTAGCTGTTGCAGTTCCTCGCGGCTCGACCGAATTGAATCCACCATGCCGTTGAAAGACTGGCTCAGGAAACCCAGCTCATCATCAAAATATTGCGGAATGCGCACGCGCAAATCGCCCTGAGTCACGGCGCTGACGCCTGTCGTCAAGGCGTTCAACGGGCGAATCAAGAAGACGCGGTAACAGAGGGGGAATCCAATGAGGATAATGACAGAGCACAGGATGATGAGGATGGCCAGCGGTCGCATAAACCGATCGACATATATACGAAAGTCGCGATACACTTGTTCTACAATGGCCTGCCCGCCGGCGCCGGAATAGGGTAAGTCCTGCGCAAAATAGAACGGCGCGCCGAACAGAGAGCCATTGCCGGGCAACAAGCCCACCAACAGAGACCGTCTGATAGTTCGCTGCCAAAACGCAGCGTCGATTATGTAGCTCTTGATAGGCAAAATCAATCGCGCCATTAGGGTATAGCACCACCTGAAACGTATTGGGTTCGCCAACGGTGAGGTCTCCCATGCGCTGCGGAGTGATCCTCGTGATCCGATCCCTCTTTTGGTTGACAAATACCTGGCCGGGTTCCGCGGCTAAATTGGCAAGCCAGGGCGCAATTGTGGGATGTCGATGCTCGAAAGAGGAACGCTGAGCCTTGATTCGCCAAACGTAATCAGGCCATATGCATAGATATTGGCCCTTTTTCCACTCGTGCGCATAGAAGCGAAAGGGAAAGATCAGGTCGATTGGAGACGCCACCAATGCACGCTTTTCCACCGGCACGTTGACCCCCAAATCATTGTCAAATTGATGGGCGATTTGCGCGGCATCATATCCCCCCTGCAAATTCGGCGTAAAGCGAATCGCTCTTTGACTTGCGAAATGGGCGGCTGCGCTATATACCTTTCCCTGCAAAGCCGGGAAAATCAGATAACCAACCCGAGAGTCCGATCAAAATCAGAACCACAAACAGAGCGAAAGTACCGTCAACTTGCGCGTCGTTAATAGTTGCGGTCTATAATTCATAGCTGATCACAAACGTTAAAGAATAGGCGCCCATCGTATAGGGGGACAATCTGGTCAGTGCGTTCGGAAATATCTAAGCCCTATTCGACCAAAGATGACAGAAGCAGCGCTCAGAAAAACAAAAAATACGATAGGGCAAAACCAAAAGTATGGCGCGCTTGACGATTGTGCGGCCAACGCCGCACCGCAAACGAATACGCGCTGCATCACCCATATGCGCGGTTGCAGCCGGATTTTCAGTGGAGGCGAAGGACGCGCAATACATATGTTCCCAGAAGGTTTCCTAGATTCACGAAAATGACAAAAAGGTACACGCCGCAGAAATAGCTCAAGATCGGGCGTGAAAATAGAGAACGTAACCGCGCTTAAAACCACCACGGCCAGAATGGATCCCACAAAACATAGCGTGCTTCGCGCCGATACCGATCGTCCATAGAGGGGCATATGATACGCCCTGTAATGCCGGCGCCAGAGCCGGGATCATGGATATGTGGGCGCCGTGTAAAATGTATGTACCAAGGGGGTTGGCGGCACAAAGAAGCGCCATTAACAAAAGTTCCCAATCATGCAAATATATTGATGCTGGATGCGGCGATTAGCAGTTTGGTCTCTGTCTGGGGTTGGGAATGCTGGTCAGCGCCAGTACCCAGACCGTGGTCATGTTGATTTGGGGCAAATATAGGAGGGTATTTTGACTAAAGTAGATTTCGGGCATAATACAAAAACTCGTCACGTTTGACGAGTCTCAATAATGTGCAGGTTACGGATATAATAACAGGCTCTGTATGCGTTTCAGGGAGTTATGACGCATATTCAGATATCAGAGCGTATCACCTTAACATGCCTTAAATGGAATGTCAACCTCGAGGAGTTTCAGGGCGCATTTCGCATTTGAAAGGGCAATGCTCAGGGTTTAGAGGAAATCTGGGCCGTTGTGCCACCTCCCAAAACTCGATGGCGCGGTCAGTAGCCAGGAGCGCATCAACACCACATCCGGGCTAAAGTCGAGGCTGCGGATGGGGCCATGCTGGCTCTCGATGGAGCCGGCAGTTGAAAGCTGATCGAGTCCCACGGCCGGATCGATTCATCCCCCCAGCTCGCCATGATGATGGCGCCGTTGAGGTGTAGGTGAGATATGGGCCTCTGCTAATGAGGAGACTTTTGTCATCCAAGAATCGCCGGGATCAGCATTTGGGGCGTTTGTCATCCATTAACCATGCGGCGGTGTCCCATCTTTGGTTGCCGATAAAAGTTGATTTCCATCCGGGCGAAGACAAGTTGAGAAACCGCCCCCTCCTAACATTGGAGTTTCATAGATTGGTGCACCACCATCTAACCAATTCCATACACCAATCCGATTGTCCATTGTTGCAAAGGCACAGAGTCAGCCCAAATTGGATTGGCGGCTGTATGCACAAGGTTCGATGATTTGCCATTGTAGACAATGGAAGTCTGTTCCTCAGCAACCTGGTATATTCTTAGGTTTTGGTCACATCAATGGTAAAAATAGCGTCCATTGCTGGACTAATGCCCACATGCCTGATAGCGCTAGAATGAGGTTCCAGCAGGATTGATGTCATACTGCTCAACTGCCAGAGTTCGGCTGAACCATTCCAATGTCCAAATCAGCAATTGATCGCCTCGTAAATCATAAATTGACGACTCCAAATCGTCTAGCAGAAGTTCATCATCAAATGTGCCTAAATCTAGAGGGGAGAACTCTCGTTTTGTACACACTGCCATCCTGATCGACTATGAACAAATCATCAGAATCACTATTTTTTATAGAGAGCGCTCTAACCCCTTCAATACTCTGTTCTATTGCGTAATCAAATTTAAACCAATCAACTTTTTCAATTGAAACTCCGCGGCCGAATTGCCAAGATATTGCGCCTCGGAACCAGTCTGAGAGTTTAGTTTGAACTGAGTTCTGTGACTCTTTTGGCGAGACCAGAACAAGCTTGGGATTTTCCGACTCATTGTTTAGAGTCGAATAAAGACCACATTCCGCATTATTACCCCTGGTGTCGAGAAGTAAAATTAGCATAAACACTATGAACAGGAGAAACCCGCAGCTAATTTCAATCCGTTAACTTTTATGATCCCATACACCCTTATACCATTCAAGAGTCATGAAACACCACTTGCCAAAGGCACCCAGGTTCAACCAGATCCTCAGATGTAAAATCAAAATCGCCTATAACATCAATGAAGCCACAATTCATGGCAGCGCCATAATCTTGGCAAAAGTGTAACTATAAATGCCAGACTCAACTTAGCCATTCATATCGGCGGTTTATCGAAATAAATTGTTATGAGCGGCAGGAACCAAGAATGAATGCCCAAATCTAAATGTGCGTGTACGAGCCTGGGTCGGCGAAGTTTTGTAGCTATCGACCATGCGGGGTAGAAATCTTTGCAACAGAGATAGATACAAGGGGAATTGATGAAAGGTCAGATGGTCGCGCCTGATTATCATCGTAGAGACAGCGGACCAAAAAGAGTGTCTTGCCGCGCTGCAATTAGGACGGGAAACTCGTTTCTCAGTTCGGAAAATTTATCGCGCATGAAATTTTCAAATAGTTGATCGCGAGCCAACATATCTTGGTATTCATCAGCGGAAAGTGGTTCATCTCAGGATTCATTTCTCTGGTTATATTGCCATAAACCTTTATGACCTGCAAATAGGGTGCAATCGGTGAATCCGGACTTTGGGTTAAAAGATCATATATAATACGTTGGTCCAGGCCAGCTGCAATTTGAAATTGATACTGATCGACATATTGCATTCTGCGAAGGCATTCACAACTTCACGAATAGCGAGTGGATTTAGGGGAAAACTTCTCGTGGTCGCGGACTGGACTGTGTGCAAGAAAATCAGGAAATCGCTAAAGCTTTAAAGAGCGCAATTGATTCTGATCTTAGACAAATCAAGATTTTTACCGTCTTAGCGTGCTTAGGGGTAGGCAGTTCCAGGCAATGCGCGCAGTAAGTGAAAGGGCGATCCCGATCCGCTCGCTTATTCGGCGAGCCAAGCTGCCGATCTAACCCATCAAAACAGAGCAAGATCTGGGTCCCTGCTCCGGGCTAGAAATGCATCCAGGATGTCGCTAGAGTTTGCCGCAAATCGACGAACTTGTATTGCTTTGCAGAAACTTTCAAATATCGCACGGCCCATTTGTAATAGAAAGTACATCCCCAGTCAGGATGCCGATTTCTCGTCTGGGTATCACATAAACGACAGAGAGGTTTTGCCTACGCCAGTTGGCCCCGTACATATGAAGATCTTGGGGCCATTGGGATCCGTGATTACATACAGAAAGTTGCCGATCTCAATACGCGGCCACGAAACAAATATATTCTTCTAATAGCCTGTTCCGGGAAATGGCACGACGAAGAGATTGGGCGAATCCTCAAGTACCATCTGGATCAAGCTCAAATCCATCTGGTGGCAATATCTTCCGCAGGGCTGTAGTCCAGGAACTCATGAAATTGTCCACTGTTCAGTCTGTTGGCGTACCCACCAGTATGGTATAGAATACCTACTTGCTACTCGGGGGAATTTGAGCAGGCAACTGCATCTCTATATGCGTCTCGGATTATCACGCCATTAGCTAATTGTCCAAAAGATCTTGTTTGAAATTGCTGGCTAATTTAGCACTTTGAAGCCGCGATGTGCCTACAATTGCATATTGTTCGTTTTGTAAACCGGAGCTATTTGGTCCAGGGTGCAACCTAAATTGAAACTAATGAGACGAAGACGAGAGGAAGCTGTTGCAAAGAGGGTTGTTAATGGGGAGTTCTGTTGTTCCGAAGAAACTCGCATACTCCCTCAGTTCCTCGGATCTACTTACCATTATAAAACGATAAGATTGTTCCTGTAAAGTTCTATATAAGTTTGAATTTCATTGGCGGATATTGCAACAACTGTAAGTTGTGCCGAGAGCAATTCTAAATCCTGCTCGTTAATATTACTATAAATAACGTTTTGGATTTGATAGAGAGCCTCGATGCGTAATGGACTGTGTTGTACAAAGCAATATCACTCGACTGGACAGGGACACAGCCTTTCGGTGCCAATGCTCGATGGGTGGCACAAAGGTGTGGTTTGCCCGTGCTCATTCAGGATTCGAACGATGACGGCAACTATTCAGCATTTAGAGCGCCTGTGTTTGGGATGTCGAAGGGATGAATAGTTTCTTCAACGGCCACTTCATTGGACTGGGGCTTCGTCATTCGGCCCTGCATCATCTCTGTATAACCAGCGGCGCGGCAATTCGACTGGAATAACATATTGCCCATCCGCGCTTTTCAACAATGCCATTGACGCAACAACCCGCTAAATTCGATTTGTTCCGTTGGGCTCAGCATTTTGGTCTTTTTTATCCCATTGATACGCAATACGCCAACATGCGCGCATGTCGCGCCCTCTTCGGGCGGCGCGTTTTTATCAACACTGCTCATTGGGCAGTGGGCGAATTCGCCCCACCTGCGCTATCAGGTCTACAAAATAGCGCTCGCTTTTATTCTTAAATGAGCAATTCTATTGCCCTTGCGAGATCTCAAAGAAGGGTCCAGAACAGGTCGCGCTGTTCCTGCTCCACGGCATTACCTCTTCTTCTTGATTTGATCGCTTCTATCTTTCATCCTGATTATAGGCTTCCGCAAATAGTAGCCCGCATGACTTGCAGCAAATAGGGGTTGCCGCCGGTAAGCGCAAAAATCCCATTAATAGTTTCGTCCAGATAGTGCCACAGAATCTTTGGCGTGGGATTGCCGAAACGTGCTTTCCACGTCACCGCGTTCACCTGGAAATTGAAAATTCGGCACGTGGATGGGGTTAAGAACGGCAAACACATCATCAAAAGCGCGTCTTGAATTCGTCCGGTGGGGACTCGGCCACGCACACAAACCCCACATTCTGGACCTGTCTCGTCACATGCATCAAAATACGAAAGCGATTGCGAAACTCGGGAACGGGGAAAATCTTTTCGATAACTCGTCAAAATTATCAAACACAATGACCAGACTGTTGCTGCCAAACTGTTCGCTACAGGCAAAAATGTACTCCCGAAAGGTGCGCATAGGGGCTAATCATCATCTCGCCATAGTCGGGCGACGGGGATGCTCAACTCTTTAGCGAGTACGCTGGTTATATCCATAAATAGGTCGGCAAAAGCTGGCGTCGGCGGTTGCCAGATTAATGTGGATCCAGATCTACCTTGTCTTTGAGCGCCACATCGGCCTTGTGCGGGCGATGTGCGCCCCGGGCTGCCGCTGCCCATAGAGCGGCACATTCTGAAAGTTGTCAGTTGCGCCATGCTTCGGTGAGCTGGTGTGCTTCTTGCGCCCTACAAAGGCGCGGCTATTGTCAAAAGCTTCGACAAATGCGTACGGGTTCGCCGCAATGGGCTCCAGCTTGAGGTCACGTTCGTTCCAAAAAGACTTTTCAATTCGGCTTTCCATTGCTTAGCCACTTCATGCAGAAAATCCCTTTCGGTCATAGCATACTCTTTGTTGTCGAGGATTGCCTGCATGTTTGTCACCAAGCTTCCGCTGTGGCGGTACGATACGTCGCCGAGTCTCCCTGGCGGCTCTTTTTTAGAATCCAGGCCAGACGCACCGTTTCTTTCAAAAGATCCAGCGCCTTCCAGGCCTCTTCATGTTTGGGTTTGTCAGGCTTCTTGGCCAATTCTAATTCCGGCTTGGCGGCCAATTCCTTGCTTTCCAACAGCTTGACAAAGGAGATTGATAACGCCAACAATTCGTCGCCATATTCAGAACCCGGCAGCACCTTGAACGCATCGACAGCAGCCCTGGGGTTTTTCTGCGCCAAATGCCAAATCCCCGCCATAGCGGCGCGGGATGGGGTGTCTGTTCGCAGGTCAAAAGATGATTTTTCCGGCGCGACCAATGGTTTGCGTTTCTTCTCGGGGGGGGCGCCGACTGTGAAATAGTGAAGGGTTTTCTTGGGCCATTCTTTGATCGGCGTCTTTTTGCGCGGCTTTTGCTTGGGCTTGCGAAATGGCTCTTTGGTGTAGGGCGCCAAGGCGAAATAATATTGGCGCTCGCCCCATTTGCTCTTGGCCACGGTCATTACCTGATCCACAAGCTTCTTTTTGTCCTCGGCGCTATCCAATTCGGCCAAAAATTCCCGAATCACCCGCATAATATAATGCTTTTGATACGAGGCCTGCATAATGGCATACCCATTGTCCAGCGCCTTTTGCGTGTTGATCTTTAGCTGCCATTTCAGTTCCCGCCCAATGGGTAAATAGGGAATCAATGTCACATGCGGAAGCGGCCACTCCTCACCTGACTTGGGCTCTTTGGCAAAATAAAAGCGCTGCGCCCACAGCCAATCGTCCAGACGTAATGTGCCAAAGGCGCAGACAAGCAGACCCGCCGCCAGCGCAATCGCCGTTTGGCGCAAGTTCACCACAGACGGTGGAAAGCCCACAAGCCGCCCAAAAATAAACCCCAATAGGAGACAAATGCTAAATATGGCCAGCAGCGTAATAGAGACCAAAGCTATGTTTAAGACTGGAGCCGACTCGCGTGAACGTAAAAATAATCTGGCTACCGATGCCAACAAGAAGCCGATAAAGACAGAACTGTAAATCAGAAACGGCCAATTCGCGTCAGGCCGAACCGCCAAATCAAAGAAGGGGATAAAGATCAAAAAACCGGTAATGGCCACACCAATGATATTAGTAATAAAAACTTGGCGCAGTTGGAAGCCGCCCCTGTCCGACGATGCGGTCGCCAGATACTCATCGCCTATAATCGCCAGAAGCGCCAAACCACACAGCACAGCCATCACGACAGTGCCCCAGCCAAGCCATCTGGTCAATAGCTCTGGTGCGTTGCTGTAGACGATTCTGCTGGCGCTATATAGGGTTGCCAATAGCCAAAACAATAGGACGCCAAGCAGGGTCGCACGCTCTGTCAGGTTGGTCAACAAGCTATTCTTGGCCAGCCGCTCATCAGCAGACTCAAACGCAGTCAAGCCCGCAACATGCGACTCAAGCGCCTGCGGAAACCGATACAACCGCAAAATAAGTTGCCGATAGGTTAGGCGTTCGGCAACCGGCGACGCGGGTGAGGTGGAAGGAAACAGCTCTAAATTGGGTACAGACTCGGGTACAAAAGACATGACGGGGGTCACCTTTGGTACGATTTCTGCAAATCAGGGGAAAGTGCAAAAATGAGGTAACTACTTAGGAGTTCCCTGAGCTTGTCGAAGGGAACTCCGGCCTTCGACAAGCTCAGGCCCCGGGTGGCCCAGTAGTTACAAAATGAGAAAAACAACCCCCTGTTTGATACAGAGATTTATATGAATATTATACGACTATCTGCAACTAAACTCCAGTCTCGTCAATAGGTTCCATGCGTTGATTCTTACAGCGCTCCACTCACTGGGGACCGGCCAAACGCCTACTCCGTCACAAACACCTCATCGCCAACGGCAATAATCACCGGTGGACCCGGTTGCTGGGCGTAGAAGCCGCGCGTGCCGCCGTCCAGAAATTGCAGCGTTTCGCGCATCTCGTCGCGCGAGGGTTTGGCTTGGCCGTTGAGCGCGTATTCGCTAAAGGGCGCGCACGGCGCGGCCACGCACACCTTGGTCAAGCGCACCGTTTTGCCGCGGGCGGTTTTGAGCGTCACATCATCATCCAGCGCGCCCAACTCAAATTCCTCATCCGTCTCAATCAAAATGTTTTCGCCGGCGCTGCCAATGGGCAACTGTTTGCCAAAGCGCTCGCGCATGCGGGCGTAGTGGGACGTAAAATTAAACGAAATATCGTTGTCGCCGCGGTTTTTGGAGTCATAATGGCCAAAGTGATGCACGTCCAGCACCTCGCGCGGCGTGCTTTGCCCCTCCACATCGATCAACCCCACCACGCCCTCTTCACTCAGGCGCAGCGCCTCCACCTCCAGCAGCGGCGCCGGGTCATAATAGCGATTGGGGCTGCGACCACGCTTCAAACTTTCCTGTTGGATCTGCAAACGCACAATCACCCCAATTTTCCGTAATGCCATCTCTAATATTCTTCCTTCATCAATAGTGGCGCAAGCCTCTCCTCCCCCTTGACGCACTTTGTGCGTCTTTCCCCCTCCTCTCCACTTGTGGAGAGGAGGGGGCCAGGGGGAGGAGCGGCCCCTGGCCCCCTGTATCGTTTCAACTTCTGCTATCCGCAACTGCCGCTGCGCAAGCTGTGATGTATTACGCTTCCGCAGCGGAAAAGTCGCCCTCCAACTTATAAACGCGAAATCCCTCACTATGTTCCAATGCCAGCTTGCGCAAAACGCGGCGAATGCGCTCTTTGCCCAGTTCGGCAATGGTGCCAAAACCGTGCTGACGCGCCAGTGAAGTGGGCGGCGTCGGCTCCGGCTGCTGCACCATGATAAAGCGCCGCCGCCGACCGTCCTCTTGGCTGTGGGCCAGGACGGCGTGGGCCGTGCTGCATGAACCGGCAAAAAAGTCGAGCACAATTTCAGCATCGGCGGCCGCGCGATCCGTACTATTCTTGCCCACGGCCATTTCTAGAAAATAGCGCAAATAGGCCGTCGGCTTGGGATTGTTAAACAGCATGGCGCCAAACAGCTCTTTAATCTCGTTGGAGCCGCTGTTATAAAGCCCCACCACGCTTTTGGGCGTCAGCGAGGCGGGCGCGCCCGTGGCGTCCCCCAAATATTTTTTGATGTATATATTCCAGCGCGCCTGCTTGCCATTCTGGTCGATCAGCGGGCTGGTCTTGGTGCGTTTGAATATGACCAGATCTGCGCGCAGCGCCTCCTCAAAACGACTGCGCACGTAGCGGAACAGATAGCCGGGCTGCGGCTGCACAAATGAGCCGTCCGGGCATTCGATCAGATAGCGCTGATTGGCGTTGGCGGACCGCGTCACCCAGGCAAAATCTTTCTCGCGATAGCGGCCGCGGGCATCGCGACGATTATACTGCTTGACCGCCTCCTGCGACAGCGGTGCAAAAAGCTGCGGCACCCGCGCCAGCGTCCGGGCGTAACAGAGGGCATATTCATGGTTGCGGTTTACATACTTGGCGCGGATGCCGCCAGCCGTCGATGAATTCCACACGAACTGCGCCACAAAGTTCTCTTCGCCAAAAATCTCATCCATCACCAGCCGCAAATGGTGGACCTCGTTGTCGTCAATGCTCACAAAAATCAGGCCATCTTCCTTGAGCAACTGCCGGGCCAGCACCAGCCGCGGATAGATCATAGAAAGCCAGGCCGCGTGGGGGGCGCCAGTGCCAGCAAACCCACCGGACGCAGCTCTCGCCACAGGGTTATTCTGCGCCCCGGCGCATACTTTGCCCAAACTATCGCTATAAACAAACTCTTTGCCCGTATTGTATGGTGGGTCAATATAGATCATCTTGACCCGCCCCGCATAGTCGCCCTGCAACAGCTTGAGGGCATCCAGGTTGTCCCCTTCAATAAACAGGTGGCGCGCCTGCGTCCAGTTTACAGATTCTGCCGGGGCGGCGCATAGTCTGGCTTCGGTTGGCGCGTGGGCCGCCGCTGCCGCCGCCCTTTTGCCGGGCCAGCTCAATTCAAAGCATTCATTTAGATCTTTATTCATCATCTTATTGATACACTATTTTATACATAATATACTACGTAATGGCGGCCTTGTAAATAGTGTTTTCAAAAACCGCTTGACAAATACACACAAAAAAGGCCAACGCTGTTAGCGCTGGCCTTTTTTGTGTTAACGGCTCTCTGTAGGATTGTGGGGCAGCGGCGGTTGAGTAGCCCCGGCAGTTTGGGGCGTATCGAAACCAAAGCGGGTCTTTCTCAACAAACCTCAAGGAACCGTGTTAACTTCCCACGTTACTGCGCCGGCACGATCGGCGCGCTGGATGGGTTGCGCAACTCGGGCGGCAGCAACGACTCAATATCGCTGGGGCGGTCAATGGTGATCTGCCCCTTTTGCGCTTGCAGCCAATCTTGATAGGCTTGCGAGCGTTCTTGTTGTAGGGTGGACTCATCTTTGGGCCGCGTCTCATCTTTTTCCAATACTTCGATCAGATGATAGCCAAAGGTGGTGGAGATCGGCTCGCTCACTTCGCCAATGGGCAGGCTAAAGGCGGCCTCTTCAAAGGGAGCCACCATAGCGCCATGCCCAAACCACCCCAAATCGCCACCTTGGGCGCCGCTGCCCGGATCGTCGCTATATTCTTTGGCAATCTCACCAAAGTCTTCGCCGTCGTCCACAATCCGTTTGCGCAGATCGGTGATCTCGGCCAGCGTCTCTTCACGGGTGCGCGGACCTAATGTGGGCGTCGGCGTGGGGGCGCCTTCAGGCAATTCGGTGGCGGTGGCTGTCGGCTCTGGCGTGGGCTGGTCCGGGGGAACCTCGGTGGGTGTGGGCGTTGGTTCGCGGTCGCGCAGCAGAATGTGGCGGGCGTGAACCTGCTCTTCCGTGGTGCTCACATCTTCCTCACCGATGATTTCGCTCATCTTCTGCGTAATCAGGTCGGCGCGCAGCACCTCACGATATTGGTCCAGCGACATATTGGCCGATGATTTCAGCGCATCGGTCAGCGTCGTAACGCCTTCGGTATAGGTGGTGTCGGTCATAATGGACCGGGGCGTGGGCGTGGGGATGGCAGTAGCTGTCGCCGTAATCGTGCTGCTGATGTCAATGGTGGGTGTCGGCGTGGCCGTGAAAGATTGGGCCGTGGCCGTGGCCTCGACGCCGGCTTCGGTGGTGGCGGTGGCTTGCGATTCGGTGACAAAGCCGCGCTCGTTGGCTATTTGTTCATGCAGCCGCTCATCCACATCGGCATCGCTCACGGTTATATCGCGTTTGGCGGCTTCCTGCAACACCACTTTTTCATCAATGAGCTGATCCAGCACCTGCACGCCCAGCGTCTGCGGGTTCGCCAGCAGCGATTCGATCTGCGCAATCTGGTTGGCAAAGAAATTTTGTCCGCCAAATTGCTGCTCTAATAGCTGAAGCTGCTGATAGCGCGAAAGAAGCTGCGTGCGTTCCAACAGCACCCGGCGCCGAAATTCGCTGGTGGAAATTTTATCGTCGCCCACGGTGGCCGCCGCCGCATTGGGCCGCACCACAAACTCCATAATGGCGCCAACCAGAATGGCTGCCAAGGCTAAGCCGAGCGCAATACCTGTTCCCAAGAATAGCTTGCGGTTGCGGTCCTGATCGCGGGCGCGCAACCGCTCCTCTTTGCGGGTCAACTCCCGCTCATCTAATTGTTGTCTCTTTTTTTTTGCCATTGCTCAAAATGATTCCAAGAAATAGAAAAGCTACTCAGCCGGTCAGCTATCAGCCAGTCAGCACTTCAGCAGAAAGCTGATTGGCTGATAGCTGACCGGCTGATGACTGAGTAGCCTTAAATTGGTTGTAAATTCTTAACCGCGCTTTTTCAGACGGGTGACGCGCGTATGTTCCGCCGTATAGGGCAGCAGGGCCAGATGCCGGGCGCGCTTGATGGCGGTGACCGCCTTGCGCTGGATTTTGGCGCTGACGCCCGTCTTGCGGCGCGACAGGATGCGGCCGCGCGTATCCAAGAAACGGGTGAGCAATGGGATGTTTTTGTAGTGCAGATCTTCTAATTTAATATCGATGTGAATCCGCCGCGAGCGCCCGCGCTGCGTGGTGGGTACATAGTCCGACGGCACGCCAAAACGGCCGCGTGCATCCAACTCGCCATCGGCTTCTTCTTCATCGTCGTAATCGTCATAATCTTCGTAATCGTCGTCATCATCATCATAACGGGGCGATTTTGCCGGACGATTTGAACCTTTGGGCGCCGGAGACTTGGATGCAACCTGCACCGGCGGCTTGGGCTGGCTGGGAGCGGCGCTGCTGGCCGCGCTTTCGTTAGCAGGGGTATTTTCTTGTTCGCTCATCAGAAGCTCCTTTATATTCAGCTCTGTCGCTGCTGCATTAATTTGCCGTACGAATGAAAAGATAGCGCATCACGTCTTCATTAAAGCGCAGAAGACGCTCCACTTCCTCCAGGCCGCTGCCCGGCATATAGACCCGATGAAGCACATAGTGGCCTTCAAACTTCTTCTTGATCGGGTAGGCCAACGCGCGCTTTCCCCACAACTCGGTATTGGCAATTTCGCCTCCCTGAGCCGTAATGGCCTGGGTGATTCGCTCATTGAGAGCGCCAAGGCCATCTTCGTTGACTTCGGGCTGGATAATATAGACCAGCTCATATCCACGTTTTTCTTGATTACTCATGCTATTCCTTTCAAACAAATTCCTGACTACATGACTTCCTCTGGAGTCGCCCGCAGGTACATCCTGCGCACAGAAAGAGCGAGGGACCAGCGTTGTCGTTTACGCCATGTCCCTCGCCGTAACTCACCCCTTAGTTTATCACACGCTGATTCTGTGACCCAAATTTTTGGACGCGTCCGCGCCAACAAGTAGAATAGAGGATTATGAGTCAACTACTGGGCGCCGCCCGCATCTTTATTATTATCATTGTCATCACCGCCGGGCTGATTTTGGTGCTGCTGGCCAATTTGCTGCCCATGCGCTATCGCGGCAGCCGGCTGTCGGCGTGGATCACAACCGGATTGGCGCGCATTTTCGCCATCGTATTTAACGTGCGCTATCATTGCGCCCAGCCGGAAAAGTTACAGCGCCACCAGGGCTTTATCTTCTCCAACCACGTCTCCTATCTGGAGCCGATTGTGCTTTTTTGCCTGATGCCGGTGCGCTTTTTAGCCGCCATCGAGGTGCAACGGCGGCCCATTGTGGGGCAGTTGGCCGAGGGGGTCGGCACCATCTTTGTGGAGCGCACCAAGCGTGAATCGCGCCAGGAAGCGCGCAACGCCATTGCCGACGCCCTGCGCCGCGAACCGCAGCCGCCGCTGGCCCTCTTCCCCGAAGGCAAACTGGGGCCGGGCATCAAGCTCAACCCGTTCCGCTATGGCGCCTTTGAAATTGCCGCCGCCAACCGCATTGCCTATCTGCCCTGCGCCATCCGCTACACCAATCTGGACGTGGTAGTCTGGTATGGCGGCAGCGGCGAATCGCTCATGGCCGCGCTCTGGCGCTTGGCCGTCTTCCCGGGCCCCGTCCACGCCGAAATCATCCCGCTCGACCCCGTCTTCCCGAACCCACAGGACGACCCCGCGCAACTCGCCCAAGCCGCAGAGCGGGTGATTGCGCGCGAGCTAGGATTTGAAGAAGTAGGAAGTGGAGGAGTAGAGGAGTAGAGGAGTCGGCTTGTCCCCCACTCCCCCACTCCCCCACTCCCTCACTCAAACCACCTCAATCCCCGCGCCTTCGAATACCTCTCCAATTTCCCAACAGGCTTGGCCGCGCTCGTTACAAGCGGTGCGAAATACATTGGCATTCTCCGGCGCAATGGCCGCCAGCAGCCCGCCGCTGGTTTCCACTTCCCACAGCAGCGTGCGCTGGGCGGGGGTGACGCCTTCGGCAAAGCGCACGTGAGGGCCAAAGTGGCTGGGGTTGCGCTGGCTGCCGCGCGTCAAATAGCCCGCTTTGATATAGTCCCACACGCCAGGCAAAACGGGGACATCGGCGGCCCGCACGCGTAGACCGGTGCGGGCGGCCGCTCTGCCGGCATTGGCCATCTCGCAGCCGTGCCCCAGCAGCCCAAAGCCCGTAATGTCGGTGGCGGCGCGCACATTGGCCTGCTGCGCCGCCTGCGCCGCCATGCGATTGAGCCGCAACATGGAGTCGATGGCCGCCTCCAAATGCGCGGGCGTCAGATCGGGCTTGCCCTGGGCGCGGCGGGCCAGGCGGTGGGCGCGGCTTTCGGCGGCGCCGGTCAGCTTGGCCGCCGTGGTGATGATGCCGGTGCCCAGCGGCTTGGTCAAGAAGAGGCGATCGCCGGGCCGGGCGCCGCCCTTGCGCATGACGCGATCCGGCTCGATCAGGCCGGTGACGCTCAGGCCGTAAAAGGGCTCGGGATTGGTCACCGTGTGGCCGCCGGCAATGACGGCGCCGGCCTCTTTCACCTTGGCCGCGCCGCCGGCAAAGATCTGCGCCACCACGTCGGCATCCAAATTTTCGGGAAAGCCGGCAATGTTCAGGCAAAAGAGCACCTCGCCACCCATAGCGTAGACGTCGCTCATCGAGTTGGCGGCGGCAATGGCGCCATAGGTCCACGGGTCGTCCACAATGGGCGTAAAGAAATCGGTGGTTTTGATCAACGCCCGCGCGTCATCCAGCTTGTAGACCGCGGCATCATCCGGTTCGCCCAGGCCCACCAGCACATTTTCATGTTCACTTGCCGGAAAATATCCGGCGATTTGTCGCACGACCGGCGACAGGCTCCCCGGCGGGAGCTTAGAGGCTCAACCCGCGCATTCAACCAGCGCGGTGAGCGCGATGGCTTTGTCTGTCATAATAAAAACTCCTGAGATTATGTGGGGAATAGCCACAAAAACACAAAATGCACAAAAATGTGTATTCGGCACGACCTCATGTGGTTAACATAGATTAGCGCCGGTCGAGTAGTGCGGGGCAGTTTCCGCACGTATCGAGACCAAAGCGGGTCAACCCCAAAGAGCCAAAATGTGGCATGAAAACTTTTGTGTTTTTTGTGGCTATGCCCCTCTTTGTGGCTATGCGGCTATTTCCACCAGTCTTGCAAAGCGTTTGGGTCTTGGGCTGGATAAAAATCGCTAAAAGGCCGGGCAGAGGCGCTGACCAGATGGCGCAGCCGCTCGAAACGGGGCGCGGAGACCGAATGCAGAAACTCGCGGCGGTCGGCGGCCGGCATGGTCATGGTCTCTTTCCAGACCGCGCGGCCACACAAAATACCGCTGGCGCCATTTTCACACGCCACTTTGACCTGGCGCAAAAAGGTGTCATAATCCACCCCGGCGCTGAGCAACACCCACGGTCTTTGCGCCGCCGCGCAAGCCTCACTCAACTCGGTGCAGGCGTCGGCCCATTCGGCTTCGTCAGCGGTCTGCTTCACGTCCACCGGGAACTCGGCCTTGAGCATCCACGCCCAGCGGGATCAGCCGCTTGGCCGTTTCGATGACCAGCTTGCGGCGCAGCGCGTTGGGGACGGTTTTGACGTTGGCGTCCAGCGAGTAGTGCAGCGGCTCCAAAAAGAGCGGGAGTTCCACGGCGTGGGCTTGCTCTGCCACTTCCTGCACCAGCGCTTCCTGATCGGCGGCGTTTTCGGCATCGGGGCGATAGTAGGCCAGCAACTTGACGCCGGTGGCGCCGGAGAGCCTCATGCGCTGCGGGTTCCAGCCTTCCAACAACGCAGTGCGGCGCAGCGTAGGGTCGCCCAGGTAGCCGCTCTTTTCCAGCGCGATCAGCATGCCCACGTCACCCGGGAACGTATCATTGGTCACGGTGGCCGGATAGCCATATTCGGCGTCGATCAGCGTGGCGCTGGCCAGCGGCGCCAGAATCTGCACAATATCGCGCTTGAGCGCGCCCACTTCGGCAAAGGTGATGGTTTCGCCTTTATATTTGGACATGGTGTCCATCAACGAACCGCGCTGGTCGATGGCCAACATGGCAAAGGTGCCATCGTGCTGGGCACATTGCTGCAAGGCGCGGCGTCTGCCCAAGGGAATTGGAGCTGGTGATGTTTGCATAGGAATAGTCTCTTTCTTATTTATCCTTATGTGGATAAGTTGCGTAGGCGAATAGTGAATGAGCGCCGCGCGACGGGCTGTTTACCATTCACCGTTCGCAATTTACCATTTACCATTCAATTGGGTATAATCAGCCCATAGTGTACCCATTCTTGTCGAATGCACAAAAAGCTCTCCGCCGTTCAACCACAAAAATCAATCTGAAGTTGCTTTTCAAGGAGAACAAACACAACTATGCACAAAAAGAATACACCCAATCGGCTGTCCTTTCTGGCAGCAATCGTACTAACCCTCACCCTCCTCATCAGCGCTTGCGCACCCGTGCCGGCGCCGGCTGGCGAAGTTTCCGAAACAGGCGCGGGCGGCGATGCCGCTGCCGCCAATATTAAGATCGGCCTGGTCACGGATGTGGGCCGCGTCAACGACCGCAGCTTCAACCAATCCGCCTGGGATGGCGTTTTGCAGGCCTGCAGCGAGCTGGGGCTGGCTGAGGGCGAAGATTGCAAATACATCGAAACCCAAGACGCCAAGGACTATGCCGACAATATTCAGCAGTTTGTGGATGCCGGCTTCAATGTGATCGTGTCGGTCGGTTTTGCGCTGGGCGAAGCCACCATTACCGCCGCCAAAGATAACCCCGACATCTACTTTATTGGCGTCGATCAATTCCAGGGGGAGCCGCTGCCCAATCTCACCGGCCTGATTTTCCACGAAGATCAGTCGGGCTTTCTGGCCGGCGCCCTGGCCGCCAGCATGAGCCAATCCGGCACCATTGCCGCCGTGTTGGGCACCGATCTGGTGCCGCCGGTGGTGGCCTTTAAAGAGGGCTACGAAGCGGGCGCTCGCTACATCAACCCGGACATCAACCTGATTTCCACCTATCATCCGGGTGAACTGTCGCAGGCCTTCATTGATCCTGAGTGGGGCGCGGCTACGGCCAAGCAGGCCATCGACCAGGGTGCGGATGTGGTCTTTGGCGCCGGCGGCAGCACCGGAAACGGTGCGCTGCAGGAAGTGGCCACGCACGAAGGGCTCTACTGCATCGGCGTCGACACCGACCAATGGGAAACGCTGCCCGCAGCGCACCCCTGCCTGATCTCCAGCGCCATGAAGATGATCACCCCCGGCGTGGTCGGTTTGATTACGACCTACAACGGCGGCGAAATGACCTCCGGCAACTCCTTTGGCGCTGCCGCCTTGGCTCCCTTCCATGATTTTGAGGATGCCATTCCGGCTGAAGTCAAGACGAAACTTGAAGAGATCAAGGCGGGTTTGGATGACGGCAGCATTTCCACGGGCTATGGCCAGTAGTTGATAGTTCGTTTGTAACTATTCATGCTTTCGGGTCTGAGCTTGTCGAAGCCCGCCTCCGCCTTCGACAAGCTCAGGCTACGGCTGAATAGTTACGTTCGTTTTCAATTTGCTCCGCGAAGTGGGCGCCGTGCAAGCCAACGGTGTCCACTTTTTTGTTGTGAGCCTTTTAACGAGAAATTGTAGCGGTCAACAATATGCTGAAATCAGGCCAAGTCGCCAAGACGCAAAGTTTCTCTTTCCCCTTTGCGCCTTGGCGGCTTAGCGTGAGCCGCTTCCCTTTCATCATCAGCGAGTCTACTACACTTTTACCGAGAAAACCATGACAAACCTCAACCCCTCCCTCCTCCTCCGCCTGGCCTGGCGCCATGCGTGGCGGCGGCCGTTGCAGAGCCTATTTTTGGTGATCGGCGTGGCCATTGGTGTGGCCATGATTGTGGCGATTGATCTGGCCAATGGCTCGGCGCAGCGCGCCTTTGAACTGGGCGCCGAGACGGTGGCCGGGCGCGCCACCCACTTGATCATCGGCGGCCCCAGTGGGCTGGCTGAGGATGTGTATGTGGGGCTGCGCCGGCAGGTGGACTATCAGCTCAGTGCGCCGGTGGTGGAGGCGTATGTGACGGTGCGGGAACTGGACGCACAGCCCATGCGGCTGCTGGGCGTGGACCCGTTTGCCGAGGCGCCCTTCCGCAGCTATTTGCGCAGTGGCGATGACGCGCGTGGCGCCAATGCATCATTTTTGCGCCCGCTCATGGTGCAGCCCAACACGGTGCTGATCAGCAGCGACGTGGCGCGCCAATATGGCGTGCAGGTGGGCGATGTGCTTACGGCGGAGGTAGGCGGTCAGGCCCACCGTTTGGAAGTGGTGGGGCTGCTGGAGCCATCGGACGATCTGAGCCGGCGGGCGCTAGAGGGGCTGCTGATTGCCGACATTGCCACAGCGCAAGAGGTGCTGGGCCGCGTGGGCCGGTTGAGCCGCATCGACTTGATTGTCCCCGAAGGTGGGGAGGGCGAGGCCGCGCTAGAACGCATTGCTGCCGTGTTGCCGCCGGGGGCGCGCATTGAGCGGGCGGCGGCGCGCGCCGGAGCGGTCAGCGAAATGACGGCAGCCTTTCGCCTAAATCTGACCGCGCTGAGTTTGCTGGCGCTGGTGGTGGGCATGTTCCTCATCTATAACACGGTCACCTTTAGCGTGGTGCAGCGACGCGGCGCGCTGGGCAGCCTGCGCAGCCTGGGCATGACGCGCGCCGAGATCTTTGCGCTGATTCTGAGTGAAGCCGGGCTGCTGGGGCTGATTGGCACGCTCTTTGGGCTGGGGCTGGGCATTGGGCTGGGCTTTGGCGCCGTGCGGCTGGTGACGCAAACGGTCAACGATCTCTTCTTTGTGGTGGCCGTGCGCGAAGTGGACATTCCGACTTTCACGCTGGTGAAAGCCGCCGTCATCGGCATTCTGGCGGCGCTGATTGGGGCGGCCATCCCGGCCTACGAAGCCACCAGTTCGCCACCCGCCGGCGCCATGCGGCGCAGCAACATGGAAGACCGGGCGCGCGCGCTGCTGCCCTGGCTGACGCTGGGCGGGGTGGGGCTGCTGGCCATTGGCGCGGCACTGTTGATTCCAGATTGGCATTTGATCGCGGCTTTTGGGGGGCTCTTTGCCGTGATTCTGGGCTGTGCGCTGCTGACGCCGGCGTTGACGCTACTCTTTATGCGGGGCGCTGCGTGGGTCTTCGGCAAACTGGGACAGGCCACCGCCGCCAGCATTATCGAGCGCATGGCTGCGCGCACGGTGATCCGCGCTCAGCCGCACTTCGGTGGCCGTGGCCGCGCTCATGGTGGCCGTCAGCGTCATCATCGGCGTGGGCGTGATGATTGGCAGCTTCCGCAACACGGTGCAAGATTGGCTGGCCGACGTGCTGCAAGCCGACATTTTTGTGACGCCGCCCAGCCTCACCTCTAACCAGATCAGCAGCACGCTGGCGCCGGCGCTGCTGGCACAGTTGCGCAATTTTGACGGCATAGCGCGCGTCGCCACCTCGCGCGGGATTGATGCGGCGGCCTATTTGGCGGGACAGAGCGACCCAACAGCCGTGCGATTGGTGGCGCTGAGCGAAGACGTGGCCGGGCCGGACCGCCGCTATCGCGCCGCCGTGGGCGATTGGGCGGCCACGTGGCAGGCGCTGGAGGTGGGCGGCGTGACCATCAACGAGCCCATGGCGCGGCGCACGGGTCTGGGCGTGGGCGATGAATTGACGCTGCAAACCGACCGCGGCCCGCAGGCTTTCCCCATAGTGGGTGTGGCGGTCGATTTTGACGTGAAGTCGGTGGTCTTTATGTATGACGCAATTTACCGCACCTGGTGGGACGATACGGGCGTGGCGGCGGTGGCGCTCTTTGTGGCGCCCGGTGTGGATGTGGATGCTGAAGTGGCCAAGTTACGCGCCGCGTTGGCGGGTGAAGCCGAGCTGGTGATCCGCTCCAACCGCGGTATGCGACAGAATGCGCTGGAAATATTCGACCGCACCTTTGCCATTACGGTGGCGCTGCAACTGCTGGCCACGATAGTGGCCTTTATCGGCATTCTGAGCACGCTCATGAGTCTTCAGCTCGAGCGCATGCGCGAGATTGGCGTGCTGCGCGCCAACGGCATGACGCGCGGTCAGCTCTGGCGGCTCTCGCTGTGGGAGACGGGCCTCATGGGCTCCAGCGCCGGCCTCATCGCCATCCCCACCGGCTTTCTGCTGGCGCTGATTCTGATCTATATCATCAACCTGCGCTCCTTTGGCTGGACGTTGGAGATGCAGCTGCAGGCGCGCTCTTTTGGGCAGGCTTTTGCCGTGGCTCTGGGTGCGGCGCTGCTGGCGGGCATCTATCCGGCGTATCGGTTGGGGCGGGTGCAGCCGGCAGTGGCGGTGCGGGAAGAGTAGGTTGTGGGCGTTCGGTCCATTCGGACCGAACGCCCACGGAAGGTTATAGATGGCTTGGCGCTTGTCAATCTACGGTACGCAAATAATCGGCAAGAAGATTGGAGGCGGCAGATCCGCCCGGTTGATGCTATTTATATTCCATCGAAGCTTTTGGATGATGGGTTCACCAGCGATGTTTATCTGCACCTCTTTTCCAGGTGCGCCGCACCCACTTGCATCACTAGCGTTAAAAACAATGACCCTGTAGCCAATTCTACCATCCGCATTGACGGTTTCGCCGATGCCACATAGCGTATCATCGATGTAGGCCTCTACTTAGCGCCAATCGTTGGGGTAAAGAACGGATTGCGATTTAGATATCCGTAGTAGGTGGCTGGTACATTGTTACCTACACCAGCAGCCTGCACTACAACAGACCCTTCATCCGCAAACTTAATTGTAAACGTGCTGGGGTATGTGGTGCTGATCCAATAGATTTTGCCAAACTCCAGTTCATGCAGCGTATTGACCCATCAGGTACTGGTTGAGGGGCAAATACGAGCCAGCTATCGCCTTCATTAAGATACACCATGTGATAATCAATGTATGATAATGCTGCTGTAATGGGACGTGAACCCAGTACTGGATACGAGAACTGAGACCAGCCTCCACCCGAAGCTGTAACATCAAAACTGTACATGAGCATGTATACGCCTGTTCCGGCGGTCTTTGAAGTCACCACATTATGATCTTGATCGACCTTACTTTCTAGTGGCTGCCAGCGCTGGGCTTCTTCAGACAGCGCCGGATTTGTATCCCAATAGTAAATCGTTAGTAGTTCCTCCTTTTTCGGGTCACTCATATATCGACCAAGATAGTTCATGCTAATCGACAGATCCGCCAGATTGGGCGCGCCCGGCGTGGCGGTCACGCGGTAGGCTTGACCCACGGCGGTTGCCCACAGCGGTCGTTCGGGGATGACGCTGGTGGCCTGGACTGTGTAGAATTCGCCCTGCTTGAAATCGATGTTGCTGCCGTAGATCGGGCGCGACCGTCGCTGGAACGGACGGCGGCGCTGCCGTCGCCAAAATAGCTGGCATAACCACCATCCCCTATGGGCATTTGGCTGTCTCCATAGACGTAAGCACCCCCTGAAACTATGCGCAGGATGTCCCCTTCGCTCATAGGGCGCCCGTCACCATCGGCGAAAAAGATAGTGTCGCCGCCGCCAAAATCGATGACGTCACCCTCGCTCATGGGGCGTCCGTCGCCGTTCAAACTCCAGAAGACTTGGTGAAGGCCATCATCGGGAAGTACGACACCCATACCTCTTCCTAAGTTAAGAATATCTCCTGCTTCAAGAGGTTGTTCCGATGCATCTTTTCTAACTATTTTTGCCCCTGCTTCATCCACCAGAAGAACATCACCCTCTCCTGCCAAGAATCCCCCAACGAAGTCATTAAGTGTTAGTGTTATGCCGTCACCAGCAAATAGCGTTATCACATTGCCATTTGGCTCTCGTATCTGAACAAGCCCGCGCCGGATGGTCATCGTGTCGCCAGCTTGCGTTGTAAAGGCGGCGTCATTGGTCGGTGTTATTATTGTGCTATTGCCAAACGTCACCGTATTGCCTTCGCCAAGTAACAGAGTGGGGGCGCCGGCCAGGTTGTAGCTGATGACGAGGCCGCGCGACCAGTCGTCGGGCTGGCGAATGTGTATGTAGGCTTCGCTGTGGGGCTGCGGCAGCGTAACGGTGGCCACATATTGATTGCCCTGATAAGTAAAGCGCGCTTGTGGGTGGTTCAGCGGCTCGCCATCTTTACTATAGAATTGCGCCTCCAAGGTGAGGTTGGGCGAATTTAAGTTGCCGATGTTGATCGTAATCAACTGCGCACTTTGGGGCGTAATGATCACATCCGGTTGCCAACCGCCCGATGGCGTGGACAGCTTGAGCACATCGCCGCCATTTTGCACTTGGCGGCAGCCAGTCAAAGGCTCCGGTGCGCCGTCGGGCAGGCGGCGTCCCAAGTCGTACACACAGACCGTATCGCCGGGGCGAGCGCCGCGGGCCAGTACCCTATTCCCTTGCGGGGCGCCCAGATTGATCAATCGATCGCCGCGGAAAAGATAGGCCTGCGCTTGATTATCTGGCGCATAGTTCGTACCATTGGGATTCTGAACCGAAAAGCGTGGATCAGCAATAATAGGGCCGAGGTCGCCTGGGTCAACCTGGTGGATTTGCGTGACCGCCAGGGGCAATAAGTTTGGTCCGGCGTTATTTGTATCGCTAATTAGCCCGGTGGGTTCGAAAAGATGGCCGTAATGATGTTTAATGGTGGCCCAGTCATGCCGCCCCAAAAGTCGATTCGAGAAGGTAAATTCACAGGCGGGCAGCCATTCAAGTTGCGGATGGAATTCGCTGTAGATGTCCTGTGAGTCCTCATACGGATTGCTCATTACGCCGGGGCAGCCTTCGATGCGAATAATCTGGTCATCGGCATCCAGCCCCACATAGTTATCGTGCAAATAGAATAGATAGTGTCCCAATTCGTGGGCCAGCGTACGCTCCCAATCTTCGGCCAGATCGTTAGGATCCCCGTAACGGCTCCAGACCGCGCCCATTTCTACATGACCGGACTGGTAAACATGGGCCACGTTTTCGTTATTTCCGTTGCCGGGCAAGGTGAAGGTATCCAGCGTGACGCTGTTGACAATGCCGCCAATGGTGGCGTGGGGGCGCAACTGGTTGCTCGCCGCAATGCGCACATCGGCGTGTTGCCAGCCTTGCTGCGCCTGATAAATTGTCAATTTCCCCAGCGCGGCCTGACCATTGGTCCAATCGTACAGCAGTTCCGACGCCCGCTGCAGCCGACGATTCAACTGGTCCAAATAGACCGGATCATAACGCGCGTCCCATTCGAGGGCTACGATCAAATCGAACAGGATGAGCGGGTTTGCACTGGAGACGGTCAGCGTCTGCACACCCGCGCCTTCTACAATATTCGCATCGGTTGGAAAACCATCTGTATTGGGTCGAGCGCTGGTGAAGTGGACGGTGTATTTATCGGTTCCCGTAATGGGTGACATGGCAAAGAGATAATCGCCCAAATTCAGCGAGCCGCGGCCCTGCAAAAAGCCCTGATTATCGGTCAGCAGTGGGTTGCCATTGGCGTCTTTAATTGCCTGCCCATTTCTGTTTTGCCCGTTTGGAATGCGATAGACGGTGGCGCCCCCCATGGGCTGCACCGCGTTGTTGACCGTCTGCTGCACGTATACTTGCGTTCCCCGCACGCGGATCGGAAAACTCTGCGTCGCCACCGATGGGCGCGTACAGGAATTGATGCACTCCCACGTAAGTTCAAGCCGCACAACGACATTATCGCTCTTGCCAAAGAAGCCGCTGCTGTACACATCCCAAACATATTGTCCCGTAACAATGCCGCCAGCCGCCCCATTGGCTAACTCTTGCGCAGTGGGAGCATTGGCAGCGGTCGGATTCGCCGCGACGGCCGGCCGCCAGTGGTCGCCGCCATCCAGCGAAAAGGAAAAGGCAAGCGCATAGTCATCGTGGCGCTGCGGCAAAGAGATTTGATAGGGTATGTTGATGCGTCCACTAGCGTGAATCCGATCCGTGGCGTAGAAATTGGCTGGGGTCGAAACCCCGTCCGCCGATTGGATCGCCCCCAATTGGACGGTGGCGGCGTCGGCAAAAGTGGACTGTGCGCCGTGTGCATTGAAGTAGATTTGCGTCCCCCGGTCGCGATTCCCCGCTGCCAGATCAGGTCGCCGTCGCCATCCACATCGCCCCAGGCCACGCTCCACGTGGCGTCGGCATTGGCGGATGACCAGGCGGCGTCTTGGCGCAGCGTACCCGCCTCATTCACATAAAGCCGGTTAATGGCGCCTTTGTCCACAACCGGATTAAATTCGCGAATGCCGTTGCCCGTCGCCAGGTCGAGATCGCCGTCCCCATCCATATCGCCCAAAGCGATGCTAAATGTCGAATCGGACTCGGTTGAGGACCAGCCGGCGCCGCGGTCTAATTGGCCATTCTGGTTGAAGTAGATTCGATTGGGGCTGTTGCGATTGCCCACGGCCAAATCCAGATCGCCATCGCCATCCACATCGCCCCAGGCCGCGCTGGTTGTCTCATCAGATTCTGCTGAAGTCCAGTTAGCAATGGGAGAGAGACCGTCTAATCCGTTGAGGTAGAGCTGATTCGCCGTGTTCCAATTCGCGGCGGCCAGGTCCAGGTCGCCATCGCCATCCACATCGCCCCAGACCACGCTGTGCGTTTCATCAGTTTCCAAGGAAGACCAGGTAGCGGAATTCGTGAGAGAGCCGCCATCGTTACGATAAATGTGATTGGGCTGATTCCAATTGCCCACGGCCAAGTCCAGGTCGCCATCACCATCAGCGTCGCCCCAGGCCACGCTTAAGGTCGATTCCTCTTCCATGGTGGACCAGACAGCGGATGTGGTCAGCACGCCGCCATCGTTGCGGTAAAGTCGATTGGCCGTGGGAAAATCATTGCCCACCGCCAGGTCCAGATCGCCATCGCCATCCACATCGCCCCAGGCCAGACTGCGGGTCTCGTTTAGTTCGCTGGAAGACCAGACCGCCACATTGGAGAGCATGCCGTTTTGATTCAAATAGAGCCGATTGGGCTGGCCATCCTGGGTCCCCACGGCCAGATCGAGATCGCCGTCGCCATCCACATCGCCCCAGGCCGTGGTCAATACGCCATCCTGCTCGCTGGCAGACCAGCCGACGGTTTCCGAGATGGCAATGCCGTTGTTGATATAAAGCCGATTGGGGTTGCCAAAATCATTGCCGATGGCTAAATCGAGATCGCTGTCGCCATCCACATCGCCCCAGGCAATGGCGCGCGCCTCTTCGCTATCGGTCGACGACCAGAATGCCGCCGCCGAGAGGACACCGCCCTCGTTGCGATACAGCCGATTGGGCGTCTCCTGCGTACTGCCCACGGCCAGGTCCAGATCGCCATCGCCATCCATATCGCCAAACGCCACGCTGAGCGAAACGTCAGCTTCTACCGAGTTCCAGGCGGTAGAAGCCGCAAAGAGACCGCCTTCGTTGAGATAGAGTCGATTGGGTAGGCCTACAAGAATATTATTGGCCGGATCATAGTCGCCATTGCCCACGGCCAGGTCCAGATCACCATCACCATCTACATCGCCCAAAGCCACGCTCCAGGTGGCCTCCGTTTCGGGGGATGACCAGCTGGCTGTGGTTGCCAAGACGCCGTTGGTGTTGAGGTAGAGCCGGTTCTGCGTGTTGCGGCTGCCGGCGGCCAGATCGAGATCGCCATCGCCATCCACGTCGCCCCAGGCCAGGCTGGTCGTCTCATCCGTCTCCACAGACGCCCAATAACCGCCATCTGTTTGCAGCGCGCCATTATTATTCAGGTAAATGCGATTTTGGTTGTTCCAGTTGCCGGCAGCCAGATCGAGATCGCCATCGCCATCCACATCGCCCCAGGCCACGCTCCAGGTCGAATCGGCCTCGGTAGAAGTCCACATGGGATTGGGCAATAACATGCCATCCTTATTTTCATAAAGGCGATTGGGCGCTCCACCATCATAACCCACGGCCAGGTCCAGGTCGCCATCGCCATCCACATCGCCCCAGGCCACGCTGCGCGCCGTTTCTATGCCGCTGGCCGACCAGACGGCCGTCGTCGACAATGTGCGCCCATCGTTGAGATAGAGCCGCACCGAGCGGCACTCTTGGGGCCGGTTAGGATCACACCAGTTGCCCACGGCCAGATCGAGATCGCCATCGCCATCCACATCACCCCAGGCCACAGACAAAGTGGAGTCGGATTCGATGGAAGACCAGCCTGGGGTTTGGAACAGCGGCTGCGTAGCCTGCAACGCTGTCCCATTTGCATGAATATCTTGCGCATCGCTCGCTTCCGCCCCATTGGGGAAGCTCCCCAAAACGCACAAAACCGCCAAAACTGAGAAGAACGAGAACAATAGTGTAACTGGCTTAAACACAACAACCGATTTCCGCTTGAACCATGTAGTCATCATTGGGTTATCCTTTCGCTGTTGGTTTTAACAAACTGGTTACTTCGGTTAAATCATGCATTGCGCCCAATCGTTCAAAGGTAATTTGGGCGTCAATCAGAAGCTTTTGCCCCTCATCCCGTACACCATACTGCAACAAATGACGCCCCCAAGCAGCCCGGACCAAGGCTTCTTCATAGGCGTTGTTGACCGCCTGTTCTAAGCTGGCGGCAAAGTTTTGAACAGCATCATCCACACATTCCATTGCCGACTGAACTTGCCCCAATACGCGCAATCCAGGCCCCGTCTCGGTCTGCATGCCTAATTTTGTACAATTTGCCAGCGACTTTTCCACTTCGGTTAATGCATTTGAAAATTCCCCGATTGCTAGGTGAGATTGCGCGCGCACCCGATAAATCAGCGGCAGTTGCGACTCAAATCCGATCTCCAACGACAGCGCTTCGGCTTCGTCCAAGTGGGCCACCGCCACATCCCACTGGCCCCGCGAGAGATGAAATTCAGCGCTAAAAGCCAGCGCCATGATCAGTTGGTCATGTTTCTGAATTTGGCGCGCCCAAGTGATCGCTTGGCTAAAAGTTGCCGCCGCCTCAGCATCCTCCCCTTTATGGCTACAAAGGATGCCCAGATTGATCTGTGCATATATCTGATCGCGGCGGTTACCCAAGTTTGTAGCCAGCGTGATCACTTCTTGATAGTTTGCCGCCGCGTCCGCCCAGCGCCCCTTGAGTTCATACAGAACAGCCAGATTATTTTGCACGCCCAGTCGATTGAAGTCATCATGTAAAAACATGGCCTGTTGCAGAGCCTGCCGAAGAAATCTCTCACTCGTATCCAATTCACCCCGCAAATAGTACGAAACGCCCAGGTTCATCCAACCCAATAGCTGCAATCGTTCCACTGCCTGATCGTGTGCAGACGCTTCGGCACTTTCGAGAGAAGTCAGCCCTTCCCTGAGCGCACTCAGCGCCTCATCGCCATGTTTCAGGCGCCGCAACACGATGCCTTTTTGGATCAGGAGATCGGCCCGCCAACATGGTTCATCGGCTGTTAGTTCGTGCAGTCCTTGCTCCAGCCAGCTTAAGGCATCCGCCGGCTGGTTGGAGCGCAGCAGATAGCCCAGCCCACGGTAGGCTTCATATCTGAAACGATGAGCATCTTCGATTGGGCGAGGATTCATCAGTTGGGAGAGCGCTTGCCGAAAACAGCGCTGGGCCTCCTCATCCTGATGGGTAAAGGTGTAGAGCTTGCCCAGTGCAATCTGGATGGCGCAACGTTCTTGATCGGCGAGATCGCGGCGCGCTAACGCTTCCAGAACGCGTCGCAATTGTCCGGCTTGGCCGCGGTGCAAAAGCGTGCGGATATTGCTGGTTGCCAACTCGACCGCATTGGCTACGTCATCCGCGGCCAAATAATGATTGGCGGCCTGGACGGGTTTGGCCGTGTCGAGAAAATAGTTGGCGGCGCGCAGATGCATGGCGCGTCGTTCGCGCAGCCCCAGGTTGTCATAATAAAATGTACGCACAATGGTGTGCTGCTGATAAATCGTCCCCTCATCGCTCAGTTGCGTTGTGAGCAGATTTCGGCGCCCCAGTTGACGCAGCGCCTGGCGCACGCTGCCGCCATCCAGCACGGTTTCAATGGCATCGCGCTCGCCGCCCTCCTCCCCCAGCAACGCCACGCCCCCCATGAGGGCGCGCTCTTCAACCGTAAGCTGTCTATCGACTTTATCAAGCAGAAAAAGTTCGATCTCGCTAGTCTCCGCGAGCTGTTCAATCAGGCGGTCTGCATCATTCTCTTTCCGCAAAATGTTGGCGGCCAGATTCAACATGACCACGTGGCCGTCAATTTGCGCATACAGTTTCTCAAATTGCGCCGTGGTTAAATGGATGTTTTGTTTGCGTAGAAATGTATGCGCATCTGGCCGGCTTAATCCGGTGAGCGGTTGAAAAATCTGTCGCATAAAGAGTGGAATGCGGTGGGATGTGACGACGAGTTGGAGCCGCACGGTTTGGGTGGCGGCGTAGAACTGCTCCACCAATTGGCGGACGTGCGGCTCGTCATCGATGAATTGGAAATCATCCAGGCAGACTAAATAGCCGTTGGTCGATAGGATCTGCATGGCTAGATCGATGCGATGCGCCAGGGGTGTGGCCAACTTTTCAGACTCGCCTGCGCTGTTTAAGTTCTGCCATAGTTCAGGGTGATTGTGCTCCAGGAGAAATTGGGCCAAGGCCCACATCAGCGTGTCGGCGCTATCCCCATGACGGCACGGATACCAAAATACATTCTCGGGCTGGGCGATTTGGCGCACCAATTTGGCGGCCAGCGCAGTTTTGCCAACGCCGGGAAAACCTGTAATGACGACATAGTTGAGTTCAGCGATCTTCTGGCTATAGTAGCCAAGCTCGGTCTGCCGCCCCACAAAGGAGGCCACATCTGGCGGACTATATGTTCCAGGATAGGGCGCGTTGCGCTTCTGACCGTGTTGCGCTTCCCATTCTGATAATTTGGCGGCCAGCAGGTCAATGGCCTGCCCCTGTTTCACAAAATATTGCGCTTTGGCCAAACCCAGCTTCGCTTGCAAATAGCCGGGATTGCGCCCCTCTATAAAACGCTCCGCAATAATGATGCGAAAACGTTTGGGATCATCCGCATAGGTATCGTCTTCACAATCTGGCCACAGCTCCCTGGCAGCGCGTTGGATTAATTCCTGAATCGCGAGGCCATTCCCGGCATCGGTATTGCGATAGCGCCCTTTGGTTCGCTGCTCCTGCACAATAGCCAGGTTTGCCAAGGAACAGGCGCCTATCTCTGTGACATTCCGCCACTTCTTGAAGACGCTTATCAGTGCTTTTGAAGTGATCATGTTGGCTGTGTCCTGTGTTTTCGGCGATGGGTATCACGTCACTTATTCTCTGCTCTGTATAAAACCGCAATTTCTTCTCTCTGGTAGAACTTTCGAAAACTAAAGTGAAATCATTTTGAGACCGGTAGTTTAGAACGCACTGCAAGGAGCCGCTCACTGGGTTTCGATACGACTGCAAACTGCCGCAGTCTACTCAACCGGCATTCGCTCAAAGTACCGTTTTCTAGCTGAT